>NZ_CM001776.1:4070007-4670007 GCF_000332275.1 Synechococcus sp. PCC 7336
TGTCCTAATTGTCCGTAACCCCTTAACCCAGCATTAACCTCAACGGGCGCTCAATAGCGGTATTACTACGTAGGAGGTGGGAACTTTCCAGATCCCGCTCCATTATGTGTACCGTCAGATCCTCTCAGGATCTCAAAGCGCGAGAAGGAAGAAAAGCCCATGAAACGGACATTGCTACCAGTAGGTTTGGCAGCGACTGTAGCCGCACTGATGACTGCCTGTGGAGGTACAAACCAATCCTCGCAACCTTCATCCACCCTTACGTCAGACAGGCTGAGTGGTACGGTCATCGTTGATGGCTCCAGTACCGTTGCCCCCATCTCGATTGCCGCATCTGAAACCTTCTCTGCTGAAAACCCGAGCGTTTCGGTGGCTGTTGGCACGAGTGGCAGTGGCGGCGGGTTTAAGAAATTCTGTGTTGGCGAAACCGATATTTCCAATGCCTCCCGCCCCATCAAGCAAAGCGAGATCGAGACCTGCGCAGCAAGCGGTGTTGAATTTATCGAGATTCCCGTTGCTTTTGACGGATTGGCCGTTGTGGTTAATAAGGAAAACGACTGGGCTCAATGTGTAACGGTTGAGGAACTCAACACCCTCTGGAATGCAGATGCAGAGGGGGAGATTACCCGTTGGAGTCAAATTCGTCCGGCTTTCCCGAACGAAGAGCTCGCTTTATTTGCTCCGGGCGTCGATTCTGGCACCTTCGACTATTTCAACGAAGCCATTTTGGATGAAGACGACATTCGGGCAGATTTCACGCCTAGCGAAGACGACAATGTCATTGTGACCGGCGTGGCTGGCAGTCCCGGCGGGTTGGGTTTCTTTGGCTTGGCCTTTTTTGAAGAGAACGAAGATATTCTCAACGTATTGGCTGTTGATGGCGGCGATGGCTGCGTTACCCCCTCCACCACAACGGTTGAGAACGGTATCTACAAGCCTCTAGCTCGCCCACTGTTTATTTATGTCAGCAAAGACTCTGCCGATCGCCAAGAGGTGCGGGCATTCATTGACTTCTACATCGAAAATGCAGCCGATCTTTCCTCCTCCGTCGGCTACATTGGCTTACCCAACTCTGCCTACACCAGAATTGCTGCAGTTTGGGAGGCCCGCGAAACGGGATCTCGATTCCAGGATGTCGAGCCAGGTACGCCCATTGACGATTTGTTTGGCAACTAGGCGATCGCCTGCCACTGGTTACTCACTCAGCGGGGGATTGGCCCTCACCCCCGGCCCCTCTCTCCCTTGGGAGAGGGGAGCGAGAGCCAGTTTATGTATCGTCAAGTTTTGCTTGCGCTAACTTGCTGCCGCCTCAGTCTCTGGCACGTCGGACTTCACAATTAGGGCAATCTCAGCCAAATCTTTACCGGGCTGGGTCAGCTCTACATCGACATCGCGACCAAAAAAAGTCTTCATCTTTTTCTCGTAACTCTCTTCCCACTTTTCAAACGGCAGTCGCGAAGTCTCGAACCGCAACACCAACGTATATTTTCCATCTCGCAACTGCTCTCCATAGGTCTGAATGCGCGGCAACTCTGCATCCGTGCGACCTTTCAGTTTTAATGCTTCCAAAGCAGTGTCGAGGTGGGCATCTGCCCCGTAGTTGTACTTGGTGATATCGGTAATAATCTGCTGCTGAATCTCGGTGGACTGCTGCGATCGCGCTTGCTCGATCTCTGGCGTCACGGGGGACATCAGCGGTACCGGCTTTAACTCCACTGCCTTCATCACCAATCCCCCTAACAACAGCGGAATCCCCGCTGAAAATCCAATCAAGTTGAGAGTTGGGGTATTGTACTCAATTAACCCCCACACCAGCAGGATCGCGCCCGCGATCGTGGGCAACGTGCTGAGGGCAAATGGAAGACGCTCGAACATAGGGTTTGACGGAGCTCGATGATGGGACAATCGTCAGTCAATCCTTAACTGAGGAGGATAGAGACTGTTTCAATAGTAAAGGATTGTTAAGAACCCGCCAAATACCAATCCCTCTACTTCGGAGTTGAGGAACTCAACTCCGAATGTCTCAAACCCGAAGGCCGCAACCCCCTCAGAGTCGCGGCCTTCTAAAACAAGAGATTTATAACGTGCTACTAAATTGCGTGCAAAATATCGCGATCGCCACCTATCTCGAACCTTCGCCAGACCCTCAGTTCTGAAGGCAGTTCCAGGCTATCTTTCAGGGCTTAGAACCACTGTCGAGAAGCAGATTTTTCAGAGGCGGCCTGAACTTCGTGCAGTAGTCCCAGACGATTGCTGTCGACAGCATCGGCATTGAGACGGGGAACTAAATTTCTGGCCTGCAGGGCCATGTGCAATTGCATATCGGCAACATAACCGTCCAGCGGATCTTCGAGCTGAACTGGAGTCTTAGTGGAGAAGTCAGAGGAGGATGCTAACAACGGATATCTCCTTTAAGAAATTGGGCGGATGAATCGTGCCAGTGATACGCTACCACAGCGATCTGGTGCTCTACATCGCAGCCCCGCAGGCCGTAACGAACCGTTAAACAGGATTACATGTCTTCATATTTCTCCTGAAAAGGGACGTTTGAGTCGATCGCGCATTTTGTTGTGAAGCATATTCAAGAGGCGATCGTGCCCACCCCCATCGATATTTTGCCCCTCGAGAGTTTGGAATTTGTCCCCTATATCGACGACAGCGGTTACTTACCCGATCGCTATCGCAGCAAAGTCGGCGTCTACGCCATCTTCGATCGCGATCGCACCCTGCATTACATTGGCTATTCCCGCGATATAGCCCTCAGCCTCAAGCTGCACCTCATCCGTCAGCCCCATTTGTGCCATTGGGTGAAAGCCCAAACCATCGAGCGTCCCAGTCGCACCGCGCTAGAGCAGATTTGTGCTGCTTGGATCGAGCAAAACGGCCGCATCCCCGCTGGCAATGCCAGCAAGCCGTCTGCGTGGGATAACCCGATTGATGTGAAGCCGATGATGGCGGCGGAGGAACTGGCTAGCTATGCCGATCCGGCGATCGACGATCGCGCCCGCACTAAAGTGCTCAAGCAAGTTGCCCGCCGCGTCGAAGCTGAGATTCTGGCAATTCTAGCCGAACGCAATTTGCAGGAGCCGCTGCGGTTTCATCCCAAATTGAAAGATAAGGGCCTACTGGACTTGCAAACCTAATGCCTGTAAATCACTCTGGGGCCGCGATCGCCTCATCCACTCAAGGGTTTATCACCTGAGTTCGATAGCTCTGCATTGCCCTCACCCCCGGTCCCTCTCCCGAGGGAGAGGGGAGAAACAGCCGCCAAGCTTGGCTGGATTTTGTTCCTCTAGCCCCAAAGTTATGGTTGATGCCGCCCTTAGCGGGGGCGTAGGGGTAGGGGACACCCTTTGGTCGAACTGAGGTTTTATCGGGCTTTGTATCGTGGGGATACAAGCTCTACCGAGATTTAGGGTAGGATATTGCAAGTCCTGAGGTGTTGGTGACTGCCAATATGTTTTTTGATCTGTAATCTTCGATATTGAGGGTCGGGAGACAAGCGAACGAGCAGTAAGCCTGGGTGCGATTCTTCGCGTAATAGCCAGGACACTATCAGACGCTGCCGAGACTCTTCCCTGGCAATCAGGGGTCGAAACCTGAGGTAAGACGGCACTGCGGGACTAACCAGCTTTAAACAACTCAATATCCCCTTCGAAAGCTCCCAAATCGGGAGCTTTTTTGGTGCGGCCGAAATTCGATCTGGGATCGCGGGCGATCTCCCCCTCCTGAAAAAGCATTCAAACCTATACCAGAAAAGCAATTGACTAATCCCGACTAAAAAAGTCTGGATTGCTTGACAGATTTTTGCCAGGATGATACTTTACTGCAAGATTGCTGTGTAGCCGAGTTGCCCGAGTTTTAGCCATGACCCAAGCCATCTCCCCCCTCACTGAAGTCGCCACTGCGGTGCGATCTAAAATCAGTCACCTGCAGTGCAAAGAATGCGGCGAACGCCACGAGGCCACAGCCCAACATGTCTGCGAGTTCTGTTTTGGGCCACTCGAGGTGGTCTACGACTACGATCGCATCGCGCAGTCCGTCTCCCGCCAAACCATCGAGAGCGGCCCCAATTCCATTTGGCGCTACCGCCAATTTCTCCCCGTCGAATCCGAACATCCCATTGACGTAGGCACCGGCATGACCCCGCTAGTGCGCGCCGATCGCTTGGGGCGGCGCTTGGGGCTCCACAATCTCTACATCAAAAACGATGCCGTTAATATGCCCTCCTTGAGCTTCAAGGATCGGGTGGTGTCTGTGGCGCTGACCCGTGCGAAGGAACTCGGCTTTAGTACGGTCTCTTGCGCCAGCACCGGCAACTTGGCCAACTCCACCGCAGCGATCGCCGCCCATGCCGGTTTGGAATGCTACATCTTTATTCCCTCCGACCTCGAATCGGGCAAGGTCTTGGGCTCTCTGATTTATAACCCCACCGTGATGGCAGTGGAGGGCAATTACGACCAGGTGAATCGCCTTTGCTCCGAAGTGGCCAACACCTACGGTTGGGGCTTCGTCAACATCAATCTGCGGCCCTACTACTCGGAAGGATCTAAGACGCTCGGGTTTGAAGTGGCCGAGCAACTGGGCTGGCAGCTCCCCGACCACGTGGTGACCCCTCTGGCTTCCGGCTCCATGTACAACAAGGTCTACAAAGGCTTCCAAGAATTCGTCAAAACGGGTCTAGTGGAAGCCAAAGACGTGCGTATGAGTGGAGCGCAGGCTGAGGGATGCTCCCCCATTGCCCAGGCGTTTGCTGAAGGGCGCGATTTTGTCACTCCGGTGAAGCCCAATACGATCGCCAAGTCGATCGCGATCGGCAATCCCGCTGACGGCATCTACGCACTCGATTTGGCCCGCAAGACCAACGGTCATATCGACACCGCCACCGACCCCGAAATTATTGACGGTATCAAGCTGCTGGCGGAAACCGAAGGCATCTTCACCGAGACGGCAGGCGGTACCACTATTGCCGTGCTCAAAAAGCTGGCAGAATCGGGGCGCATCGCTCCCGACGAAGTCACCGTCGCCTACATCACCGGCAACGGCCTCAAAACCCAGGAGGCCGTGCAGTCCCATGTGGGCCACCCGCTGACAATTCCTCCCAAGCTGGACAGCTTCGAGCAGGCGCTAGAGCGCGCCCGCACCTTAGAGCGTCTGGACTGGCAAGAGGTCAGCGTATAACCTCAACTGAACCGGCTCGATGGCCAGTGGGATGGACTGGGCCGCTGGCTCTTCGCTTCGATGCCGCAGTCTCTACCCCTTTGAGTCGGTTCGGGATTGACTGGATATACTGTACTTCTGACAAAACTCATTTACGCTGAAATCTAAAGATGGCTGTTAAGGTTCTAATCCCCACCCCCTTGCAAAAGCTGACCCAAAACCAAGCAGTCATTGACTGCGAGGGCAGCACGATTACCGAACTGCTGGATTCGCTCGAATCTAACTGTCCCGGCATTAAAAATCGCCTCTGCGACGACTCTGGAACGCTGCGTCGGTTTGTCAACTTTTACGTCAATAACGAAGATATTCGCTTCTTGGATGGGGCCGCAACTCCCCTCAAGGAAGGGGACGAGGTCAGTATTATTCCGGCGATCGCTGGAGGTGTGTAGTTCGCCACCGCCCGATCGGGCAAGTTATGCTTAGTTGATAGCATGCGCGGGTGTTGCGGCTGGCGATCGCGGTATAGCTGTTCGAGATAGATGCCGCGCACGTCCCCAGTCAGCATACGAGCCTAGAGGAATTCAGGTTATGGCTAAAGCTCCGGTCACTGAAGAGGCAACCTCGGTTGAAGCAGAACTTGCCAGTCGCTTAGGCGAGGAGGGATTGGTTACAGAGCGTCGCCCTTGGGGCACCTACACGGTTTTGGAAGAAAGTCCGAACTATAAAATTAAGCGCATCGTGGTAGACCCCAAGCACCGCCTCAGCTTGCAGATGCACTACCATCGCAGCGAGCACTGGATCGTGGTTTCCGGCACTGCCAAAGTGACCTGTGGCGATCGCGAGAC
Source organism: Synechococcus sp. PCC 7336 (assembly GCF_000332275.1). Lineage (NCBI taxonomy): Bacteria > Bacillati > Cyanobacteriota > Cyanophyceae > Synechococcales > Synechococcaceae > Synechococcus > Synechococcus sp. PCC 7336. The sequence continues at coordinate 4,076,013 of NZ_CM001776.1, forward strand.
GGTCTTATCCCACAACCAATCAACCTTTGTGCCCCCCTGCACCAAGCACCGCTTGGAAAACCCCGGCGTGATTCCGCTGGTGATTATTGAGGTGCAAAACGGTCAATATTTAGGCGAAGACGACATCGTTCGCTTTAGTGACGATTACTCCCGCGCGCCCCAAACGTAACGGGCCGCCGCGAGGATGCATGGTTTCGTTACCGCCCTCACCCCCAACCCCTCTCCCAAGTTTGGGAGAGGGGAGCAACAGCCAGGAAACTCTACGATTGAACTCCCGTTGTTTGGAGGTGGTGACAGATTCTGCTGCGATTCGCTTGTAGGCTTAGGGTGATCGGCGGAGTGCTCGTTCGCGTTCCTGATTCTCTGTAGGTGTGGCTGGGGCTCGACAAGTTTGGCAGGACAACAACAGATTGAAAACCGCCTGCTCCCCGTGGAGTGGAGCGGTACTGGAATTGCGATTCTATCGATCGCCGGATTGACTGCAGTGTTGTGGCAACTGCAGCCCGCCGCGCTCGTTCCTTTCTGGCTGACAGCGATCCTCGCAGCATTGCTGGGCATTGCAGCAGTGCCGATGTTGCGCTGGCTGAAAGCGGGACAAATCGTTCGTGCCGAAGGGCCGCAGGCTCATTTGAAAAAAGGCGGCACTCCAACGATGGGGGGCTTGTATTTTGTGCCTGTCGGGCTGGTTGTTGGGTTGATTTGGACGCAGGCTACGCCCGCCGCGATCGCGATCGCGCTGGTGGCATTAGCGTTTGGAGCCATTGGCTTTTTTGACGATTGGCTGGTGATTCGCGAGAAATCGAATCGAGGCATTTCGCCGAAGCTCAAATTAGGCTGGCAAATTGCCGTGGCGATCGCAGCCTGTATTGGCTTTTGGATGGTGGGATTAGTCCAGACAGCGGTGGCGCTGCCCTTAGCGGTCAGTTTGCCGCTGGGTTTGGCATTCTGGCCGGTGGCGGTTTTCGCCCTCATTGGCACGAACAATGCCGTGAATTTGACTGATGGCTTAGATGGATTGGCTGCTAGCACTGTGGCGATCGCGTTAGTGGCGCTGGCCTGCATCGTGCCTCAAGCGGATGTGGCCCTGATGGCGATCGCGTTAGCCGGAAGTTGCTTGGGATTTTTGGCCCACAACCGCAATCCGGCCAAGGTGTTTATGGGGGATACGGGCTCGCTGGCCTTGGGGGGAGCTCTAGCGGCGATCGCGTTAATCGGCAATTGCCTGTGGGCGCTGGCCCTAGCGGGGGGAGTGTTTGTGGCCGAGGCGCTATCGGTGATGGCGCAGGTGGGCTATTTCAAGTACACCAAACGCAAGTATGGCGAAGGCCAACGGCTGTTGCGCATGTCGCCGCTGCACCACCATCTCGAATTGGGGGGGTGGTCAGAGACTACAGTAGTGGCAGTGCTCTGTTTGGCAGGCGCAGTTTTGGGCGTTGCGGTATATCTGCTGAATGGGGTTTAACCCTCTTACAGGGAGAACGCGCATGACCTCCAAACTCAGTACCCCCTTAGTCTGGGCAATTCGCGGCTATCAAAAGGGCCTCTCTCCCCTCTTGCCCGCCAGTTGCCGGTTTTGGCCCACCTGTTCCCAATACGCGCTCGAATCGATTCAAAAGTTTGGAGCTTTAAAAGGCAGCTATCTCGGTTTGCGTCGCATCTGTCGCTGCCATCCCTGGCATCCGGGCGGCGTCGATCCCGTGCCCGATAGTTGGGCAGAGGCAATGGGTCGGCCCCCCAGCGATCGCCTCAACTCCAAGCCGTCCGAGTCTGTTGAAGTGGAATAAATGCGGGTATGGGCTCTAAAACCGTTGTGGTCAAAATCGGAACTTCCAGTCTGACCGACAGCCAAACGGGCGATCTGCGGTTGTCGGCCATTGGCCCGCTGGTGGAAACCCTCACCCAGCTGCGGCGAGACGGCTGGCGGGCGATATTGGTGTCTTCGGGGGCTGTGGGGGTGGGCTGTGCGCGCTTGGGAATCGAGCAGCGACCGACGACGATCGCCGAAAAGCAAGCGATCGCGGCTGTAGGTCAAGGACGCTTGATGCGGCTGTACGACGACCTATTTTCCTCTTTGAATCAACCCATTGCCCAGGTGTTGCTGACCCGAGCGGATTTGGTCCATCGCGATCGCTATCTCAACGCCCAACGGACCTTCGCCCAACTGCTGGATATGAAGGTGATTCCAGTGGTGAACGAAAACGACACAGTGGCGGTGGAGGAGTTGCAGTTTGGGGATAATGACACCCTCTCGGCGCTGGTGGCGGGGATTGTGGAGGCGGACTGGCTGATTTTGCTGACGGATGTCGATCGCCTCTATTCTGCCGATCCCCGTCTCGATCCGAATGCGCAGCCGATTGTGCGGGTGGAGAAGGGCAAGCCGTTGCTCGTGCGGGCGGGGGAGCGAGGGGCGAGTGGTTGGGGTACGGGGGGGATGGCTACCAAGCTTTCTGCTGCCCAGATTGCCACGTCGATGGGGATAACAATGGCGATCGCCAGCGGCACTCAACCCCAAAAAATTCCCGACATTTTAGCGGGGGAACCGATTGGGACTCGCTTCGACCCCGATCCGCAGCCGTCGCGGGCTCGCAAGCGCTGGATTGCGTTTGTGCTGCAACCGCAGGGGTCGATTGGGCTAGATGCTGGGGCAGTGAGAGCCGTGTACGAACAGGGGCGATCGCTGCTGCCTGCTGGCGTGGTGTCGGTGGACGGCAATTTTGAGGTGGGGGCCGCGATTAGTTTGCGCGATCCGCAGGGACGCGAGATTGCACGGGGATTGAGCAATTACAGCGCGGTTGAACTCCAGCGGATTCGAGGCAAGCGGTCGAGCGAAATCGAGCAGATCTTGGGTTACAACGGCGAAGATACAGTGGTGCATCGCGACAATCTGATGCTGTTGGAATTGGAATCGTTAGCTGGATGAGGGGTCAGGTATGGCGCGATCGCTGATTGTTGACTGCGATCCGGGGGTGGACGACGCGATCGCCATTTTGCTGACTTTGGCTTCCCCAGAGGAACTGCACCTGCTCGGCATCACCACAGTGGCGGGCAATGTTCCCCTAGCACTCACCCAAACCAACGCCCGCAAAATCTGCGAATTAGCCGGACGCCCCGATATCCCCGTCTTTGCAGGCTGTCCGCGACCGCTGCTGAGACCCCTAGAAACGGCCAGAGAGGTTCACGGCAGAACAGGTCTGGATGGGGCCGCACTGCCAGCCCCCACGATGCCCTTGCAATCGCAACATGCGGTGGCTTTTCTGATTGAGGCGATCTCCAATTCTCCCGAACCCATAACGATTGCCGCTGTCGGCCCGCTCACCAATCTAGCCGTCGCCTTCATTCAAGCTCCCCAGATTGTCGAGAATATTGCCGAGATTGCCATCATGGGCGGCGCCATTTCCCAGGGTAACGTCACCCCTTCGGCAGAATTCAATTTCTATGTCGATCCCCATGCTGCCGATGTCGTGCTGAAGTCGGGGGCAAAAATCGCCCTCTTTACCCTCGATTTGACCCACCAGCTCGTGACCGCCCCCGCTCGCCTGCAAGCCATTCGGGCAATTGACAGCCCCGCAGCGATCGCCGCTGCCGATATGTTGGAGTTTTACGGTCGCTTCAGCATGAAGCGATACGGTACGGCTGGAGGCTTTTTGCACGATCCCTGTCCGATCGCCTATCTGATTCAGCCGCAGTTATTTGAGGGGCGATCGCTGTCGGTTGAGCTGGAAACCCTCAGTGACATTACGCGCGGGCGCGCGATTGTGGATTTGTGGGGTGTCACCGGTCGGGATGCGAATGCGGTAGTGATGGAACGGGCTGATGCGGACGGGATTTACGGATTATTGTGCGATCGCCTGCGCCGACTTTGAGGGGCGATCGCGCTATGCAGATGGGGGCAGAATTTGACGCGACCGGTCAATATCGCTATACCCTCTGGCGGGAATGGGACGGTAGTCAGCCTCGGGTGGGGTTTGTCATGCTCAATCCCAGCACGGCGGATGCAACCGCAGACGACCCAACCATTCGGCGCTGTATGGGCTTTGCCCGACGGTGGGGGTGTGGCTCGGTGGAGGTGGTGAATTTGTTTGCCTATCGAGCGACTCGTCCCCAACTGTTGCAACAGGCGATCGAGCCGGTTGGGTTGGATAACGATCGCCAGATTCTTGCGGCCAGTCGGCGGGTCAGTTGGCTCGTGCTGGCTTGGGGAAATTTTGGCAGTTGGTTGGGACGCGATCGCGCTGTTGTCGCGCTGCTCAACTCTGTCAATTGTTACTGTTTGGGCCTCAATCGCACGGGCTCTCCCAAACACCCTCTCTATCTGCCCAATCGGACTCAACTAATTTCCTTCCATTCACTTCTTTGACGCGAAAGAGTATCCATCAAAAGGACGATCGACTCGATAATTTGTAACAAGAACTCAGAAGGTTTTAAATAGAGATAATATCCATACCTCGCAATAAGAATATGAATTTAGATAAACCTATGGAGAAGTTCTGTATCGACTTTGGGTTGAATCTCGAATGTTCTAAAAATTGCAATGTTATAGTGTATCTAGCCTCAGTCAGGTCAATGTTATTCAGCCATGGATTGCTTGTTTGACAGCGCGAGGAGTGTCAGGCATATCCAACAGCTAGAAGGTATGTTTTAGAGGTTCAATTTTAACATTTTGGAACTCGAGCGTATCGCTCGCAGTCAGGCGGATGGAGAGAGTTCTCAATCGGCTTTATGCGAGGAGTGTTTTTTGTGTGAGGCTTGCCAAGCGGAGTGTTATAGAGGGCAATCGAGAGTGTTATAGAGAGCAATCATTCTAGTGGCTAGTGCCGAGATACTAAGATTGCCAATCGATTTTTCACTCGATTAACTATCTCTACAAGATTTCAGTAGAGAGCGAGAGTTTGTATTATCAACTCTTGAAAGCAATGCCTATCCTGCAAATATTGACTGATATTTAGGGAGAGATTTCATGAAAGTCAGAAAAATTTTATTGGGTTCTGCAGTCGGCTGTTTGACGCTAGCGATGTCAACTGCTGGGGCATTGGCTCAAGCAACCCCATTGGAAGTGCAACTAGAATCAACTGGCTCCATTAGTAGCCCCTCAATTCGGTTTGTGGAAGCCCGCGAGAATGCCTTCAAGGATGCCATTCGTCGCAATAACGTACCGGTGGCCACCATTTTTGATGATTCGAACGCAACCACAAGGCAGGCAATGGGCTTTTCCAATCGCTTACATTCAGTTGGCATTGGTGCAAATAGCCAAGTGGCCCGTGCTTTGTGTGCGATTGAAAGAACGGAAGTCCCCACTCGACAGGAAGACTTGAAGATGGTTCATTTCCATCTCGACAAAGTGGCTGGTTTATTAGCTGAAATGGATGGCAACGGGCAAGCCGTCTCCGATGCCGTTCGAGATACCTGGAGCCGCGATCGCGATGCCATGTATCAAGGCATGCATGCTTCGATGGAAACCACCAATTGTGTGCCCACAACCGTCAATGCCGCAATTGACGAGTCTGAAGCTGCCCGTTTGGCCATTGCTTACACTGCGCGTGAAGAGTAAGGAGCTGGCAACGATAACCGTTTGAATTCAATACAAGGAGGTTGACGATGCGCCTGGGTTTAATGGTGGCCTTAGCCACTGCTGCGCTCTGGATGCCCTTGGCCAGCTCTGCTGGTGCCAGCGGCGCCCACGGTCCGACCACGATTGTGAAACGTCAAAGCGACGGCACTCACAGGGTCACCCGAGTCGAAAATCGGGACACCTATTGGGCTTTTGGGAGCGATCGGTGGAATGGATACATCCAGCGTCCTCTGACTGAGCTAGAGACCTATCAGCACGTCGATTGGAGCGGCTCGCGCTAGAGTTTTCGCTGTCATTGGCGATCGTACTGGGGGGTACGCATAAAACAGCGGCACCGCAACCTGAATTGTAATGCCGCTGTTTTGTCGTGCCTGTGACTCCAGCCGCTTTTTTGGAACGGTGTTCTCGTGCTTCGCGATCGCTTTGCTCAAAAAAGTGGCACACCCAGACTGAGTGCGCCACAAGACTGTAAATAGGAATGGTTCAACTTCCAAAGTTCGAGGAGGCGTCTCAGCCGCTGTTAACTTCGGCTAGGATGCGCTCTTTGAGCTTGTCAGGAACCTCCTGCAAGCGATCGTACTTCCTACTGAAGGTTGCGACACCTAAAGTTTGCGATCGCAACTCGACAATTAAAGTTTGCATCTCCGCCTCCGGCATGTAGGCAGACACCACATCCCAGCCTGTCCAACCCGTCCTGGGGTTATAGCCCAAAATTTGCCCCCGCCGCCCGCTGATAATGCCGAGCACATTGGAGGTGAATTCAGAGGGAACGGAAACCTCGATCTCGTCGATCGGCTCCAATAATTGCGGATCGCACTCGGGCATACCCGCTTGCATGGCCAGCCGAGCCGCCTGTTTAAACGCCTGCTCGGAACTATCCACACTGTGGTAACTGCCATCCTTGAGGGTCACCGCCACATCCACCACCGGGAACCCCAACGGTCCGTGCTGCAGATATTCCCTCACCCCCGATTCCACACCGGGAATGTATTGCTTGGGTACGGCCCCTCCGACGATTTTCTGGTCGAAGGCATTACCTTTCCCCCGGGGCAATGGCTGAATATCGACATAAACGTCGCCGAACTGACCGTGACCGCCCGATTGGCGCTTGTAGCGACCGTGAACTGACTCGCGGGGCTTGCGAATGGTCTCGCGGTAGGACACGTGGGGCATGTGGGTGTCCATTGGCAAGTTGAATTTGGTTCTGAGGCGATCGAGGGCAATTTGCAGGTGAATGTTGCCCTGCCCCCACAACATCACTTCGTGGGTGTCGCCGTGGTGTTCCCAATGGAGGGATGGATCTTCTTCCACCAATTTGGTCAAGGCTCCGCTGAGTTTGACCTCGTCTTTGCGGTTTTCGGGGGCGATCGCCAGCGCAAACACCGGCTCTAGCCTGTCCGCCTGCAGTAACTCATCATCCACCTCGATGGTCGAGAGCACGTCCCCCGTTGCCGCAGTATCCAAGCGACTCAAGGCCACAATCGTCCCTGCTGCTGCCTGTTGCAAGCTCCGCTGCTGCTGACCCATCAGTTGGTACAGGCCACCGGCACGAGAGCCATTCAAGACGGAATTCTCCCGCAACGTTCCCTGCCAGACCCGCACGAGAGAGAGCTTGCCCCCTTGTTGGGTGTAGTAGGTTTTGAGCACCTGTACGAGCGGTTCGCCAGACTCGGTCCCCTTCAGACCCCGCCGTTCGGCAGCCACACTGGGTTCGGGAGCTTCGCGCACGAGGGCGTCGAGCAGCGGACGGGTGCCGAAGCCAGTCCGGGAGATACCAATGAAAACGGGAACGATCGCGTCTTCGCCTAGCTCCTGCTTGAGATCCTGTTCGATTTCCGCTTGCGGAGGGTCGATATCTTCCAGCAATTCCTCCATTAAGCGATCGTCAAAATCCGCCAGTGTTTCCAACATTTCCTGACGGGCCTCTCGTTCTTCGGCCTTTAACTCGTCGGGCAGCGGTACGGGGTCGGCGGGCGCACCGCTGTGATAGTGGTAAGCTTGCTCGTCGACCAAGTCGATAAAGCCGACGACGTCATTCCCTTGCCGGATGGGGTATTGCTGCGGAATGACAGGGCGGCGGGAAACAGATTTGAGTGCCTTCAGCATCCCGACATAGGTGCCGCGAATGCGATCCATTTTGTTAATCAGGACGAGGTGGGGAATTTCCCAGTCATCCAAAAATTGGAATAGGAGGGCGAGGGTGACGGCTTTGTGTTCGGTGGAGGTGGAGATGAGCTGATCGGGCTCGCACACCACGATCGCCAAATCTACGCCCACGAGAGCATTGTAGGTTTCTTGGCCCAGTTCTATCGAGCCGGGACAATCGAGGAAATTAAACAAAATGTCGCCATACTCAGCGCTGGCGACATTGACTTCGGTGCTCATTTGGCGATTGCGGGCTTCGGGGGTTCCATCTCCGACCGTATTTCCCTGGGTGACGGCACCTTTGCGGGTAATGGTTCCAGTTACGGACAATAGGCTTTCTAAAACCGTTGTTTTTCCACTGGAGTACGGACCCACGATGGCAATGTTTCGTGAGTCCGATAGCCTTCTACCGTTCATATAAACCTCTCTTGCACGGAGTTAGCGTGCATTGTTTCGCTGCAGCCGCTCTGCGCGATCGCGTCAGTTAAGATATTCGATTCCTCCGCCCAGATTGCTCCAAACGGATTGAAACGCAATTGAGGTGGCGCGAAGCTTGCAAAGCAGCCTATTTGAGTGGCTGCATTAACCTCACATTAACCCTAGCTTTCCGGGGCAGCCGATTTTGTTTGGATTTTTTATGGCTTTGAGACAAGTACGATGCGAAATGTGAATTTAGTTCACACCCCTGCAATCTAGGATTGCCAAGTCGGGCGATCGCGATACGGAGAACCGGTGCCTGCCATGCAGAGAAAAGGCTGCGACAGATGCCGCAGCCATACCACTTCACAGAGAGGAAACCCAATTTTGGAGGCGATTCCGTCGCTAGTCGCGATAGCGCTGCGCTAGCCAAAGCCGCAACGACTCTTCAGAACTAAACAGGTGTCGAGAACCGGTGACGGGATCGTAGGCAAAGTAGGTAAGGGTGCCATCTGGGCCGCAAATTTGACGAATGCGGGGCTCGTGCAAGGGGGCGAGAGCAGTCGCGGCCTGTTTCCAAATGGGAGTGAGAATGGAGGTCAATCGGGGCATTTCCTGCCATACAGACTCGGACTTAGTGTAGGCTCGCTCTAGCTTGTCTCGCTCGGGAAAGGGGAGACGACTCGTCATCACTGACCTCCTAGTGATTGAGGACGGAGGGGTTATCAACCCCTAGCTATACGGTATCGAGATGGATCTTGACAATCAAAACAATTCATGAATCAGTCACATGAATATCTTTCATGGCGCATCCTCTAGGCTCCGCTTCGCCGCGCTGCTCGTCCCAGCCAGAAGCCCTCTCTCGGAAATGGCGGCTCTATCTCTAGCCAAGCGGCTCCTAGAGAGTTATGACTAAAACAAGCTGAAACCTTGGAGTCCCCGTGCAACGTTGCCGTCGTGTCACTTTTGCTGCCATCTCGCTTGCTGCACTTGCCCTGACAGCTTGCCGAGGTAAGCGATGGGGGGAACAGATCGAAACGGCTGTTGCGCCGATCGCTCCATCCGAGCAAGAGTCCGATCGGGTCGATCCCAGCTCGGACATTCCCGATCGCGTTCCAGATGGAGAGACGCCCCCTCAGTTCGATCGCCGCTTTAGCGATGTGGACGAGTCCGATCTAGCTGCCCCCGCGATCGCCGCTCTCGATACTCTGGGGGTATTCGACTCGATTGAGGGCGATCGCTTCCAGCCCAGCCGCAGCGTTCGCCGCGAGGAATTTGCCCGCTGGCTGGTTTTGGCCAACAACCGGCTGTATGCCAACGACCCCACCCGCCAAATTCGCCTTCCGGCGGTCACCGAGACCCCTCTATTTTTGGATGTGCCAGAGGACCATCCCGAGTTTGTCTACATTCAAGCACTGGGTAATGCGGGGTTTGTGGATGGTGGTGCTGCGCGTGAATTCAAGCCCCGCAATCTCCTGTCTCGGGCGGACCTAATTGCTTTGAAAGCTCCACTGGATCTGCTGCCGATAGCGATTGAGGGCGATCGCGCCGCGCTGAATAGTACTTGGGGCTTTGCGGATGGGAATGAGATTCCCGAGGACGCGGTGGCGGCGATCGTCGCGGATTTTAGCCTCGATCGCGACTCCAATATCCGCCGCACGTACGGCATTATCCGCAGCTTCAATCCGCAAGCACCTGCGAGCCGAGCGGAAGCGGCGATCTCGTTATCCGAGTTTGGGCTGGGGGAAGACCGTCGCGAGGCGATCGCATTAGTCGAGTCGGGCGATCTCAGCTTCCCCACTCCAACCCCCACGCCCGAGGCTGACCCTTTTAGGGAAGAGGGGGACGAGCCTTTACCCTCTCCGACCTCCGAGCCGGAGGGGACAGCCGAGCCCATTGTCGAACCGTCTCCAGAGCCGAGTGCGGAGTCCAACGACTCTACTGGCGAATTTATTACTGATGAGTTTGAGGGGGATGACGTTATTACAGCCCCTTGAGTGAAGCGATCGTTTTGAATTCTGGTGGATTCACTCAATCCATTTGCTGAGAAACACGACTTCCCCCTGTATATCTTCGGCAGATTTGCTGCCGATTAGCTTCAGGACCCCGCGCAAGAGCTCGCCGATACTGTGCCGTTGTTGCAGGGCCAAAATAATTCCGGCATGAGACAAGCCTCGTTCTATGCAAACCGCGTGTAGTTGGTAAAAGTCTTTGATATTAAAGGTAAAAATGGCTCGCTCAACTAACGCTGTCTAGCCCTGAATTCGCCCCCTAAATTCCCCATTCTGGGGGACTTGAGCACAGTGCCAGTTAGGGTTGGGGGCCTGGGAAGACGATCGGAGATCGCGATGATTAGAGTTGTGGAACGAAGCCAATAACCTTTCGGAAGTCCCCCACTAGTGGAGGATTTAGGGGGCCGAGTGCAATGTCTGAAAACTCCAGGTCTCAACATAGATGAGGTTTAGAAGCATCTTACTCATTTGCGAAGTGGCTAAGCCTTGGGGTTTGGTGCGGCCAGTTTCCAATACTCGGCCTCTTCTTCTGCTAAGTCGGCCTCAATTTCGTCGCGATTGGCATGGTAGTAAGCTAAGGCTGCATAAACTTGGGCGAGGTTGATATGGCTTAGACGACTTGCAATTTCTTCTGCTCCTGCCCCTTGCTTGTAGAGAACCGCAATTCTCCGGACAGAAGTTTTCGTGCCTGCGAGCGTTGGGCGGCCGCTATTGATGTTGGGGGAGCGAATCACTAATGTGCCTATATCAGTAGCATGTGGCATTACCCAGACACCCATACCAAATTGTTCAATTTCAGCTTACCATCAGCGTCATAGAGGTCTTGGTTACTCGGGCGCGATGCTCTTGGGGTTCAATCGATCCCGCCCCAGCTAGCAGAAGCTGGTTGAACGCCGCCGAGCCATCCACTTTTGCAGCTCCAACGCCCAGAACGGGATAGTACTGACCGCAAAGGCGATCGCCAGATCTGCCAGCGGGAGAGACGCCGTCTCGAACAGCGTCTGCAACAACGGCAAGTAGATAGTCCCCAACTGCAGGCCAAACGTGAGCACCGCCACCCCCAACAGCGGCTGATTCGACATCAATCCGAGTTTAAATAACGAATCCGTATCGGACCGAATCGTCAGGGCCAAACCAATACGGGAAAACGCCAACGTGGTGAAAATTGCCGTCTGCCAGCGCACCAAATCCACTGACGGGTACTGACAAGCAAAGACCAGTAAAACCAACCCCAACAGCAGCCCGATCGCCACAATATCTCGTCCCAGACCGCCCGCAAAAATATTCTGCTTCGGATTGCGAGGGGGACGCCGCATTACCCCCTCCTCTCCAGGCTCTACCCCGATCGCCAGAGCCAACATGCCATCCGCAATTAAATTAATCCAGAGAATTTGCAAGGGATTGAGGGGTAGCGGCATACCCAAAAACGGAGCCAGCAGAATGAGCCAGATCTGACCCACATTGCCCGTCAGCGTGTACTTCAGAAACTTGCGAATATTGTCATAGATCGCCCGCCCATCCCGCACCGCAGCCACAATGGTGGCAAAATTGTCGTCCTGCAACACCACATCAGCCGCCTCCTTGGCCACATCCGTTCCCACAATCCCCATCGCCACCCCAATATCCGCCTTCTTCAGCGCAGGCGCATCGTTAATCCCATCCCCCGTCATGGCTACGATCTGTCCCCGCCGCTGCAAGGCCCGAATAATATCCAGCTTGTCCTCCGGCGACACTCGGGCAAACACCTGCACTGATTCGATCCGATCTTCCAGTTCTGCAGGAGACAGACCACTCAACTCCATCCCCGTCAAAAGACCGCCATCCTCAAGAATTTCCAACTCGCGGGCAATGTGGCGAGCTGTCTCGGGATGGTCCCCCGTAATCACGACCACTCGAATGCCTGCTTGCCGAGCGGTTTGCACTGCCTCCTTGGCTGCCGGTCGCAGCGGATCGCGCAGGCCGACCAAACCCAGCCAAGTAAAGTCCCGCTCCAAACTGCTCGGAGCGGCCTCGGTCAGGGGGGCCTCCCAACTGCGAACGGCGATCGCCAACACCCGCAATCCTTTGGCCGCCATGCGATCGTGACGGGTTTGAATCCGCTGCTGCCACTCCCCATCCAGCGGGACCTCGCGGCAATCGACCCAAACCCGAGTGCAAATTGCCAGCAGGCTGTCCAGTGCCCCCTTACTCACCGCCAGCGTCGCGGGCTTCCCCAGCAAGTGCATGGAATCCCACAGCGGCAGTTCTCCTGCCTCGGCGATCGAGACTTGGTGGAGAGTGGTCATGCGCTTGCGATCGGAATCGAACGGAACTTCGGCAACGCGCGGAAAAGCCCGCGCCAGATCGACCGTCTGCAAGCCCGCCTGTGCCGCCGCCACTACTAAAGCCGTCTCCGTCGGATCGCCAATTGCTTGACAGGCATCGGGGCACTCCCACTCGGAGCTCAAGACCGCGTCGTTGCACAAAGCGCCACTCAGGAGCAACAGCCCCAAGGCAGGTGGCTCGCTTGCCGCCAGGACAAGCTGCTGTCTATCGCCACACTGCAACCCATCCACCGGCTGGCCCGCCAGCTCGATCGCCGTGACTGTCATGCGATTTTCGGTCAGGGTGCCTGTTTTATCGGAACAGATCGCCGTCACAGAACCGAGGGTTTCGACCGCTGGCAGATTCCGCACCAGAGCATTGCGCTGCAACATCCGCTGGGCACCCAGCGCCAGAGAAATGGTCACCACAGCAGGCAACCCTTCCGGCACCGCCGCCACTGCCAAACTAATTGCCGTCAGCAGCATTAAATCGAGGGATTCCCCCCGCAGCAACCCCAACACCAGGATGGTGCCAGCCACTACGGCAGCCGCTAACCCCAGCGCTTTACCCAAATCCTCCAAGCGCCGCTGCAAAGGCGTAAGCTCGGTTTTAACCGTCTGAATCGAGCGAGCAATCCGACCCAGCTCCGTCTCCATGCCCGTTGCCGTCACCACGATCGCGCCGCGACCGTAGGTCACCGTCGTGCCCCGATAGAGCATATTGCAGCGATCGCCTAAAGCACGATCCTCCGCAAACACCACCTGCGCGTCTTTGTCCGCCGCCTCTGACTCGCCCGTGAGAGCAGACTCTTGCACCTTCAGAGCCGCAGTTTCCCAGAGGCGACCGTCCGCTGGCACCCTATTCCCCGCTTCCAGCAGCACGATATCCCCCGGCACTAAATCCCTCGCGCTCACCTCCCGCACCTGTCCGTCTCGGCGCACCTTCACGCTGGGAATTGCCAATCGTTTCAACGCCGCCATCGCCCGTTCGGCCCGATATTCCTGACGAAATCCCAAGTAGGCGTTCAGCACGACAATCGCCAAAATTGCCAGGGTATCGGTGAGATCCCCCACCACCGCCGAGATGGCTGCGGCAGCGAGCAATAGCAGCACCAGGGACGCAGTTATCTGCTCCCACACAATCCGCCAAGGCTGCTTGCGCTTCCCCTCAATCAGCTCGTTAGGTCCGTACCGCTCTTGGCGCCGTTCCACCTCCGCTGCGCTCAGGCCGCACTGGGTATCGGTCTGCAGCCCTTCAATTGCGGTTGGAATCTCGACGCGATGCCAACTGCTCACTATTTCCTCCTAAAGTGGGGCAGCCTACTGCGCGCGTGGCAGTGCCCCCCAGATTCTCACTCTAATTCAATCCCCTCGGGCGGTTAGAATGAGTCCGACACCTTTCTCCTGCAGTGATGGACTCGCGCACCAAATTCTACGGTTCTGTCTTGGCCATGTTAGCGCTCTCCAGCGTTGCCATCAGAGGTTTCCCCGCCAGCCATCGCCCCGCGCAAGAAATTGAAGACTCCTCCCCCCCTGCCGAAGAGGTTCTTCCATCCGAAGGCGAAACCCTGGCGACTTTCCAGCGCGATCGATCGCCAGAGAGAGAGGGTGCCTAAGCCGAGGGATCGCCCCCCCGACTCGGCTTCAGACACGGACGTGAATCTTTCGATTCATCCGGCTCCTCTCTAACTGGGCCATTGTCACCGGTACCAGTCATAGATAGATGTTTATGTTGCATGTGCCTGGTCGTGGCAGTGTTGATGCAACAAAGCCAAATTGTCGCGACGATTGTTGTCGCGATCGCCATCGAGATGATGCATCTCGATAGGCTCATTTGGAAAGAAATTCAGTCCACAAAAGCGACATCGACTCTCTTGAGAGATGTATGGGGTTCCTACGTTCCGATATCCGATAGTTGCTGTACTTAAGGCTCCACTCTAGACCGGGTTTATTGGGAGTAGCTACTGGTCACCGTTGTACGTGCCAGCCCCGTTATCCTTCACCTTTTGGTGGCGGTGTGTCAGCCTGATTTCACCGCTTAGGTCTGACGATCCGTCAGGCATGGATTCCTCTCGTACCCATATACAGCTTGCTAGACGGGATTCCAGATTGGGCTTCCAGTTACCGCCGTTTAACCCCGCTTCAGGCGTTGATGGCTAGTCGCAAACCTGGGGGCTACATCGCGTATAGAAAGCCTCGATCTTGTGTTGGGGTAGTAAGGACCTTGCAGGGTTTTGCGTCTATTCCTCGAGATTGCTGACTTCGCACTCAAGCGATTGGGCGAAGTCAATCACTCTCCGGCTGAGGCTGATATCGACGATATAAGATACATATCTTTACAATCAGCCATAGAGCTTGAAGAAGCTAGAGTCAGCTACAGGCTCTATATGTAGTGTTACTTTCTTGTGAAGGATCCTTGCCGTTCCCTGCTTGCATCTAAGAAGCTAACCGGAGATGGAAGCCACTCCACATTTTCATATAATAGATTCAGTGATTCACCCTATCACTGAATCTAGTTTTGGATATAATTTGCTGGTATCCAGCTCAGCAACTGTGGGTGGTCGTTTTGAGGGTCAAGTTCAAAAAGAAAAAGCTGGAGGAGCTGTATACCCAAGAGAAGAACGCTCACAAGTATCCAGGGGTCGTTGATGACTTCTTTGAAGTGATGAGTGCGATCGCCGCAGCAAAGGACGAGCGAGATCTTTATGCATTGAAGGGGTTTCACTTTGAAAAGCTTCAAGGGAAGCGCGGAAAAGAGGGGCAGCGTTCCATTCGGCTGAATAAGCAGTGGCGACTGATTGTCACGTTAGAAAACGACGAGGACGGTAGATTCGTTCTAGTCCTCGATATCGAGGACTACCACTGACTGCGGGAATCGGGGAGAGGCAAGCATATGAGTCAGACTTTAGTACCAGCAAGGGTTTCGTCTCCTGGGCGGATTCTGAGTCGCGAGTTGGATGCTCGGGGATGGACTCAGAAGGATTTGGCTGTGATTGTGGAGCGTCCTCCACAAACGATTAACGAGATTGTTAAGGGGAAGAAGCAGATCACTCCTGAGACGGCTATGGATTTGGCTGCGGCGTTGGGGACGTCTGCTGAGTTCTGGACAAATTTGGAGGCGAACTACCGTCTGCATCTGGCTCAAAAGGAGGCTGGACAATCCTCAGGGGATAGTTCGATTTCTCGCAGGGGGCGATTATATAGCCTTGCGCCCATACCTGAGATGGTTAAGCGAGGTTGGATTGAGGGTGCCGATTCCATTGACAAGTTGGAGAAGGCGGTTTGTGATTTTTTTGGTGTTGTTCGGATTGAGGAGGCAGTTCAGCTTGCTGTGAACTGCAGACAGTCTGAAGTGTTTGAGGCGGAGGGCCGCGCGCAGATTGCATGGGTGAAGCGGGTTGAGAACTTGGTTAGGAATCGCGAGGTGGCTGTTTTTGACCGTGCAAAACTGCGGGATGCGATTCCCGATCTGCTTGAGTATGCGCGTAAAGCTGAGGATGTGGCGTTGGTGCCGCAAAAGCTTGCCAGTTTGGGGGTGCATTTTGCGATCGTGCCTCATTTGCAAAAGACTTATTTGGATGGTGCTGCCTTCTATGTGGAAGGAACGCCGGTGGTTGCACTGACTCTAAGGCACAAGCGGATCGATAATTTTTGGTTCACGCTCATGCACGAGCTAGGGCATATTGTGGCCGGACACAAAGGTAGCTATCTGGACAACATGGAAAATCTAGCCGTGACGGAGGAGGAGGCAGAGGCGAATCAGCTTGCGGCTGACTGGTTACTGGAGCCACAGGATTTGTCTGAGTTTGTGGCAGAGACCTCACCCTATTTCTCTACAAAGAAGGTGCAGCAATTCTCAATATCCCAGAATCGACATCCTGGTATTTTAGCAGGTCGCCTCCACCGCGAGGAGTTGATTCCTTACAAGAATCATCGGAAGTTTTTGGTCAAAGTAGATCGGTATCTAGAAGGCTGGATCGCGCAGTAAATATGGAGCTGGAAGCGGAACAGATTACTGTACTAGATGTATCTTAAACTACGCGAGTAAAATACCCTAGCTATATTGTCACTATAGTAGCTAATACTATAAGTATACTGAAAAATATTTTTCAGTATACTTATAGTATCGAAAATCTAGAGTATTATATTATCAATGTATTATGAGACACACTTAGCATAATAATTTGTTCCGCTTTCACCCGGCATTGAACCACGCCAAAAAAAGGGGCCGATTGCTCGGCCCAATGTAAAGAGGAACAAAGACAGGATTGAAAGCCACGCCAGCGCTAGCTGTGAACCATCAAACGCACATTGGCATTTTGTAGGCCGGGGCGCTTTGCTTCTGTCAAAGTTTTATTGACCGCATACTTTTGATTGATGGAATTGATCAGCTCGGTCTGATTGTGCTTCTTCGCCACACCCCAGAGGTCGGCAATCAGATCGAAGGAGCCATCGGGGTTGCGAGACCAGCCCAAATCGTACTCCCCTTCCAATTGAGCCACAATGTCAGCCCGAACCCGCTGGCCGTTGTAGCCGCGAACATCCGCCTGGTTGTGAACGGTCAAGCCTATGTCGCGCAAGGATTGCTGGAGAATTTCAGCATCGGAAATCTTGGTACGCAGAGTGCTAAAGTGAGACATGGGTTTCTCCTTGATAGGTAGTAAAAATGAATGGAACGAATGGAAACATGCAGAAGTAGAGCGCTGCAAAGTTAACTGGGTTCTGTCTGTTTAGACCTCCTGGAGAGCGTAACTAGAACTCCAGCCGCTGGTACTCGGCTACAGATGATGCTGCTGGCCGAGCCCGCTGCTGGGCCCATTCCCTCAAAGCTGCCACCTGCTCCATCATGGTGCGAGACAGCGGTTGAGTTGCTTTGATCGCAGCTAAGATGTCCAGCTGACCCGGTTCCCGGTGCTGGGCAAACGATTCGTACATCGCTGCGATTAAACCTTGTTCGATTTCCGCGCCTGAAAATCCGTCACTGGCGCTGGCAAGCTGTTCAAAATCAAATCGATCGATCTCTTTGCGGCGCTTGGATAGGTGAATCCGAAAGATTTCTACCCGCTCTTGTTCCGTCGGCAGATCCACAAAGAAAATCTCGTCGAATCGACCTTTGCGCAAAAACTCTCCCGGCAGGCGATCGACTCGGTTTGCCGTTGCCATCACAAACACTGGAGACTTTTTCTCCTGCATCCAGGTCAAGAACGAGCCAAAGATGCGGCTGGAGGTACCGCCATCTGAATCGCTCGACCCCGATGCGCCCCCAAAGGCTTTGTCCAATTCATCCACAAACAGAATCGCGGGAGAAATCGATTCCGCTGTTTTGAGGGCACTGCGCAGGTTCGCTTCAGACTTACCCACCAGCGAGCCGTCATAGACGCGGCCCATATCCAAGCGCAACAGGGGCAGGCCCCACAGACGCGAGGTGGTTTTCGCAATTAAAGACTTGCCGCACCCCGGCACCCCCAAAATCAACATGCCTTTGGGCTGGGGCAGACCATACTCGCGGGCGCGCTCGGTAAAGGCATCGGTGCGGTTGCGCAACCATCGCTTGAGCTCCTCCAACCCCCCCACCGAGTCGATGGTTTCATCCTCTTCGATGTATTCCAGAATGCCGTTGCGGCGGATGAGCTGCTTTTTCTCGGACAGGACGATCTCCACTTCGCTCTCGGTCAAACGACCGCTAACCACCCTGGCCCGCCGATAGACCTTCTCGGCTTCGTCCACCGTCAGCCCCAATGTGGCTTTGACCAGTTTTTCGCGCTCGTCGGGGGTGCAGCGATTGTGACGGGGCAATTTCTCCAACTGGAGATCGAGCACCCCCTCCAAGATGGCCATATCGGGCAGGGCAAAATCGACGATCGCCACATCCTTTTCCAATTCCACCGGAATGTTTTGGATGGGGGACATCAGCACGATGGTCTTGTAGGTATTGCGGAAGCTGGCGATCGCATCCCGCAACCAGCGTTTGACCTCAGTGGAATCGAGAAATTCGTGCAGATCCTTAAAGATATACAGCCCCGCATCCTTTTGTTCCATCACCCACTGAATCGCCGGTTGGGGAGATTGAGTATTGTGCTGGGTCAACATGCGAGGCTGGCCGTATTCCACGATGCCGTGGGTCACGGTCCAGATAAAGACCTTGCGCTCGGGCTCCTGTTTGGCCACCTGGGCGATCGCAGTCTCTGCCCGCTCTTCCTCGGGGGTCACGAGGTAGATCAGTGGATATTGGGCTTGTGTGAGAACTTCTAGCTCTCGCATGACAATTCACCCAATTTGCAACAATCGATCTGTGGCACTAACAATTAGTACCTACTGGACCCGGCCAAAACATTTCACTTACGAGCAGGTCGCGACCAAATCGGGATGACCGCCATCTGCAGAAACTTCAGACGCTTGCAGGCGTATGGCCCGCTCGACATCGGTTTCCTCTGGCAAGATAGATGCACTGGGCAGGAGCTGAGGACTGCCTTCCCGCATGACGAAGGACACTTCGCAAGCAGGGCAGGCATGAACTTGATACGCTTCCCCCATCTGACCCTCAACCGTTTCGGGGTGGGTCAGATAGAAGCTCAGCGCTTTTTCCATCACCGCAGACATTGACTCGCATTCCACCGCTGCCTGAATTTTGGCTTTGCGATGTACCTCAGGAGACAGGTAAAGCGTCACCTTTTGTTTCGAGCCTGTCAGCTTTCGCTCGGACATAACCAGCTAACTTTGATTCTTACGTATCTGAATGCAGCCATCCTAATGGAGACAGCCAGCATGACGGCATTTTCTTAACACTTCGCAATGATTCGCCCTGCAAACTGATGCGCTAGAGTGAGTGAACGTGACCCCATCAGCACAGGAGTAGCAAGCATGGACGTGCCCCAGCGCGGACTTCCAGTCACCATCGTGACGGGCTTTTTGGGGAGTGGCAAGACAACGCTGCTCAATCATATTTTGTCGAACCAGACCGGTATGCGGACGGCCGTGCTGGTGAATGAGTTTGGCGAGATTGGGATTGATTCAGAGCTGATCGTCTCCACAGAAGAAGACATGGTGGAGTTGAATAATGGCTGCATGTGTTGCACGGTGCGCGGAGATATTGCCGAGAGCGTGCTGCGGTTGATGGAGCGTTCTGACGCCAATGACAAGCCGATCGACTATTTGGTGGTGGAGACAACGGGATTGGCCGATCCGCTGCCGGTGGCGCTCACCTTTCTCGGATCGGAACTGCGGGATCTGACTCGTCTCGACTCGATTGTGACGGTGGTGGATGCCAGCAACTTTGCTCCCGATTTATTTGAAAGCGAAGTGGCCCACAGCCAGATTGCCTATGGGGATGTGGTGGTGCTCAACAAAACTGACCTCGTGGATGAGGACGAGCTGAAGAAGTTGGAAAAGCGGATTCGGGTGCTCAAGACTGAAGCGCACATTCTCAAGACGGTGAATAGTCAGGTGCCTTTGGAATTGCTGCTAGACACGGATTTGTTTAAGTCTGAGGCGTTCGTGGAAGAAGAGCACGACCATCACGGGCACGACCATCACGGGCACGACCATCACGGGCACGACCATCACGACCATTCGCACCATTTAGAAGAAGACGGGTTTAACTCGGTGTCGTTTGAAGCCGATCGCCCCTTCAATCTCGATCGTTTCCAGAAATTTCTCAATAACCTGCCGGATGGGGTCTTTCGAGCCAAGGGGATGCTGTGGTTTGACGAAAGCCCCGATCGCCACATCTTCCATCTGTGCGGCAATCGCTACACCATCAATAGCGAAGATTGGCCCGAGAACAGTACGCCGAAGAATCAGATGGTTCTGATCGGCCAACATCTCAAAACTAAACCCCTGTTGAAGCAATTAGAAAATTGCGTTCAGCCATCGGCAGCAGCGAACAAAGGGTTCGGTAAGGGACTTGCCAGTTAATAATGTGCCGACTGGGTCACGCAATGCTTTGGAGGTGCTTTACCCGAGCGATGTTCTATTTGGGCGCAAGCCCATAGGCGATCGCCAATTTGTCTTGCCATTTAGCAGGCAGTCAGCGAATCTGGGACGAGAATCCAAGCTTTTGGTCTCTGCCCGATGAGTCGAAATGAGTACGACATCAACCTGCGCAGCTTGGTCGGAGATTACAGCCAAGACTTTCTTCAGTGGCTCTTAGACGATACGGTTCGGGTAGAGGAAATCGTCAATCCAGTGTTTACTTCTCGCGAACGGCGAGCAGATTTTGTCGCGCGCGACGATTTTAGCCAGCGATCGCCCCGGCTTGCTTCCCTTGGTCCCTCTGATGGGACCGCCGAATAATCTGAAGGAGCGGCTTGAAGCTTGTGAAGCAGCCATTTCCGAGCGAGTAGAATTAAAGTCGAGGCAACAGGATTTGCTTGCGGTGGCAGTGCTGTTGAGTTCGCTCCAGCCGACAGGGCAGGATGCTATCGAAGAATTCCTCAGGAGCAGAAAAATGTTGGATTTGATGGAGTCCCCCCTATTGAAGGATTGGCTGAGCGAAGCTGAGGCTAGAGGCAAAGCTGAAGGCAAAGCTGAAGAGGGGCAGCGAATGCTCGCCCGACTCCTGTCCCGTCAGTTTGGACCTCTCCCTCAAGCCGTCGCGAGCTCGCTACAGGCGATCGCCGCTCCAGAGCGACTGGAGGAACTTGTAGATGCTGCTTTGGAAGCAACTAGCCTAGAAGATTTTCAGCAGAACCTCTAACATCTTGTGCCCAACGGGGAGGTCAGTCACTGGCTGGAATCTGCCGATCTGGGTGAGGCTCCGGCTTGCTTTCGGATGGGCGATCGCCTCCAGCCAGCAGAATCGGTTTGGATCGGTTGCACTCCCGGGCCACGCGCACTAGAAATCCGGCGGCGATCGCGCTGGCCAAAATGGAACTGCCGCCATAACTAAACAGGGGCAGGGTAATGCCTGTGGTAGGTAGCAAACCGGAGGCCACGCCTATATTGAGCAGGGCTTGACCCACCAATAGGCTGAGACAGCCGTAGGCCACCAGTCGCAGGCGGATATCTCGACAGCGGGCGGCCACCCGCAAAGCGATCGCACTAAAGACAGCTAGTAAAGCTAAAAAGCCTAGCGTACCAATCAATCCGAGCTCCTCAGCGTAGACTGAAAAAATAAAGTCGGTGTGCTGAATCGGTAAGTAAAACAGCTTTTGCCGAGATAGACCGAATCCCTCTCCCCACAGCCCGCCAGAGCCAATGGCCTGCAAACTCTGGATCAGCTGATAGCTCTCTTCTCGGGCTGCGTCTGTACCATTCAACAAGTAGGCGAGTAGCCCTTTAATGCGATCGAGCTGGTACCTCTTGGTGAGAATGCTGAGGGTCGCTGCTCCCAGCCCCAACACCAACGCCTTCCAAAGGGTGGCAAACGATAACCCCGCCACCACAGCCATCAGCCACACTGTGACGCCGCAGATGGCCGTCGTGCCCAAATCCGGTTGAGCCAGCACTGCCCCGAGCCCGATGGCAAATAGCACAATCCAAACAGCACGATACCAGGCAGGCGATCGGTACCAGCGGCCCAAGACGACACTGGCCTGCAACACCAGCACGGGCTTGAGAAATTCTGCGGGTTGGACGGCAATCCCCAAGTCCAGCCAACGCTTGGCGGCATTGCGGGTTTCCCCCAAGCCGGGAATGTGGGTGGCAAGCACCAGCGCTAAGGCGAGCAGATAGAGCAGGCCGCCAAGCTTGAGCCAACGCTGCATGGGATAGCGCGCGATAAAGGCGAAACAGCCCAACCCCACGGCTACAAATACCAATTGGCGTTTGACTAGATACAGGCCATCTCCGTAGAGATATTGAGACAGAGGTAATGAAGCCGAGGTCAAAACCAAGAGCCCGAAGCCAAGCCAGGTCAGGACGAGATAGTGCAGCCAGCGCGCTTCAGCCGACCAGGCGATCGCAGCACTGTTTGAAGTGCTCGCCTCGGCGCGCGAAGTTGGGGTACTGGTCGAAGCTGGCACAGGCGGGGGAAAGGAGAACGGTGACAAGTGGCGATCGGGGCTTGCCCTGAGAAGGCATCTCTAGGGCATTTGCTATCGCTCGGGCGCGATCGAACGCTAGGGGTACGGCTTCTGCAAGAGTTTCCACAATTTGAAAGTCAGTATATCCAACATCTGCGAGGCGGGCCGCAAAGGGCTCGGCGGCTTCTCCGATCAGGATGACTGCGGCCACTTTGGCTTGAATGGCTCGCAACCAGGCCCGATCGTCCCCCGTTTTGGGTTGACCGCCAGCAATCAGCACCACGGGAGCGGCAACGGCGGCTAAGCCGACCTCGGCAGCGTCGTAATTGGTGGCCTTGCTGTCGTTGACAAATTGGATGGAGTCGATCGCCCGCACCAATTCCAGTCGGTGGGGTAAACCGGGAAAGGTTCGAATCGCCTCTCGAATGCGATCGCTCGGCACTCCCGCTCGACAGGCAGCCGCGATCGCCATGAGCAAATTCTGGCGGTTGTGGTCGCCTAACAGGTGGAACTCGGACAGGGGCAAAATAGGCTCTTTCTGCCACCAAACCCAGGCTTTGCCTGTCGCATCTACACAGATACGGGCGTCGCCGAAGCCACTGTTGCAGGAGGTCCAGAGGGCTTGGGGCCATTGCGATCGCTGGGAGTGCAGGTAGGAATCGTCGTCGTTGAGAATGGCGGTTTTGGCTCGACGGATTAAGGAGGCTTTGATGTCGATGTAACGCTCGAGCGTGCGGTGGCGGGCCAAGTGATCGGGGGTGAGGGTGGTCCAAATGGCGATGTCGGGGGCCAGGGTGGAAGAAGCTTCCACTTGGTAACTACTCAGCTCTGCCACAATCCAATCGGGGTAGGTTTGGCTGGTGAGGGCATCAAAAGCCACTTGGCAGAGGGGCAGGCCAATATTGCCACAGGCGGGGGCATGCCATCCCGCAGCTTTGAAGATGGCTTCGACGAGGGCAGTGGTCGTGGTTTTGCCGTTGGTGCCGGTGATGCCTATCCAAGGCACCTGCTGGAGCGATCGCCAGGCTAATTCTGCTTCTCCCAGTGTTTCCACCCCGCGCGCGCGGGCCTCGACGAGGACGGGAAGATGCCAATCGATGCCGGGACTGATCGCCACCTGTTGAGTCTCGGGCCAGACCTCAAACGGGCGATCGATCGAGACCGCTATGCCTGCCTGCTCCAGTTTCTCTTTATGCTGTTGCACAGTGGGGTTATTGCGTTCGTCACAGACGATAACCTGAGAGTGTTGGAGCGAGAGCAGTTGCGCCGCTGCCAATCCTGACGCCCCCAGCCCAAACACTTGCACCTGACCGATCAATGTCGTTCGCTCCCCATCCACACTGCAGTCCCATCAGGCTATCGCCTTTTTTCCCCCCGACCAACCCTCGTTACTGCCATCTATTCATGCCCAGTGCCGCTTGCCCCCAGCCCAAACCGTCTAAATCGGAACTGCGTCGCTATTACCGTTCCCTCAGAGGGTCACTCGATATCGCTAACTCGAGTCAGCAGATCTGCGATCGCCTGCTCCACTGGCCCCCGGCCCGCCAAGCGAAGGTCATTTTGGCCTACTGGGCCGCCCATTCAGAGGTGGACTTGCGAGAGCTGATGCGGGCTTGGCCTGACAAAACCTGGGGGTTGCCTCGCACCCTGCCCGAAGGTCGGATGGCTTGGCATCGGTACGACCCTGCGGGCGACGGCTTGGTGCCCGCTCGGTTTGGTTTGATGGAGCCCTCCCCAACGGCTACACCGATTGATGGCGATCGCGTCGATCTCGTGCTAGTGCCTGCCCTAGCTTGCGATCGCTGGGGCATCCGGTTGGGATACGGCGGTGGCTATTACGATCGCTGCTTGAGCGTTCCTCCTTTCAACCGCTGTCTGACGGTGGGGATTGTGCCCCGTATTTGTTATGTTGGCGAGCCCCTGCCGCGAGATAACTGGGATGTGGAGTTGGGGGCGATCGCGACTGAGGAGGGGATCGATTGTGTGTGGGGCGATTTTGAGGGAAAAGATCCTGCCAGTAAGATTTGAGTGCGATCTGCCAACAGATCGCCCGACTCCGGTATCCTCAAGCCGCTAAAATGCGGATGAACTGGGGAAAGTCTCGCGATGACCCCCCCCCCGGATAGCTAGACTCGACTAGCTAGACTCGACTAGCTAGACTCGACTAGCTCAGATCCTGCTAACATTCGGCCCCCTAGCCAATTGCCCAGAGGTAAAGGAATGATCGCTCGCTTGTCACAATTGTTAAAACTTACCTGTACCGCCCTCCTCGCCCTCCTCCTGTTCGGATTTGGCGGTCGAGTACAGATCGGATTGAGCGATCTGCATGCGGTGGATTGTCCCGACAGTCCCGAATATCGCAACTTGCCCATGAGTGGTGCTTCGGCTGCCCCTGTCCATTGCTTCTTACTTGAAGGCACCCTGCATAACTCCACTCAGCGCACCCTCTACAACGCCGATCTGTTTGGCCGCATTTACGATGCCAGCGGCAATGACGTTTGGCCCGAACGCACCCGCATCGGTGCGGTGGAAGAGGTTCCTCCCGGCGACAGCACCTTTTCGATTCGTACCGGCGTCCCCAGCACCAACCCACTCCCGATAGAACTCAAACAGTTCAAGGTCATGGGTTTTAACGGCAGAGTGAATCGTTAGTTGAAATCTACGCGGGCAGCGATTCTGCTTTCCGATGGTGCCGTTGGGAAAAGCTAGCCTGCTTAGAAGCTAACCACAGCTTTCACGAGTGCCCCCTGCACCACCTGCAGCAAAATAATCGCCAGCATCGGAGAAAAATCTAAGCCCCCAAAGGAGGGGACGATCGACCGGAATAGGTTGAGATAGGGATCGGTGAGCTGCCGAAGAACCGAAAAGATCGGGTTAGACCAATCTACATTGGGAAACCAAGTGAGCAGTACCCGGATAATCAGCAGGATCGAATAGATCGAGAGGGTTCTGGCAATCACAGCAACCAAGATTAAAACCATAGGAACTCTTCAAAGCAACAAACAGAATCGAATGCAGTCTCAGGATAGCGGCGATCGCTCGCTTGAAGCTAGTCCGCTTCTCGAACATCCTGCATATCCGCAGAGTCTGGGGGGGCAGAAGCAGCGGTTGAAACTGGCGAGTCGATTGACAAACTGGCGCGAGTGTCTTCGATCGCCGCGTTCAGTTGAGCGATTTTATCATCTAAACTCTGGCGAGCCTCGGCGATCGCCCGATCGGCATCCTGTCGCACCTCGGCTAAAAACTCTTGGGACTCGCGGTTTGCCAGTAGCTTGCCATCAGAGCGGCTACCATTCGTCTTGGCCCGCTTGCGCGAAGGGCGCTGTTTGTCGTCGCGGCTGAGTTGCTGAGTCAAGACTGTTCCCAGCACGCCGCCAACGACCCCTCCTAAAACGGCTCCTGCCAGCAACCCAGTAAAAAAATCGGACCGATCTTCACTCACAGCTCGTCTCGCATCTCTCTGCTTCAAGTTCCCCTAATCCTAACAGCCAGCTTTCGCCTGCGGTGGCAAAGCAAGTCTAATTTGGCTCGCTAATTCGGCAGAAGACGGGAAAGTTGCTCGATGGGAGCTGTCACAACTTCGGGCAATGCCTCCCTGATGGCTTTGGCGGCTCTCTGTAGCAAGTGGTCGGGGGTTAAGTCCGGCTGCAAGAGTTCCCACAATTGCCTGACCTCTTCCACATGCAGGCGATCGTCTTCTGTAAGCGCTAGGACAATCTGAATGCGTAAATCCCCGGCTTCGTCAGACAGTAGGTATCGCAACCCCATTTGAGCAGTACCGCTGAGATCGAGCGGACTGCTGTCAGTGCGAGCGATGCCAATCAGATTTTCCAACCGATTCCAACGGAATTTGCTGTCTTTGAACAACACGTCTAGCAGACGCTTGCGCAGAGCGGGAGATTCGTCAGTAAGCAGGCGGCGGGCGACGTAGGGATAAGCAACGCCAATAATTTTAAAGTCGGGGTAGAGACTTAAGGCAACCCCTTCGAGGGTGACCAAAGAGCGAATGATTAGAGCAAAATTGGGGGGAACGCGGAAGGGGTATTCGTAAACCAGCTGAGAGAAGCGATCGGTGGCGGTTTTGAAATTAAAGTCTCCAACTTTTTCGTTGAGAATGTCATCCATCAAGACCTGCATAGCAGGCACAATCGGAGCTGTATCGACCGAATCTGAAATAAATTGCAGGTACAGAAAGTCTTCTACCAAACTCTCATAATCCTGGTTGACCATGTGGACCAAGGCACCCACTAAGCGCTCTTTTTTGTCCTGCGACAATTGGTCCATCATGCCAAAGTCAATGAAGGCCAAGCGTCCGTCTCTCAAAGCAAACAGATTGCCGGGATGGGGATCGGCGTGAAAAAAACCATATTCCAGTAGTTGTTTGAGGGCTGATTCTACGCCGATGCGAATCAAGCTTTGAATGTCGAGATTGGCAGACTGAATCGCTGCAGTGTCAGTCAATTTAATGCCATCGATCCATTCGAGTGTGAGTACTCGCTTGGAAGAATATTTCCAATAGATTTTTGGCACGTAAACGTCGAGATCTCCATCAAAATATCCGGCGAATCGCTCGCAGTTGCGGCCTTCATTGAGGTAATCAATTTCTTCGAACAGCTTACTGCCAAATTCATCAACAACAGCCGTGAGGGATTGGCCCAAATTGAGTGGCAGCCAGCGATAAACCCAAGTGGAGACCCAGCGAATGATGTAGAGGTCGAGGGTGAGTTGGCGGCGCAGATAGGGACGCTGCACTTTGACAGCGACATCTTCCCCACTGCTTAGGCGGGCTCGATAGACTTGTCCCAAACTGGCGGCAGCCACCGGCCTGGGACTGATGTATGCGTAAATTTCTTCAACGACATCGCCCAATTCTCGCTCGATGATGGCGCGGGCAATAGTGGTGGGGAAGCTGGGCAGTTGGTCTTGCAGCTTAGTCAGTTCTTCGAGGTAATCTACCCGCACTAGATCGGGGCGAGTGGAGAGGGCTTGCCCCACTTTAATGAAGGTGGGGCCGAGGTCGGCCAGCAGAGCGCGCAGTTGGCTGGCTCGACGCTGTACTTGCCTAGAACTCTGACGCCCCAGTAGGCGATCGCTCTGAGATCCCAGACAAAACCAGGCCAGTCGCAGCAAGACGGAAACCGTTCGCCAAACCACTAGCGGGAAACGCCAGCGATAGTAGCGGGCAATTTCCTCGGGGTCGTATTGCTGGAAGTGGGAGGTAGAGCGGGTCAAGGCAGGGCTCGATAGCGTCACGAAATTTAGTCAAGCCAGTGTATCTACTTAATAATAGTATGCAAAACTACAACTTGCGACAGAGATAGGCTTCGATCCCCCTATCACAGCAGTACTCTAGAGAGTTTTGCGGATCGGCTGGTTCGCCAAAAGGCTAGAGCTTTGGGAAGTTTACGATATGTACGATATGCGCATCTACTCCGCTTCTATCCTCGCCCATCCGATACTGCCGCCGACTCGGGTGCGAAAGACACCGTGCAACATCCTAAATCGATCCCTTCCCCTAAAGCAGGACGGACATCGGGCACAAGTTGATAGAGAACTGCTTTGCCATCCCTGCATGACTCAACGAAGCCTTGCTGCCGCAGGACCTTCAGGTGGTGGGAAAGCAGACTCTGCTCGATCGACAGGCTAACGTTGATTTCCCAAACATGCTTAGGACCGGCGAATAGTAGCTTGAGAATGGCAAGGCGGTGCTCTTCGGCGATGACCTTGAGGCGCCGAGCGCAGTAGAGCTCGTTAGCAGAGGGAGAAGAGTCCATGAATTCCACAAACTCAGGAACTTTTAAGGCTTCATTCATATGAGTATACATTCAAGCTGAGTATATTATTGGGAATTTCTAGAGAAATCTTCTTAGGCCATTGCTGTTTTAGACAATTTAGACAATCAATATTTAGTCTGGGAATTTTTAAGAAGTTTGCGATCGCATCTCCAGATTTAGATTTGTTGCTAGGGTAACACCTTGAGAACTGCTACCCTCTGCTATAAAAGCCAACAGTTTAGTTAAAAAACTAATCGTTTCAATCCAGACTACAATCCCCTTGGCGATCGCCATTTTAAGGGGAAACTAGCCCTATTCTTGAATCTTAGAGCTGAAGCTTTTTTAATCAACATTTTAGAGTTTCAGGAGGCATCAGTCCATTCATATGGATTAGAATTCATATGAATGGAAATCCCTGCGCGCGATCGCTAAGTTTCATCTATCCCAGTCCGAACTAACCGCTCAATCTATATAAAAATACACACAGGATACGCTATGCTCAATTGCTTCAACGAACCCTTTGAAGTCATCGATTTGGGAGTTTATCTCGATGCGGCAGACTATTCTCCCTGGACCTACCGGGCACAACATGTCAATCATGCCGATGGGGCCAAAGCTATGGCCAATCGCTTCAATCGTCAGGAATTTAGTAAAACAGGTAAGAAGGTAGCCAATACCGATTTTCCAGAGTCTTTAGGATTGGCCTGGACCCATCTGTGGGTAACGGATCGTGCAGGCAACCACATCGATGCGCCCTACCACTTTGGATCGGAAGTAGAGGGTAAACCGGCGAAAACGATCGATCGAGTCCCCCTGAGCTGGTGCATCGGACCGGGAGTGCGGCTAGATTTTCGTTCCCATGTAGGGCGCGACATCATGAAAGCTGACCTCGAACGGGAGCTAGATCGCCTCAATGTCACACTCGAAGCGGGCATGATTCCCCCGATCTGGTCGGGCGCTTATCAGCATATAGAAGATGACGATCGCTACTGGCAGAGTCAGGCAGGACTGTCGTTAGAGGGGCTGCACTTCCTACTGGATCGGGGCGTGCGGCTGGTGGGCATCGATGGCTATGCCATGGATGTGTCTTACCAAACGATGCAGCAGCAGTTCCAAGATGACAACCCGATGTTTTACCCGGCCCATTTTGCCGGACGGCAGCGGGAGCACATGCACCTAGAGAAACTAGCTAATCTAGACGCTTTGCCCCGAGCCACCGACTTTTTGTTTGCCGCTTTTCCAGTCAAAATTCGCGGCGGTAGTGCGGGTTGGGTTCGCCCAGTGGCCATTGTGCCCCAGAGTCACTTCGAGGGAGCGAAAACGGCAGTCCCATCCCCTTCCATCGCCTAACCATAGGCACCTGCCTATTTATGAGTCTGCAGAGAGTGACACCAAAGCCCGATGGGAAGGACAAACCAATGGCTTTTACTAGGCGAGTATCGCGCGATGAGAAAGGTGTAGTTGAGAACAATCGCATCTTGGAGCTACATCTGTACCCGGGGAACTTCTGCAACCGCGACTGCTCCTTCTGCACCGTTTTCGGCAGCCCCAAAGGCTGGTACGCCGAGTACACCCAAGCCCATCTAGATGCCGCTCTAAAATCAGTCGTTACCCAGGCAGACGGCGCGCTGAAGTTTTACGGCGGCGAACCCACGCTCAATCATGAAAATGCAATCTGGGCCATTCGCTACGTTCGTGCCCGGGGCTTTGAGGGTACGATCGCCATCTTCTCGAACGGTATTTTGGCCGATCGGCTGATTGAGGTGCTCGAATCTGACCCACTGGCATATATCACTGCCGCGCTAAACTACTCCATTGCTACCGGGGATGGCGCACCCCAGATGCCTCAAGAATCGCTAGCACGATTATCAGCCTACGAAGCCGAGCATCCTGGCAAAATTACCATTGCCCATGCCGATATTGTGGATTCTGGTTGGGGAATCGAGCCCTTTACCGGGGATCGCACTCGTCCCAAACAAGAGACTGTCTGCCCCCATTGCTATCCAGTGCTAACCAGCAAGGGGGAATTTCACGCCTGTCCCTTCGCCATCGAAAGCCGCGCCCCCCACTATCAGTTAGGAAATTTAGAAAGCGATCCGGCGGTGGTTGCCGCCAACTATCAGACCTTTCTGCACTGGCTCGATACCGTCCATCAGCCCTTTGCCGAAGACCACAATCTAGCGGCCTGCACGGTATGCATGCAGCATCTAAAAGAACTGCCAGTGCCCGAATTCGCATAACGCCTAGAACTCATTTAAAAGTCCATTCAATTCGGTAAAGTATGTCCTCTAAACGTCCTTTCTCTTTGTCTCGCCGCCGATTTCTAAGCTGGTCCGCTGCTGGAGTCGGCGTAGGCTTAGGGCTCAACGCCTGCGGCAGCAGTCCTTCGGCTACTAGCTCAGATTCCTCCGGCACTACTGGAAGCCAAGAGTTTGCCGGACAGCAACTGCGAGTCTTTATCTATTCTGGCAGTACGGAAAAGTTCTTCCGGGATAGCTTTGTGCCCGCTTTTCAGGCCAAGACGGGGGCAACGGTGATTCCAGATCCCGGCTGGTGGGACTCGATCCCTAAGCTCAAGGCATCGCCTCCCGGTCAGCCTGCCTTTGACTTGGTCTTGACTGACGCCACACAGGGCTATCCTGCCATTCGCGAGGGCCTGTTCCAAACTATCGACATGGACCGGATTCCGAACAAGGAAAAATTCACGCCTTCGGTGCTGGATAACTGGGTTTACCGAGAGGGCTATGGCATCACCTTTCCAGGATCTGGCATGGTCTTAGCCTACAATGACGACCTGATTGACTTTACTCCAACCGACTGGGGTGACTTAATGCGGGACGAGGTCACAGGCAAACTGGGGATGTATAACTCCTTTTATATGTCTTTGTACACCTTTGCCTGTATGAAAGTGGCTTGGGAGGGGCGACCCGGCACCGCTGCCCGGGAAATGACGGATAACCTGTCCGAGGTGCTGGAATTTGCCAAAGTCCAGCGCGATCGCGTCCAGTACTGGTGGCCTACCTCCACTGACATGGTGCTGAATTTAGATCGGAGCAACTCTGCCATCGGTAATATGCATAGCAACGGCATGATTACTGCCATGCGGGAAAGTCCAAAGCTAAAATCCATAGTCCCCAAAGAAGACATTGCCTTCGTGCAAACGATGTGGGTGATTCCGGCAGATACACCGCAGAAGGCTCTCGCGGAAGAGGCGATCGACTTTTTGCTCAGTGAAGAAATGCAGCGGGCAGCGGCTGAGAATGGAGCGCCTACGCCTATTTTGTCAGTGGCCCAAGAGGTAGCGGCCCGAGATGAGGCTTGGACACAGGTGTATCCGGCCACAGCTGAAGAGATTCAAAAGATTCAATACTACCCTTACGATGCCTACTTCCAAGATTGGGACAGTATCGTAGCCACTTGGGACCGACAAGTTCTACGCAAGGGGTGAGGTGCGATGGAAGCCCTGCGAATTGAATCTCTAAGACGAACCTTTGGGCCGGGGCCTGCTGCCATTGATGGGGTTGATTTGGCGGTAGAGTCAGGGCAGTTTTTCTGCTTATTGGGACCCTCCGGCTGCGGCAAAACCACCCTCTTGCGACTGATTGGCGGATATTTGATGCCAAATTCGGGAGAGATTATCATCGCTGGGCAGTGCCTCACTCATCAGCCGCCAGAGCGCCGCAATGTGGGCATGGTGTTTCAAAACTATGCCCTCTTTCCCCACCTGTCTGCTAGAGAAAACGTCGCCTTTGGCTTAGCGGTGCGGGGACTGTCCCGTCAGGATCGTCGGCAGCGGGTAGAAGCAATGTTGGATCGAGTCGGACTCTCTAATTCCGAACGTCGGCGCTATCCTCGAGAGTTATCTGGAGGGCAGCAGCAGCGGGTGGCATTAGCCCGTGCCCTGGCGATCGAGCCCGAGTTGTTGCTGCTAGACGAACCTCTGGCAAACCTAGATCGCAAGCTACGGGAACGGCTGCGAGGGGAACTTCGCGACATTCAGCGGCGGACTGGAGTGACGACTATTCTGGTTACCCACGACCAGGACGAAGCCTTTTCTATGGCCGATCGGGTGGGAGTCATGATGCAGGGGCAATTTTTGCAGATCGATTCGCCTACGGCACTATATCAGCAACCGGCTACCCTTGCTGTGGCTCGGTTTGTCGGGGAGGCAAATCTGTTTCAGGTCGAGACAGTGACTTCGGTAGGGGTGCAATTAGTAGGCGGTTTGCAGTTCTCTTCGCTGCTTGGGGCATTAGTACCGGGCACCTGGCTGCTGATTCGTCCCGAGCACTGCGTCGCGGGTCGGGCCGCTCTAGATTGTTCCTACTCTTGGCAAGCTCAGGTGGTTGAGTCTACATTTTTGGGCAGCGATCGCCTGTTGAAAGTGGAGATTTTTCAGGGAACCGTGCTGAAAGTGCGCGGACGACCCGAGGAGTTACCCCCGGCTCGAGTAGGGGACATCTTGCCAGTGGGGTTCGATCGCGATCGCATTTGGATCGTTCCCCATTACGAGCCCGCCAGGGCCTTGGGCCTGCTAGCGACCACAAATTATTAGTTATTCCTTGCCCTGCTATGAACAAAAACTGGACTCTGCTATCGCGTCTGCCTGCCCATTGGCTGCTGGCGACACCGGCATTGGTCCTCTTATTGTTCTTTTTTTGGGTGCCGATAATCCTACTGGTACGAGTTAGTTTTTATGCTGGGGGCGGCAACAGTGGATTTGGCATCGGCGGCGGTGGTTTTTACGAACCGGGCACCTGGACCCTGGAAGCCTATCAATTTCTCTTTCAGGACAGCTACTTCTATGAAGTGTTGACCTTCACTGTGGCCCTGGGCATCAGCCTGACCCTACTCATCTTACTGCTAGCCTACCCCCTGAGCCTGGTGATTCATCGGCTGCCCCTGTGGCTCAAGTCGATCGCTCTGGCTGCTGTCATTTTGCCGAAGCTGGCAAACCCGCTGATCGTCATTTATGGCATTCAGCTGTTGTTAAGTCATTCTGGCCCCATCAATCAGGCGTTGGTGGGCCTGGGCATTGTCTCTGCACCGCTGATGCTGTTTCACAATTTCACCGGGGTGGTTATTGGTGGGGTGTATGCGATTGTTCCCTACGCGGTGTTGATTTTGGTGACAGCGCTAGATCGCATTGACGCCAACCTGCTGCCCGCAGCTCGGGGACTGGGAGCCAGTTCCTGGCAGGCGTTTTGGCGGGTAACGTTTCCCCTGTCACTGCCGGGGTTAACTCTGGCGGCTATGCTCAGCTCGATCTTTGCTCTGGGGTTGCTAGAAGCTCCCAGTCTGCTGGGCAGTCCGCAGGAAATTACCCTGGCGGTGGATATTCGCAAGCAGACCTTTGAAAATCTCAACTGGCCGAGAGGAGCGGCTGAGGCTGCGATCGTGCTGGTGGCGGTAGGGATTTGCATGACAATGTACGCCCTCTCAAGCCGGTGGGCAATCAGGAGGCGATCGTGAAAATTTTAGGTTTACAGCATCGTAGTTCCTGGATGAACGCGGGTTTAGTGGTGGGTTTGGTGGGCTTTAGCATCCTGCTGCTGCTGGCGATGCTGTGGCCCTTGGTCTACGTGTTTTGGATCTCTTTTACCCCGAGCAATTTTTTGCGCCCGCCAGTGCGGGAGTGGTCGTTGCGATGGTATCAAAGCTTTTTTCAAAACCCCCAATGGACGATGGGGTTAAAGAATAGCCTAATTGTTGCTGCCATGACTGTATTCGGTTCTCTAGCGAGCGGAGGCTGCTCGGCGTTAGCCGTGACCCGATTTCACTTTCGCGGAGCCAAGCTGCTGTCGGGTGCATTGCTGCTGCCTTTGTTTGTGCCCGCTGTAGTGCTGGCAATGGCGCTTTTGCCCTTTGTACACAAGCTGGGTATTTGGGGCTCTCATTTTTCTCTGGCCGCTGCTCACAGCCTCTGGAGCGTGCCGGTGGTATTTCTAGTGATTCGGTCAGCCCTGGAGGATCTCAATCCAGACCTGGAAGCAGCTGCCCGTGGATTGGGCGCTAGCCCTTTGGCCAGCTTTCGCCGGGTTACCCTACCCCTGATTGCTCCAGCGGTAATGGTGGGGGCGACTATGGCATTTATTCTGTCTTTGAATGAAGTGGTCGTGGCTCTGTTTCTCAGTACCCCAGCGATTGAAACGCTGCCTAAGGTGATTTGGCCAAACCTGCTTTACACGTTGACGCCATTGGTCGCCGCCGCCTCTAGCATTACCATGGCGCTGACTCTGGGGGGAATGGCGATCGCCACCTGGCTCTTCCGATTGTGGCAGCAGGCAAAGCGCAGGTAGGGCATTAAATTTTAAGGCGTCATTTATATGAGTCTGCGTTCATGTTAACTATGGCAATCCAATTTCTGTCGAGTTCTGTCAGGTCTATTGGCGTCTTCAACTCCACTGAATCTCGAGCAGCTTCGCAAGGAACTGCGATCGCATCTTCAATCTCGTCAGTTATGGAAGGGCGGCGATACCTTAGACCTTATGGCCCACGGCGAGGCAAACATCATTTTCCGATGGAATGCAGATCGTCTCGTGCGGGTTGCCGCGAACACCCCCAATCAGCGCTTCGAGGGCGACTTTAGCCGCTTGACAGCTTTCGAATGGACAATTCTGCGCTACCTCCACGGGTCTGGCCTAGGTCACGAGCTGCTAGGGGAGCAATTGGAGTCTGGCAAAGATTTTCCGTACACCTATTTAATTACTAACTACATTGCTGGAGTGCCGATAGATTATAGTCGCCAGCACCTCCAGCAGTGTGCCGTCACCCTGGCGCGACTGCATCGGTTGCCCCTACAACCAGGCTATGGGGATATCCGTCAGCTAATGCCGCAAGTGCAGCGGGTCAGCCATCCTCTGATGCTCTTCTGGCAAGAATCGCGAGACTACGCCCAACCTT
This sequence comes from Synechococcus sp. PCC 7336, assembly GCF_000332275.1. Classification (NCBI taxonomy): domain Bacteria; kingdom Bacillati; phylum Cyanobacteriota; class Cyanophyceae; order Synechococcales; family Synechococcaceae; genus Synechococcus; species Synechococcus sp. PCC 7336. The sequence goes on from NZ_CM001776.1 coordinate 4,111,098, forward strand.
ATTTGGATGCTCCAGAGGCAAATCCAGATATTGTCAAAATGCTGGAGTCGTTGCTGGCTAAGGCCCAGACTCGCCTCACGGCAGAAACACTACTCTCGGAGTATCCCTATGAGTGTCTGGTACATAGCGACCATACCTATGAAAACTGGGTTATCGACGATCGGCAAGCCTACCTGATTGACTGGGAATGGGCCGAGATTGGCTCACCTGCCGGAGATTTAGGTCACTTCCTGTCTCCGGTGACCATTCGTCGCCGCCACGGCTATCAGATGCCTGCTGGCGACAAACAGTTTTTCCTGAACGCTTATTACAATGCTTTGGAAGAAAGCGAACTAGTGAAGAAAATAAAGGTCCACTTCGCAGTATTCGGGGCTTTTCCGGCATTGCGATCGATCTGCTGGACGGCTGGCTACTGGGTTGCCGCCCGTCGCTGGTATGCCGATTTAGTAGAAGAAAGTGCCAGTGCAGCGTCTCGCATGGAGCGGCTGCAGGCCAGTCAACAACAGTTTCCCCAGATGTGGTCTGAGGTGATGGCGCTACTGGAGGAACCCCTACCTTGACAATGGTTTCAGCCTCCTCGGAAAATGGGGCGCGAGAGCATACTAAGCGGGTCTATTGCAAAGAATGGCAAGCAGCGATCGCCTACACTGCCACCATCAGCATTTCTTCCACCGCCTGCACCACATCGTCAGGCTGCACAATCGTGGCATTTTCCAACGTGCCATTATAGGGGGTGGGAATATCTTGAGAGGCTAAGCGAGCCACGGGGGCATCGAGTTCGTCAAACAGTTCTTCCATAATGCGGGAGCTCAACTCGGAACCAATCGCTCCAGATTTCATCCCCTCTTCCACAATCAGCACCCGATGGGTCTTGCGCACCGACTCGGTAATGGTTTCCATATCCAGTGGCTTGAGGGAAATCAAGTCAATCACTTCGGGATCGATTTCGTTAGCCACCAAACTATCCATCGCCTTCATGACGTGATAGCGCATGCGGGAATAGGTCAAAATCGTAATATCTTCGCCGGGACGGACCACTTCAGCCTTGTCCAACGGCAATAAATATTCTCCCTCGGGCAACTCCTCTTTGAGGTTGTAGAGCAAGACATGCTCGAAGAACAGAACGGGATTGTCGTCGCGAATGGCAGCTTTCAACAGCCCCTTAGCGTTATAAGGGGTAGAGCAAGCCACCATTTTCAGGCCGGGTACTGCTTGGAAATAAGACTCCAGACGTTGGGAGTGCTCTGCCCCCAGTTGACGGCCTACCCCTCCCGGACCCCGAATCACGAGGGGAATTTTGAAGTTGCCGCCCGAGGTGTAGCGCAACATGCCTGCATTGTTGGCAATTTGGTTGAAGGCTAAGAGCAAAAAGCCCATATTCATGCCTTCCACAATCGGACGCAATCCCGTCATGGCCGCACCCACAGCCATGCCAGTAAAGCTATTCTCGGCGATCGGGGTATCCAGAAGTCTCAGCTCGCCATATTTCTCGTAAAGATCTTTGGTGACTTTATAAGAGCCGCCATAATGGCCCACATCCTCACCCATGACGAAGACCGCATCGTCGCGGGCCATCTCTTCATCGATCGCTTCGCGTAAAGCATTAAATAACAACGTTTCTGCCATCTTTAACAGTTCCAGATAGGGGGAATGGGGTCGAGTCATTGGGGGGCGAATTATTCGTCTTCAGCAAACACAAATCGATACAGCTCGTCCACAGTTGGTTCGGGGCTGTCGAAGGCAAACTGGACGGCATCCTCGACTTCTTTGCGAATGTCTAGAGAAATCTCATCCAGCTCCGCTTGCGCCATCAACTCGTGCTCTAGGGCATAGCGCTCGAACGCTTTAATCGGATCCTGCTGTCGCCAAAATTCTTTTTCCTCGACCTCCCGCAGCTCGTCGGGGTCTGCCAAGGAGTGGCCCCGGAAGCGGTAGGTCATGCACTCCAGCAGCGTCGGTCCTTCACCGGCTCGCGCCCGCGCGATCGCGTCCTGCGCGGCCTTGCGGACGGCTAAGACATCCATCCCGTCAATGCGGTAACCGGGCATGCCGAAGACTTCAGCCTTTTTATAAATCTCCACATCGGAGGTGGCGCGCTCGTGCAACATGCCGATCGCCCAGTTGTTATTCTCAATCACGTAAATAATGGGCAGCTTCCACAACTGAGCCATGTTGAGACATTCGAAAAACTGGCCGTTGTTGGAAGCACCATCGCCAAAGAAGCAAGCGGTGACTTGGTCCGTTCCCCGATACTTGGCGGCAAACGCTGTGCCGGTGGCGACTGGAATACCTTCGGCCACAAAGGCGTAGCCGCCCAAGAAATTGTGTTCGGCAGAAAACAGGTGCATCGAGCCCCCTCGCCCCTTGCTGCAGCCGGTGGCTTTGCCGAAGAGTTCTGCCATGACCGAGCGGGCGGGAACGCCAGCACTGAGGGCGTGGACGTGTTCGCGGTAGGTGCCTGCGACGTAGTCGGTGGCTTTGAGGGCTTTAATGACGCCAGTGGTAACGGCTTCCTGTCCGTTGTAGAGGTGGACGAAGCCAAACATCTTACCCTTGTAATACATTTCGGCGCACTTGTCTTCGAACTGTCGCCCCAACTGCAGATCGCGGTAAAGCATCGAGGCTTCAGCACGATTCACCTGGGCCTTAGGAGTGTTCGGCGGCGGCAGGTGAGTCAGTGTAGGGGGGGCGATGCGTTCTTGGACCATGTGGAAGTCTGCACGAAGCAGGGTGTCGGGACAGAGATGGGGCGGGCAGGCGATCGGACTTGCAGTTGGGTCTCGATTGAGCACCGATTTCTAAAATTATCATAAAGACTTAACGTCCGGATCTTCAGTTCTTCTACAAGTCTGTGCTCAACTCAGGAGATTTCCAGCCCAGAAGTTACCGGCCAATCCAGGTCTGTCAATTCAAGAGGTATATCAATGGAGTTCCTGGCCACGGCTGGCAGACTGCGAGAGCCCACAGACAGTCTCGACCTTACCCTGCTGGTGTTGTAGGGTAAATGTGACTTTGCGGCTTGCCCGATACATGGCCATACCTCTGATTCGGCGGCTCTACGAACGGGGCTTCGAGCGCGAGGACATCATCCAGCTCTTTCACTTCATCGATTGGGTGATGGCATTGCCGGAGGAGTTGGAGCAAGAGGTTTGGGAGGAGATTCAAGCTTACGAGCGGGAGCAGAGGATGCCTTACATCAGCAGTGTGGAAAGGATCGGTCTGACCAAAGGACTGCAGCAGGGGCTCGAACAGGGGCGACAACAAGCGCTTCGCATACTGCTGCGTTTAATGGAAGGTCGGTTCGGCTCTATTCCGAGTTCGCTTCAGGCTCAACTTCAGGCGCTGAGCGTAGTGCAGCTAGAAGAGTTAGTCGATACAGTCCTAGCCGCTGACTCACTCGAACAACTGGCCGAATACTTGGCCCAAAAGCCCTCTGAGTCGTAATCTCCAGACTTAGATGGCGGACTCTCCCGCAAGATGTCATTAGCCCTAGACCATTTGCTAGGTTAGCGATACACGTTCTGTGCCAAAGCAGATTGGGGGCTCTTGGTTTGAAAATTAGAGCCTACACTGGCCACCTAAAAATTGCAGACTCGCAACAGTCGCATAGGTCGCAGTCTGGGCTGGAGTTCCAGAGTCAAGTTCGGGAGCATTGTGTCACTTACTCATCGCGGCTCGGGAGTTCAGTGGCCTGTCGCTGGGGATGGAGAATATCGTTGGCGATAATTTCTTCGATAATCGATCGCACGATGGGAGCAGTGACAGTCCCGCCAAAGGCACTGTCTCCCTGAGGATTGTCTGTCACAGCCAGGATGACGTATTGAGGCTCTAGGGCGGGGAAGTAGGCGATAAAGCTGGTAATCCGCTGACTTCGGGGTAAGTAGCCACTGCCGTCGGACTTTTGGGCCGTGCCGGTTTTGCCGCCGATTTGATAGCCCTCGATCGCCACATTGCTACCGCTGCCCCGTTCCACCACATCCAAGAGCATCTGCCGCACTGCAGCCGTTACCTCTGCCGACAGCACCCGTTCGGGCTGAGGCCGCTCGGGTTGCCACATTAGCTCGTCTGTATCGCGATCGACCAAGCCGCGCATCACATGGGGGGTGACTCGATAGCCTCCATTGGCGATCGCGGCATGGAGTTGCACCAGTTGGAGAGGCGTGACCGCAATCCCCTGGCCGAAGGCAGCCGTCGCCGCTTCGATCGGGTAATTCACCGTCGGGAAACGATCTTTGATGTAGCTAGACGGTTCTAGGGGAAAATCGACGCCACTGGGCTGTCCCAATCCCAAACTCAGTAAGCCCTCATAGAATGGCTCTCGTCCCAGGAGGTCCAGAATGCGCACCGTACCCACATTGCTAGATCGCTGCAAGACCTGACTGATGTCGAGCCAACCGGGAATTGCGGCGGGATTGTAATCGTAATTTTGAATGGTATGTCCCCCCACGGCCATCAGTCCCGTATCTTCCACGAGGGTGCCGGGTTGAATGGCATTGGCTTGCAGCGCGAGGGCGACCGAGATGGGCTTGAAGGTGGACCCCGGCTCGTAACGTTCGGCCACCGCCCAATTGCGATAGCGGCTGATGTCGTAGTCGTAGTAGTGGTTGGAATCGTAGGTGGGTTCGTCGACCAGCGCTAAGATTTCGCCTGTATGGGGATTCATCACAATCGCAGCCCCCCGTTCTGCTTCATATTCGGCCATACCTTTACGCAAGGCCGCCTGGGCTGCCCGCTGCAGGCGCATGTCCAGCGTCAATTGCACCACCTGTTCGTCCACCTGCAGGTTGCCATTGGCCGAGTGACTGGCTGCCTGTACCGCCCCCAGACCGTCCTGCCAGACCTCCACGGCGGCAGGAGGATCGAAGTCAATCTGCTCTTGCCACTTTAGCTCGATGCCAGCTAGTCCTTGCGGCTCCACCTCTCCTGCCGCGCCAGTAAAGCCAATGTGCCCCACCACCGCTGCTGCCACCTCGCCGTGGGGATAAACCCGCTGTCGGGAGGGTTGTAGGTCGAAACCACTCAGATCGAGATGGCGATCTCGTTGGGCTGCGTTAATGGCCTGTCGGAGTCGATGGGTCTGTGCTTCAGAGAGATCGCGTGCCGCGATCGACGGCCATTCGGCTGTAAAAATCTGGCGCAATTCCGCTCGGGGGCGATCCACAATCGGGGCGACGATCTCGGCCAAAATCTCCCCCGTTTCGGCCTGCTTGTATTGTTCGGGCCGAGCCCAAAGCGTATAAGTCGGTCGGTCGATCGCCAAAAATTCTGCCTCGTGGCGAGCTACGGAGCGGCGATCCACAATCGATCGCCGAAACACTGGCTGGCTCAGCAGCCGTCGCTGCTGTGCGATCGCTTGCTGTCGCCATACTTGCCGCTGAATTGCCTGCAACTGCACGAACCGCAGCCCCGCGATCGACATCCCAATAAAGAAGATCGATCCCGCGCACCACAACCGCCGCTGCAGCATGCGTTCGGAGGGGGGGGAGGGCGATGGCCGCCGATGGCGGGCTCGTCCGACCGATTGGCTTAGCCGGGATGGAGTCACAGGTGGAGAGAGGAATCAATCACTGAAGCCCAGTTTACTGACAGGATTTCAGTTCGGGTCATCCCCTCAATAGATTGCCAATGTTGCAGAGCGGGAGGAGATTCAGAGTACCCCTCGGCTACGCCGGAGAATCAATATCGACCGGAAATCCTGCCGGAAACTTGTTTTCTTCCCGCACCCGCTGCACTAATTCGGGAGAGATTGCAATCCCCAACCGCTCGCCCAAACTGCGCACAATATCTCCTTTATCGATCAACCCCGCGATCGCCCCTGTGGGCGATAGGACGGGAACGCGGGCGCGATCGCCGTTACGCATCAGACGAATCACTTCGGGAATGGATGCCTCTTCCGCAATACCTTCCAATTGGTCCATCGGGGTCAGAATGGCGTATAAGTTCTCGAGTTCCCATTGGCTGCGCTCGATCTGCCGCATTGCCTCTGGGTCCACCATGCCCTTATAGCGACCGTCGCAGTCGGCAAAAAACACCTCTCGCTCCTCGGCAGGAATCAAATAGCGATCGGCAAATTCTCGCAGCGTCAGGGCCACATCCACAACGCGAAAATTCCGCCGCATGGCATCCCGTGCCATTAACTGAGTCAGCACCTGTTGGAGTTGTAGGTACTGACTGTATCGCCGCGCGCTGTTGAGGATAAATAGCCCAATGAAGCCAATCCACAGTCCTGCAAAAGAGCTTTCGGCGAATCCCAGCAGCAGACCGAGCCCGATCGTGCCCCACCCCACAATTTGCCCCGATCGCGCCGCCCATTTCATGCCCGTGTGGCGATCGCCCGTCACCCCCCACACAACAGCCTTGAGAATTTGACCGCCATCGAGGGGCAAGCCGGGAATGAGGTTGAATAGCGCAATGATGAGATTGGCTCCAGCAATATTTGAGACCCACACGCCCAGACCCGATGTCTCGGGGACTAAGCGAGACAATTGCACCAGTTTGAGCGCTAAGAATAGGGCAAAGCTGAGTAGAGGACCGGCGATCGCCACCCGAAACGCGGCCCAGGGGTTATCTGACTCCCGCTCGATGGTGGCCATGCCGCCAAAAATGAACAGCGTAATCGATGTGACGGAAATCCCTTGGGCTCGGGCGGCCAAACTGTGGGCGAGTTCGTGGGCCAAGACCGAACCAAACAAGCCTAAGGATGTTGCCAGACCGACTGCCAATGCTGTGGGAAGATTCCAGGATGAGTTGAAATTTAACAGATTGAAGGCATAAGACAGCGTCAGCAATCCGGCGATCGCAAACCAGGTGTAGTTGATGTAAAAGGGAATCCCAAATAGGTTTCCAACTCTGAGACCACCTCTCATGACAGTTCCTTTCAACAGTACAGCGGCTAGTCGGCGGCAGGACAACGGGGGAAGCTAGGGACCGGCGAGAGGAACTAGCGAGTCGGTTGCCACAGTTTATCTTCACCCTACCTCGTTCTTTCCACGGTTCGCGGCCTACTTAATCCAATGTATAGTGAACGCCTCTCTGGGTCAGCTCAGCTCGCAAGCCTAGCATGGGAGATATCCTCGATCGGTCGAGCGATCGCCAGATGTTTAGTTTGCCGAGGCGCGATAGGGAGGCACAATCGCGATAGAGCAGCTCCGAGAGAGGAAACAGCCGCTGTGTTCAAGCAGTTCAAACGACATTTGCGCAATAGTTTAGAGGCAGCCAGTTTTTTGCGATCGCTCGAACGAGTGGTAGGCATCGCCAGCCGGATCTTAGCGCTTTCGCTAGTGGTGGTGATTTTTGTCGCTGCCATTCAGTTAGGCATTTCGATTCTGGCAGAACTGATCGCGCCCCCCTACGGTCAGTTCGAGACGGACTTATTCAAGATTTTTGGGCTGATTCTCGATGTTCTGATTGCCATCGAACTGCTGGAGAATGTGACTTTTTACTTAAAACGGAATGTTTTTCAGGTGGAACTGGTGATTGTAACGGCACTCATCGCCGTTGCCCGTAAAATTATCATCCTAGATTTTTCTGCTACCCCCGGTCTCAAACTGATTGGCTTGGGGCTCGCGATCGTCGCCCTAGCCACAAGTTACTGGTTGGTCAAGCAACCCATAAAAAATAATTCCCCTCCGGCTTAAAGTCTCGTCTGGCTTAAAGCCTCATCTGGCTTAAAGTCTCATCTGGCCCAAAGTCCCATCTGGACAGTTTGGGCCTTTGACCTATGGTCGCTTGATTGTTAGTCAAACGGTTCTAGGAGCGTTTGAAAACGACAGATAAGTTGTTGGCAGGCATGGCCTCGGTTCGAGCCAACTGCAAGCCGCGATCGCCTGCCGCCCGCACCACATCTTCCAAATCCCGCACCCCCCACTCGGGATCTTGCGATCGCAAACTTGCATCGAATGCCGCATTACTCGCAGCCGTATGTTTCCCCTCCCGTTTGAACGGCCCGTACAAATACAGCAGTCCTTCTGGCGGCAAAATCCTCGCTGCCCCTGCCATTAGCCCCAAACAAGCTTTCCAAGGGGCGATGTGAATCATATTGATATTGACGATCGCCACAATATCCCGCCAGTCTGCTGGGAACTCCTCCCGCTCTACCGGCCAGACTGCTGCGCAGGCATCTAAGGCCAGTGGAGGGTAGAGACTTTGGGCTTGCGAGTGCGATCGCCAAGCCGCAATGCTCGATCGGGCGATCGGATTGGGGTCCGAGGGAATCCACTGGAGGGGCTGCAACTGAGGGGCAAAAAAGGCTGCATGTTCTCCCGTGCCGCTAGACACTTCCAGCACTGTTCCGGTCGCGGGCAAGATGTCCGAAAGAATCTGCAAGATCGGCTCGCGATTGCGCAATGTCGCGGGGGCGTACTGCCGAGCATCTCTCACTTGGGGATTTTCATTCACAGCCATTCCATTCTCATCCCGTAAGTTTTCTAACGTGTTGGGCATATACAAAAATACCCAGTAGGACACAAACCCACTGGGTATTAAATTGTAGACAATCTTTTGAGCCAGAGCCTAAACAGGGGGTTTCAGCCCCCAAAACTCACCTAAGTTAGACTTTCTCAACCATGCTTTTCGTTCGAGATAGGTCATTCCAGTCTCTACACCTGCTCTAACTCGATCGAGAGTCAGGCAATTGTCATAAGCTTCCCCATCAGCCGCCGAAGCCCACTCCCCTAAAGTTTCCGAGACAGCTTCGAGGTCATCCCAAGCGAGGTCGGGCAACTTGCGCAACACGACCCGTTCCCCCTCAAGTTCGAACTGAACTCGATCGCCCGCACGAATCCCTAAAGCTTCGCGAATGGATTGCGGTATGGTGGTCTGATACTTTGCGGTCACTTTTGAAATGGGCGCAGCTTTTCGAGACATAGCAGCTATGTTGGCACGTGGTTAGCACCATCGTACTGGATTGTATTCTTACGGTATTACGGTGGTTGCAGTATCGTTATGAATCGCTGCACAGTCTGGCGTTTTTAAGCGTGGCAGTTTGAGATGCTGAATCGCGATCGCATTCGAGCCGTTGTGTTCGACCTGGATGGGCTGATGTTGAACACCGAGCCCATTTATCGCTTGGCTTGGCAGCGGGCGGTGACTGACTTGGGTTACGAGTTGGCGGGGGACTGGTACGGAGGGTTTGTGGGGCGCAGTAACGAGGACTGCGATCGGTTGTTGCTAGAAATATTTGGGCGGGAGTTTCCCGTCCGGGACTGTCGGGGGTTGCGGGAGCAGCATTGGCGCCAGCACATTTTGGCTAACGGCATTCCCTTACAGCCAGGATTGCTCGAACTGCTCGATCTGTTAGAAGCATTGGACATCCCGAAGGCGATCGCCACCGCCAGCCACCGTTCCGAAGCCCAATTGAGCATTTCGGCAGCGGGGATTGGGCCGCGTTTCGCCCATGCGATCGCGGGAGACGAGGTGCCGAATAACAAGCCCGCTCCCGACATCTATATTCAAGCTGCACGGCAATTGGGGGTTGCTCCCGAGCATTGCTTGGTGTTTGAGGATTCGAATACGGGAGCGAAAGCAGCAGCAGCGGCCGGAGCGGTGACAGTTATGGTGCCGGACTTACAGCAGCCAGAGCCGGAAGTGCTGTCGTCGCTCTACCGAGTCTTGCCCTCCCTGCACGAGGCTTGCTGTCTAGTAGAACAGATGCAGGCGATCGGAGTTGAGGATCGCGATCGCGGACATCCGGCACGGCTATAATGAAGCGGTTGTCGCCGATCGCGCTTCACGATGGCAGACCCTAGAATTACAGAGTCTAGATACGTGCTTGCTGTCCCCAATCTGGAAGCCTCGGCACACTTCTATCGAGATGTTCTCGGTTTCGAGATCGAAGCAATTGGAGATCCGGGATGGCGGTTCTTTGTGAAAGACAATTGCTGCATTATGGCTGGAGAGTGCCCAGATGCCATTCCGCCGCAGGAGTTGGGCGACCATTCTTACTTTGCCTACCTAATTGTCGATCGCATCGAGACGTACTTCAACACCGTCAAGCAAAACGGAGCCGCCATCTTAAAAGAGCTGCGCGACGAACCGTGGGGCATGCGCGAGTTTGCCATTCGCACATCTGACGGCCATCGCATCATGTTTGGCTACCCGACTGACTAAAAACGTCTCAGCAGCACCCTTTGGCAGGTTAGCTGCAAAATTGGAGAGTAAGGTTGAAGAGTTGGGACAACCGAGACTGGCGATCGGCAACCTCGTGCAACCGCCCGCGCGCCAGCACTCGAGAGAACGCAAGCAGACGACCTGCGCATGGCAGCGATCTGGATATTGTTGGGATTGGGTCTGGGACTGGGACTGCACCTGCAGTGGCGGCGGCGCTTGCTCCACAATGCCGATCGCCTATTTCGCAAACTGGGGGTCGTGCGAGCAGAAGCGTCCGGCAGCGATCTGCTGGCCCAAAATTTAAGTCAAGTCATCGAAATCCGACGCAAGCAGCTACAGCAACAGACTCAATTGCAGCAACAGCTAGATGATTGCAAAACGCTGCAAAACGCCTTGCCGTTGGGATTTATCCAGGTCGATCGCCACAACCGCATGTTGGCCTGCAATCTGGCTGCCCGCCAGTTGTTCGATATTCCCAACTGGCGACCGGGCAACAAAGTGCTGCTGGAATGGGTGCGCTCGTATGAATTAGATCGACTCGTGCAGGCCACTCGGCGGCGATCGCCCCAATGGGTGGGGAGAGATCCCTTGCAAGCGGGCAGGCAATCCGAGGGCGAGCCATTAGAAATGCGGGAGTGGTCGTTTTATCCCCCCGATGGAGAAAGTAAGCCATTGCCGTTGCGGGGCTGGGGGATTCCCCTTTCGGAAGGGCAGGTGGGGGTTTTGCTGGAGGATCGCCGCGAAGCTACGCAGCTAGCCCAACAGCGCGATCGATGGGCGTCGGATGTGGCCCACGAACTCAAAACCCCCTTGACCTCAATTCGCCTGCTGGCCGAGACACTGCAATCGCGAGTGGATGCCCCCCTGCGCAAGTGGGTCGATCGGTTGCTCAACGAAATCCTGCGCTTGAGCGATCTGGTCCAAGACTTGCTGGAATTGAGTCGGCTCGATCTCAAGTTGCAAGCTGCCCTACAGGTGAATGCCGTCGATCTGGCGGAAGTTTGTCATTCCGCTTGGCGCAGTTTGGAGCCACTGGCGGCCCAGAAAGGGGTGACGCTGACCTATGCAGGGCCGGGACAGGTGGAGTTTTGTGGCGATCGCCCCCGCTTGCATCGCCTGTTCCTCAATCTGTTCGACAACGCGCTCAAATATAGCCCCGAGGGTGCGGCCATCCAGTTAAACATTGGCCTAGAGAAAGACTGTATTCGCTGCGAAATTTGCGATCGCGGCCCCGGTTTTCCGCCAAATACTGTGGATTCGGTTTTCGGGCGGTTTTATCGGGCCGATCCCGGGCGGGCTCGCAGCCAGGGAGGCACGGGGCTGGGCTTGGCGATCGCCAAACAAATTGTCGAGGTGCATGGGGGACAGATTTCGGCTCGGAACCATCCCGAGCTAGGGGGAGCTTGCCTGACGTTTACGCTCAGTCGCCGCATGAGCGCACCAACTGGAGCATCAGGATTTTGAGTTTTGTCCCAATAAATATCGTTAGATTTCAAAAACTTGAGAAACTCAACAAGATCCCCTTCCAAGTCTTGACTTAACCTTTTTTTCCCTCCAAACCGAGCGGCAACCGTGTTAGATCGGCTATATGAAAAGTGCTCTCGATCTACTCAATAGCCTGAGTGTGGGAGTGGTTTGTACCGATCGCTCCGGCAAAGTTTTGGTGTGGAATGCTCCCATGCTGGAAATGACCGGCATTGCCGCTGAAGCGATGGTGGGCCATCCGCTGTCGCAATCCTTTCCCCAACTTCAGGAGATTGCCGAACGCAGCAGTCTCCATCAATCTGCTGTGGCGATCGCGGCCAGCCTCAAATCGCAGCCCATGCAGGCGGGGCATCCCCATGCCACCGACACGAGTCCCGTGCTCGAATTCAAGGCGATCGCCCGCGATTGCCCTCCAGACTTAAAGCAGGCTGAAGGTTGGCACCGCTTGTGGACGTTCCAGCCCCGCCAGCAACAGCTCGAACAAGCCCACACCGATTTTGTCGCCACCGTCAGCCACGAACTGCGCACCCCCCTGACCAGCATTAAAGGGTTTGTGGACACCCTGCTGCAATGCCACGGCCAACTGAGTGACCTGCAGCAAGAACGCTTTCTGTCCATTGTCAAAGACCAAGCCGATCGGCTGATTCACATGGTGGAAGATGTACTGCTCGTCTCCCGCATCCAGTCGGGACGACTGCACAACTCCCCCCAACAACTGGCCCTATCGGAAGCCTTCGATCGCGTCCTGTCCGCATTTCCCCCCGATACCCAAGCACGGATCGAGCTCGAATTGTTGCCCGACCTGCCCACCGTCTGGGCCGATCCCTACCGGTTGGATCAAATTCTCGCCAACCTGCTCGATAACGCCCTCAAATATTCCGAACCCGATACCTCCGTCACTGTCAAGGCGGGCCTTCACGCTGCCGACCCCAACCGCGTCAGCATCGAGATCGCAGACAGCGGGATGGGGATGTCTGAAGAACAACTGATCCACCTTTTCACCCGCTTCAACCATATCGAGAGCCCCCTCACCCGCGATCGAGCGGGGCCTGGGTTGGGTCTGTACATCACCAAATCGCTCGTAGAAAGCTTTGGCGGGCACATCGATATCGAAAGTCAACTCGATCGAGGTACCACCTGCCACATCGACCTACCCAGCACCCCCGGCATTCGCTGGATTCCCCCCGGAGCCCCAGAGGATCGCTCGGAACCCGTACCCGAATGGGCCAATTCTTTGCTTTAATCTCCGGCCTATTTTCCCCGTCCCCTTGTCGTACGTCTCGGCCTGCCCCACCTGCACGCATGCAACTTCTTGAAGATCGAAGTGGGACTGATATTGCAACCTACCTGCGGGTGGAACTCTCTCAGCGTCACGATTGGGTGTTGCTCTACGCCGATTTGCGCTATTTCCGTGCCTACAACCAGTTCTACGGTTTTGTGGCAGGAGAGCATCTGCTGGAAGTCTTTCAGGTGCTGCTCGCAGCTCAACTCCCCGACGACTGTCACCTATATCGCGTGGGGGGAGATGAGTTTTTGGGCTTTTCGCGGGTGGATCGGGCAGAAGCAGATGCAAGCGCCATTTGCGATCGCTGGCAGCACCTTCTGGGACAGTTCTATCACCCTCTAGATATCGAACGCGGTTTTTTGGTCGGCAACGGTCGCAACGGGATTGGCTGTCGCTGTCCGTTAGTGCAGGTATGCATCGGCCTCGTCAGCTACACCCACCACCCCCATCCCTTGAAAATGATTCCCGAGATCTGCTCGGCAGCAGTCGCGACCAATGCTCTAGCCCGCTGCCAGCGCCAAAGCACCTTCGTCAGTGAAGATCGCATGCAAGAGGTGCTCGCTCGCAAGCAAGAGCCCTCCTCCAGTCGAGACAAGGCTTTACACCTGTGGCAGGATACCCGCGCCCCTCAAGTTAAAGTTCTAGCTATTGTGCCGGATGCGGCTCTAGCTTGCCTCTTGCAAGTACGGTTGGAACTGGAAGGCTATGAAGTGAATCTCTGTAACTCCGCCCGCGAAGCTGCTGGCTCGATCGAGGCTTGGCGCCCGAATGTGGCGATCGTCGATCCCGATCCCGAGGTTGCCACCTGTCGCTATTTGCGATCGCTCGCGAGCGAGTCGGAGATGTTGCTAGTGGCTCTCGGCAGCGACGGCGATCGCATTGCGGTGCTCGAAGCAGGTGCCGATCTGTTCGTGCCCAAACCCTTCGAGCTCGAAGATCTGCTTTATTGGATCGAACGCCTGCTTCAATCCCATCTCAAGGCAGTGGATGCCAGACTTTACGTGGCGCGTCCTGACTCTCCCTTGTCCCCTCGAACCGGTTAGTGCCCGATCTCTCAACTCATCCCTCAGGTGCCCGTTACACCTCAGCCCGAAGCAACCACAACCCCGTCACCGTTACCCCCGATTCATCGGGTAAAACCAGGAGAAAGTGCAATCCTGCGCTATCAGATTTGCGCTGCTCGAATTTCACAGCAGCATTTTGCACGGTGCGATCGTCAAATGTTGCCACAATCCATCGATCGGCGAGTCCTGCCTCCAGCACGAGTCCATTCGGATTGCCAAAAATAAGGTGCAGAGAAACGGGGGAGGCGTCGTCAAACCAGCGGGCCAGTTGCAGCGATTGCTTTTCGCCATAAAAAATAGCTCCGGGTATTTGCACGTCTTCCCTCAATCGATTCAGGCTCAGGGAGAGCTTGAGATTGGCGATCGGGATGGAGCGGTTGGCAAAGGCTTGTAGATCGGGACGGGAGAGGGAAGCCAGTTGCCAGCGAGTGCCTTGCAGGTCTTGGGGGAGGGGTTGAGGGGGAGGCGGATCGAGTTCTAAGGGGTCGTATGCTTCGCCGGTGTAGCCCTCCAAGCTTGGGTAGAGTTGGTCTTGCAACTGCAACCGATGTTTGAGGGCTGGGGTATGGCGGCTGGCTTCAATCGGGATATTGAGTGACTGGCAGGCGGCTGACAGCAGGGAGAACGATTTTGGGCGAAAGACTTTGATTCGCTGCGGGGTGCAGTGGACCTGGAACCATTGCTCGAATTGTTGAGCCACCCAGGCCGAGTTGGCCCGATCTTGCGGGCAAAAGGCAACCAGTTCTAGAGCGCGATCGCTGGTGCAGGCCAGCAGCAGCCACAGCACCTTACCTGCCTTATCTTTGAGGGGGCAGCGGTAAAAATCCACCTGCCAGACCGGTCCGACTTTTCTCAGTCTCGAATACTGCAAAGCCACGCGCGTTCCTCCGCTGGGCAAAAGGGTCTCTCCCAGATAGCCTAATGGAAGATGTCTGCAATGATGACAGGAGATCCGAATTTTTACTCAGTCTTAACTTGATTTGAACACCCTGATGCTAGCTGAATCTATGTCTGCTGTTTCCATTCCCGTTTGTCTGCCCGACACCCCCTACGACATTGCGATCGCCTCCAGCAGCCTGACGCAGTTGGGTTGTGCGATGGTCGAGCGCGGTTTGAGCCAAAAGGTCTTAGTGGTCAGCAATCCCGTTATCTTCAAGCACTACGGTCGGGCGGTGTTAGACGGTCTGGGCAAGGCTGATTTTATGCCCTCCACTTGCATTCTCCCTGCCGGAGAGCGCTATAAGACCCTGCGATCGGTCCAAAAAATCTACGATGCGGCCCTCGCTGCCGGTTTGGAACGGTCTTCCACCATTGTGGCGCTGGGGGGGGGCGTGATTGGGGATATGGCAGGGTTTGCGGCGGCCACTTGGCTGCGGGGAATTCAGGTGGTGCAGGTGCCTACGACATTGCTGGCGATGGTGGATGCTGCGATCGGGGGCAAAACGGGGGTGAATCATCCCCAAGGCAAGAATCTCATCGGCGCATTCAAGCAGCCGCGCTTGGTCTGGATCGATCCAGATGTGCTGGCAACTCTGCCGCCGCGAGAGTTTCGAGCAGCGATGGCGGAGGTGATTAAATATGGGGTGATTCGGATGCCGGAGTTGTTCGAGTATCTGGAGAATTTATCTCAGCTCGCGAGCTTTCGCAGCTTCGATGCTGCAGCGTTATTTCACGCGATCGAGCAGTCGGCTCGCTGCAAGGCGGATGTGGTGGTGCAGGATGAGAAGGAGGGGGGGCTGCGGGCGGTTCTCAATTATGGGCATACGGTGGGGCATGCGATCGAGAGTGCGACGCACTATCGTCGCTACCGTCATGGCGAGGGGGTGGCGTTGGGGATGGAGGCGGCGGCCCGGATTGCGAGCAATTTGGGTTGGTGGGAGCGGGGGAATGGCGATCGCCAGCGGGATTTGATGGAGCGTTGTGGGTTGCCCGTTCGGCTGCCTGCCGAGATCGATCGCGATCGTGTTGTGGCCCTCACCCACAGCGATAAAAAGGTGAAGTCGGGGAAGGTTCGGTTTGTGTTGCCTCGGGCGATCGGGCGGGTGGAGATAACGGATGCAGTGGGGGATGGCGATGTCTTGCAGGTGTTGGAAGCAATGCAGGCTTGAGTTCGATTGGGTGACAGACTGTGGGGCGATCGCTTTTTGGGTAGGAGGCAGTATCTTGGGAAAGAGGATATTCGGTTAAACTAGCGATCTCGAGGGTAGGGGGAGTTCCAATACTTCGGATCAAGTATTGGACGCGCAAGTTGGTGGGTGCAAACCAATTTCTGACGCAGCCGACGGGAACCTTTGTGGTAACGACTCCCGATCTGGCTAATTGGTAGTATCCTAGCTTGCCGATGTAGGTAAAGGTCGTGATGCCTTCAAAAAAACTGCGTCTGCTGGAAAAGGCAATGGCTCAGTTACAGTTAGAACTGGCACAGCTCAGAAAAAAATTTCCTCGCAGAGGTAAGAGGCTGAGTTGCAGGAGCATCATGAGGCAGCGTATCGGTCTCTGCTGAAGCCCAATCGGCCGGGATCGGGTCGTAGGGTGGCTGTCGCCGCACCTGACGATCTTAATGTGGGCATGGGTCAGTCAATCTGTCTTTTTCTTAATATCCCTTGGTATGATTACATTTTAAGTACTGGTATCAAGCAGCCAGATTGGAAGGAGGATATAGATTCTTTGCAAAAATAGGCTCACCGGACCTGGTATGCTAGTTCCGGCCTGATGATCGCTCAAAGCCTTGCTAGCTAAGGGTTTGCTGATAAAATACCTTTTTCTGCAGGTAAAATGGCATATAGCGGTCCTAAGCTAGGGTGATCAGCCTGTAAACAAGGTTTCCTGCACTTTTTGTGTCCTTGGATCTCTGCACAAAAGCTTAATCTATAATGCTTGTGTAGTTTGGCAAGTAGACACAGTCAGTGATGGCCTTTCCGGTTCATTCAACTTCTATGTCACCCATAAACTGGCTGAAATACCTGTCTTGTCTGCACTAAGGAGGTTTTATGGGCAACGCAGAAATCTGATGAACCTAAGGGACAAAGTAATCATCCTAGTCCTAAGCTATGTGTAAACGCCGGGATGCCTAAAGTTCAGTGCTGGCAAGGATCGGCATTTACAAGTCATCTCGGATTGCCATATCAGCTTTACTAAGCAAGGAGTTCAGCTTTTTCAAGGGTGCCATTAGCATGGTCAGAATCGATGAGCCCAAAAATATTGATTCCTACCTTTAAGCCTGTATGATGGGGAACCAAACAATTAGGTTCTACCTTGATGCCACATAAACAAAGATTGAGACGTTTCTATCAATAAAACATACATTTGAAGGTAAAGCTCCTATGCTGCAGTCTACCTTTCAACATTTAAAGGGAATTGGTCCGAAGAAGGAGCGCCAACTTTGGAGTTGTGGAATCCAATCTTGGGATGATTTTCTTAATAAGCAATCGCTTCAACTTACGTTATTTGCAAAAGATGCTTGCGAGGAAATTAAAAACACGATTTTAAGGGCCTCTCAAAAAGCGATTGAAGAAGAAAATTCTGATTTCTTCTTCAATCGCCTGAACAAGAAGGAACATTATAGAATCCCACTGAGTTTTCCTAAGAGAACTATTTTCCTTGATATTGAGACAACTGGACTAAGTAGATACTATGATACAATTACTATTGTTGGGTGGAGTATAGGGAATGAATATAGAGTTTACGTTAAAGGGGATAGTGAAAGAGAACTATTGAGAGCCCTATCGTGCGCAAAAGTAATAGTTACTTTTAATGGCTCAATATTTGATTTACCTTTTTTAAGAAAAGAATTTCCACAAATTGAAATTCCTAAATCCCATGTAGATCTTCGCTTCTTCGCTAAACGTGTAGGTCTGTCAGGAGGGCAAAAAGCAATTGAAACAAAAATTGGCTTAATCAGACATGAGTCTTTACAAGAGCTTAATGGGGAGGTGGCTCCTTTACTTTGGCATCGATATCGTAAGGGGGATCTTGACGCACTGAAAACATTAATTTTATACAATCATGCCGATGTAGAAGGTATGAAGCATATTTTTGATTTTACCGTACATAAGATTATTGAGGGTCAAGAAATCCCCCAGGATAAACACAAGACACATCATTTTTCTGAATATCTCAGCAAAATTTCCTGGTATGCCCTCAAAGAGAATGAGACTGATGAACATAGCCAAATTAAGCTAAAGTCTTTTCAAGGCAATTCTGGTCCACTTATATCGTTTAACGATCTCCATAAATGCACTGATAGTAAAACCTCAAGTGAGACTTCAAAGCTACGAATTGTTGGCATAGATCTTACTGGTTCAGAACAGCGTGCATCAGGCTGGTGTTTGTTGGAAGGAGATCGGGCTATAACCCAACGACTTTACTCCGATGCAGATATTGTTCATATGACGCTAGAGGCAAATCCATCCCTAGTGTCTATCGACTCGCCATTATCGCTGCCAAAGGGAAGGAAGATTGTAAGTGATGATGATCCTGGAAGAGGAGAGTATGGCATCACAAGATATTGCGAGCGAGTACTGAAAAAACGAGGGATTAATGTTTATCCATCTTTAATCAAAAGTATGCAAGGATTAACAGCAAGAGGAATTAAGCTTGCTTATAAGCTCAGAAGTTTAGGTGTTCCTGTAATTGAGAGCTACCCTGGTGCAGCTCAGGACATCATGAATATTCCTAGAAAAAGAGTTAGCATTAAGTTTTTGGTTGATGGACTTGTAGAATTTGGAATTAAGGGTGATTTCCTCAACCATTCTGTCACTCATGACGAACTAGATGCTATTACATCAGCCATTGTAGGATGTTTTCTATGGACTGGTAACTTTGAGGAGCTTGGAACAGACGAAGAAGATTATCTAATCATACCAAATATAGACACTTCTAAGAATATGCTGAAAGGTAGAAAAGTTATCGGATTAAGTGGTCCTATCTCTGCTGGAAAGACAACTGCAGGAGAATTCCTTAAATCTAGGGGGTTTCACTATGAAAGATTTAGTTCCGTTTTGGCAGAACTTCTAAGAAATAGAGATATAGAAATAACACGTGAATCTTTACAGATATTCGGAGAAAAAATCAATAAAGAGCCAGGTCAGAGATGGTTATGTCAACAACTTACTAAACATCTCCCAAATGAAGGAGATATAGTTATTGATGGCTTACGTTTTCCCGAGGATCATGCATTTTTTGTTGAAAAATTTGGCTCTGCTTTCATGCATATTCATATCGATTCGCCTGCTGAGGTTCGTTTAGAACGGTACATCTCTAAAGGGGGAAATCAAGACGAGTTTGAACAGGCGATACAGCATCCTGTTGAAGCAGAGATTCATAAGATATCAAAGCTTGCGCATGCAACTATTTTTAATAAAATGAATAGAGATCAGTTTCTGTCTCAACTGATTGAAGTAATTGATTGCAGTAAAGCTGTAAAGGAAGAGTCTCTCTCGTGCCCGTAACAGTGGTTGTTGGTGGACAATATGGCTCTGAAGGAAAAGGTAAAGTTGCCTATTGCCTTGCACGTGAATTAAATGCCCGTGTAGCAGTACGTGTGGGTGGACCGAACTCTGGGCATACAGTGATTTCGCCTTCCGGAAAGGCAATCATCTTTCAACATTTGCCTACTGCAGCATTGCTTCCAGATTTAACTTGCATACTACCAGCTGGATCCTACATCGACCCAGAGATTTTGCTTGGAGAGATAGAAATTTCGGGGCTTTCCTCGGAACGACTACTCATCGATCCAAATGCTGTAATTATTACTGAGAGAGAACGTGAAGAGGAGTCATCAGGGGTATTGCGTAAGTCAATTGGCTCTACTTTAAGTGGTACTGGTGCTGCAGTCTGTAGAAGAGTTAAGCGTGATGGTTCAACTCACTTGGTCAAAGATGATGTTCGTCTTCAAAAGTTTGTTAAGCCTGTATCACCTTTTATGCGAGACTGTTTAAATCAAAATTTGAGAATTATTATTGAGGGCACACAGGGATATGGTCTATCATTGATACATTCTGAATTTTATCCTTATGCTACCAGTCGAGATACGACTGCTGCCTCTTTTGTTGCCGAAGCAGGCTTAAGTCCATTAGATGTAGATGACATAGTATTAGTACTTCGTGCTTTTCCTATCCGGGTTGCAGGTAATTCTGGATATCTGCCAAACGAGATTGACTGGTCAATTTTGACTAAGGAGTTAGGAAGTGAAACTCCAATTATTGAATATACTTCGGTTACTCAATTAGCTAGACGAATTGGACGTTTTCATCCTGATGTTGTTAGTAAGGCAATTATTGCTAATGCCCCGACTCGAATCATTTTGAACCATTTAGACTATGTTGATAATTCCTACTCTCACTTAAATGGAGCCTCAGATAAAATATTTCGCTTCCTTGATGAAGTAGAGCTTTCTATTGGGAGAACTGTTGATTATATAGGCTTAGGTCCCTCTTCGATTGTAAGATGTCTAGATGTAAAAAGAAAGGTTTGTCTGATATGACTTCTGATGACTTACCACGCTTTGCTGAACATTATGCCGAAGCTTATGGTCGATACGAAAACTATAAATCGACAGATCCCTTTTCGAAGATAGCCCCAGCACTTCTGAACTCAGCAGATATTGCTGACTATGTTGCCAAAACAGGGATGATTGTTCCATTCGACGATAGCTCCAAGAAACTAAAACCAGCCTCCTATGAGGTTAACTTAAAGGGAGAATGTGTATATTGGGATTCCAATACCAATGAGAAAATGACTCTTGACATTAACGAGGGTGATGAGTTTACTATATTCCCTAACTCAATTGCTTTCGTTACTCTAGAGCCAATTTTTCTCATACCACACTACATCGCACTTAGATTTAACTTAAAGATCACAAATGTATATAGAGGTTTACTACTTGGAACTGGTCCTCTCGTAGATCCAGGCTTTGCTGGAAGACTTTCAATCCCATTACATAACCTGACCACTAATGAGTATAAGCTAATAGGTGGCCAAGGTCTAATATGGATGGAGTTTACGAAGCTAAGCAAGTGGAAAAATTGGGGATCAGCACACTCAGAAGTAGATAGAAAAGGCACCTATATTCAATTTCCACTTAGTAAAAATGAGGACTTCAAGAATGTAAATGATTATCTTCGAAAGGCAGATTCGCGATCTATTAAAAGCTCGATTCCTTCAATAATCAAGGAGTCCCAGGAGTCTGCTAAAGCATCCGAGGAGGCGGCAAAACAGATAAGCAATCGCTTTCAGATTGCCCTCTTTGTCTCATTTTTCTTGCTTTTAATTGGCCTCATCAACTTGACAATGTCAATCAATACCATGTCACAGAGCAATAGCATGTATGTATACAAGGCCCAGCAAGAACTAAATAATAATCACAGAGAAACTCTTGAAAGGAATGCTCTCCTGGAAAAAAAAATTCAGATACTTGAAGAGAGGTTGCAAAAACTCGAAATTCATTAAGATTCTTATCCAATTATCTCTTTATTCTCATACCGATCCTATATTACGCTGAGCTTAATATTTCAGGACGATTATATTGCCTAGCCTCCTGTGGCTAGCTTTCTGGCGATCTGGTAACGAAGTGTTAAGGGTGACTTCATAGAAGATTGGTATCATGTATTATCCTAACTCAAGGATTTCAGACTGAGAATGCTGATCGGCGATCGCCAGCGGCAGTTGATGGAGTATTTCGGTGTACCCATTCGGTTGCCTGCCGAGGCAGATCTAAAAATTTCCTCTAGCCGAGATCGCTATGCTAGAGCTAGGCCCAATAGTCTCGGAGATGATGAGGGGGTATCGATGGTTCAACTACTGCTGGAGCAAATCTCTGTTCCGCCGGGAAAGTCGTTGCTCTTGAAGAACGTTCGCTGGCAAGAATACGAGTCTATGTTGGAGGAGTTAGGCGATCGCCGCTCTTGCCGCATTGCCTACGATCGGGGGACTGTCGAGCTTGTGACCCCACTCCCCGAACATGCAGTTTCTAACCGACTTATCGAGCGCTTCATCAGTATACTCGCAGAAGAGCTTGACATGCCTTTAGAACCGTATGGCTCGACGACGCTCAATCGGGCAGATCTCGGGCGGGGTTCGGAGCCTGACTCTTGTTATTACATGCACAATCAAGCTTGTGTACGCAATGGAAAATTGGATTTAGCAGAGGGGTCTCCCCCTGACCTTGTGGTAGAGATTGACATTACCCATCGCGATTTGAATAAATTGAGTCTTTATGCCCAGATTGGTGTGCCCGAATTTTGGCGGTTTGATGGAGCGGTCTTGCAAATCTTCCAGCTTGTGGATGGGAGTTATCGAGAGGTGCCGACGAGTCCTGCTTTTCCAGCTTGGGTGACAAAGTTGTTGTTTTACGAATATTTGGAGCGATGTCGCAGTCAGGGAACGACAGCGGCAACCCGGCTACTGCGGCGGCAGGTGCAAGGGACGATTGACGGCGATCGTTAAACTGTAGAAGAACGGCGATCGCCTGAAGTTGGGATGGGGATGTCTGCTTGAATTTGATTGGGTTTAAGGATAAGGGGCGATCGCGTTGGGGGCGATCGCTTTTTTACATCGATAGATCTTGGGTCAGAAAAGTCCTAGGAAGGCTTTTTCAGGACATCCTAAATAATGCCAAAATCCACGATTTCGCCTCCCACTACAAAAGTTTCAATTCGGCGATTGACATCGCCATATTGCTCGATCGTGATGCTATCGCTAGTACCCACTACGGAGAAGGTCAGGTCTGTACCGTCAAAGCTCCAGTCCAGGCTTTCGAGGCTGATGCCGCTGCCAAACTCCAACCGGTCAGACGACCCGGCATAGTAGTCGATGGTGCTGGTAACATGTTCATCCAGGATGGTGTCTCGACCATCTCCCAAGCCAAATTGGTAGGTGTCATTGTCGAGACCCCCTTTGAGCAGGTCGTCGCCGCTACCGCCCAATAACGTGTCGTTCCTGCTGCCACCGATTAAGGTGTCATTCCCCGCGCCACCTTCCAAAGAGTCCGCACCCTCGCCTGCATCGATCGAGTCATGACCGAGTCCTCCATAAAGGGTGTCGCTGTGATTTCCCACAATATTGATGGTGTCGTCACCCGCCCCGCCGTCATATCGAATGGCCGTGTCAGTCCAGTTCACAATATCGGCCCCTTCAGTACCGCTCCCGATTGAGGCTGTCAGAATCTGGCTCACGTCAAGACCGTTGCCTTCTACGACAAAGGCTTCAATCCGACGCTTGGGATCGATAAAGCGATCGATGGTTATTGAGTCACTGGTACCTGCAATCGAGAAGGTCAGGTCTGTGCCGTCAAAACTCCAGTCCAGATTTCCCAGGCTGATGCCACTCCCAAACTCCAACCGATCGGTCCCGCCATGTTTGAGAGTGGTACCGGAAAAATATTCATCCAAGATGGTGTCGCGACCATCCCCCAAGCCAAATTGGTAGGTGTCGTTTTGCTGGCCACCTTTGAGCAGGTCGTCCCCACTGCTGCCGATGAGGATGTCGTAACCATGACCGCCCTCAAGGACATCCGCTCCGCTGCCGCCGATGAGGATGTCGTTCTCGCTGCCGCCGATTAAGGTGTCATTGCCCGCGCCACCTTCCACAGAATCCGCAAAGCTGCCTGCATCGATCGAATCATGGCCGAGTCCTCCATAAAGGCTGTCGCTGTGGTTCCCCGAACTGATGATGGTGTCGTCACCGGCCCTGCCGTCATATCGGATGGTCGAGTCAGTCCAGTTCACAATGTCGGCCCCTTCTTTACCAGTCCCGATTGAGACTGTCAGAATCTGGCCCAGGTCAAGACTGTTGCCTTCCACCACAAAAGTTTCAAGCCGACGATTGAAATCGCTAAATTGCTCAATCGTGACGCTATCACTGGTGCCTGCAACAGAGAAGGTCAGGTCTGTACCGTCAAAACTCCAGTCCAGATTTCCCAGGCTGATGCCACTCCCAAACTCCAACCGATCGGTCCCGCCATGTTTGAGAGTGGTACCGGAAAAATATTCATCCAAGATGGTGTCGCGACCATCCCCCAAGCCAAATTGGTAGGTGTCGTTTTGCTGGCCACCTTTGAGCAGGTCGTCCCCACTGCTGCCGATGAGGATGTCGTAACCATGACCGCCCTCAAGGACATCCGCTCCGCTGCCGCCGATGAGGATGTCGTTCTCGCTGCCGCCGATTAAGGTGTCATTGCCCGCGCCACCTTCCACAGAATCCGCAAAGCTGCCTGCATCGATCGAATCATGGCCGAGTCCTCCATAAAGGCTGTCGCTGTGGTTCCCCGAACTGATGATGGTGTCGTCACCGGCCCTGCCGTCATATCGGATGGTCGAGTCAGTCCAGTTCACAATGTCGGCCCCTTCTTTACCAGTCCCGATTGAGACTGTCAGAATCTGGCCCAGGTCAAGACTGTTGCCTTCCACCACAAAAGTTTCAAGCCGACGATTGAAATCGCTAAATTGCTCAATCGTGACGCTATCACTGGTGCCTGCAACAGAGAAGGTCAGGTCTGTACCGTCAAAACTCCAGTCCAGATTTCCCAGGCTGATGCCACTCCCAAACTCCAACCGATCGGTCCCGCCATGTTTGAGAGTGGTACCGGAAAAATATTCATCCAAGATGGTGTCGCGACCATCCCCCAAGCCAAATTGGTAGGTGTCGTTTTGCTGGCCACCTTTGAGCAGGTCGTCCCCACTGCTGCCGATGAGGATGTCGTAACCATGACCGCCCTCAAGGACATCCGCTCCGCTGCCGCCGATGAGGATGTCGTTCTCGCTGCCGCCGATTAAGCTGTCATTACCCGTGCCGCCGCTTAGTCTGTCTTTTCCACTACTGCCATCAATTGTGTCGTCTCCAGACAGACCGAAGAATCCCTCACCTGCAGCAGTGCCAATGATAGAGTCGGAAGCCAAACTTCCCAAAATAGGGCTGACGCCTGATAGTTCGTTAAGAATGCCTATGAGTACGGTAGCTTCCAAGGATAATTGTTCAGATGGAGATACTGCTTGCTGGGCCAAAACTTGCTCTATCTGTTCCAATACCTCTTCTTCACCTCTGGCAAACAGGAATCGATCGGAGAGAGGATCGTACTCAACCGCAACCTCAGCTAGCTGGGTAATTAGTCGAACTTCTAGCGAAGTCACTAATCGGTCATATGCAGGCGATAAAATTTCTCCTCCAGGAACTGATCCAGGGTTGCTAGACTGACCATTCTGTAGGAAATCGAGACCTACAAAGGCTTCGAGGAATTCTAATTGTCGGGCATCAACATAACTACCGCGACTGGTTGGATCGACTCCATCTACACCAGCCCAGCGGAAAAGGATCGCATCCAATTGTGTGAGGGCTGTCGAGGGCGATTGAGCGAAGTCTGCGACAAAAGAGCGGACTAAATCCAGGAGCACACTATCTTGTGCCATAGCAATGCGCAGGTTGGGTAGATTGCCATAGCCGCGCAGGTCGGGCAGAGTAAGGATTTCTTCGGTGAAGGTGACGGAGTCGTTGTAGGTGGAGGCGAAGTCGTAGGTGGAGTTGAGTTGGTGCAGTTGGAACCAGACGTCAACGATTTCCCCTTGGGTGCCGTCAGCGTATTCGAAGTAGGTGGTTTCGCTAATCTCGTTGCCTGCAATGAAGGTGCTGACGGGAGTGGCGACTGCGCTGATGCGAGTGATGCCCAATTCTTCTAGTGAGAACAGTTCGTTGACATCGGAGCGGGCATCTTGGTCTAGATCTCGCCAAATTTGCAGTTCGGCGAAGCGAGAGTCAGCGGCGTCGATGAAACCGTCGGCGTTGTCGTCGATTTGGCGTAGTTCGACGAAGCCGCTGGTAGTGAAGTTGCCGAAGAGTTCGGAGTTGTCATTGATGTAGCCGTCGCCGTTGCGATCGAGCACGAGCAGGCCGTCGTCGGGGCGCACCCAACCAGTGGCTTCGCGGAAGCCGTCGTTATCAATATCGAAGCGGACGGGAATTTCGTTGAGGGCGGTGAGTTCAATGCCGTCGCCGTCTAGGTCGAGAACTAATGGCGAACCTGTGCTTTCTGCTTGGCCAAATTGTTTTTCTAAAGCTTTTGCATAGGGTGAAGGACCTAAAAGATCTGCAACCGAAAC
Source organism: Synechococcus sp. PCC 7336 (assembly GCF_000332275.1). Classification (NCBI taxonomy): domain Bacteria; kingdom Bacillati; phylum Cyanobacteriota; class Cyanophyceae; order Synechococcales; family Synechococcaceae; genus Synechococcus; species Synechococcus sp. PCC 7336. The sequence goes on from NZ_CM001776.1 coordinate 4,137,128, forward strand.
TTCACGGTCTTCGAACCGAATGATCTCAGCATTAGATATTGTAGTTGTCACTTCAAATAAAAATGGGAAAGGGCGACTTGAAACCTCGATTGTTCGTCCATCATCGGCTACAGTAATCGCATAGTCATCAGCCGAGCCAAAAAAGACAACTGTATCTATGCCTGAACCACCATCGATAGTGTCGTCGCCCCCACCCGTAATGATAATGTCGTCACCTCCACCACCATTTAAACTATCTCCCAGAGAATTGCCAGAGATAATGTCTGCGGAAGCTCCTCCCTCCAAAGTGGTTGAAAAATTTATCGAATTCTCACCGCCAGGAAAATCATTAAGCTCTCTATTCTCAGGTAAGTTATCTGCAATATCTATCCCTACAGCGTTGAGGACTGAGGCTATTGTTGAATTACTGTTCTGAGCAAAAGTGAATGCATTGTAATCAATACCTGTATCATTTATATTTTGAGCATGCTGCATAAGTAGGTTCCAGACTTCTGCAGCATCCCTCCCATCGAGCTCGACCATTGCCTGGTTTCTATCTTCTGGAGTGAGGAGATTCCCATTGCCATCAACTCGTATATCCTCAGAATCCATGATGGGCACATCAACCTCAACAAGGATATTCCCGAAATTTAGTATATTATCGTTTGTCGGTCCTCCACGGATTACAAATTCTTCCCCGCTTTCATTTTGATAGACTAAATATAGATGTTCGAAACCGAGAGCCACAGATCTTGACTCGATGAAAATTGTCCCAGGCATTACTTTCAGTCCTACTAAAGTGTACTCAAAATGAAACTTAAAATACTTGATAAACGCTTGGCCAGAGTGACTTTAAACTTGGCTGTATGGTTACTGTTCTGGTTTTTCAGTACTAGATATATTTTTCAATATAACGATATTAGTGCGACGTTTTGGTCTGTCGGTATTTATGGAACTCCAATAAATCTAGGAGTGTTTTTGTTGGCGGATAATTTTGCCTATAAATTATCCGCTTTGCGGTCTAACAACATCCCGTATATGATTGTTTCATGCATTATTTCTTGCCTACTTTACTATCCAATAGCATTTATCACGATAAGGATAATTTTGGCACTCACATCTTAATAGGATGAAGCCATAATTGTTTTGATTGTAAATATTTTGTGCGAAAAAACTGCTGATGGTGGTGCTCTCGAACAGCTTGCGGTCATCGTTGATGAAGCGTCGGTATTGCGATCGCCTCCAAATTGCTATTACTGTCGTAGACATAATCGAGGCCATTATCTTGGGCATTGCGGCAGTTTTGCAACTGGCCAGCCGCAGAGTCGTAGGTGTAAATGGTAGTTTGGTTGAGGTTATTGGTTTGGCAGGCCGACCCTCAGTGTTATGGGAGTAAGTTTGATTGAATCCCTCTGGATCGGGAATTTGACTGAGATTACCATCGGCCAGGTCGAAAGAAACCTCCGTGTAACTCGAAAGTCCCACGAATTGTTCGGGCAAAAGGGCAAAAATATTGAACCCTCGAATCGTGACTGTCCCCTCGGCGTCTTCAAAAACTGTTAAATCTCCAGCAAACGACCATCCCCAGCCAAATGCTCCGAGACGATCGAACAGCGCAAGCTCTTGCTGGGGTTCTGAAACAAGTAAACCAGTCATAATTTCACATCCAAAGGCAACAAGAATGGGTGCCGAGCGATCGCACTCTCGGCAAAAATTTGGGTACGCACTGCACGCCTCCTCAAGAGACATACCCTGAGATTTAGGCTCAGCACGTTAATTTCAAGCAAGCTCTAGCAGCTCATTCGCATGAGTTTTAGAAGATTAGCTGCTAGCAATACAATTGACTCCAGTGAATTGTCAAATAAGTAAGAGGAGTAGATCGAAGTCCGGTGAGAGCAAACGAGTTCGCTACACTCTGCAAGGGTTTTTAGCACACAGGAACAGAGGTGAGGCCAAATCGATAGAGTGTTAGAAAATCCTTACATTACTGTCTTCAAGAAGAAGTTGAGTGAGAAAAACTTCTATACTTCATCGAGAGGAGATTAGATTTAACCTTTTCAGTTTGAATCGTAACATGAAGCTCGATTTTTCTGGTGCCGCCCATTGTTAAATTTTTGTAAGTAGCGTGGAAAAATCAGACATCTATTAGGCTGTGATACTTTCAAGTCGAAAACAGCTATATAACATTGCTTTCCCTGGTTTGGAGTGTGTTGGGTTTGTTTGAGTTGCGTATATGAACGGGCTTCATTGCGCGTTGCCAAACAACTAGCACTGATGACCTGTAGTCGGAATCTTACAGAGGTAAGTAGAAACACTACGATCGCAAAAGTCTTCAAGGATGAGTAACATCTATCTAGAATTCTTGCTGTATATGTATGTTCTTTAAGGATTGCAAAAAAAAGGATTGTACGCACTGCGATCGCCAATCGACCCTGCTTTTGCAGCTCGCGCAAGAAATGCGTTCCAGTTGCGATCGCCTCAGAGCCAAAATCGTGTATTTCGATTTATCAAAAAGCTTCAGATTGCCTGAATGACTTTCCTACACTGAGGATAGGCGCTTGTTATGCAAGTCCATTCGCCTCTAGTTGACTGATTGAGATCGGGACTTGTTCGCATTAGCGCCAGCGATCGCGAGTTGGAATCCAAGATTTCTCGCTGTTGTCAAGCCCGTCGCGATCGCCGCTCAGTTAGATTTCACCGTACCCCCATCGAGTCAGGGAGACCCTCACGATGTTTCAAAGAATTCTAGTGGCCCTCGACAGGTCCGATGCAGCAGAGCAGGTGCTCGATCGCTCTATCCAATTAGCACTGACTGCCAGTAGCCAATTGATGTTGCTACACGTTCTGTCTCCCGAAGAAGACACAGCCCCCATCCCCCTCGCGCCGACAGCAGGTATGGGATTTTATTACGAAGGCGTGCGGGAAGAATTCTATGTCGAAAATCGCAAACAGTGGGAGCGGTACGCACAGAACTGCTTGGAGCAGCTCAGAGCACAGGCAGCGATCGCCGAAAGAGCGGGGGTGCCGACAGAATTTACCCAGCAGACTGGCAATGCCGGACCCGGTATTTGCGCTATGGCGCAGAATTGGCATGCTGACGCGATCGTGGTGGGGCGGCGCGGTCGCAGTGGCTTGAAAGAATTGCTCTTAGGTAGCGTCAGTAACTATGTGGTTCACCACGCCCCTTGTGCGGTTATCGTCCTCAATCCGTTACCCGAGACTGAGGTATCCGAGACAAACCCCGAGGAAGGCGATCGCGAACCGAACGATACGGTGCTAGCTCAACTGAAGTCTTGAGCAAAGGCGATCTAGTGAACCCGGTGCGCTATGGGGCAATCCTCGACAGATTGCCCCCGAAGCTTTTGTTCGCCTGTAACGAAGGGTTGAGTAGCTGGGTTTCGGTCTATGGTCTTCGCTCGATCGACCATTGCCACTCGACAAATTGACTACATTGCAAAAGGCAACGATTTATCTCGCGCTGGTTAACGCCACTTACGCTTGATTGCAATCTGTCACAGCCGCCCGCGAGCCCAAGAGAATATTGATAAGTGTGCTTAAGGGACAGCGGCCATGACTAAACAACTCATCCGAGGACTGCAAAAGTTCCACGACGAATACTATCTCGCCCACCGCGCTGAATTCGAACAGCTCGCCCACGGCCAACATCCTCGCGTCCTCTTCATCACTTGCTCCGACTCCCGCATCGATCCCACCTTAATTACCCAAGTCGATGTCGGCGAAATCTTTGTCATCCGCAACGCCGGGAACATCATTCCCCCCTTTGGTGCTGCCAATGGCGGCGAAGGGGCCACCCTCGAATATGCCCTCAATGCCCTCGATATTCGCGAAATCGTCGTCTGCGGCCATTCCCACTGCGGGGCTATGAAGGGCCTACTGAAATTGGACAAGTTGGAGGAGGGGATGCCCCTCGTTTACAACTGGCTCAAACATACTGAGGCCACCCGGCGCGTCCTACAAGATAGCTACAGCCACTGCGATCGCGAGGCTCTGATCGATATCGCGATCGCCGAAAACGTCCTCACCCAACTGGAAAACCTACGCACTTATCCCGTCGTCCGCTCGAAGCTGCACCGCAATCAACTCGCCTTGCACGGCTGGATCTACAACATTGAAGCCGGAGAGGTGCTCGCCTACGACCCCGTTCTGCACGAATTTGTCTCCCCGGACAAAGCCCATCCAGCCCCCGAACCCGAGTACAATCTGCATGCCAGTTGCCCCATTCCTGCCACTACCCAAAAGACGAACGAGAAGCAATTGCTTCCTAGCGTACAAATCGGCTTGCCGGGGCGATCGCGCCTCTCCACCCAACAAGCCGATCGCATCTATCGTGGCTCCCGCTAGCTCTTCGAACCGCTCGTTCTGTTGACTGAGCTTAAGTTTTTCAACGCTTACAAGAACCAGCCGTAACTGTGGAGGCCAATCCCCAATAGGTTCACCCCTAGATAGCACACCCAAACCACAACAAGCCCCGCCGACGCCAAAATTGCCGGACGGCGTCCCTGCCAGCCTTTAGTAATGCGGGTGTGGAGATAAGCGGCAAAAACCAACCAGGTAATCAAGGCCCAAGTTTCCTTCGGATCCCAGCTCCAGTAGGTGCCCCAAGCTTCGTTGGCCCATACCCCTCCCGCAATAATGCCAATGGTCAGCAAGGGAAATCCGAGGCCAATTAAGCGATAGCTGAGATTGTCGAGCACTTCGGCTAAGCTCAGTTTTTGAGGTGTCAGTGCAGAAGCCACAGCAGTTTGAGATCGCTCCAACACCGCCACACCAGCATTTGTAGTGGCCGCTCCGATTGCAGCAGAATCCTCCGATTCACCTTCTGCTCGCTCGCTCGCCCCCTCTCCACGGCCCGAGCGAGTATTTCCAATCCCGAAGGAATTCCCCTTCAGCTCCACCACTCGACCGCGAGTGACGACTAAAAAGGCGATCGACAATACGGAGCCCACCATCAGCGTGGCATAGCTAAACATCATCACCGATACGTGCATCATCAGCCAATTGGACTGCAACGCGGGCACCAGCGGCGAGGAAGATTGCATTTCGACGGGCAGGCTGAAGGCAGCGAATGCCACAATGCCCATCGCTAACGGGGCGGTAAACACCCCTACCAAGCGATTGCGCCCCATCCACTCGGCCACTAGATGCATAGTGGTGACCCCCCAGGCCAGGAAAAACAGGGATTCGTAGAGGTTGCTCAAAGGGAAGTATCCGGCGTCGATCCAGCGGGCGATCAGGAGGGAGGCAATGGATAAATTGCCGATCGCCATCGCTGCTGTGCCCAACTCCTGCAGCGCGGGAATGCGAGGAAATGCAGCAGATATCCAATACAGGCCCATCGCCGCAAACAAGACGGCAAAAGCACTATTGTCGAGCAGTTCTTGCAGAGCAGCTAAATCCATACGGTCACCCGTTTAAAAACAAATTTGGGATGGCGATCGCTCGGAGATTGGCAACTTCTAGGCCATTCCAGTCAAAAGCGAAGCACAGCGATGCATCTATCAGTTTAGGCGATCGCTCGCGGCAGTGGCAGGGCAAAGGCCACTCGAAGTCCCTTAGGATTGAGAGAATGTCGCTTTGCGCAATTGCATGACTGCAGCTACCCCTGTTGCCTCCAAACGCCCCAAGACTCGTCCCGAGCACAGCGATTGGTGGCTCCTGCGAAAACTCTGGCCCTACGCTCGCCCCCACTGGCGACTGCTAGCCTTGTCGATCGCCCTATTGCCCCCCCTCGCCATCTCGCAAGCCATTCAACCCGCCATTCTGCAAGGGGCGATCGACGGTCCGATCGCCTCGGGACAGCTCGGGGGGTTGTGGAAATTTATTGCGGCCCTCCTTGCCGTCGGCCTCCTGCGACCCGTATTCCAGGGGCTAGAAGGATTCACCAGCCAAAAGCTGGGCCAACTGCTCACCAGCGATATCCGTAACGATCTCTTTCGCCACATCACCAATCTGTCGTCTTCCTATTTCGATCGTACCCCTGTCGGCAAGCTGATCACCCGCATTACCAGCGATGTGGAAGCCTTGGGGGATGTTTTCTCCACTGGGGCGGTGGGGGTGGTCAGCGATCTAGTCACTCTGGTGGCGATCGCCGGGATCATGCTGTGGCAGCGGTGGAATTTGGCCCTTTTCCTGATCGGCCTGATTATCCCGATCGCTTTGCTAGTGGTCTGGCTGCAGCAGCTCTATCGCAATGCCAATTTCCGGGTGCGGGAAGAGCTCTCTGCCCTCAACTCCCTGCTGCAGGAAAACATCCTCGGCGTCAGCGTCGTGCAAATGTTTCGCAGAGAAACTTACAACAGCGAGATATATTACGACACCAACCAGCGATATGTCCGCGAAGTGGACAAGACGATTTTGTACGATTCCACCCTCTCAGCCATTTTGGAATGGGTCTCTTGGCTGGGATTGGCGGGGATCTTGTGGTTGGGAGGGCAAGAGATTTTACAAACGGTTGCCGTGGAGGGGGAAACGTTAGTGGCCCAAAGCCTGCCGTTTATTCCTAATTCTCTGCAAGAGCGGGCTGCTGAGCCCCTCACCTTCGGTACACTGTATGCTTTCATTCTGTTTTCGTCGCAGTTTTTCAATCCCTTGCGCCAATTGGCCGAAAAATTCACGTCATTGCAGGCGGGGTTTACGGCAGTGGAGCGGATTACTGGCATGTTGGAGTTGCCGATCGCCGTCTCCGATCCCGCCCATCCCATCCCCCTACCCAGCCCCATGCGCGGCGAAGTACAGTTCGAGGCAGTCTCATTTGGTTACAAGCCAGACGAGTTGGTGTTGAAGAATCTCAGCTTTACGATTCGTCCCGGCGAGAAAGTGGCGTTGGTGGGGCCGACGGGAGCGGGCAAAAGTTCTATCATCCGGCTGCTGGCCCGCTTGTACGATGCCAGCTCGGGCAGCATTGCGATCGATGGAGTTGATATTCGCGATCTGGCGCAAGCGGATCTGCACCGGCATGTGGGCACCATTTTGCAAGACCCCTTTCTGTTCTCCGGCAATATTCGGGACAACATTACGCTGGGGGAAGACTATCCCGAAGCGGAGATTCGGCGGGCGGCACAGTTAATGAATGTGGAGCCTTTTATTCTGGACTTACCCCGAGGTTACGAGACGGAAGTGCGGGAGCGGGGCAATAATTTATCGTCCGGTCAAAAGCAGCTTTTGGCCTTTGCTCGAGTAATGGTGCGCAATCCGCAAATTTTGGTGTTGGACGAGGCGACTGCCAGTTTGGATGTGGGCACTGAGTCGTTGATTCAGGATGCGTTAGAGACGTTATTGCGCGATCGTACCGCCATTATCATTGCCCACCGCCTCGCCACGATTCGCAATGTCGATCGCATTCTCGTCTTGCAGCGGGGTGAACTGAAGGAACAGGGCACTCACGAACAGTTGATGGCGCTGAATGGCATCTACGCCAGTCTCTACAATTTACAGTCATTGCAAAGCTAGGGTAATCAGCCAACGTTCCCCCACAGAAGAGCGCTCGCGTCAAAGCACAAGAATCGAAACACAAGAATCGAAGCACAAGAATCGAAACACAAGAATCGAAGCACAAGAATCGAAGCACAAGAAGAAGACACAGGCAACATTCTCTATGCCCCGAGCGATCGCCACTCAAAATTGACCCTTACAACGTGGCCCAGCCGCCATCCACTAAGATCTCTTCACCCAAGACAAATGAAGACTCATCGCTAGCCAGAAACAGCACTGCTTTAGTTCTTCCCAAGTACCGTTTGAGTGGTCTCGACAACGCCAGCAAGCTGCGAGTCATCTTCTAGTACCCGACCGACCAAGGCCATTCCCTGGTGCAAGCACAGTAAAAATCGGGCCAAGTGACGGGGCTCGATCTCCGAACTCAGCTCGCCTGCAGCTTGGCTTCCGCTTCGATCGCGATCGCCAGCTGACTTGCGTGAAATTTCTGTTGTGCGGAAACCGATTCTGCTTTCTACTTGAGACGAACTAGGCCAGATCTTACCTCAATCGTTTTGCGAGTGTTTTATTTCCGTCAACTTCTCGGCTGACTCCCTCAATATCCATGCCTGGACGACTTCGAGGCTTATAGATAGGTCGAAGTCGCGAAGCTACCCAATTGGATGATTTTCCAGCAAATACACTGATGTTTTAAGTACGATCGAGCGTTAGGCTCCGGTTCGACAGGCAATATCTCCGTGTTTTTGCGGTATAATCGTTCAAAATTGCAATTTACTCGATATTTATAGACAAGAGGATGCCACATATCAGATATTTCTGAGCTTTCTCTGAGAAATCTACGGACCTCACTTCGAGCTGGATTATGCGCTTATTAATTTGCGGGACAAACTACGCTCCAGAACTGGTTGGCATCGGCAAGTTTACGAGTGAGATGGCGGAATGGCTGGTACAGCAGGGGCACGAAGTCCGAGTGGTGACGGCCCTGCCCCACTATCCCAACTGGCAAATCGATCCGGGTTATCGAGCTTGGGCCTATTGTCGGGAAAGCATCGCGGACGTTGACGTGTTCCGCTGTCCCGTTTGGGTGAAGAAAAATCCATCTGGCCTGCATCGAGTGCTTCACCTGCTGTCTTTCGCGGTATCGAGCTTGCCAGTTATGCTGAGGCAAATCGGCTGGCGTCCCGATGCGATTGTGGCGGTAGAGCCTCCCTTTTCTTCCGGGCCCGTGGCCGCCTTGGTGGCTAAAGTGAGCGGAGCCCGCAGTTGGCTGCACATTCAAGATTTTGAAGTCGATGCTGCCTTCAGTTTGGGGATGTTGCCCAAAACTAGTTGGTTGGAGCGGGGACTGTACGGTATCGAAGCCTGGTTGATGAAGCAATTCGATACGGTCTCGACCTTGTCCGATCGCATGCTCGCGCGCCTTCACAGCAAAGGCATTCCGACCGACCGAACGGTCCTATTCCCCAACTGGGTGGATACCGATTGGATGTATCCCATGCCTTGTTCGAGCCCTCTGCGGGCATCGCTGGGGCTGTCTGCCGACAAGGTTGTCGCCCTGTATGCCGGTAGTATGGGCAGCAAGCAAGGGTTAGATTTACTCCTCCATGCCGCCGATCGCCTCAGGGAGCATCCCGAGCTGCACTTCGTGTTGGCGGGAGAAGGCCCTCAGAAGCAGCGCTTGGAAGCATTGGCTCGCTCTCTAGAATTAAAGAATGTCACCTTCCTGCCCTTCGTCCCCATCGAGCAATTCAATCAACTGCTCAACCTGGCCGACATCCACGCATTAATACAGTCTGCTTCAGTGGCAGATTTGGTCATGCCTTCCAAATTGACCGGCATGATGGCGAGCGGACGTCCGGTGTTGGCAACAGCACTACCGTCCACAGCAGTCGGCTCGGCGGTTATATCCTCCGGTTGCGGCCGCTTGGTACCGCCGGGAGATGTGAAGCAGTTTTCCGAGCTGCTCTTGCAGTTGGCCGATCGCCCCGAAGAACGGGCCGAGCTGGGCAGAAACGCGCGCCGGTATGCAGAGCAGCATATGAGCAAGAGGGCCATTCTGTCGCGGGTGACAGAGGAATTGCAAACGCTGGTGTCAGATGCTCGCCAACCTCAAATACTAGAGGAGATTTGGCCAGCCGAGCTTCCCATTCCATCTCAACCCTCGCTCAACCCCCCTCGCGCCTCGGCCAGCGATCCTTCTGTCCCAATATTCAGCCAGCGACCTCGCCAGTAGACTCTGCGGCCAAAGCTACCTTGCAACCAAATGACGAAGCTCATGCCATCCCGCAAGGGCAACAACCACATCCAGCGCCAGAGCTGGGGGCGGTTGAGTCGGACGATGGCGATCGCTGCCTGCATGATTCGGACTGCCCAAACCCCGAAAAACAGGGCGATCGCCCAGGGGGCCAGTCCCGAGACGAGTAACAGCAGGAGAGCGTAAACCGTCCCAAAGGTAAAGGCCATGCCGTAATATTGAGCGCCGCGATTGATGCGAATGGTGCGAGCCCAGCGCAGTTCTCGCGCAAACACCTGTCCGACGGACTCGTTACCGCCGTCATTGTCGAGGACGTAGCCGGACAGTTCGACGCGATAGCCAGATTGAGCAGTCATTTTACCGATGTGGTAATCAGAGCCAATCCGGTTGGCCACAGAGTTGAGACCGCCGAAAGTAGACATCACCGATTTGCGAGTCGCGATGGTGGGGCCGAGGGCACAGCGCAGGCCGCCGTCGAGCAGGCGGGCGATTAACAGGCTGGGGATAAATTCCGTGCAGCGGTTGAGGGTGTGAAGGGCGGCTCCGATATATCGCGGTCGCTTTTCCACATAGGGACAGGTGACCAATCCCACCTCTGGGTCGGCGAGAGGGGCGACGACCGCACTCAAGTAATCGGCACCGACGCGAATATCGCTGTCTGCCAAAATAATCGTTTCGTACTGGGCGGCTTCGAACAGGTAGATCAAATTGCTGATTTGATGGTTGATCCCGCGCGGCTCTAGCCCCACCAGCAGGCGCACGCGCTCTGGGAATTGAGCGGCCAATTGCTGCAAAATCGGCACGGCGGGGTCGTCAGGATCTTTAACGCCAAACAGAACTTCGTAGTGGGAATGGTAGTGCTGCTGGCAGAAGGAGGTCCAGTTGGCCATTGCGCCGGGATCGACCCCTCTGACGGGAATCAAGATGGAGACAGGCAGGGGAGCTGAGGGCTGTCTTTGAGGCTTGCCCTGAGGTTGGGGACGTTCTGTCTGAAAGCCGAGGGTGCAGTAGGTACAGAAGCAGTAAAAGGCAATCGAGGCAGCGATCGCCACCCCCAATATCCCTTTGCTAACCAGCACTACTCCAGCTAAAACCGGAAGCATTCTTTTGCCTCGCTCAATCTCGCTATCGATTGTGAAAGATTTTGGCGCTGGCGCATAGATGGCGATCGCCTAGCGAAGTTGGTTGCGAGCAACGCGCAAGTTGCCATCCGCTCGTGCTAAGGCACTTTGGGCGATCGCATACTCGCAGCCCGACCAATACATCAATAGGGCTGGCTTCACCTGTAATTCGGCAGATTCCAATAATGCTTCCGCCTCTGGCCGATCGCAGTCTGTCAGCGTTGTCAGAATTCGGATCGCGCGATCGCGTAGCTTGGCATTGGTCACCGCCACATCCACCATCAAATTGCCATACACCTTGCCCAACTGCACCATAACCCCCGTCGAAATCGCATTCAGCACCAGCTTCGTGGCAGTTCCCGCTTTCATGCGGGTGGAGCCCGCCAAGACTTCGGGACCGACCGACACGCGCAGATTGACATCGCACTCCATCGGCACTTGGTTTTCGGGAACGCAGGCAAAAAACAGGGTGGCGGCACCGCGATCGCGAGCTTCAGCCAATGCCCCGCGTACGTAAGGGGTCGTTCCACCCGCCGCAATCCCCATCACCACATCCACTGCCGAAATCTGGCGTTCGACCATCTCCGCCACTCCCGCCGCCCATTCGTCCTCTTTCCCTTCCGCACTGCGCACCAAGGCTTCAAACCCACCCGCGATCGCCCCCTGCACCTGCTGCGGATCGGTCTGAAAGGTGGGCGGGCATTCTGCCGCATCTAAAACTCCTAAGCGTCCGCTGGTGCCAGCCCCCACGTAAACCAGCCGCCCTCCTTTGCGCAAGGATGCTGCAGCGAGATCGATCGCGCGGGCGATCGCCTCCCGTTGTTGCGCGACTACCACCGCCACCTTGGCATCTTCGGCATTGATGACATCGACCAACTCCAAGGTCGAAAGCTGGTCTAAATTTTCACTGGCGGGGTTGAGGGCTTCGGTCAGGAGATTGCCGCGATCGCTGAGATCTGTCATGGAAGATTTGGGGAGAGTTGACTCTTGTCAGGAGAGTATCAATAAACTAGAGCAAAGGGGAGGCTGTATATTTTTAATGAATAGAATACACTCTTACTACAGTGATGGAACTCTAGTCTATGAAGGCGAACAACCACGAAGATTAGGACCCCCCGACCCCGATCCAAAGGCAAGAGGCCCTCATACTCGAATAAGATGGGATTGCAAGAATCAAAGGATTTATCAAGGGAGAGAGTTTAATACAAAGGGAAAGCCCCTAAAAGACATTGACTTCACTAGCCCGACCTACCCTAACGGCAGCAGACGCCCAGACCATTTAGGACCACCTCACGTACATACTTGGGAGGCAAACTCTACCGGCGGGACCCCCAGAAGAAGTAAGAAACCTATACCATTATGAACAGTCAACCTTGGGCAGTAACACTGATCGATCGGGGAGAAGGCAATCTTGAAGAGCGTCTTGAAAAAATCATTGAGCATATTGGCTCTCTCCATCAAATTGACTCAGCAGGACGTCTTTCGACAAGCATTGCTTCTGGACATAAACTACCTTTTTGGAAAATAGAAGATCTTGACTCAACAACGGAAAATACTAGTGATATTATATCTAAGCTCGATGAATGTGGGTCGGTTGAGATTGCAACCCAGCAGTTCGTGGAAATTCTTAAAAAAGATGGTCAGATTGTTGAATTGTCCGCTAAGTTATGTGACAGGGATAAAGATATTTATTGGATAATTGTTCGAGATGGAATATCCGTAGACATTCTTGGTTATGGGGAAGTTTTCTCAAATGATGTTCTAGGAGAATATCGAGCTGTTTCTCCTGTTCTATTCAATTGGGGGACTACAACGGTGGAGAGTAGCACTCGGATTGTGGGAGCGAAACGTTGTGAAAACGCTGGCGAAATGGTTTCTTGAAAGGCGATCGCCGCATGATTGAAGCCGGAGTTTTGCGCGATCGCCTCGGCGCGAAAGCTTGAGATCGACAATTCCTCCGTTAACTATCCCAGTCAATCGCTAGGATATCTGACTCTGCAATTCGTTTATTACTATCGGAGGTGTCAATTGCGTAAAGTCGAAATTTCCATTTTCCAGTGATATTATCTCCACCGGGCGTATCGCTCCCTTTATAAATAGACCCACTGGCATTATCCACAGTACTTCCATCGTTTTGATAATATTCGTCTCCAGGTCCTAAATCTGAATAAGCATCATTCCTATGCCCATAGCGCTTATTATTCGCATCCCGATCTTCATGCCAAGTATTTGCACGAAATAGTCTTGTGTCAAAACCACCATGTGCTGCCATAGTCCGGGTGCCTTGCCACAATATTTCTTGCCGGATTTCTCCATGAGCCGGATCGACATTTACAGAGGGTTTACTATCAAATTTTGCAGAAAATGTGAATGGCGCTTGTTTATTTAACCCATTGGCTGTATTAGCATTGATAGTCCCGCTTTGATTGTATTTAGGAGCTTTAGCTAGCTTTGCTCTCAATTGTGCTGTCCCAGCTTGGCTTCGATCGCCTCGATTCGGTTGCAAGTCATTAGCAAACCTTGAAATCGGAGAATCCAAAGCATTGGCTTTTTCCGGGCTATGCTCGCTCGATACATCTGCAGGCTGCTTTGCTGCTCTTTCTCCCATCACATCTGCTTCCCGCTCCAAATCTGGATCGTCATTAATTGCCATCCCCTCCATCTGCTGAGTCGGCCTCACGCGCCCTTGCCGTTGTTGTACTACATGCCAAGCTTCGTGCGGTAAATGTTTTTGCTGTCCCGGTCCCACATAGATGTCGCTACCCTGCGCATAGGCTAAAGCCTTTAGTTGGGAGGGTTTGGAAGAGTTGTAGTGAACCTCTACATCATCGATGGATATGCCGGAGAGAGACTCGATTCCAGATTTTAGAGCGTTGGGCAAACCGGTTTTATGCTCGCGATTTGTTCTAGATGCCCTAACTTCAGCGCTAATCGATCGATCTGAGTTGGCTGTAGTCGCTATGCCCTCAATACCGAGCTGTTGCTGTACGACAGGCTTCATCCTCAGCTCGTCATCGTCTTCCGGCAGCTCCGCCCGTTGAATTGGGTCCATTTCCGGCTCCATCATCAACTCATCGTCCTCATCCGGTACATCCACCCGCTGAAGCGCATCGCCCCGATCTGTCTGCTGCGGTTCTGGTGTATGCAGCCGGCTAACCCCATGCCGAGCAACTCGGCCTGCTTCCTGCTCGTACTTGTCTCCAGGTGCGCCGATCTCCAGCCTCATCTGCAGCGGTTGAGGGGGCTCGACCTGGCTTGGGTTAAGCCTCATTTTGGCTAGGCTGTGTCCCGAGCGTCCGGCTCGCTCTATTTTTGCCAATTTCTCCTCTAGCGTTAGCTTCGGTTCGGCGATCGCTTCTGGCTGGGATTGGGGGGCAAAGGGTCTTGATGCCAAGGGGGTCTGTGCTGGGATAGCCGCTGATTGAGAGGCGTCTTTGGTTGGCAGAGACTGTCGAGAAGGCATCGCGAAAACCCCAAACGGTCACATGTCTAGTCAGTTCATTCTCTTACTGCTAAGACTGCGTGGGAGCTATCCAAACGTCGAGGTTTGACCGCATCCAAAGCAGTGAGACGACATCAATGACGGAGCAATACTGCGATCGCCTGCGGCATTCTGCTGGTTCAGAAGTGGTACAATAAGTTGTACAGTATTGAGGTCGCCAGTGGATATTCTCAGTGCAAGTGAAGCGAGAGCAAATTTATTTGGCCTGATCGAACAAGTCAATAAAGATCGTCTGCCGCGAGCAATTACCAGCAGAAAAGGAAATGCTGTTTTGCTGTCTAAAGACGATTGGGATAGTTTGCAGGAAACCCTTTACTTGCAATCTATACCTGGATTTGTGCAATCTTTGAGGGCGGCTGAACAAGCAAATGATTGGGTGTCGGAGGAGGAGTTCTTGAGGAGCTTAGATGGAATGGAGGATTGAGTTTAGTCGCAATGCAGTTAAGTCTACTCCAAAATTGAGATCTGCTAATTTAGAGGCCAATGTAAGAGGCTTATTAAACATACTAAGGCGAAATCCCCATGAGCCTCCGTATGAAAAACTATCAGGCAATCTTCAGGAGTATTATTCAAGACGAATCAATATCAAACATCGTCTTGTTTATTCTGTGGACAATGAAACGAAAATCATTCGGGTGGTTTCTGTTTGGTCACATTATGAATGAATAAAATTAGGCTCTACTAGACTTGCCGTGCTAAACCGAGTCTAGTCTGAAACCCGTAGTTTTGATGAGACATCTATGAGTCCTTCTCACTAGCGCTGTCGATCGCTGCATTCGCCCCCTAAATCCCCCATTCTGGGGGACTTGACGACAGTGCTAGCTGGGGTTTGGAGACGGGGAAGACGAACCAGCAAATCGCGGTCATTCAAGTTGTAGAACGAAGCCAATAGCCTCTCACAAGTCCCCCACTGGTGGGGGATTTAGGGGGCCGAGTGTAACGCTTGAAAACTCCAGGTTTCAACATGGATGCGGTTTAGTTCCGTCCCGATCGCTACTCAATCATAGATAAGAGGTAGGTGGAGATTTGGGTGCGGCGATCGCCTCAACCCCAGTCACCCGCAAAGTAGGGGCCGAATATCCTAGATCCAACCCCTCACCTCCATTTCCGTGAGCGATCGCTCCAACTTCACATACTCCCCCTTCACCGCCCGCAAAACATGCTTCATTTGCACTGGCTCGCCAGCATCCGCCGCAATAAATGCCGCATTCAAGGCAATATTGCGAATATTCCCCCCCGCCACATTTAACTTGGCTAACTTCTGACAATCCAACCCCTCCGTCGGCGTTTGAGCGGGAAACATGCGCTGCCAAATCGCCTCTCGCTGACTGGCATCGGGAAAGGGAAACTGCACCACAAACCGAATGCGCCGCAGAAAAGCCCGATCGATCGCACTCTTCAGATTCGTCGTCAAAATCGCCAAGCCGCGATAAGATTCCATCCGTTGCAATAGATAGCTGACCTCAATATTGGCATGGCGATCGTGACTGTCTTTCACCTCCGTTCGCTTGCCAAACAACGCATCCGCCTCATCAAACAACAGAATCACACCGCCCTCCTCTGCCGCATCGAACACCCGCCGCAAATTCTTCTCCGTCTCGCCAATGTACTTACTCACCACCGAACTCAAATCGATGCGATATACATCTAAATTGAGTTGATGCCCCAAGACCTCTGCCGCCAGCGTCTTGCCAGTACCGCTCCCTCCAGCGAACAGCGCACTAATTCCCAATCCCCGTCCGCTCTTTTTGCCAAACCCCCAGCGCTCGTAAACCTGCGCTCGCTGCCGCACGTGCGTCGCAATATCTTGCAACACGCCGCGCTCCTTCTCCGGCAACACCAAATCGTCCCAACTGGCTGCCGAGTCAATCCGTTGGGCCAATTCATCTAGCCTCGGCCGAGCCTGCCCCCGGCAGATCGTCCACAATCGCTGCGAGAACTGGGGCAACTGCAGGTCTGAATCTTCTTCATTGCTGCTATCCCCATCCTGCCAGCCACCCACCTTCAGATAGGCTGACTGAATCGCAGTTGCGCTGAGGTTGAAATGGGAAACCAGGGCATCGATTTGACCGTTCAGGCTAGCTGACACGTCACCCAACACCCCTCGCCAAACTTGACGCTGCTCGCCAGCCGTCGGCGATTGCACCTCAAACGTCACGGTCGGGCGCAGTCGCTGGGGGCGGCGGACCTGACTGGAGGCGATCGATGGGGTCGCGATCGCCTCCAATAATTGGGCAATCGCTCGATTTCGCTCGTCCTCCCGACGCTCAATCCAATCGCAATCCAACAACAAGACCCGTTGGCTCAAGTGCCATTCCCGCTCGCACAGGCAGCGAAACAGATGCAGCTGAACACTATCCGCCGGCAGTGCTTCAGCCGAGATAGCGTACAGCGTCAGTCCCAGAGATTCGCAGGCTGCAGCGGCGATCGCCCTCTTACTCTCCCCATCGCTGCCACAGAGTTGCAACGCGGGCAATGCTGAGTTCAACCGATATGCTTGCAGCCAAGTGTTCGCCATCTGCTCGGCCAGTTGTCGATGGGACAGCACCAAATCACTTGCCCTCGATAGCGGCACTCCGAGTCGCTCCAAGCGCTCGTCCAGTGGATCGGTGCCCCAGAGCGCGTGCAAGATGCGCTCGTCAATCCGCAATGCACTATTCGCCAGCGAATTGCCCGCTCCTAGCTCAATCATTCGCCAGTGGCGCAAGGGCGAGTCGGGCAGCAATCCCTTCCAATGGATTTCGGGCAAAACCTCTAAGGCCAACTGAAAGGTGGGATAGCCCCGCTGCGGATTGCCGTGCGCTGCAATTAACAGCCCTTCCCAATCACCTTCAAATTCCATTCCCGCACACAACAGCAGCACATCCCGCTCGAAGGACGATAGGCCAAAGGCTTGGCACAGTTGCTCTAAAGCGGAGGGGGGCGAGAGCTGCGAAGGGGCAAGTACTGGAATCTCGGGTAGTTTGGCTGTGTCTCCTTCGAGGACGGAAATGTGACGGTTCAAGGCTTGCCGCACCCGCGCGATCGCCGCCGCGAGGTACTGCTGATTCGCCATCTGCCAATCGAGGGAGGACATGATTCGCGCTCGTGCTTGGGGTAAGGGGAATTAGATGTCGAATTTAGGACCCATAAACCAGTTGTAGGTCGGGCTGCTGGAATCGCGGTCCACCTGGAGGGGAGAGGCGGCCCCATCCACCTGCAGCCGGACCAAATAGGCGCTGGCTTTCACGTCGCGGAGGGCAAACTCCACCGATCGCGTGGGGCCAGAGCGGGGCTTGGCCTCAAACAGATACGCCACAGGGTGTTCGACCGACCATTCGTTCAGAGCCAACACCACTTTTTGTTGGGGATCGAGGGCCAGATCCACTTGCAGCGTCAGTTCGCCATCGCGCAGATCGTCCCCGTGGGCCATGACGGTCTCCACTTGCAGGTCGATAATCTGCGGGCAGAGGACAAAGGGCATCACATTCGATTCCACCAAAGCAGGAGCTGCGGTACCGCTGCCATTGCTCTGCTGTGCTGGCCGATGCACCAGCTTGAGGTTCTGCACCCCAGCCTGGAGGCGATCGCGCTCTAGGCTCGCCAGAGACACCACAACTTTTCCCGGCTCGACAGTCGTCGGCACTGCCTCGACATCGCCAATGCGAACCCAAGTCTGGGGTCCCTGTAGCTGCTTGCCCAAAATGGATAGGCGACTGTCTGCCAAGATGGGCGCAAATCGACCCGCCTGCGACACCACCTCGTCGACAACGGGCTGACTGGGATAGGGCACTGCCGCGAGCGAGGGGCGATCGCGCACTGGCAAGGCCCGTTGGGCTGGGTCGTCCCCTTCAATAATGATGACGGTGGCTTTGTAGGCCATCGACAGGGCATAGGGGGTCTGGAAAAAGACCGACCAGATTTTAGACAGATCGTCTAACGACAGATCCAGCGGATAGACGGAAATCTCTTCTAGCTGATGGGCCAGATCCGAATCGGCTAGATAGGCAAAGGTGGAGTCGGTAATGGCCGCTTGGATAGCTTCAGTTCTGAGGGTATTCAGATCCGATAGGGTTCGCAGGGCACTGCCGAGCAAGCGCTGCGGCTCGTGTTCCCCGTCGTTGCCGTAGAAGCTGAGCATGTAATGCAAATCGAGGCCGGTGCGCGATCGCTTTGCCATTTCTCCTTTGCGCTGGCGACCGCGCAGCTCGGCGGTGGTATGCCAGACGGCATTGGGCACCGCCTGGTAGAGATAGAGATTGACCCCCATTTCCAAAACGCCATTTTCCACGGCATTGGGACGCGATACCGTCACGCGGGCACCATCGACATCCCGCTGGATCGCTTCCTGAAGTTTTTTTTGCAAAACAGCGGTCACCGTGGCGATCGCGAGGTGATTGCTCATGGTCTATCCCGATACCAATCCCAATTTGAGGGCTTTGACAATGGCCTGGGTGCGGCTGCGCACCTGTAACTTGTCGAAAATTGCCGTGAGGTGGGCCTTGACCGTGGCAACCGTCACGTACAGGTGGCGGGCAATAGATTCGTTGGATTCCCCCTGCACGAGCCAGTGCAGGACCTCCTGCTCTCGCTCGGTTAAATGCAGTTCCCGACAGGCTTGCAGGGGCTGACCGGCATAGAAATGGAACATGCGGAAAAATCCGCTGGCCATCTCTGGAGAGAGATAAATGTCGCCGCGCATAACGGTGGCGATCGCCTCCGACAACTCTTTCACCAAGCGATCTTTAAACAGGTAACCACTCGCCCCCGCCCGCATCGATCGAAACACCCATTCGTCCTCGCGATGGGCCGAGAGCACGAGTACTTTACCGCCAAATTCCGCCTCGCGCAGCCCCTGCAATGCGGCAATGCCATCTTCTGCCGACAGCTCCAGATCGAGCAAGATCAGGGCAGGATGCTGTTCGCGGGCCAAGGCGATCGCCTGAGCCGCCGAGGCGGCTTCCCCCACCACCTGTACCCGTTCCCAATCCTGCTGCCGGAAAAAACCCAACAGCATCCGCATCCCCTGGCGAAATTGAGGCTCGTCATCCACCAGCAAAATTGATAGCGATGGGGCTGCACTCATAGCTGTTTCACTGAATTGCGACAGTCTGCCCGCATACCGTTCAGCCAACTTGGGGGAGCTGTTCGGGATGCGAGCTAAAGCTAAAGACCTCAAAGGTTGGGGGCATAAGTGAAAACGATTAGAATTTCGAGCTGCGAATTCTGGGGGTGGCGAGTCAGCCTATCGAACATTTGCGATCGATTACTCAACACATTACTCAACACTATGTATCAGGCACTGACCCCCTCGCGAAAATCCTTCCAAATATTTTCACGCAATATCTCTACAGCTTGAAACTGAGACACAATACATTCTCAAAAAGAAACAAAAGTTTGTCAGTTGAATTGCGCGCGAGACAGAATCTCGGGGTTGAGTCGAGTTTCATCAAACCGAAAACGTACATACTTCAAACCATTTTTAACAAGTCAATTCCGTAAAAACCTGCGATTTCTACTTATCGATCGCTCGCAAGCGGCGCGCACAATTCTCGACTGAGTGTAAATGAAAACTGAGCGCCACCAGTGGGGATCTGCTGGCACCAAATATCCCCTCGATGCTCCCGCACAATGCGTTTGGCAATGGTCAACCCCATTCCCGTGCCACCCGGACGGCGAGAATAGTGGGGCAAAAACACAGAGGTTAAATCCTGCTCTGACAGTCCCGGCCCACAATCGCAGATATCGATCGCCACTTCGCGACGAAAGATCTGCCATTTGCAGTCAATGGTGGTGTTTGGCGGGCTGAAACTGATGGCATTGCTGAATAGATTTTCAAACACTTGCACGATTTGAGTGCGATCGACCGCCAGCAGGACAGATGTGTTCGAGTAGCGGATGTGGAGGTGCTTGGCCGTGAGGCTGGGTTCCAGCAGGGCGATCGCTTCCTCTGCCATCTCGTTGAGATCGTGACGGGCTAGCTGCAGCGCGCGAACTGGGGCTTGCCGCAGCCACTGCTCGATCCGATCGCCGAGCTGACTGGCAGTCGTCCGCAGGGCAGAGGCTTGCTCCTGCAGCGGGCCGGCGGGCAGTGCCCAGAAAAGATTTTCTGCTTGCAGGGCCGCCAGAGCCATCAGGTTGCGCAGTTGGTGTTCCCCCTGCTGCAGCGTCAGTTCGAGAGCTTGCGACTGTTGGCGATGGCGATCGCGATCGCAACAGACGACTAAATAATCCTGCAGGAGTTGAGCCTGCTGCTCTACCTCAACAGTCTGCCGGTTCGTCAGAGCCGTGGGGGTACACACCAGCAAATAAGAGGGATCTGGCGGCCCCAAACTGTCGAAACGATAGAGATAGACAGAGGGAGCCAACGGGCGGCGATCGCTGGAGGAGCGATCGATCGCTAAGAGTTCCATCGCTGGCAACCTCGCGATCTTCTCCGGCGGTAAAGGGGGCAGCAATTTCTCCTCGAACTCGGGGTGGCAGGCGGCGATCGTGGGGAGCTTCAAGCGAGACGATCGAGCGAAAACTAGGCGCACGGCAAGGGCTGCCAGACTGTCTGAAAGCTGTACCGCTTGCCGTCGGCAAACTGCCTCGATATCGGAGCTTTGAGGAGACTGTAGGTCGGCAGCTGAGATCGAAGAAGGCAACGCCACTCGATCTCCAGATAGAGAGACGCCAGACAGATCCTCAGGCGTTGCCAGATCCCGCATATTGCTGCTGCCCTCTGTGCTTCGAACCCAACTCAGCGAAACCACACCCCAGCGTCTAGCCACCGACACGAATGGGTCTTTAGTGCGATAGTAACGGCAGAGCATCGCTAAAACGAACCGAAAACGTTAACTTTAAAGGGTTTTAAGTTTTTTTTTACGTCTGCCTCGAAAGCGATCGCCCGGCCGAAGCGCCTCGATCGCCAGCCTCCATCCTAGGTGTAGACCAAAGTCTAATAACAGACAGAACGCGACCTCCTTACCCTGTAGAGCATGTTCTCCACTGCCCCTTCGGACCTCATGATTGCGGCTGTGACTCAAACATTGGCAGAGCTGCTCTCGGCTGGAAGCTCCTCAATCGACCCCGAGCATATCCACATTGGCAGTCCTCGCAGCCAATCGAAACAGAATGCTGGCCTGAATTTGTACTGTTATGACCTGCGCGCCCGGTCTGCCACACTTGCAGACCGCGCTACAGAAGCAGTACCCGAAAGCTTTGCGATTTCTTTTCTGATTAGCGCCTGGGGATTTACAGCCTTAGGAGAGCAGCAGATTCTCTCCGATGCCCTCTTGCTGCTATGGAAATACCGCGTTCTACCCGATGGTGTCCTCGCTCCCACTCTGCGGGGACGCGGTCAGTTGCGGTTGCACGTCGCCACAGAAGAGCAGGTCGATCTGCCAGGACTGTGGCTGGCTTTAGGGGTTCCCCTACGGCCGTCCCTCTCCGTCAAGGTGATAGTCCCGACCCATCGTCAGACTGCACCGTCCCTGAAGCGATCGCCCTCAGCAGCACTCGCTCCGCCCTAAATCTGGCAGATGCGACAGCTATAGAGCATTGCGCTCGGCGATCGCATCGAAACCCGCACATCTCAAGTTCGCAAGAGTTGTTGAAGGAGGATAACCGTTCATGCCATTAGATTACTTTGCCCCAGGCGTTTACGTTGAAGAAGTCGACCGGGGCGCTCGCCCGATTGCAGGGGTCAGTCTCAGCGTCGCAGGATTCATTGGGTTTACCGAGGCCATCCGGGGGGATGCCGAACTGTTTAAACCCATGATGATTACCAACTGGAGTCAGTTCCTGGAATATTTTGGCAAACCCGACTCCGAACATCCCGGCTTTACCGACTTTGATGCCTACTTGCCCTTTGCGGTGCGCGGCTGGTTCGACAACGGTGGCGGACGCTGTTGGGTGGCCAGCATTGGCACGCTCGAGCCCGGTGCTGCAAAACCCGCGCTGGAAGACACCGGCACTAAATTACTGACTGCGGGCAGTCGTCCTGCGTTACAGTTCAATCTGCGCAACGAAGACGATACAGAAATCGTTGTCGAGATTTCCGACAGCTCGCCCAAACCGCCAGCGGCAGGCGACGAGCCGCCCCTCGACACGGGTGAATACTTTAAAGTGACGCTCAAGCAGGCCGGAAACATCCTCGAGGTCGATGGAGCGCCCTGCGTATTCGAGCATCTGACGATGGACGATGCTGCCAGCGGTACCGTAGCCGATTATGTCGTGGCGGTCTTGAACGAGGAGGACAACAACCCCTACGTTCAAGCCACCGATCTGAGCGGGCCGGGTAGACCCCTCGCCCAACGTCCGGCTAATGGAGCCTATCCAGTCGAAGGGCCGCCCCCCTTTATCGAGCAAGTCAGCCAATTGACGCGCGGCATTCACGGTTCGCGGGCCGATCGCAAGGGCTTGCAGGGGATCTTTGAGATTGATGACATTGCCATGATTGCCTGCCCCGATCTGATGTGGGCTTTCGAGCAAGCATTGCTCGACATCGATCAGGTCCACGGCGTCATGGAAGCGATGTTGAGCTACTGCGAAAATTCGTTCCCCGGCCCCCCCTTCCGCATGGCTGTGCTCGATCCGCCTCCCATTAAGAATGGCGAAGTGGTCTCGCCTGCAGCTCAAAAGCCGCAGCACGTAGACGAGTGGCTGACCAGTTTCAACCGCCGTTCGATGTTCGGTGCTGTCTACTATCCGTGGATTAAAGTGCCGAATCCAGCCAATGCAGGCAAGCCGATCCTGGTGCCCCCTTGCGGTCACATGATGGGCATTTGGTGCCGCACCGACCAAGATCGAGGGGTGTTTAAGGCCCCTGCCAATGAAACCCCTAGAGGCGTAATTGGTTTGGCTTACGAAACCAACATGCGCGAGCAAGAATTGCTCAATCCCAAGGGGATCAACTGCATCCGCAACTTCTCCAGTTACAACCGGGGCTTTAAGGTCTGGGGGGCGCGCACGCTGGTGGAACCCGACAATATTCAATGGCGCTATATCAGCGTGCGGCGACTGCTCAGCTACATCGAAAAATCGATTGAGATGGGGACGCAGTGGGTGGTGTTCGAACCCAACGATCCCGACCTGTGGGCTCGCGTGTCCCGCTCTGTCAGCAGCTTCTTAGAGGGCCTGTGGCGAGATGGGGCGTTATTTGGCGGCTCTCCTGCCGAAGCCTTCTATGTCAAGTGCGATGGCGAACTGAACACCCAAGACACGATTATGAAAGGTCGTCTCTATGTCGAGGTCGGGGTTTGCCCGGTGCGTCCGGCTGAATTTGTCATCTTCCGTATCAGCCAGTGGGCTCCGAACCAGTAGGGTTTGGAGGCAGACAGTTAACACGAGCGCGCGTAAGGAGCCAGTGCGATGGCAGAACTGACTAAACCGATTGCCCCCAGTAGTTTTTATTTGGAAATCTCGGGGGTGGTGGAGGGAGACAAATCCGTCTTCAAAAGCGTCACGATCCCCGACTACACCCCCAAAGTGCAGGGGGGACAACAGGCGATCGGCAGCACCAAAGATGGCAAAACCATTTGGCAAGTCAACTCCGCTGGGTTTGAAGGATTGTTTACGATTGACTGCGTTTGCATCGCTAGCGGCGATGGCGGCAGCACTAGCAAAGAGCTATACACGTGGTTTGAGAGTTGTTTGCCCAGTTCCAATGGCGGCAAAGGCAAGTGGGATGACAACAAAAAAGAAGGCAGTATTACCGCCTACGATTCCGACGGTAACGAAATTGCCAAGTGGCAGTTTGTGGAAGCTTGGCCGTCTAAATACAAGTGTGCCGATTTAGATGTCACGGGCGATGGTTACATTGAGGAAACCTATACCCTGACCTGCGAGAAGTTCAATCGCACGATGTAGGGTCTTTCACGATGTAGCTTTGATGTAGTTTTCGGTCGAGTTTGAGGCCATTCAGGAGACCAACAGTGGTTCAGTATTTAACTAGCTCGAAGTTCTATTTCGAAATTGACGGGATAACCTCTCTCCTGGTCAAAACCGTCACTGGCCCTGAAATTGAAATGGAAGTGGCTGGCGGCGATGCTCCCATTGGCGTCACTAAAGATGCCAAAACCCAAACCCAAGCAGTGGTTGGTGGGGTCAAATACAACAGCACCGTAACGCTCACCTATGTTGCTGGCAACGAGTCCGATCAGAAAAAACTGTCGGACTGGTACAACGACTGCCACCCCGACTCGTTTACGGGGGGGGCTTCGAAGGCAATGGATAGCCGCAAAACAGGCTCGCTGGTGATTTACGATCCCAACGGCAGTGAGGCCATGCGGTTCAACTATACGGATCTGTTCCCCGGCACTAAAAAACAGATCGGCAGTCTGTCGGTGGACAGTGGCGGTCAACTGGCTGAAGATACGCTGGAGCTATACTTCACCAAGGTTGTGCGGGCCGCGTAACTCTTACCTCGATCGATATGGCCACATTTCCCGAAATTCTCACCAACTCCCGCTTCTATCTGGAGCTCAAGCTGGATGGCAGCAAAGAGCCGGTGGATGGTTACTTTATGGAGTGCAGCGGGTTTCAATACTCGCAAGAGGTAACTGAGATTGTGGAGGTTACCCCGCAAAAGTGGGGTAAGAATGGCAATTCGCGAGGGCGCTTGGCGCGCACGAAGATCCCGGGTCATGTCACCTTTAGCAATCTCACCTTGAAGCGCGGTCTCACCACGTCGAGTAGCTTGTGGGATTGGGTCGAGAAGGTGGAGGAGGGCAATTGGAGCGAACAGCGGCAGAAGGGATCGCTGACGATTTACAATCAAGCAGCCAAGCAGCAGGTGCGATGGGAGTTTCAGCGGGCTTGGCCAGTCAGCTATCAGATCTCGGATCTAGATGTCAAAAGTGGCGACTTCAATATCGAAGAGATCGAACTTGCCGTTGAAGATCTCAGACGCGTTCGGGTACCAGCATCGTGATGCAACTCAATAACCCTTTGAACTTGGAGGGATCGCCCCAGCAAGACACTGCACCGCCAGAGCAGCGTCGGAGGCCGCAAGTGGCTGGGCTGCAAACGGAGTTCGAGTTTGAATTGCCGAAGGGGTATGTGGATGCGGAGGGGACGCTCCATCGTCAGGGGGTGATGCGGTTGGCTCGGGCGATGGACGAGATCGTACCGCTGCGCGATCCGCGCGTGAAGGCCAATCCGGCTTATGCCACGGTGGTGATTTTGGCACGGGTGATTGTGCGGTTGGGGGCTTTGAGCGAGGTGTCTCCAGCCGCGATCGAAGATTTATTTGCCTGCGATTTGAATTATTTGCAGAAGTTTTACCGTCAGATTAACGAATTGGAAGAGGATTAGACGGTTGCTCCAGTGAAGCAAGCTTGAGGCTGCGAACATGACCCCATTGGCCCTATCGGAACCTGCGAGTTTGGACTTACCCACCACAGCATTTGAGTTCCAGTTGCCGCGCGGTTTGCTGGACGATGCCGGACAGGTACACCAGCAGGGACGCATGCGCTTGGCGACGGCGCGGGACGAGTTGGCGATGCAGAAAGATGTCAGGGTGAGGCAAGAGCCTGCCTATGGAACTCTCATCCTGTTAGCCCGCACGATCGCCCAGCTAGGCTCGCTGACCGCTGTGACTGCCGAAGATTTAGAGAATCTCTTTGCCAGCGATTTGGCCTATTTGCGCGAGTTCTACAACCGCATCAATCAGCAGGGGCACCCGTACGTTCCGACCCAGTGCCCCCAATGCAGTCACGCGTTTGAGGTGGAGTTAACACTGTCGGGGGAGTCTTAGGCTACCCCTCGGAACAACTGCACCAGGAGGTAGCCTTTCTCGCCCTGCACTGTCATTGGTCGCTGCAGGAAATTCTGGACTTGGAACATCGCGATCGCCGTCGCTGGGTGCAAGAGGTCGCCCAGCTACGGGGGCGAGGGAGTGGCGAGGGCTAATGAGCGCGCTCCCTTTAGTCACCCTACTGACAGATTTTGGCACCCAGGATGTTTATGTCGCAGTCATGAAAGGGGCGATCGCCAGCCTCAACCCCCAGCTTGCGATTGTGGATCTGACCCACCACATTCCCCCCCAAGATCGCTTCGCAGCTCGCTTTCAGTTGATGAACGCCGTCCCGTACTTCCCGGCAGGAACGGTGCATGTGGCGGTGGTGGACCCGGGGGTGGGCACGGCGCGGCGAGGGGTGGCGATCGCGATCGCGCCCGGATTCCTGGTGGGGCCGGATAACGGTCTGTTTAGTGGCGTACTCGAACAGTTTGAGGCGATCGCGGCGGTGGAGTTGACCGAACCGACCTACTGGCGGGTGCCCCAACCCAGTTCCACCTTTCACGGACGCGATATTTTTGCCCCGGTGGGGGCGCATTTGGCCAGTGGGGTGCCGTTGAATGCGCTGGGGAGAGCGATCGATCTGGGTTCGTTAGTGGAGCTGCCGGGGCTGGGCTGCGATCGCGAGGGAGACACCTATGTCGGCTGCATTCAGGCGATCGATCGCTTCGGCAACGCCATCTCTACTATTCCGGGCGAGGTGGTGCGAGGCCGACAGTGGTTGGCGATCGCTGCTGGGACAGCCATCCCGGTAGTGACGACCTACGGCGATGTTGCCGTGGGGGAGTTAGCGGCATTGGCGGGCAGTCACGGTTGGGTGGAAATTGCGGTGAATGGAGGGAATGCTCGCGATCGCTTGCGGTTAGACT
The DNA here is from genome assembly GCF_000332275.1 of Synechococcus sp. PCC 7336. Lineage (NCBI taxonomy): Bacteria > Bacillati > Cyanobacteriota > Cyanophyceae > Synechococcales > Synechococcaceae > Synechococcus > Synechococcus sp. PCC 7336. The sequence goes on from NZ_CM001776.1 coordinate 4,164,066, forward strand.
ATGGCGTTAAGGTAGAAGTAAAGCTCGAAAACAAGTTGGGAGTTTAGCGATACTGGCTGTCTGAGTTGAATATCCAAGTGCTGCTCTACTGGTGTCCGCGTCAGACAGGGAGCTGAACCCGTTCTGTGTCGAGCAACTTTCGGTTAATGCCTTAAGCGTGGAATGAGACAATCGCATTCAGTGAACCGTATAGTAAGAGAGGATCGCTTAGAGTAGCCAGTCAAACATGAGCTTAGATGAGTCAACCTTCTCCCCAGCCACCTGTTAAACCAGACCCCAGCCTTCCAGTAGTGCAAACAGTCACAGGTCGGTTCGTGCAACAATTCTTAAGCAATATCTGGGAGCCTATAGATCTTTTGGGACAAGGCTTGATGGGGGGCTTATGGCGAACAGTTTATCTCTCAGTCCAAGATGCGATCGCTCTCAGCACATTGCTACAGCTTCCCGGTTTGGTGGGCCGCATAATCATTGGTAAAGACTTCGCTAGTTTTGATGTATGTTTGCAAGAGAATGCCTTAGGCGTATCGCGTTATGCTTGTTTTATAATCATTACTTCTGATTTTTGCCTTTGGATTATTCTGGCTGGTCGAATAATTGGGCGGTTCTGGATAGATCTCCGAGAATTAAGGCGAGGTAGTAGTCATGACTCTAACAAGTCGTAAGAAAGTCACCCTTTATGAAGAAGCCAAAGCTGGTCTTAGTTCTTTAGTTCGGCAAACAACTACTGTCTTTATTGGCTTTGTGTTCGTGTTGCTAATCACTGGAGGTGCTCCGTCGAGCTTTGTTGTTGCTTTAAGCTTTTTTATTGGTACGGCTTTTGTTTCATGGAATGAACAAAAGCGAATTTTTGATTTGAGATCGGCTGAGGATAAGACTTCTTCAGATTCAAAGGCGGCGCGCACTTTATTAATCACCAATCAATTAATTACGTTAGATTCTAAAGTTTATCGTACTTGCGAAATTACTAGAGTTTCTAAATATCAGATCGAACAGGGATTTGCTCAAGCCAAGCAATACGGCCTCGTTGTAGAAACCACTGCTGGAAGTAAAGATTTGGTAGTGGTGACAGATGAAGCCTCAGTAGACAATCTTATAAATAAAATTGTTGAGGTTATGAGCAACCCAAGCAAAAGACTCAGTTACACATTCAAGCTTTCTAACACAAGGATTGCCAACGTAAAAGCCTTTTCTAAAAGAGAATTCTCTGCGTCAAGTATTTACGCTGAAGTAGTAACCCAAACAAATAGCACTGAAGAGACTCAAGAATCTGTAGCAGAAGAGTCTAAATTTCAAGAAGGTTCCCAGAAACTACCCCCAGGTTATTTCTATCAGGTAGGCCCTTTCTCAGTAGGAGTCAATAAAGGTTTTGTACATACGACAGAACAAACACAGTCTTTAGCTGAGACAGTATCAGAACTTCAGCGTTTACTAGAGAAAATCTCTGAGGCTCATCCAAATGACACACTATCTGGGCAGATGTTAGTAGCAACAAAAGCAATAGAAGAAATCGAGAAAAAACCTCAATTTAAGCAGCGTGCGATCGAAGCTCTGAAATCAGGAGGAGCAGAATTTTTCAGGGAGTCCATTAAAAATCCTAGCACCAACATCTTATTGGCTGCTTTAGAAGAATGGCAATCAACAAGCTAAAACTATAAAATATTCATTAAGTGTGCAAAGCAATATGAATTTGTGCTTAACTTCCGTTGTAAACAATCACCGAATGATAATCCCGATGCACTGGCAGGCAGTCACGGTTGGGTGGAAATTGCGGTGAATGGAGGGAATGCTCGCGATCGCTTGCGGTTAGACTATGGCGTTAAGGTAGAAGTAAAGCTCGAATGCGGAGCGGGAGTTTAGTGATGCCTGGAGCACAAGCGGAAGTTTATCGAGGACAGTTCGGTCAGTTTGAGATTAACGAGGGCGATCGCCGGGGTGTTGTGGTCTATCGAGCTGCGCTGATGGTGGCGGCCCTCTGTTTCGCGGTGGCAACGGGGTTGGCGATGTGGCTGCCGCAAGCTTTGGCGGTACAGTGGGCGATCGCCGGTTTGTACGCCGTGTTTTCAATTGCGATGGGGGTGGCGCTGTGGACGATCCACATTTATATGGTCTCCCTGCATCGGGCACTGCAGGTGTTTTGGGCGATGGGCTCAGTGGCGGCGATCGCCACAGCGGTGGTTTTCGCGCCCGAACCTCTGGCGATCGCGGTCTACCACAATCCTTTAACTCTGTTGGGCGTTGGATTCACCTTTGTTGCCCTGACGGGATTGTTTGTCAAAGAAGCGTTTTGCTTTAACCGATTGGAAACGAAACTGCTGACGCCAATGATACCCACGTTACTTTTGGGACATTTATTCGGATTGTTGCCGCTGGAGGGGGAGCGGGGCTTGTTAGTGGCTTGGGCAGCCCTCTTTTTAGTCTTTGCGTTGCGCAAAACCTTTCAAGAGATTCCGCCGGATATTGGGGACAAGTCGGTGTTTGAATATTTGGCAGCGGTGCGGCGGGGGGATGTGCCTGCGGAGGCTTCTTAGGCGATCGGTCTCGCAAACCTATAGCTTGGAGCATTAGGAGTCACAATCCCACCATGACACAGGTACTAGAACAACGAGTCTACACCCCCGAAGAGTATCTCGACCTCGAACTTGCATCTGAGATCCGCAGCGAATACCGCAATGGAACCATTACTCCTATGACCGGGGGTACACCTGACCATAATGAATTGGCGATTAACCTTGCAGCCTTGCTCAAATCTTCTTTGCGGGGCAAACCCTACCGTATTTTTGCAACCGATCAACGGCTTTGGGTTCCTGCTCGCAATCTTTATACCTATCCCGATGTCATGGTTGTCGAAAAACCCTTACAACTTCAGACCGGGCGTGCTGACACAGTGATAAACCCTTGTTTTTTGGCTGAAGTGCTATCTAAATCAACGCGAGACTACGATCGCGGCGAGAAATTTTCTGCTTACCGCAGTATTGATAGCTTTCGCGAATATCTGCTCGTCGAGCAGTACAGTATCCATGTAGAACATTACGTCAAAACGGCGTCCAATCAATGGCTGCTCTCAGAATATGATGAGCCTAATACCACATTCTCATTGAGTACTTTTGAAACTCAAATCGAAATCATAACACTCTATGAAAACATCGATATTGATGCTCCATAAAATGTAAGAGCGATCGCATCAATATAACAAGCCAAATTCACTCAACCGTCGAAAGGATTATCTGTGGCGGGTGCATTGAGAGCGTGAGGTTTTCTATGGAAATCAGTATGACATTTGGCAATGCTGCTGCGTTATTCGGAGCCATGTTTGTTCTGGCTACGATCCCTGGCCCAAGTGTCTTCACTGTGGTGGCCAGAACAATTGCATCTGGATTTTCTCATGGCCTGACTACAGTTTTAGGGATCGTGGTTGGCGACTTAATATTCATTATATTGGCTGTCTTGGGTTTATGGTCTTTTTCTGAAATGATGAGTGGCCTATTTGTTTTGATAAAATACTGTGGAAGTGCTTATCTTATATGGCTAGGAATAGAGTTGTGGAGATCGAAATCACAGTCTGTTAAAATCCATAAAGTTGCAGAATCATCTTGGCTTTCTAATTTCTTGTGTGGACTTTTGATTACCCTAGGTGACCCAAAAGCAATTTTATTTTATTTAAGTTTTCTTCCCGCTTTTCTCGATCTGTCTAGTGTGTCCATTTTGGATACAGGCATCATTATGGTTATTGCAGCGATCGCAGTCGGCGGAGCAAAGCTAGGGTATGCCTATATGTCAGATAAATCTAGATTGCTTTTGACAAGCCCTAGAACAAAAAAGGGAATGAATGTGACTGCTGGTAGTGTAATGATTGGTACTGGCGTTTTTTTGGTTACAAAAACCTAGTATCAGACAACGTGACTACTCTCACCGCTAACCCTACGGGTCTAGCGGGAGCTTCTCAGACTCACGAGTGAGAGTTGCTGTTTCACAGGCATCCCAGCGGATAAGCCTCCACAGCCAGAGAGCGGTAGTCCAACCGCCCTGCGTTTAACTATCCTATCCCCCCTCACCGCCAAACGCTCTGCGTTCTGGCGGGAGTACCCCGGAGGTCATGATGGAAATTGCCTGAGGATCGCCAGTGGCTTTCAACTGGCAGGTGCCTTCCCAGCCGCCAATTGCGGGCAAACTGATCTCGATCGCATCGGAGCGGGCACTTCACTGCGGGCCAGCGCCACATTCTGTTAGCCTGCCGGGGTTAGCCTTCCGTAGGGCGCTCGCAGCCTCAAACCTCTTGCAAGCCACATCATATCGTTCGCGAAGTTGCTCTAATGGCAACAAGGGTGGTTGACATGACTAAGCAAACGGGAATTATGCTGATAGCCTTAGTTGGCATCCTCTTTATCGCGATTGGCGATCGCGTTTTGCCACCGCCTGCCGGTCCCGCCAGCTATCGTATGAGAACTGCCGTAACCTCCACTTTCGCGTCGTTGCTCGGGCAGACCCTCGAATCGCTCCCCCAAGACACCCGCTACGACAGCAGCCAAGAGCGGGTCGATACCCTCGAGAATGCGCCGTAACCCTCCAGTCAGCAGTGCAGGCATAGGCTTCGCTCGAACTAGGGAGAGAGTCGCGCTTTCCCCCAGCGATTTTGCAAATACCACTCTGCTGTATGCGGGCACCAGGCTTTGAAGTGAGGCATCATCAGCTCGCACAAATGCCGAATTTCCGTCTGAGCATCTGCTTTGGCCCGCAAATCTAAAAAGTGCATCAGGCTGCGGCAGTTAAACGACACCACAAAATGTTGGCGAATGCCGTAACCCACCACATTGCGAGCATCCTCATACGGCACCCCGCACTCATTGACCAAGCGGTGATAGGCGATCGCCTGATTGCGATATTGCTCCAACACAATCTCGATCGCTTCGGGGGCGATCGGCTTCATCCCCTGCCGCGTTTTCGCCTGCCCCTGCGCAATCGTCTCCGGCAGGTAAAACAGTTTGTCTAGCCCTGCCCGATCCGGCTGAACTCCTTGCTGCAACTGAGCTCCAACCTCCGCCACATTGGCCCCCGTATAGCGGAAAGAATTATGAACCACAACCCCATTCGCAATAAAGTTGTGCCACGGACCATCCACTTCGATATCGTAGCTGGGTTGCATACCTAGGTACTCCACCTTCGCGACTCGGACAGGATGAGACACGAATCGCCTGCCGGGAGCCAAAGGCTTGGGAGACCAACTATCAACCGAAGCAATTGGCTGATAGCCTTGGGCAAACTCCTGCTCTAAACAGCCTGCTTCAATCTGCTGACGCAACCAATGGCGATCTCGATATAACTCATTTCCTGACACTAAAATGCCATTGCAGGTCAGATAGGAAAAACGACTGAAACTTACCACACGATTGTTGGCATCGACTTCTAACTCCACAGCATCCGCCATCCGCTGCCACCCATCGGGAGTATGCAAACGATGGTTAACGGTACAATTTAGTGTTTTGCCATCTGCCAAGGTCAGCCGGTAGATGGGCTGAATGCCACTAGACATGATAGTTTTGATGTGGCCTGCCTCAAATTCACCTGTCGTTTCATTCAAAACTCGCAGGCGCATCTTTTGTATACGACGCTTACAATCTCGACGATACGTACCGGGAGGTTCTCCCTTTCTGCCCCGAATGTGCCTTTCCCGAATAGCAATTTCGCCCTGCTCCCAAAGTTCGTAGAGTTCGCCAAGGGTCTTCTTCAGTTTCGAGCCAGTGTGACCTAATTTATCCACAAATGTAATTTCGGTGTTAGCAGCCAAACATTGCACGTCAAATGATACTCCAACTCTATGAGTTCGAGCCTGTTGCATAACCGCATGAGGAAAATTTCCAACTCCAAATGTAATTTGTGGGTGCTCTAAAGGACCGTAATGGCCTCGATTTCCCTCTAGCAAGCGCTTGATGACGACTTCGCCATAATTCTCTGGCAACGGGGACGAAGGGGTAATATACTCCGACGAATAGTCTTGGTGCATCGCCTGGTAAATCACCCGCTCGGGATCGGGGGTTTGGTTGAGAACGACGACTTCGAATAAGGAATCCATAAGCGGTTTTGACAGCGGAGGTGCAGCGATTGAATTGATTGTTGCTCAGCTTGTGAAGCCGCACGCGAACTTTCACGCAATTCACAGAATCTGGGGTCGCCGAACCAACATCAGTCGATCGCCTTCTCCAACTAGCCGTTACCCCTCTCAAAACAGCTATCTGAAGCCATGAAAACACTGTTATTAAGCTCGATTGCACATCTCTGGGAGAATTGAAGCGGGGTGCTACCGTAATGGCGTATGCCGCTTGCCGTGGAGTAGAGCATGTTTGAACGTGTGTTGGTCGCCACTGACCTTGAGGACGGAATGTACCGTCTTGCCTTGTGTTTGAAAGATTTTCACGAAGGGGGAGTCACACAACTCGGCTTCGTTCACGCCGTGCCCTTTGGCGATCGCCAGATGGGGGGATTGCCAGATTCTCACGACCTAGATTTAGGGAAAGCAAAAGACACGATCGAGCGTTACATCAACCCCGATCTGGCCGCTGCCACGATCTCGCCCGAAGTCATTGTGCAAGTGGGGCCGCCTGTAGAGGTCATTCAGCGCGCTGTTGAAAGCTTCAATGCCGATGTGTTGGTGATGGCTCCCCCCAGCCGCAGCCTGTTGGCGGAGAAGGTATTTGGCAGCAACACGATGAAGCAGATTCAGCAACTCAAAATTCCGGTGCTGATCGTGCGTCCGCAGTTTGTGGCCAGCATGACTATCGCCGAGCTGCAGTTGCGCTGTCGCCACCTGTTCGACTACCTGCTCGTACCCTGCGACCTCGATCGATCGCGCCAGAGCCTGCTAGATATGCTGTCGCCCATGCTCTGCCAACAGGCCAAGTGCGAGTCAGTGCTCATGATGTCGGTGATCGACACCGCCAGCCGCCGCTATACCGATCGCGATGCTGAAGAGCTGTGTCAAAATGCCGAACGCCAGTTACGGGAGCTAGGAGCCTATCTGGCCGAACAGGTGGGCCATCCCCTCTCGGTCAACTACTCTGTGCGCAAGGGGTCTCCTGTAAAAGAGATTTTGGCCGCTGCCCAAGATGAAGATGTCACTGCGATCGTGACCAGTTCCCGCAATATCGGCAAAATTTGGGAGCTGACCGTCCCTAGCATTACGGGCGAAATCATACGCCGCAGTTGGCATTCGGTGCTATTCTTCCCACCCGCGATCGCGGGCGGAGATTCCTGACGGCTACACCGTTAAAGGGGAGGATTGGCAGAGGCGATCGCCCCAATTGACGGGAAAGGCAATGGGTATGGAACCCTCGCGATCGGGCGAGCGCCCTCTAGCGAGCGCCCGCCACATCAGCTTAGGTTTGCCATTGGCAAGCTGCAGGGGATGCCAGCGGTAATGCAATTGGCCCCACTGGCGATCGGGGGCGGAGGAGATCGGTGCCTCTAGGTCGATGACGCGGAAGGCACAAAATGGACCGACCAAAGGGGGGGCGGTGAGGAAAGCAGTGTTGCGTCGAGCGTAAACCTTGGGAGTGTGCAGGTGACCGCTGAGGACGGCAGCCACATAGCGGTGGGTTTTGAGCATGGCGCGGAGCTGGCGGGCACTGTCTGGCAGCATGCGGTGGTTGCGAAACAGGACGGAGGCTAGAGGGGGTTGATGGATGGCCAGAATGACGAGCTCGTCGCGATATCGATCCAGTTGTTCCTGCAACCAGGCCAACTGAGGGGGGCGAACAATGCCTTGGGGGTCGGGACAAGGCCCCAGACTGGCATCCATCGCCATCAATCGCAAGCCGGGGAGAGGGGTGACGACAAAATCTGCCCAGCCAGTGGTCGCGGCCTCTAAGTGGAAATGTTGCCGACACCAGTTCAGGAAATCGGCGCGATTGAAGGTATCGAGATCGCCCTGCTGCCGAACGCCGCTGTCTGCGGCTGAAGTCTCCGAGATGGGCTCGTCAATATCGTGATTGCCGACGCTGAAGTAGTAGGGCACCCGCAACTGGCTGACAACTTGGCCGAACTGTTCGAAACTGAGGCGATCGGCTTCGTCCACCAAATCTCCCGTAAACACAACGAAGTCCAGGTCGGGTATGGCCTGGACTTGCTCGATCGCTTGTTGCAAAATTTCTACGGGATCGGCGGGCATCCACTGACAGCGGCACCGTTGCGGCTGCATGATATGAATATCCGAGAGCTGTGCAAATCTAATCCGGCGTCCAGTCATTGTCCTGTCACCCTGCGTTCTGCAAGCATTCACCGCTTAGCATAAACGCTATTGGTGCTGTCTTCAAACCCTCTCGCCCGTTCTCCCGCTCTGTCACCATGCCCTGCCCCAGTTGCCCCCCCCAGCCCGAAGACTTTCGCACCGAGTCGTATGATTACGAGCTCCCGCAAGCGGCGATCGCCCAAGTCCCGGTCGAGCCCCGCGATCGCTCCCGCCTGCTCGTCGTCACTGCTGCAGAACACCACCACCAACACTTCACTCATCTACCCGAGTGGCTGCAGTCGGGGGATCTACTCGTGCTCAACAACACCAAAGTCATTCCCGCCCGCCTGCTGGGGCGCAAGCAAACGGGGGGCAAAGTGGAAGCGCTGCTGCTCGAACGGCAGTCTGAAGACACTTGGCTGGCGCTGGTGAAACCGGGGCGACGCATTCCGGTGGGCTGTCAACTGGAGTTTGCGGCAGGATTGCGGGCGGAGGCGATCGCCAAACACCCCGAAACTGGCGGACGCTCGCTTCAATTCAGTTGGCCTGCCGAAGAGTCTTTCTGGAGCGCTCTCGATCGGGCCGGAACAATTCCCTTCCCCCCCTATGTCAAAGATCGCTTTGCCAGTGACGAACAGTACCAAACGGTCTACGCCACTCAACCGGGAGCCGTCGCTGCCCCTACGGCTGGCCTGCACTTTACCCCCGAATTACTCCAGCGGCTGGGCGATCGCGGGATTGCTACCACCACCGTTACCCTCCACGTCGGTTTGGGCACCTTCCGCCCTGTGGAAGTGGGCAATATTCTCGAACATGCCATGCATGGGGAATGGATTGACGTTCCGGCAGCAGCGGTGGAGAAAATTCGCCAGACACAGGCGGGGGGAGGACGCGCGATCGCAGTGGGAACCACCGTAGCGCGATCGCTCGAAACTGCGGCTCAATCGGGTCAATTACAGCCTTTTACTGGCAAAAGCCACCTGTTTATCTATCCCGGCTACGAATGGAAAGTCCTGGATGGATTAATCACTAATTTTCACTTGCCCCAATCGACGTTATTGATGATGGTCAGCGCCATGTTGGGGCGATCGCGCCTGCTCGATCTCTACGTAGAAGCGCTGAAATATGACTATCGCTTCTATTCCTTTGGCGATGGCATGCTACTGTTACCGTCGAACTGACTCGGGATTGGCAGCAATGGCGGTACTCGCAATCTTGCTCTTGGTGGGGGGCGGCATCTGTTCGGGCATCATCGCAGGCATACTCGGCATTGGCGGCGGCGTTTTATTAGTGCCTTTGTTAGTCAGCGCCGGACTCACTCCCGTCGAAGCGGTTGCCACCAGCAGTCTCGCCATTTTGATGACCGCCATATCGGGAAGTCTCCAAAACTGGCGTATTGGAGCCCTCGATCTCAGAAAAGTGATTGCGCTGGCTCTGCCGGCTTTGGTCACGGCTCAAATCGGTGCCGAGCTTGCCGATAAGATTCCACCCCATCTCCTCTTGATTGGATTTGCTTTACTGCTGCTGGTCAATGTCTATTTAATTGCGTTGAAAAAACAGGCGATCTCCCAAGCCCTCAATCGAGAAATTACCACCAGTCAGGAGAACGACACCACGAGTCAGGAGAGCGGCACCATCAGTCAGGATAAGAGCGACACCCCAGTCGTCGCTCGCGATGCTGGCCAAACCAAAAACCTAGCACTCGGTCGCTTGGCGACAGGCGGAACGGCAGGACTGTTGGCGGGTCTCTTTGGCGTCGGGGGGGGCGTCATTATGGTGCCGCTGCAAATTTTGTTATTGGGAGAAGCCATCAAGCCAGCCATTCGCACCAGTTTGGGCGCGATTGTTTTAACCGCCATTTCAGCCAGTTTTGCCCACGCCAGACTAGGCAATGTGGTCTGGTTGGCCGGTGTTGCCGTTGGGCTGGGGGGGTTAATGGGGGCGCAATTGGGCACCCGCTTTTTACCGAAACTGCCCGATGAAATCGTCAGCTTGGCCTTCCGCGCCCTCATGGCTATTCTCGCGGTCTACACATTCTGGAAAGCTTGGCAGGTCTTCCAGGCTGGGTGACTTGGCAGCACTCGCTGAAGTGGGATTGAATTTCTAGTGTTTGCTGAAATTATTCTCCGAGCTTGGGCACTATATGTAGAGTAGTTAACCCCAGCTAAGTCATCATGAACGCTAACTGTGGATATCTTGGCAAGAAAATTGCTTGGCGTGAGGCATTGGATGCGAAGTGGTTGATTTTGGGCATCGTTCGCAAGGAAGAGGGCGAACAGGTGTTGATTGTCAGCGAGCACAATTCCACCGATCGCGCTTTGATGCCGTTTGGACTATTCCAGGATGCTCTGGAAGCCGGGATCTTGACAGAAGTCGCCGCTTGAAGCGACGAGCAAGCGATCGCCGGGGCGATCGCATCCACATTATGCCTAACTGACTGACGCTGCAATGCGTTCTCGATCGAGGTTTCGACCGATAAATACCAATTGAGTTTGACGGCGATCGGTCGCTCTCCAGGGGCGATCGTAAAAGGAATCAAAGCGCTGCCCCACCCCCTGAATTGCCAAACGCATTGCCTTCCCCGGTATGTCTACAAACCCCTTGATGCGGTAAATCTCCTGCTGCTTTACCAGCGCTTCCAGCCGAGCGACTAACTCTGCTGGGTCAAAAACTCGATCTAAGGCGAGGCAGAACGACTGAATATCGTCGTCGTGGTCGTGCTCTTCCTCGTCGTCGTGGTGGCTGGGGCGGCTGCCCAGATTGTCTTCCACTGAGGCGTTGAAGCCCAACAGAATCTCGGGGCTAATTTCCCCCTGCTGGCAAGGGATAACCTTGACTCCAGATTTAATCTGCCCCTCCAGCCACTGTATTACCCTGCGCTGGCTGGAGGCGTCGACGCGATCGCCCTTGGCCAGCAGCACCATATCCGCACAGGCCAACTGATCTTCAAATAGCTCTTCAATCGGGGTCTCGTGCTCGATACTCTCGTCTGCCCGTCGCTGCGCCTCCAGAGCCTCCAGTGCGCCCACCACCTGCCCGTTGGCGAGGGCTTCGCAATCCACCACGGTCACGACGCCGTCAACGGTGGCTTGGGTGCAGATTTCGGGCCAGCGAAAGGCTTTGACTAACGGTTTGGGGAGAGCGAGTCCAGAGGTTTCAATCACAATGCAGTCGAGCCGATCGCGCCGCTGCATCAGTTGCTGCATAGTGGGTAAGAATTCCTCTTGGACGGTGCAGCAGAGGCAGCCGTTGGACAATTCCAAAATGTTGCGATCGGGCTCGTCCGTTTCATCGCAAATCTGGCAGGAGCGCAAGAGCTCGCCATCAATGCCCACTTCGCCGAATTCGTTGACCAAAACGGCAATGCGGCGACCGCGATTGTTTTGCAGGAGGTGGCGAATCAGGGTGGTTTTACCAGCTCCTAAAAAGCCGGTGACAACGGTTACGGGGATTTTATGCACGAGAAATCAACCTGAGTGTCGCAGCGCGCGCGACGGGATCGAGCAGATAGCGCGCTTTAACCTACCACATTCCTACGGGCAGCCTGCATGCTTGCAGAAACAGCAATCGTTTCAAACGCCACGTATCAACCTATATTTAGAGCTGAAAATTGTCCTAACTAATTTAATACCACCACATGTGGTGGTATTGCGGATATGATTGAGCAGCGCATGCCCTTCGGCATCCGGTCGCGGTTCCCCTACTTTTAAATTCGGTTATGGACTCTACAGATCGTCAGCTACAGGTCCTCAAAACTCGCTTCCACCAGCAGGCCCAAGCCCTTGCCGAGTCGGAAGCGCTAGCGATTCAAAACATACAGCGAGCGGCAGAGCTGGAACAGCAACTGGCCGATTGCCAATTGCACAGCGGCCAATCCGACCTAGTGGATGAGATAAAGCAGCAACTGGCTCAGAGCGAGAGCGATCGCCAGCAGCTCGCCCAAAAATTTCAGGAGGTTGCGGCCCAGCACAAGAGTCTCGCGCAACAGTTGGCTGCCTCGCAAGCCGAACAAGCCACTCTGACCCAGAAACTTCAGGAGGCGATCGCCCAGCCAACAGCTGATAGCACAGAAGCATTGCGAGAAGCCAAGCGCCGTCAGGAAGTGGCCGAGGCTCACCATTACGTACTCAAACGCCAATACGAAGCACTGCAAAACCGCGTCAAAGAACTGGAACGGGAATGCTCGCAAGCTCACGCCACAGGGCGCGATCGAGAACGTGAATTGACGGAAGTCCAAACCGCTAAGGCTGAGCTGGAAGAACAGGTGAATGCGTTAAAACAACAAATTCTGCAGGCGCAGGCTGCCCGCAAACAACTCGTAAAAACTGCGGCAGAACCCAAGTCTGACTCTGGCCGCGATCGCATTCTTCCCTTACCTGGAGCAGACGGCGAGTCAAAACCGTCCTCTAGCCCCTCCGAGCTACCGCTTGCCCTTTCCAGTCTGTCCCTCCCCAGCATTCCTCCCCTAGCCTTGAAGCGAGAGGACTCCCCGGTGCCCATGCGCAAACTCGATCGCCGCGTTCGTACTCTTGCGGCTTCCTCTGCCGAGATCGTGGCTCCTCAATCTCCTACTCCTCCTGCTTTGCCCTCCAAGCCCGCCTCCCATTCGAGCCGCCGCCATTCCGCCGTCGTCGATTTACCCGCGTTCCTGAGACGGGGCTAAAATCGGTACTTGCCCGCCCTCCCCGATTGCCCACTGCTGTCACAAGGGGATTGCTGGAGCTGAGCAACCTGTCAGGTGAGGGTTAACGGAGATTGAATGGCAGTAATGCGACCGGTGGGGGTGGATCTGTTTGCTGGAGCGGGCGGCATGACGTTGGGCTTCGAGCAGGCAGGGTTTGACGTGCTCGCTGCTGTCGAGCTAGATCCGATTCATTGTGCCGTCCACGAATTTAACTTTCCGTTTTGGCGCATTTTCTGTCGCAGTGCAGCTGAGATTACGGGGGCGGAAATACGGCAGAAGTCGGCGATTGGCGATCGCGACATTACCGTTGTGTTTGGCGGTCCCCCCTGCCAGGGGTGTTCCACGATGGGCAAGCGGGCTTTAGACGATCCGCGCAATGACTTGATGCGTCAATTTATTCGCTTAGTGGGGGAATTGCAGCCCAATTATTGTGTGATGGAGAATGTGCGCGGTCTGACGCTGGGCAAGCATCGCCAACTGCTAGACGAACTGGTAGAGACGTTGGGCGAAAACGGCTATGCTGCCCAGTTCGAGTTGCTCAATGCCGCCCACTTTGGCGTCCCGCAGGATCGCCAGAGATTATTTCTGATTGGCTGTCGCCAAGGGCAGAATCTTCCCTCCCATCCCAGCCCGATCGTCCGTCCGGCCAAGCCTTTGCATCGCGTCAGCGAGAATTCCGATTTGCCTAGAGGCCCGACAGTGGCCGAGGCCATTGCCGATTTACCCGAGATCGAGCAGTTTGAGGAGTTGTTCGCTCGCGACTGGGTGGAGGTGACGGGCTCTTCCCCCAAAAGTGAGTACGCGCAGCAGTTGCGGGGCGATCGCAGGGGCGATCGCGACTTTTCCTATCGCCGCCGTTACAACCCCAATCTGCTCACCTGCAGCACCCGCACCCGCCATACCCCCCTGACGATCGAGCGGTTCCGCGAGACCAAACCGGGGTTTACCGAACCCATCAGCCGCTTTTTCAAACTGGATGCCCGCGGCTTGTGCAACACTCTCCGGGCCGGTACCCCCAGCAGTCGTGGAGCATTTACCTCCCCCCGCCCCGTCCACTACCAGTTTCCCCGCTGCATCACGGTCCGCGAAGCCGCTCGCCTGCATTCTTATCCCGACTGGTTCCGCTTCCACAGCACGAAGTGGCACGGCTTTCGTCAAATTGGCAACTCGGTCCCCCCACTGCTCGCCCGAGCCGTTGCTGCCGAGATCTTGCGGGCCTCTGGCATATCCCGCGTCCCACCCAAACCGCTTCTCCCTTTAGGCAATGTCGAGCTATTGACGTTCAAAATGACCCGAGCTGCCCGCCACTATCAGGTGAGCCACCACACCATCGCCCCCCGCCAAAAAGTTGTTGTGCCGTCGAGAGTCTGACGGGTTTTTGCCCGAGGTTTCGCGTGGCTGCGGAGCTGAGTCGTTAAACTGGACGGGAATTGGCGATCGGAAATCTTATGGCCAAGCTCCCACGGGCAATCCTCGCTCTCGCAGTCGCTCTGCTAACGGTTGCGACCGCAACAATTGTTTACAGCCTGCAGAAAGAAACGGGTAGGGAAGTGGCTCGCTGGCAAGAGGCTCAGTGGCAAGAAGTCGGTCAACTGCCCATATCCCTCGAATCGCACGGGATGGTGGCTCTGAATGGCTTTGTTTACGTGCTGGGGGGCTGGAATGAATCGAATGGACCGCATTCCGAGGTTTTCTTTGCTCCCTTGACTCTAGAGGGCAGGCTGGATGATTGGCAGCAAACAACCGCTGCTATGCCGCTGAGGCTGCAGCACCATGCAGTGATGACCCATAACAATGCTCTCTACGTGTTGGGGGGTGACAATGGCTTTTGGGAAAATAGCCGCGTTTCGGATCGTATTTTTCGCGCTGTTCCGAACGATCGAGGAGATATTGCAGAATGGGTGGAGGTGGGAAAACTGCCGCAGCCGCGCACCGTTCATGCCGTGACAGCCATCGGCGATCGCGTTTACGTTTTAGGGGGCACTCGGACTTTCCGTCCGGGAACAGAGGTGCTCGATACGATTTTCACGGCCACGATTTCCCCAGAAGGGCGTTTTGGAGAGTTTCAAACCCTCTCTCCTTTCCCCAACCCGATTAGCTGGCTAACAGCCACGACCGTCGATCGCCGCATTTTTGCAATCTCCGGCAGGGTCAGTTTTAGCCAGGGGTTTGGCCCAGTTGGCTTGACGGCAGAGATCTGGGTTGCCGAAGCAGAAGCGGATCTGCAGCTATCTCCTTTCGAGGCGATCGGGACGACGGCAGCCCGCGGGCGTCATGCCACTGTGCTCTTAGATCGGACTCTAGTGTTAATTGGGGGCGGGGGAGCTAATGGTGCTCTCTCCACTGTTGAAGCGGCAGAGGTAGACCCGCAAGGCAACCTGTCGGCATGGAGGGAATTGGCTCCGTTGCCCGAAGCCCGCTTCGCCCACGCTGCCTTCGCTCGCGATGGCTACATTTATGTTTCTGGGGGGTTCTTGCGCTTCGGCGACAATGCCACCAGTCGAAAAGTGTTTCGGCTGACCTGGCACGAATAGACTTCTTGCCCCTCGCCAACAGCGCCGAGCGATCGGAACTGTTCATGCTTGAAAAAATGATTTGGAGATCGTCTTGACATGGTACGCGTCCAATCTAAACTGCTGACATTGGAGGAGTTTCTAAAACGACCGGAAACGAAGCCTGCGAGTGAATATATTGATGGAAAAATCATTCAGAAGCCAATGCCTCAAGGAAAACATAGCCGTATTCAAGGAGAGCTTTTAGCGACTATCAATAGTTTGGTCAAGCTTCAAAAAATTGCTTGTGCATTCCCTGAATTACGTTGCACTTTTGGCGATCGATCGACTGTCCCCGATATTTCAGTTTTCGCTTGGGATCGAATTCCCTGTGATGAGAATGGAGAAATTGCTAATGCATTCCCCCTTGCTCCAGATTGGACGATTGAAATTTTATCCCCTAGCCAAAGTCATACAAAAGTAACGAAAAATATTCTTCATTGTCTCAAATATGGAACTCAGATGGGTTGGTCGATCGACCCAGACGAAAAGGCGGTGTTTGTTTATCGCTCCAAGCAAGAAACTGAGGTCTTCGATCGGCCAGACATGCTGCTTCCCGCACCATCTTTCATGAGTGTATTCAATCTTACGATTGACGATTTATTTTCCTGGTTATTACTGTAAATGTAGAATTGAAAGAGGGTGGAGGTTTACTCGGTTGATGAATCGAGCGATCGCCGTTTTTCACTATTGTTTCTCAGCCATTCCGCGAGCTCTGCTTCCTGCACGCGGCCATCGGCGAGACCCTCCATGACGAGAACGGTTTGAGGACCTGGCTGCTCGAATTGATATCCATTGAGTCCTAGGAATACTGCCATTGCAGCTAATCCCGTACGTTTATTGCCGTCAATGAAAGCATGATTTTGCGTAATTCCATATCCATAGGCAGCGGCTAGTGTAAAGATATCGGGGGATTGATACGCATAGAGATTTAGGGGTCTAGCGATCGCAGATTCTAATAGTCCGCGATCTCGAATTCCCACCGAACCGCCAAATTGGCCGATGGAGGCGTTGTGGAGAGCAATAACAATGTCAGCAGTCAACCATCGCGGCTCTGTCACTTAGCCAGTTCCCGCATGACGTTGCGGTGGGTACTACTGAACTCCCGATAGAGTTGCATCGCTTCTGCGAAAACGGGATCGATGGGTTCGATGATGAGGCGACCCGCTTCGGCCACAATGGTGACGGAGTCGCCTAACTGAATGCCAGCTTGTTCGAGGACATTTTTGGGGAGGGTGACTGAGGCGGAGTTGCCCGATTTGCGCACTCTGGTGGTTGAGGTATTGGGGTTTGGCATTGGCTTGGTCGGGGGTTGTCATTACAGGGTAATGACAACAACAGGTATCGTCAAGGTCTAGCTCGGAGTTCCGCTCGCAAGCATTGGGTCAGTCACCTGCGATCGCCTTCGTCCCGGTCAGCAAGCCAAACTTAATCAGACCGCGAGCGTATCCCTGCGACATCAATCGCAAAGCCAAGGTGGCGCGCACCGTGCTCCATCCTGCTGTCAGCACTTTCAACAACACCCTCAAATCCTTGGCAGAATCCATCACCAAATCCCAAAAGGGGGCAACCTCAGCAGACCAATCGGCGCTGCGCAGGCTGTCGAGGGGAAACGATCGCGCGATCGCCTCGTACTCCCCCAAACTCACCACGTAGGGCAAGCAATAAACATCGTAAATCTGGGCTAAATGCTGCTGCTCTGCTGCTGTCAGTGCCCCCTCTCGGTGGCACCAAGTGGCCACAATCAACTGCCCTCCAGGCGCGAGCACGCGGCAACATTCCGATAAAAAGCGCTGTTTGTCCGGCATGTGCTCGCCACTTTCAAGACTCCAGACCAGATCGAAGCTGCCATCTGCAAATGGCATCGCGAGGGCATCTGCCACCTGAAACGAGGTGCGATCGGCTAACTGCGCCTGCACGGCCCGCTCCTGCGCTCGCCCAGCCTGCACCGGACTGAGGGTAATCCCCGTCGCTTGCGCCCCAAATCGCTCGGCTAGATACAAGCTACTGCCGCCAATACCGCAGCCCACATCCAACAAGCGATCGACCGTCGAGAGTTGGGACCAGTCAATCAGGCGATCGAGCAAGTCAATCTGAGCTTGACGGCGATTGGGGCGCGGCTGCTCCGGTTCGTAATAGCCGTGGTGCATGTGTTCCCCCCACACTTCCTCCCACAGAGCGGAGGAGCGATCGTAGAACCGTCCGATCCGCTGGTTGAGGGCAGTGCGATCGCCGTGAAAGTCAGACATGGGGTTCGTGCAGGTTGAAGGCGCTGTGGACGACTTGCAGAGCGCGATTGCCCTCTGAGGCGCGGACAATGCAGCTCACTTTAATTTCTGAAGTGGAGATCATCTCTAGGTTGATGTTAGCGGATGCCAGGGCCGCAAATAGCTGGGCTGCTGTGCCGGGATGCGCTTCCATAGAGGCTCCGACAATACTGACCTTCGCCACATCTTCGTCGATCGCCACGCCACTGCAACCCAGCTCGTCAGAGAGTTGGTACAGTAGGGTTTTGGCGGTGGGAGCTCGATCTAGGTGGATGGTAAAGGCGATGTGATTGGTGGCAGCTCCCTCCAGATTGGTTTGGCTGCGCTGGCTTTGAGAAATGGTATCGACGGCAATGCCTGCGTCCGCCAAGCGACGGAAGATGCGGGCAGCATAGCCGGGGCGATCGGGTACATCCAAAATGGCCAAGCGGGCTTGGTCGAAGTCGAGGGCAACGCCACTGACTGGCGAGTGGTTGCGGATTTTTGAAGGGGCGGGATCGGCAACGGCGTGAGGAACCACCTGAAAATATTGGCTGAGCTGGAGAGCCGCATCTCCAGCCCGATCGGCAGCAATGATACAACTGACCTTAATTTCAGACATGGAAATGAGCTGTAGGTTGATATTGGCAGCAGCGAGCACCTCGAACATTTCGGCAGCAATGCCGGGACGACCGATCATGCCCGCCCCCGCAATGCTAATTTTGGCCACTTCGCAATCCAGTTCTACTTCCCGGCAGCCCAAGTCCCTCGCGACGGTTTGGGCAGCTTCTGCCGCTTCCGCTGCCACCGATCGCGGCACGGTAAAGGCGATGTCGTTGGTCATCTCGCCCTTGGTCTCGTCAGGCGGGGTGGGATGGATCGATTGCAGGATGGTATCGACATTGATGCCCGCAGCCGCGATCGCCTCGAACAGGCGGGCAGCCACGCCAGGGCGATCGGGCACCCGCAGCAGCACGATTTTGGCGCGATCGCGATCGGCGGTGACGGCATTGACGGCCTGCGAAGTTTCCAAGCTGGCAAAGCTGGTGCGGCGACGGGGAGGGGGAGACAGGATGACGGTGCCCGGTTCGTCGGTCCAACTGGAGCGTACGACTAACTTCATGCCGAAGTTGCGGGCCAATTCCACCGCCCGAGGGTGCAGCACTCGTGCCCCCAAGCTAGCCAGCTCTAGCATTTCGTCGCTAGTAATTTCGGGCAGCAGTTGGGCTTCGGAGACTCTGCGGGGGTCGGTGGTTAACACCCCCGGCACGTCAGTGTAGATTTCGCAGGCTTCGGCTTGCAAAGCCACGGCTAAGGCGACAGCGGTGGTATCGGAGCCCCCCCGCCCGAGGGTGGTGATTTCGAGATCCATTGCACTGGCAATCCCTTGGAATCCAGCCACAATAGGAACTTTGCCGCGCTCTAGATGTTGTTGGATGCGATCGGTGACGATTTTGTGAATGCGGGCGCGGGAGTATTCCCGTTCGGTGAGGATGCCTGCTTGAGCGCCGGTCATGGAGATGGCGGGACAGTCGAGCTGCTGCAGGGCCATCGCCAGTAGCGCAATGCTCACTTGCTCGCCAGTCGAGAGCAGCATGTCCATTTCGCGGCGGAGGGCAACATCGTCGCTGGGGTGGGGCACGATGTCGCAGGCCAGCTTCGCCAGCAAGTCGGTTTGTTTGCCCATAGCCGAAACCACCACCACCACCTGGCGGCCAGTGGCGACAGTGGCGGCAACTCGACGAGCGACCGCCTGAATGCGTTCGACAGAGCCGACGGAAGTGCCTCCGTATTTATGGACGATCGGAGCCATGACAGATTGAAATCGATGCTGAGCAATCTTACTGCGATCGCGTCCCGCTTGCATCTCAATCGACAGGATTTTCAACCCTCAGCTCCAGATCGCCCCTCCAATCGTAGAGGTTGAGTAATCTAGAAACAGGCTTGAGGGTATATCGGCGTTTTCAACGAGATGGTTATTCAGACAGGACAGCCAGAGCGAACCATTCCGCCCCTCGAAAGCGGCGACAAACTGACTCGGACTGAATTCGAACGTCGCTACGAAGCGATGCCCCACGTTAAAAAAGCCGAGCTGGTCGAAGGAATTGTTTATATGGCTTCTCCCTTGCGCTTTAGAAGTCATGGAAATCCTCGCAGCCGCATTGTGACTTGGTTGGGGGTTTACGAAGCTGCTACCCCTGGCGTTGTCTCCGGCGACAATGCCACTGTCCGTCTCGATGTCGATAATGAACTCCAGCCCGATGCATTACTGCGCTTCGAGCGTGGGGGGCAGTCTGTGATTAGCGCGGATGACTATGTGGAGGGGGCACCGGAACTGATTGTAGAAATTGCGGCCAGTAGCGCTTCTCTGGACTTAGGCGACAAGCTCGATGTTTACTGCCGCAATGGAGTACGGGAATATCTGGTCTGGCGAGTGTACGATCGCGCCTTCGATTGGTTTCGGCTCCAAGCTGGAGTCTACGATCGCGTAGAGGGAGTGGGAATCATCCGCTCCGAACAGTTTCCGGGGCTCTGGTTAGATCCTGCTGCCTTATTGGCCGGAAACTCGGGACAGGTCTTAGCTGTCTTACAGCAAGGTCTCTCCAGTGCAGAACATCGAGCTTTTGTCGAACGCCTTTCAGTCACTGCAACTGAGTAACGGGAACTCAACGGTTCCGAAGTGGGTCATGGGGGCCAGTCAGCGATCGCACTCAGTTGAATCAGCCATTCTCAGGATTTATTGAGAGCCTAGAGCTAATCTGAAATCGCCACCATTACCCTTGAGGATCGAATAATGACCCAGACGATCGCAAAACCGCAGTCGATCGCTGACTGGTTGGGAGACGAGGCAGACGATCTGCTCAATTACACTGCGAAGGTGTCGAGGGATTTATTACATTTGCCCAGCTCGGACTGGGTCGAGCGCATCTTTAGCCCCAGCGATCGCTCCCCTCAAGTTTTGCGAAGCCTGCAGCAGCTTTTCGGCGCGGGACGGCTGGCCGATACGGGGTACCTGTCTATTTTGCCGGTAGACCAAGGCATCGAGCATTCGGCGGGTGCTTCGTTTGCCCCCAACCCCCTGTATTTCGATAGCGAGAATATTGTCAAGTTGGCGATCGAGGGGGGCTGCAACGCTGTCGCCACCACTCTAGGCGTTTTGGGCACCGTATCCCGCCAATACGCCCACAAAATTCCCTTTATTGTCAAAATCAACCACAACGAACTGCTCAGCTATCCCAATCGCTACGACCAAATTCTCTTTGCATCCGTGGAACGGGCTTGGAATCTCGGGGCAGTGGCGATCGGAGCGACGATTTATTTTGGCTCGCCGGAGTCGGCACGGCAGATTCAGGAGATCGGTGCGGCCTTTGCCCGCGCCCACGAGCTCGGCATGGCCACCATTTTGTGGTGCTATCTGCGCAACGATGTTTTCAAGCAGGATAAGGACTATCACCTCGCTGCCGATCTCACCGCTCAGGCCAACCACCTCGGCGTCACCCTTCAAGCCGATATCATTAAGCAAAAGCTGCCCTCTTGCAATGGGGGATATGCCGCTGTGACGCAGGCAACCGGTCGGTCCTACGGCAAAACTAGCGATCTCGTTTACAGTCAACTTTCCAGCGACCATCCCATCGATCTCGCCCGCTATCAGGTGCTCAATTGCTATGCCGGTCGGGCAGGGTTAATTAATTCGGGGGGCGCTTCGGGACAAGATGACTTTGCCGAGGTTATTCGTACCGCTGTAATTAACAAGCGAGCCGGCGGTATGGGGCTCATTTCTGGCCGCAAAGCCTTTCAGCGCCCATTCGACGAAGGAATCCAGCTATTCCATGCCATCCAAGATGTTTATCTATCTGACAGCGTGACCATTGCTTAGAGCGTTGCCCAGGTTGCCTATTTTCAGCAAAGTCCCTCTCGTGCAGAGCGATCGCGCGAAAAGTAGTTCTGTTCGCAGGCCAACACCATTTGGCGAGTGCTAGGCTAACCACATCTACACCCGTCAAAGTCCCATTTAAACCGCTTGTAGCAACTCCATGATCCCCATCGGTGACAATATTCCCAGCCAACGACCGGCTGTCGTTGTAAAGTGTTTGGTGGCCACCAACATTTGCATATTTTTGTTCGAGCTATTGTTGATGTCCGGCGGTCAGTTGGAAGACTTTTTCCGCACATTTGCCATCATCCCCGCCCGCGAAATTGGCTCTCTACAGCAAGTTCTGTCTGGCAATATTTTTGTGTTGCCATTACTCCTGCTGCCCATTTTGACTGCGATGTTTTTGCACGGCGGCTTTTTTCACATTGCAGGCAACATGCTATTTCTCTGGGTGTTTGGGGATAATATCGAAGATTTGATGGGCCACTGGCGATTCCTCGCCTTCTATCTCGTCTGCGGCTTTGGAGCGTCTGCGGCCCAAATCCTCTCGGACACGAGCTCGCTCGTGCCCAATCTCGGGGCCAGTGGCGCGATCGCCGGAGTGCTGGGGGCCTATCTGATTAATTTCCCCAGAGCGAGGGTAGAAGCCATCCTACCGCTAGGCTTTTTCTGGCTTCCCATTCAAGTCCCCGCCCTATTCTATTTGGGTTTTTGGTTCGTTCAGCAGACGTTTTACAGCATTGCATCCTTAGGCGTCAACAGCGAGATGGGCAGCGGCGGCATTGCCTTCCTCGCCCATGCCGGAGGATTTATTTTCGGAGTTTCGCTCTTTAAATTCTTTGCCATTCACAAGAGTTCGCAAGCGCTCTTTTAAGGATTTAGCGATCGCCTTACCGCCACTCGACCTCAAAGCACCTACCACTTCAAGAGATTGAAACTCTCCATATCGATCGTGGCCCGGTTGCGGTAAATTGCTAGCACAATGGCCAAGCCAACCGCCGCTTCCGCTGCCGAAACCGTAATCACAAACACCGAAAACACCTGTCCGCGAATGGCTTGCGAATCGAGGAAGTTGGAGAAGGCGATAAAGTTGAGGTTGACCGCATTGAGTAGCAGCTCGATTGACATCAGCACTCGCACTGCGTTGCGGCTGGTGACAATGCCGTAAATGCCGATGCAAAAGAGAATTGCGGCGACGACGAGAAAAAATTGCAGCTCTAACATACGACCTCACTCGGCCTCAGAAGGGGAACTTGCCGTCAGGGTTTCGCGGGGGCGCTCTAACAGCGCAAATTCCACGTTGCTTCCTTCAGGGGAAACCTCAGCGATAAACTCGCGGCGGGCAATCACGATCGCCCCAATCAGCGCCATTAACAACAGGATAGAGGCCACCTCGAAGGGCAGCAGGTAATTGGAAAAGAATTGCCCGCCGATCGTCAGAATACTGCTGACCCCCTGCACTGGCTCGATCTGCCAGTCGGTGGTGAAGGCGATCGCCCCCAACAAGAACAGCAGGCCACCGCAGGTAACCGCCGTCAAACCACTCCGCAGCCAGCCCAACGGGAGCGGTTTGAAGTCTTGCTGGCGATTCACCAGCATAATGGCAAACAAAATCAACACATTGACAGCGCCGACATAAATCAGCACCTGTGCAGCCGCCACAAAATCGGCATTGAGCAACAGGTAGAGGCCCGCCATACTCAAGAACACGCCCCCGAGCATAAACGCGGCGTAAACGATGCTCGGCATCAACACCACCCCGAGGGCAAATCCAACTGCCATTGCAGCTAAGATGCCAAAGCTAACTAACTGAACCCCTTCCGATAGCTGCACGAATGCTCTCCTCGATCGACTGCACGCAAATTTCAAGCCCTATTAGTGTAAGCGGTATTGCCTACTCTCCATCTGAAGTTGCTGCTGCCTTCGCCTCCCGCAGCTCGGCCAAAATATCTTCCGGTCGCTTGCCGGCCCGCTGCGATCGGGGCTCTAAGTCGTGGGGCTCCATCACCCCTGCGGGTAAGTAGGCCAACTCCCGCAGCGGCGTCACCATCGGGTCTTCCGTGGCCTTATAGGGCAGCCGCCCCAGTGCCACTTGGCTGAAGTTGAGTTCGTGGCGATCGTAGGCTGCCAGATCGTACTCCTCCGTCATGGACAGGGCATTGGTGGGGCAAAATTCCACGCAGTTGCCGCAGAAAATACAGACGCCGAAATCAATGCTGTAGCTGTACAGTTCCTTTTTCTTCAGCTTGGCATCGAAGGCATAATCCACCACCGGCAAGTTGATCGGGCAGACCCGGACGCAGACTTCGCAAGAAATGCACTTATCGAACTCGAAGTGAATCCGACCCCGAAACCGCTCCGAAGGAATCAGCTTCTCGTAAGGGTATTGCACGGTAATGGGGCGGCGACTCATGTGGTCGAAGACCACCGTTAACCCCTGACCGATCGCCTTGGCCGACTGCCAGACATCGCTGGCATAGCCGCCGACTCGATTTAGAAACTTCATTGCTAGTCTTCCCTCTCAATAGATAGGACGGATTAACCGCCAAAGTAGGCCGGTAGCGCCAACTTCAAGGCTGCTGTCAGCAGCAGATTGGCTAACGAAATGGGCAGCAGGAATTTCCAACCCAGATCGAGTAATTGGTCGATGCGGACGCGGGGCAACGTCCAGCGAATGATGATGGCGAGGAATACGAACAGGAACGCCTTAAACAGGGTCATGACAATGCCCAAGGCTGCGGCAAGCACCTGAAATAGCGGATTGTAGATCGAGATCCCGACCCAATCGGCGATCGCATCCACCGGCACAATAAACGACCAGCCGCCCATATAAAGCACGGTCGCGAGTAGAGCCCCCAACAGGAGATTGGCGTAAGAGCCCAAGTAGAACAGGGCAAATTTCATGGCCGAATATTCAGTCTGGTAGCCCGCCACCAATTCCTCTTCTGCCTCTGGCAGGTCGAAGGGCAAGCGTTCCGCCTCGGCGAGGGCAGAAATCAGAAAAATAACAAAGCCAATCGGCTGCCGCCACAGATTCCAAGACAGAATGCCCAAACCCTGCTGCTGCTGCACGATCTCGACGGTGCCCAAGCCGTTACTCATCATGGCGATCGCCAACACCGACAGCGCTAGGGGCAATTCGTAACTAATCGACTGCGCCGCAGCCCGCAGCCCCCCCAAGAGCGAGTATTTATTGTTGGAGGCATATCCCGACATCAGCAGGCCAATGGGCTGGATGCTAGAGACCGAGATAATCAGAAACACCCCGACCGCTAAATTGGTCAGCAACATGTTCTGACCGAACGGGATCACCAAGTAGGAAAAAAAGACCGGCAAGAATACCAGAATCGGTCCGAGGGCAAACAGCAGCGGATCGGCATTGCCGGGGGTGACATCTTCTTTGGTCAGCAACTTGAGCCCGTCCGCCAGCGGAATCAACAGTCCTTCTGGACCCGCTAAGTTCGGTCCCACCCGCTGTTGGGCTGCCGCCGAAATCTTTCGTTCCAGCCAAGTGAGCACCATCACCCCCACCGTAACCCCAACAATCAGGACGAGCATGGGCAAGGGCAACCACAATGCTGAAGCGACATCCGGGCGCACCCCAAAACTTGTCAGGGCTTCCACAAAACTGCGTTGTAGGTCTAGACCGGTTTCCATACTGGGGAGAGCTCGCGAAGGGTGGGTGTTAACGAAAGAATTAGCGTAATAACGAGGAAATTAGCGTCAAGAGAGGGATTTCAGATGCTTAGGTAGGCGAATTAGCGATCGACCTCTCCCATAATGATGTCGATGCTGCCTAAGATGGCCATGATATCGGCCAACTTCATGCCGCGCACCAACTCGGGCAACACCTGCAAATTGATAAAGCCCGGCGGACGAATCTTGAAGCGCCAGGGAAACACACTGTCATCGCCGACGAGGTAGACCCCCAACTCTCCCTTCGGTGCTTCCAAGCGCACGTAGTGCTCCGCCTCCGGCACCTTGAACATGGGGGATGATTTCTTACCGATGAACTGATATTGAAAATCGTTCCATTCGGATTTGGGACCGCCCGCCATCCGTTGGGCTTCCAGATTCTCGAACGGACCTCCCGGCAGGCCGTCTAAAGCTTGGCGAATAATTTTGACCGACTCGCGCATCTCCCGCACGCGCACGAAATAGCGAGCCAAACAATCGCCAGCCGTTTCCCACTGAATCTCCCAGTCAAAATCGTCATAGCATTCGTAGTGGTCCACCTTGCGCAGATCCCACTTCACCCCCGAAGCCCGCAGCATCGGACCGGACAGGCCCCAGCTAATGGCGTTTTCGCGGGTGACGGTGCCCACCCCTTCAGTGCGGTTGCGCAAGATCGGGTTTTTGGATAGCAGCCGCTCGTACTCGTCAACTTTGGGCAAGAGATAATCGCAGAAGTCGCGGCACTTATCCACCCAGCCGTAGGGTAGGTCGGCGGCCAATCCGCCAATGCGGAAGTAGTTGTGCATCATCCGCATGCCAGTGGCAGCTTCAAACAGGTCGTAAATCATCTCCCGTTCGCGGAAGACATAGAAGAAGGGAGTTTGAGCGCCGATGTCGGCTACGAAGGTACCCAACCACAGCAGGTGGGAGGCGATGCGGCTCAACTCCAGCATGATGACGCGGATGTATTGAGCCCGACGGGGCACTTTCACGTCGGCCAACTGCTCGGGGGCGTTGACGGTGATAGCCTCGGTGAACATGGTGGCGAGATAATCCCACCGCGTCACGTAGGGCAAGTACTGGACAATGGTGCGATTCTCGGCAATTTTCTCCATCGCACGGTGCAGGTAGCCCAACACCGGCTCGCAATCCACGACATTTTCGCCGTCGAGGGTGACAATCAGACGCAAGACGCCGTGCATGGAGGGGTGGTGAGGCCCAAAGTTGAGCACCATCCGGTCCGCTTTGGTTTCGATCGTCGGCATAGGTGCCGTCTCCTGCGTCTGCAATGGTTTTAGACGAAATCCATTATAGGAGGATTTTCCTACGCTGCGGGATGGATTCGCCCGTTTCGATCGCGTTACAAATCCGCCATCCGCATTACAAACCCGCCATCTGGGCTGTTGTCGGCCTCTCGCTCTCAGTCTGGCATCAGAGTGCCGTTCGGTCGAGAGCTCTACGATCGGGCGATCGCTATTCTGTACAGATCTGTAGCGGATAGCTGCCAAACACCTTTAGCACTGCCACAATCTGCTTCAGTTCCTGTAGCACATTAGATAGGTCGGCCCGATCGGGGTGTTCTAAATCGATAAAGAAGACATAATCTCCGATCGCCTTTTTGGTCGGTCGAGATTCAATCCGCGTCATATTAATGCCCGCTCGTGCCAGTACTTGTAGCGGCTGCACCAGCGCCCCGGGTACATTTGCCTTAGCGGAAAACGCTAACGACGTGTAATTCCCTCCTGGCGACGGCTCCCGACTCACCACCCAAAATCGCGTGCAATTATTGTCGTAATCGGCGATCGAGCGCGCCAAAATGGGCACCCCGTAGACCCGAGCTGCTCGTTCGGAAGCGATCGCGGCCAACTGGCGATCGCCCTCCAGTCGCTTCAACTCGCTCGTGTTCGAGGTGGCTGCCACCAGGATCGCCTCGGGGAGGTTGCGGGCCAGCCATTGCTGGCATTGGGCTAATGCCTGTGGGTGGGCGTAGACTGTGCGGATGGCGTCGAGGCGATCGGCAAACCCCATCAAATGGTGGCGAATGGGCATAATTTGAGTGCGGTGAATCTGCAGCCCCTCTAACTGCCATAGGGTATCGAGCGTAGCTGCTACTGCCCCTTGCACCGAATTTTCCACCGGCACTACTCCCCATCCCACTTCTCCCTCGGCGACTGCAATGAGGGTGGCGGCATTGGTGGGATAGGGGGCTAATTTAGCTGGTTCCGCTTGAAAGGCAAGCGCTGCGGCCTCAGTAAAGGTCCCTGCAGGGCCGAGATAGGCAACGGTATCGGCTGCACTCATGCAAGCAGAATCGACGCAACATCCTCCCAACCATACCGCTTTGCGGATCTCGCCAAGCCGGTCAGTTGCACCTAGCAACACCCCCCTCGTTCAAGTCATTGAGCATCCTCTATATTCAATTGCGTTTGATAATATGCGTGCGTATCGAAGCAAACCAAACTCATCTACTCCTCCGAATGTCCGTAGCGTATCTCAGAGACAAAGCCATTTACATCTGTAATGTTTTCAAAGGTGTCACCCATTAAATCCTTTAACTCATCAAACACGTCTGACAATGACCTTTCTTCGTAGTCACTCCAATTTTCTATGAAGCTGCGCTGAATACTGCATCAACAATGAAGTCCCAGCCCGTCAGTGAACGGACGGTTTCTAAAGTGAGTTGGCCGAGAATCTCTTGAATTCTTTCCCACAGTTGTGAAAGCGTCTCGTGATTCTCCCAGCGCAGCGGTGCTTTAATATATTCCCAAAACCGTTCAATTGGATTCAGCTCTGGAGCTTTGGATGGCTGGAAGATTGGAATGATATTTTCTGGCCAGTCTATCTCGTCAGAACTGTGAAAACTTGCACTTTGTGGGGAGAAAAGGCATCTTGTTGAATCTATTCTCAATCAGTCTGTTTGGCTGGATTTGGAGGCTCAATGATGTACCATCCTCTTTTGCGCAAGCTTTTCTTGTCAATCTTCACGTTGTGCTGCGCGATCGGCTATCCGTGCTAGATTAGGTGCGAACTAAAGTACGCGATTAAAGTACGCGATTAAAGCGAAGGGCAACAGCATTAGCCGTGCCCAACTCTGGCAGACCGAAGCAAATTCTGTTCTATGCCGACGAGGCAGGGAACGAAACGTTTACAGAATGGTTGGAAAGCTTGCGCGATGTTATGGGACGGAAGCGTATTCTGACCCGGTTACGTCAATTGGAGCAAGGAAATTACGGGGACTGTAAAAGGCTGCAAGATGGTGTGTACGAACTGAGATTATTCTTCGGGCCAGGATACCGAGTTTATTTCGGAGAAGACGGAGACACTATCGTTGTGTTGCTGTGTGGCGGCGATAAAAGTACGCAAGCCAAGGATATTGAAACCGCTAAGGCTTATTGGCAGGAGTACAAGCGTCATGAGTAAGTACCGGACACTCGACCAGGTAGAGGAGGACTACTTTCGCAAGCATCCCGAGGAAATCGAAGACTACATTGCACTGATTTTTGAAGAATTTTCCGAGCATGGCGATACTGGAGCGCTGCTTGCTTCTTTGCGGTCGATCGCGCGAGTGCGGGGGGTGACTGCAACGGCAGAAGCTGCCGGGATGAGTCGAAAGGGATTGCAGAAAGCTCTGTCGGAAGAAGGCAATCCAAAATTGGCTAGTGTGAACGCCATCATGCAGGCGTTGGGATATCGTCTTGCTCCGCAGAAATTAGTAGCGACTTGAATACTCTTTTTGGATCTCAATATTCCAAAAGGGAAGTCGGATTTTTGAATTGGCGAAAATATAAATATATGAATATCCGCCAATCGACAAAGCTAAAAATTCGAGATAAACTCGCCCTAATCTGGAGGACAAATCTAGTGATGGTAACGGCTTCTGGCTTCAAAGGAGGCTGTGGGAAAACCACTTCTGCGGTACATATCGCGAGTTACTACTACTATGGTGTCTTTTTTTAGCTCTGAGTGGTCGCGAACTACCATAAACCTCATCCATGTTGAGACCTGGAGTTTTCAGGCGTTGCACTCAGCCCCCTAAATCCCCCACCAGTGGGGGACTTGTGAGAGTCTGTTGGCTTCGTTCTACAACTTGAATGACCGCAGATTGGCCGGTTCGTCTTCCCAGTCTCCAAACCCCAGCTAGCACTGTCGTCAAGTCCCCCAGAATGGGGGATTTAGGGGGCGAATGCAGTGGTTAACAGCGTTAGTGAGGGGAACTAAAAGGTGCCTCATTAAAACTAAAGATTTCTGACTAGACTTGGTTTAGAAGCTATCATGTCTTCAATAGATTCAATTACTTCTGCGATCTCCTTCGACCGCAGTTTGCCTGGGAAGATGTCTTTATAAATGTCCAGTCCAGCTCAAACGGGTCTTGGATTACCGGCTGAATAAAGATTGAGTCGTAGGGCGATCGCCCCTAAACCATCGACATTGACAATAAAAGCGCCGGAGCTTTAGGCACCCCAGCGCTTGGAGATCGCAAATTGGCAGCGATCGATGAAGGAAACTAGGACTCGTCAACAATGCGAGCGTAGAACAACCCCTGAACCCGAACTAAGCGAGATTCTAAGGTGCCTTGCTCGTCGCTAGACTTTTGGTAGCTGATGAAATTACCGGCCAGTTCTCCAGTGTAAGGATCGACGCGAGCAATTTGAATGGAGATTTTACCCTGAGTAAAATCATCCGTTTTGATGGAACCTTCAGGGAACTCATCCTGAGCGGCTTGCAAGCCATTCGCCATTTCATAACCAGTCTCGGAACCGCGACCGCGAGGGTCGAGGAACATGCTGGAGCGATAGCCAGGAACGCTGTAGGTGCCCTCGAAGTCTAAAGAAGCGTTGATGCTGCCATCAGAAGACTCTCCCGTCGCTCTGAGCTTTTTAATGCTCAGCAATGTGGGTACCTGTTCGTTACCGGGCAGTTGAGCGGTTATGGCCTGGAAGGTCATGCCATCCAGCACATTGAACTCTAACGTATCGCCATTCGACACGATCTCCGCCTGAGCGGGACCGAGGGTAAAGGTCTTGCGAGTCAGATTCTTGGTTCTGACAAATTCTTTGTCGCCACCGCGACGCTCTTCTTCGGCCTCAATCGAAACGGGCTGAAAGCAAACATCGTCCAATTTGACGACCTGACCGGCAGTCATGGGAACTTTGCCGCGAGCGACGTCGGACACTTCGGGGCATAGGGCAGCCAGCCCCGTGCTGTGAATTTGATCGTAGGTGAGCGGCCCCTGCTGCTGGGGAGCCCCTCCACAAGCAGTTACGGTGAAGCCCACAAATAAGGCCAGCAGCATCGCAACCAGGGAACGGTACCTCATCTTCAACCTCGTTAAAACGGTGCAACACATGAACAGATGTTAAGCATCAATCAATCGATTGGCAATTCAAAGCCCCAATATGGGGTTTCGATGTCAGGCGCTAGTCGGGCAAGTTTGCAGGTCGTGCGAATTAGGTCGAACCTAGCCTGCGCAGGCGCTAAAGCCACACCGTGAAGTCCATCGGCAGCTCTTGGGCCTAACTGACTCCGCGATCGCAAGTTCGTCGAAACTGCGGGCAAAGCCGAAGTCAATCTCTCATACTCTTAACAATTGCATATTATTGTACGAAATTGCGTCTTGTTTGCTGCGACCATCGTCCTGTGACGAGACTCTCGTACGCGATCGCCGCCATTGTTTTCCCGGTATGTCTCCTGTGACAAACAGTCCCAACCCTTGTCTGCCCTGAGAAACACATCGTTAGAACGGCTCGGTATGTTTCGTAAACTAGACTCGAACAACCCGTAGATTTATGAATTTTCCTAAAGACGAACTCCCCCCAGAGTTGCAAAGCTTGGCCGCCAACGTTGAGGACTTGGCGAAAGAGAGGCAGGGTAACTGCCTCGAATTATTGCAGTTGCTGCGCCTGCTAGAAGAATTGCACCGCGACATTCACGACAGTCTCTTTCAAGAGTCGCTGCCCGATAGTCGCCAAGCCCTCTACGCCCTTTTGCAAGATATTGAAGCCAGCGGTTCTTGGCCCTACATTCCCCGCATGCACATCCGAGCTCTGTTGCAGAATCTATCCGCTGCCGATCTCAATCCTGGCTTGCAAGTCATACCGCCATACCCACCGAATTAAAGCGGCGACATCTTAACAAAAGTTTTCATTGTGGCGGAATCTCTGGGGTTTTGCCTGAACCGAAGGCTCTCATACACTAATATATGTGCGGCGCGATGTCTGCCACTCGAGCTCATTGAGGCAATCTGACGGTAGAGGTGAATGATGCGACAGTTCAACTTCATAGTGATTTTTGCGATTTGCTTGGCGGTATCTTTCTTTGCCATGCAGAATGCCAGTTTTGTAACGGTGAATGTGGCTCCAGGGATGTCGTTTGAAGCACCTCTGGTGGTCGAACTGCTCTTGGCTGGCGGGTTGGGAGCGGGGCTGGCTTGGCTGTTCAGCGCCTGGAGCCGAGCCCAGTTCGTGTTTGAGTTTCGCCAGCAAGCTAGCGAGATTGAAGATAAAGACAATCGCATTGCCGAGCTTAAAGATTTGGTGGTGGAGCTGGAGTCAACAGTGGCTCAGTTACCCCCCAGCAAGCGGGCCGAGCCGGATGGAGCCACGATCGAGGCTAAATCTGAAGAGGAGATAGCGCGCGAAGCGGAAGCAAATGCTGCCGAGCGCATGATGGGCTAGCCCATACCGCAGTCTCTGAGGCCTCGCTGGCGAAACTGAGCCGATCTCCAGTCGCGAAAATACGCTCATTTTTTGCTTGCAGGCGCTCCGTTGGCGAGTGAAAATTAATTGGATAACAACTCGCGTTGGCTCTGCGGAAATCAGTGCGCTGTCAGGGCGCACCTTTTTTTTGTCAGGGCACTACCTTTTTTTGTCCGAGCATTATCTTTGCTGGGAGATCCCCCTGAATGACCATTGCAATTCGTCCGAATTGGACGGTGCGGGATAGTAGCAGGCTTTACAACATTGATGGCTGGGGCAGTCCCTACTTCGGCATTAATGCTTCGGGACGGGTAGAAGTGCGTCTCGGCGGCGATCGCCGAATTGAACTACCCGCAGCCCTATCGCGGTCTCTATCCGGTCAAAACCAATCAGCAGCGACATTTAGTGGAAACCGTGGCAGCCTGCGGCCGCTCTAGCCAGCTCGGGTTTGAGGTGGGCTCGAAACCGGAGTTGATGCTGCTGGCGAAATTCATATTCCGAAACATTGGCCATTTGTCTAGATGCCTGTGGCCCCCTTCCCCTAACCCCTACCCCCAACTTTGGGGGCAGGGGAACAAGGCCCCGTAAGGATTTTCGGCTGTTTCTCCCCTCTCCCAAACTTGGGAGAGGGGCCGGGGGTGAGGGCCATGCAGAGGACTTGCACCATGCCAATATTTCTAAATGTTAAATTGGCCAGCAGTATCGGAGTTGGCGATCGCCTTAGCGGTGCTCGACGTTCCCGGCAGGGCGATCGTCTGTAATAGCTTTAAAGATCGCCAATATATCGAAGAGGCCCGCCATTTAGAGCAGTCCTTTGCGGCCAGTTTGGATGCGTCTACGTATCTGGCAGTCTAGGACGATCGAGAGCCGAGCGGATCGATTAGGGGCGACGGTTTGAGTTTTTGGTTTGGCTTTGTTGGTAAGCTTCATTATCCAGTTGGCCGAGGCGGAATATCCCGCAACCGCCACAGGTCAGGATGGCGCAGGAGATGGCCCAACTGGGGTTGAAGTACAGTTCCCACAATCCCTCAGAGGCGATGCCTGCTAGCACGAACGGCACTATGCTGACCAGGGAAGCAACGGCTGCCGGTATCCGGGTCGAAGCGCGATCGATCCAGCGATTGACCCAGCGTCCGAAAATCCAATAAAATCCGAGCGCCCAAAAGAACGCCCCTGCGAGGGAAGCGGAGCTCCACCCCAAAACCATCCATGCGGATGCAGTCATTGTTCCGTCCGAGACTTCTGAGAAGAAAGATTGTATTTTTCCATCATACGCAGTCTCTCGGAACCAACAATCTTGAATACAATACGCCCGTAGGCTTGCGTCCAGTCATGACAACTTCGCGTCCATCCATGACACCCTCAAACAGACCCTTGGCACCCATCCTGCCCAGAGAGCCGCTGGTGACGCTGAAAGGAATTTCGAAGCGATTTGGCGATCGCCTCGTACTCGATAATGTCGATTTGACCGTTTACCAGAACGAGGCCCTGGCGATCGTCGGTCCTTCCGGCACGGGCAAATCGACGGTGTTGCGCATTATTGCTGGCCTGTTGCCCGCCGATGCCGGTACGATTCAGTGGCGCGGCCATCCCCCACAGCAGGCAGTGCGCTTCGAGAGCGTACCGGGACATTTCGGCATGGTGTTCCAAAACTCGGCGTTGTTCGATTCCCTCACTGTCTGCGAGAATGTCGGCTTTTTGCTCTATCAACATTCTCGACTGCCGCGAGAGCGCATTCGGGCACTAGTGCGGCAAAAGTTAGAGGCAGTGGGACTGCCCGGTATTGAAGATCGCATGCCAGCGCAGTTGTCGGGGGGCATGCGCAAGCGGGTGAGTTTTGCCCGCGCTATTATCGATGACCCCGAAGACCCAGATGACGATCCCCTCATCTTGCTATACGACGAGCCCACCGCCGGTCTCGACCCGATCGCCTCCACCGTGATCGAAGACTTAATCCGAGATCTACAGCAAATGCAACGAATTTGCGGTACCTATGTGATTGTCACCCACCAAGACTCCACCATTCGCCGCACCGCCGATCGGGTGATTTTGCTGGCCGATGGCAAGGTGCGGTGGCAGGGGCGAGCCAGTCAGCTCGATACGGTGGACGATCCGTATGTGCGGCAATTTATGAGTGGCAGCATTCGAGGTCCCATTCGCGTTGTGGAACAGGAGATGTAATGCGATCGCGTGTCATTCGAG
Organism: Synechococcus sp. PCC 7336; assembly: GCF_000332275.1. Classification (NCBI taxonomy): domain Bacteria; kingdom Bacillati; phylum Cyanobacteriota; class Cyanophyceae; order Synechococcales; family Synechococcaceae; genus Synechococcus; species Synechococcus sp. PCC 7336. The sequence continues at coordinate 4,198,212 of NZ_CM001776.1, forward strand.
AAGGACTCCTCGGTTTGTTGATCCTGTCGGGAATTTTGGGTCTGGCAGGGCTATTTTTTTGGGTGTTGAACTTTCGGGTGGGAGAGCGAGGCTACCGCTTCACAGTGACATTTGAAGACGCGGGCGGGTTGCTCGATGGAGCTGCAGTGCGGCTGCGGGGGGTGGAAGTCGGCCGCGTCCAGGGAATTGCCACCGATGTCGATGCGGTGCGGGTGCGGGTGGCGGTCGATCGCGATCGCACGATTGTACCGCTGGCCTCCCAATTTCTAGCCAGCCAAACGGGGCTCATCGGCGAGACCACTTTGGACATCGTTCCCGATCCGGAGCTAGAGCCAATTGTCATTGGCGAGAATCGCGGGCCATTGGACGAACAATGTGACATTGCGACCATCGTTTGCGACGGCATGGAAGTAACGGGCTCGATTGGGGTGAGTTATTCCCAACTGGTGCAAAAGATGGATCGCCTGTTGAGTACGTTTGCGGACGGCGAGTTTGACGATACTATCAATCGCGTGGCTAGCAGCGTGACGGAGGTGGCCGATAGTGTGACTGAGCTGGCCGATTCTCTGCAAAGCGAATTGGATTTTGCGGCGATTTCCAATGCTGCACAGTCGGTCGATCGCGCGGCCAATACCCTCAGTACGAGCCTCTCCAGCAATCAAGCCTCGCTCAACTCCGCGATCGCCGATCTGTCGGTCTTCTCGCAGGATATGAGGGAAATTACGACGGCCCTCAAACCCTTTCTCGCCAGCGAGGAGTTGACCCGAGACTTGGGTGCGGTTACCTCTCAAGCGGCGATTGCCTCTGAAAATGTGGCGGCTGTCACGGCCGATCTGCGCCTGCTGACTGAAAACTTTAGCGATCCGCAGGCCATTGCGGATCTGCGCGCCACACTGGACTCAGCCCGCGTTACGTTTGAAAACGCCCAGAAAATTACCACCGATCTAAACGAGCTAACTGGAGATGCGGAATTTCGTCAGAGCTTGAGGGAACTGGTTTTGGGCCTCAACGATCTTGTTTCAGCACAGCCGCTGTTGCCAGGGGAAACGCAACCGACAGTTACGCAAACGCCCCCACTGCGCTATGGGTTTACGCCAGTCAGCCAAGCGGATTGGGCCATCTTGTCGAATGGCGAGATCGAGATTCATTAAGGGGCTTGCGTCCCAATAAAATAATCTTCCCCATCCGCTCCCCCACCGACATGAGCTCAACCCGTCAAGATTTCGATAACCCCTGGAAGGACATCATCGAGAGCCATTTTGCTGAGTTCTTGGCATTTTTCTTTCCCGAGATCTATGCCGAGATTGATTGGAGCCGAGGCTACGAGTTTCTGAATACCGAACTCCAGCAAATCGTCCGCGACGCAGAAGTGGGCAAGCGCTGGACAGACAAGCTGGTCAAAGTGTGGCGCAAAGATGGCAACGAAGCCTGGGTCATCATTCACGTTGAAGTCCAAGGTCAGCCAGAAACAGTTTTTCCCGCACGTATGTTTACCTACCACTATCGCTTGCGGGACAAGTTCAATGTCCCCATCGTCAGTGTGGCCATCTTGAGTGACGAGCGAGCCAGTTGGCGACCCAATCAATTTGAGACCCGTCTCTGGGGCTGCGAGGTCAGCTTTCGGTTTCCCTCGGTGAAGCTGTTAGACTACGGGCAACGCTGGGAAGAGTTGGAAGCTAGCCAGAATCCCTTTGCAACGGTCGTAATGGCGCATTTGAAGACGCAGGCAACTCGGGGTCGGCCAACCGAGCGCAAGGGCTGGAAATGGCGTTTAACGCGTCGGTTGTACGAGCGAGGTTACGAGCGTCAGGCGATCGTCAATTTGTATCGGTTCATCGATTGGGTGATGCAGTTGCCCGAGGAATTAGAGCTAGAATTTCGGACAGAGTTGGAGCGATGGGAGCAGGAGGGTCAGATGCCTTACCTCAGCACGATTGAGCGCATGGCGCGTCAAGAAGGTCTCGAACGGGGACGCGAAGAAGGACGCGAAGAAGGACGCGAAGAAGGACTCGAACAGGGGCTCGAACAAGGTCGCGAACAGGGAGAACGAGCGCTGCTCTTGCGCCTGCTCGCGCGGCGATTCGGGGAGATTTCTCCGCAGCGCCAAGCCCGCATAGAAGCACTGGCACTGCCTCAATTGGAAGCCCTGGGGGGAAGTGCTATTAGAGTTTCAGACTGGGGCGGATCTGGATCGTTGGTTGGATGAATCCGATGTGTGAAGGAGATTGCCTCGAGGCTTGCGCCCGAATAGATCGGACCGAGAAGCCCCCGATCGTTGAGCGATCCGCTCGGTCCACGGTTGACTGACTAACCCTTACCTGCTGACTTCGGAGCGATCGCCCCGTTCTACGCAACCGCTATTGCCAGGGGAAACGCAACCGACAGTCACCCAAATGCCCCAACTTCGCTATGGGTTTACGCCGATCGTTCGAGCGGATTGGGCCATCTTGTCGAATGGCGAGATCGAGATTCATTAAGGGGCTTGCGTCCCAATAAAATAATCTTCCCCATCCGCTCCCCCACCGACATGAGCTCAACCCGTCAAGATTTCGATAACCCCTGGAAGGACATCATCGAGAGCCATTTTGCTGAGTTCTTGGCATTTTTCTTTCCCGAGATCTATGCCGAGATTGATTGGAGCCGAGGCTACGAGTTTCTGAATACCGAACTCCAGCAAATCGTCCGCGACGCAGAAGTGGGCAAGCGCTGGACAGACAAGCTGGTCAAAGTGTGGCGCAAAGATGGCAACGAAGCCTGGGTCATCATTCACGTTGAAGTCCAAGGTCAGCCAGAAACAGTTTTCCCGCACGTATGTTTACCTACCACTATCGCTTGCGGGACAAGTTCAATGTCCCCATCGTCAGTGTGGCCATCTTGAGTGACGAGCGAGCCAGTTGGCGACCCAATCAATTTGAGACCCGTCTCTGGGGCTGCGAGGTCAGCTTTCGGTTTCCCTCGGTGAAGCTGTTAGACTACGGGCAACGCTGGGAAGAGTTGGAAGCTAGCCAGAATCCCTTTGCAACGGTCGTAATGGCGCATTTGAAGACGCAGGCAACTCGGGGTCGGCCAACCGAGCGCAAGGGCTGGAAATGGCGTTTAACGCGTCGGTTGTACGAGCGAGGTTACGAGCGTCAGGCGATCGTCAATTTGTATCGGTTCATCGATTGGGTGATGCAGTTGCCCGAGGAATTAGAGCTAGAATTTCGGACAGAGTTGGAGCGATGGGAGCAGGAGGGTCAGATGCCTTACCTCAGCACGATTGAGCGCATGGCGCGTCAAGAAGGTCTCGAACGGGGACGCGAAGAAGGACGCGAAGAAGGACGCGAAGAAGGACTCGAACAAGGTCGCGAACAGGGAGAACGAGCGCTGCTCTTGCGCCTGCTCGCGCGGCGATTCGGGGAGATTTCTCCGCAGCGCCAAGCCCGCATAGAAGCACTGGCACTGCCTCAATTGGAAGCCCTGGGGGAAGTGCTATTAGAGTTTCAGACTGGGGCGGATCTGGATCGTTGGTTGGATGAATCCGATGTGTGAAGGAGATTGCCTCGAGGCTTGCGCCCGAATAGATCGGACCGAGAAGCCCCCGCTCGTTGAGCGATCCGCTCGGTCCACGATTGACTGACTAACCCTTACCTGCTGACTTCGGAGCGATCGCCCCGTTCTATGTCGAGATCGGTTGCTCGGGATCGGCAGGTGCGCTCACCAAGCCCGTCATGGGAGAACTGGCGCTGGCATAGGCTTTGACCGGGATGCGACCGGCACTGAAGGCCAACCGTCCCGCTACGGCTGCCATCCCCATGGCCCGACCCATGACTTCGGGATCGCGGGCTTGGGCGATCGCCGTATTGATCAACAGCGCATCTGCCCCCCATTCCATCGCCTCTGCCGCTTCAGAAGGTACGCCAATGCCGGCATCCACCACCACCGGAATGGCGGATTGCTCGATGATGATGCGGATTTGGTCGCGACATTCGATCCCGCGACCGGAGCCGATTGGGGAGGCGAGGGGCATGACGGTGGCACAGCCGATCTCTTGTAACCGTTGGGCCAGTTGGGGATCGGCGTTGATGTAGGGCAAGACAGTAAAGCCTTCAGACACGAGCTGTTGGGCGGCTTCGTAGGTGCCGATGGGATCGGGCAAGAGATATTTGGCGTCGGGGATGACTTCCAGTTTGACGAAATTGTTGTCGGTTTGGCCCAGGACATTTTGGGCCATTTCCCGACCCAAGCGGGCCACCCGGATGGCCTCCTCTGCGGTTTTGCAGCCTGCGGTGTTGGGCAGCAGCCAGTGGTGGGACCAGTCCAGGGCATCCATCAAGCCGACATGTCCTGCGGCCTGCAGTTGGACTCGACGGATGGCAACCGTGACGATTTCGGCTCCGCTGGCGGCGATCGCCCGTTGCATTTCCTCCAGAGTGCGATACTTGCCCGTGCCCACCATCAAACGAGACCGAAACTGGCGTCCGGCAATTTCGAGTTTGTCGGCAAGGGCGGGAGCAGCGGAGGTGAGGGTGGCGGCAGTGCTCATGGAGTCGATCGCGGAGGGAATAGGCATTTTCCATCCTAATCGATGCGATCGCCTTTGCTGGGGTCTTTGGGATTTCTCAACGTCACAGGGGCTGGGGCTCTGTCAGAGGATTGATGAGACCCAGCATTTCTATAGCGGGGTGAGACAGAGGGAAGCGACAATGGAGCAAAGATCTCTCGCCGTACCCGCCACTGCGCAGGTCATCCTATTTCATGACGATTGCTTGGACTGACGAAACCCTGTTGTGCAGCCCCGCCCCCGCCGAGGTCAATGCCATCCCCCTCACCTTTGCGTTTCCGAATACCTATTCCATTGGCATTACCAGCTTGGGCTATCAGGGGGTCTGGGCAACCCTCGCCTCTCGCTCCGATCTAGAGGTCACCCGTCTGTTCTTGGATGGTAGCGACAAGCGATCGCATCCGCCCGAGCTACTGGGCTTCTCAGTCTCGTGGGAGCTGGATTACGTCCATATCCTCAATCTCTTAGAGGAGTTGGGCATTCCCATCCACAGTGACGATCGCACCGATCGGCACCCCCTCATCTTCGGCGGCGGTCCCGTCATGACTGCCAACCCCGAACCGTTTGCCGAGTTTTTCGATGTGGTGTTGCTGGGGGATGGAGAAGATTTACTGCACGAGTTTATCGAGGCTTACAAAGTCGTGCGCGATCGCGATCGCCTTGCCATCCTCCGGCATCTAGCCCAAGTTCCCGGAATTTACATCCCCACGCTGTACGAGCCCAGCTACGCCGGTCCCGATGGCGGCATTGTGGCCTGCACCCCCAAATATGCCGACGTACCTGAAACGGTGCAGAAGCGCACCTATCGGGGCAATACCCTCTCAACCTCGACGGTGGTGACCCCCCATGCCGCTTGGGAAAACATTTATATGGTAGAGGTGGTGCGCAGTTGCCCGGAAATGTGCCGCTTTTGTTTGGCCAGCTACCTGACCTTGCCCTTTCGGGTGGCGAGCTTGCCGCAGGGGTTAATTCCGGCGATCGAGCGAGGGTTGGAGGTGACCGATCGGATTGGCTTGCTGGGGGCATCGGTGACGCAGCATCCCGAATTTGACGATTTACTGACCTATTTAGAGGGCGATCGCTTCGACAGCATTCGCCTCAGTTTGGCCTCTGTCCGCACCGGCACCGTGACCGAGCGACTGGCGTCCGTCCTGACGCGGCGGGGCAGCAACTCGATTACGGTAGCAGTCGAAACTGGCTCGGAACGATTGCGGCGGGTTATCAACAAGAAGCTGGACAATGAGGAAATTTTCCAGGCGGCGGCGGCGGCCCAAGCGGGTGGTCTCAAAGCGATCAAGTTTTACGGGATGACCGGATTGCCCTCTGAGGAGTCAGAGGATTTAGACGCAACTGTGGAGATGTTTGTGCGACTGCGCAAAGTCGCCCCGAAACTGCGCTACACCTTTGGTTGCAGTACCTTTGTCCCCAAAGCCCACACCCCCTTCCAGTGGTACGGCGTCGATAAGACCTCCGATAAAAAGCTCAAAGCCTTGCAAAAGCAATTGCGGCCCCTCGGCGTTGATTTCAGACCCGAAAGCTATAACTGGTCGGTTATTCAAGCGCTGATCTCGCGGGGCGATCGCCGGGTCGGTCGCGTTTTGGAGCTGGCCCGCGAGTTTGGCGAATCTCTGGGCAGCTACAAGCGCGCCTTCAAAACCCTCAAACGGGAGCTGCCCCCCCTCGATTTCTACGTTCATGAAGACTGGGAGATAGATTTGCCTTTACCCTGGGAACATTTGTTGGGACCGCTCGGACGCGATCGCCTGTTGCAACATCGCGCAGCGGCGATCGCAGCAGGAAAGTCTAACGATAGATGCGTCGCCAATTAGACCCCCTGTGCTAGCATTTATTCGATCGTTTTGTTTGCAGGCGAGAGCCCTGGTTCCAGATGAGCAAAGTTCTGGTTCTGAATGCCTCTTACGAGCCCCTCAACATCACCACTTGGCGGCGCGCGGTCGTGTTGTTGCTGAAGGGTAAAGCTGAAGGTGTGGAGCATAATGGGCGAATGTTGTATGCCAACTTCAGGTTGCCAACGGTGATTCGGCTGCGCTATTACGTCAACGTTCCATATAAGGCCATTCCGCTGACTCGGCGGAATGTTTTATATCGGGACGAATATCGCTGTCAGTATTGCAACGTTGCGGGAGACAATCTCACGATCGACCATGTGATTCCGCGATCGCGAGGGGGGGGCGACCTGTGGGATAACGTGGTCAGTGCTTGCGTGCGCTGCAATATCAAGAAGGGCAACCGTACCCCCAAAGAAGCAGGAATGCCGCTCAAGCGATCGCCCCGCCGTCCCCACAGCAGCCTATATTTCGAGATTGCCAAGCAAATTCGCTCGGGGGGCAATCGCGAGTGGAAAAAATACGCCTTTGGTTTGGAATAACTATTGCGAGCTGGATGGCGATCGCCTCTGATAGCGAGAAGGCGATCGCACCAGCCTAGAATTAGGTTTTCTGCCCGAGTGAATGCCGCAACGATACAAATGAGTTGCTGCGGTATGGGACGATTTCCAGCGGGCGGGCAGCGAAATTGTTGGGGATCGATCGTTTGGAGGCGATCGCAGATATCGCTCTGCAATGTGGATCTAACAGTCAAAGTCACTCGGGCAAATCTTTTCGAGCCGTGGCTGGAATGACTCCTAGCGATTATCGTAGGCATTCAATTGGAAGGAGCTGCGACGATGGCTGGAGGCAGCATAACGGAATGCTTCAATCGATCGACATAATGTGGGAAATCTCCACTTGCCCACTTGCCCACCAGACGTCTATAGTTAAGCAAGATAGGAAAAGTTGTATTCGATTCACATCTTTCTTGGAGTGCAAAGATGACCACAAAGACACTGGACAGCAAGGGGCGGGTTACGCTTGGAGCGCAATACGCTGGGCAAACTGTCGACATTGACGATTCCGACCCAGGCTGCATTTTGATTAAGCCGGTTGTGATGATTCCAGCACAAGAGGCTTGGTTGTACAACAATGAAATAGCATTGCATCGCGTCCGGGAAGGGTTGAACGATGCTCGTCATAGTGTATTCTCAAGCTCGCCTCCTGATGTTGAAGCAGATATGGAGTGGTTGGATGACATCGACGACTAGTTGTGTGATTCAACTTAACGAGACAACGAACAGGCATCCGACTTGGTTGCCTGTTTAATTTTCTAGGAAGCGCCGTATGTACGAAATCAAGTGGACAGAGACTGCGGACAAAACATACGCCGATTTGAAAGCAACGGCAAAAGCGAACAGAGAAGCAAGAAAGAAAAAAAAGATCGAGAAGTCAACTCAGCAAGAGGGGCTATTCAAGCAAGTTGCGAAGACTGTCAAATTTCTGAAAAGCAACCCGCGCCATCAAGGGCTAAATACACACGAATATGATTCCATACCACACCCGTATGACAAAGACAAAAAGGTTTTCGAAGCGTACGTACAAAATAGAACATCAGGCGCGTATCGCGTGTTTTGGTGTTACGGCCCCGATAGGAATCAGATAACGATTATTGCTATTACGCCTCACCTTTAGCAAGGGGAGATGCAGCAGCGGAGCAATCCGCATAACGTTCGGCACCATCGGTGCGAGCAGAAACTGAAAACTCAAGTAGCAGTAGTGTTGGTCGAGCATCCGAGTGCATGCGTTTGTTAGACAAGGTGACCCTAACCTATAATGTACGGTGTTGCCGTACGTTTAGGGCCTTCCAATGGATACCGTGAGTGTAAACAAGTTCCGAGACACGCTCAGAGATTGCGTTGAAAGAGTGGTCAGGCAGCATACCCCTCTTAAAGTTACTCGCCGAAATGGAAAGGACTTTGTCGTAGTCAGTGCCGAAGACTGGGAGCGAGAGCAAGAAACATTATATGTGCTACAGAACAGTAACTTAATGAAGCAGATCTCCGAGTCAATGCCTACTCCATAAAAAAGTTCACCTGCCCCAAGATAAGCGGCACGTTAGTAGCTTGTGTCCAAGCAAACACCAGTTGCACAGGCTCAAACTGCCCGACGACCGCTTGGGCAAGCACGACACGCGCCTCGTATTGGGCTAAGTTGCCTGTCAAGCTCAGTACAGTAGTCTGTCTCTCCCATTCGTACCCAAGCTCGATTCCTGCCGAATAGGGCAGTACGTTTACACTTGCCCCAGTATCCAGTAGACCAGTTGTTGCGACAGGACTCTCTTGATAAACCAGGGTGAAAGGCAGATATGGACGAAAACTGGCTTCACCTAATGCTGGATCGCCAGAAAGAAATGGATATCGCTCAGCGTTAAGCATGGTCTTGAGCTTTGGTAGCCTGTAGCACTTTTAACATTGTGTCCGCAGCCTCATCTGCGCCATAGGGCGACCACACTGGATAAGCTTGTTCAGGTTTAATTAGTTCGGTTTCCTGCTGGGCGAGTTCCGAGATCGGAAGCTGCATAATGTAGAACTTGTCTGAGCGACTCAGTGCTCTTAAAGTTGAGATCAGATCTGATGAAATCATGCAAAACACTCCAGCTAAATTGGGCACGTAAAGCGATCGCCTACAATCAGCGAAACCGGGTACGAAAGCTAGCTCGGATTTGACCTTCACAAATTTACATCGCTAGTCAGCAACCTATCTAGCCCTGTCGCCATTATTACAGTAGGTTGATAACCGATCGCCGTCGAAACCAAAGCTCGATCGCCTGCCTCATCCTGTCTAGAACCCACAAACGCATAATGGGGTACCCCCATCACGCCGAATTTCCGTATCTGTAGAGCCCACTGCGGATCGTCAATATCCAGCATGACAAAATTGACGCGATCGCCATACTCCTCATGCAAACGCGCGATCGCCGGAGCCATCGACCGACAAGTGGCGCACCATTCCGCATAAAACTCCACCAACGCTGGCTTGGAGTCAGCCATTGCCACAGAATAGGTCACCGATTCAGCCGCCAATTGCTTGAGGGCGGCAAAGTCCGAGAGTAAGGAACTGGCGAATGCTGGGGGATTCGTCCATAACAATCCAACAGCAAGGGCGATCGCCAATCGCCTCACCAACTGCAAGCGGCCCCAGAACTGTTGTAAAACTCCAAACATAGACAGCGAAAATCCTTCACTGGAAGTAAAACGCCAACAAAATATGAATACTCAGCATCGAGCCAAACAAACTCACCAACACAATATGCACCCCCAACCACACCGAGCGCAAACTGCGAATGAGTTGACCTTTAGGAAACGTCAGCCAACCCACAACAGGCAGGAGGGTTATTTTGCGATCGATCGTCCCCACCAGCCAAGTTTCTAATGCCACCCCAAACATCGCCACCAAGGACAGCGTGAGAAACACGATTAAGAAAACACGATTGAACGTACTGCCGATCGCCCCCACCGTATGAACGATCGCCATACCCACAAACGCGACTCCCAGAAAGATATGAAAACTGCGCCAAAACAGAATTGAACCGGGTAGCTTAATCTTCCAGCGACGTCCTCGCTTGCGCAGTGTCAAAATCATCTCCAACGCAAAGAATCCCAAACAGATAAACCCAGTAATCTGCTTGTAGAGTCCCCGCCGCAAAATTTGGTGAAAATAAAATGCACTATCGCGAACAATCGGCAAATACCAATCGCTAATAAACAGCGGCACGAGCAGCACGAGGGCGATCGCCGTCAGAACCGCTAGAGTTGGAAAAGTCGGTTTCATAGCCTGTGGGTAGGTTCGATGGGGACCCCCCTTCCCCATCCGTTGTTAGAGCTCGTGAGGACTAGGCCGGACCGAGGGGCAGAGAAATCACCACCCCTCCCATCACGTCATTCAGTTGGAATACCTTATCGGGATAGCGCTCTCGGTGAATGGGATGCTCGTTGTGGCAGGTGACACAAGCTTCTGCCACAGCGCGATCGGGATACATTGCTGTCATATACCCCTGACCGTTAATCACTTGCTCCCGCTTCACGGGTTCGCCCGTGGCTTCCATCTCGGCGATCGCCTCTTTTTCAAAGTCAGTTTTAGGAGACTGAGCATCGTTGATATTCCAGCTAGAAATCAAACCAATGGTGAAGTTGCCAGCTAGAGGGCTATCGGACGTCACTTCCGACGCTAAACGGAACATTTGAGCTGGCAGAGGAATGCCAGCTTCGGCGTCCCAAAATTCAGTCGCGTTACCTTCTACCACGGCAGTATCCAGCGTGACGGGCTGACCTTCCAACTCCGTTAGGCGGTTGACGACGTGTCTGACATAAGCAGTCCGAGCCCCTTTCGCCGTAGCGGCGATATAGTCCACCACGATCTCTGGGGGAATGCCTTGACTGGCTTGCTGTGGGGGTGGGCCGCTGCAGGCCACAACGGTAAACAGAGCGACGATCGCAAAGGTGGCGAGGGCCGTAACTCGATGGTTGAGGCGGGCGAGCCAGTCTTTTAATTTCGATAAATTCATGATTTTTCCTCTCTTTAAGTGCAATGAGCTCGACAATTGAGCGAAGGGACGGGAGTGAACGGCATCAGCTCGGATTCGGACTGCGGCCCGAATCGCGAGTGAAACTTGTGCGGCTGTCGCGCTGCTGGCGTACCATCTGCAACGTTTTGAGGTCTTGGCTGGACGCTCGGGCAAAGTTGGCTTCGACGACCTCGTCGTCAAAAATATTGTTGTAGGCAAACTCCATGCCGTGGCAGTTCATACACACTTCCGACACCATCCGATCGCGGGGTTTGAGGGTGAAGGTATTGTTGTGGTTGACCGCCACCTGGCCGGAGTGACGATAGCGAGGTAAGTGACAAGTGGCGCAAGTCACCTCCCCTCCACTCGGCCTGGGCAAGCTTTCATGTCCCGCTAGCAAACCTGCATGTTTCGAATTGACGTAGGCGAGTGAATGGGGGTCGTTGTGGCAGGTCAAACAGGAATCCACCGCTGCTGTCCGCGTGTCGAGCCGGTGGACTTCGTGGCAGGTATTGCAATTCATCACTCGATCGAGGGAGTCTAACTTCATCGGCAACCTTGCCATTGCAGGGGTCAGAGGCGTTTGCCCTTCTAATAGACGAATGCCGTGCTTGCCGAACAAAAATGTCTCTGTCGCTGCCTCGTGGCAACTGCGACAGCTCTCGAGATCGGGATGGACCACAAAGGTTTCTGTCTGTTCGGGTTGGTGGCAACTGGAGCAATTCACCTCCTGCAGAGCGTGGGCGCTGCCCCTCCACAGCTCGGTCGCTCGATCCACCGTCAAGGCATGGGCGGGCAGACTGGCGATCGCGCTATTCAGCAGGAGAGCAAAGGCGGCGATCGCCAGCCCTAACCTCCGACCGAGTAGCGATCGCCATCCGTGACGCCTCTGTAACCGAGCCCTCCCTGCCACGCTACTGACCCCACAACTCGCGATTGAGATCGGGGGCGGGAGCCACTGCCACCTCGGGCGCAAGCTCCCGCTCCTTCAGATGGGGTTCGGGCAACCAATCCGGTTGGTCTAAATTGACCCGCAAAAACCCCGTCGAAATCGAGCGGTGGTCGTGGAAATTGTGGCAGCCTGCCGTCCAGCAACCGTCGGGTTCAAAGCCGATGTGGCTGTCCAAGCTGTCGGGGTTACCTGCTGTAATAATGTGGTCGTGACAGTTCATGCACAGATCGGGAGGAATGTGGACCCCTCGGCCAAACATGGGCAGATGCTCCTGATGGCAAGTGGTGCAAGTTAGAACATCAATGTTTTCCAGGTACCCTGCCCAACGCAGCTCGCGAAATTTGCGCTGTCCGTGGACATCGGCAGCCATCTCCGCTTCGTGGCAGCGATTGCAAGTGTCGTTGGTTACGGGTTGGAACTTCTGGTGGCAAGACTCGCAGGAGGCTTCGAAGAGCTGGTGACCGGGGGAGGTGGGTCCGGGCAGAAAGGCAACGCGCTGTTCGAGTCCCAAACCTAAAATGACGGCCAAGATCGTTAACGCGATCGCCGCCGTACCAATCACTGCCGTTTTGAGTCCGAACCTGCACAACGTGTCACACCAATCGGCGAGAGGACTTAGAGAACCAGAATGACGCCGAGCACCACAAAGCCAGCTAAGGTAACCGCGAGGGGAATCATGCCACCGCGATTGCCGTCAGCCACAACGAGCGCTGTCGCCGCTTCGGCCGATAGAGCCACCTCCCCAGCAGAATAGTCAGCTCCATCCAACATCAGTTCGGTGATGGCACCGTAGGCATCCACCCAAGCCTGTTTGACTGCGGGTTTCCAGTCATCGCCGAGGTACTGCTCGAAGGTTTGCAGCAGAGCGGCACCGACGAGGGGGTAATGCTCGGGCAGTGCGCCATATTGAACGTGGCGGGCGCCGAGCCCTCGCAAGGTAGAGCCCAAAACATCGCCATTGCGTAAGTTTTCGACCACCAGTACCAAGGAAGCCAGCAACTTTTTCTGTTGGGATTCGGGATCGACGTGGGCAAATAGAGGTTTGGCTGCTGGCGCAGACTCAAACAGATTCGTATAGAAGGATGCGGCAAACTGCGGACCTGATGGTTTAATTTTCGCAAAGCTGCTTTCGAGCAGTTCGACATTTAAAGCCATTAATTTTAGTTCCTTGTTACGGTTAGAGCTCTGTTTCAGTGAGGAATAAACCTTACTCTATTTCTCACCCCTCCACCGCCCTTTTGGGTGATTCAAACGACAATTCGACGACCGCCTCAAAACCAGAATCTGCCACAGGGCCAACTGCATGAATCGAATCCAAGCTCCAACAAATCAAGAGCGATTGGGTGCGTGTTAAGAACGAACAGTATGGCTTAGGTGGGCCACAAATCGTAGCGAACAATACTATTGATGCCTGTTTCGAGCTCATGTTTGCGGGCTGCGCATATGTTTAATCCTTTGACTGCATGGCCAGATTATTCTGGTGTCGAGTGAGACAAAATCACTTTGCGGACCGCAAGATAGGGTTGACTGAATCCATTACTGTCCTATCGAAATTTATGTTTCAACCTATGCAGGGAAAAGTCCTCAAGTTTCTCGGATCGATTCAGTTGGCGGTTCCCCTGTTGGGGGCGATCGCCCTCGTTTTAATCGGGGCTACGTTTTACGAGGCTCGAGTGGGCTCGGAGATCGTGCAGCGGCAGATTTATAAAAGTGGCTGGTTTGGGTTACTGATGTTTGGCTTGGCCATTAATTTAGGGGTTTCGGCTCTATCCCGCTTTCCTTGGCGCGGCGCTCGCAAATGGGGTTTTGCCCTCACCCATTTGGGCTTAATCGTTTTAATCGCGGGCTCGGCAGCGGTGATTCACCTCGGCGTGGAAGGAATGCTGCCATTGCGCACAGATTTGGCGGCCAATCGCCTGTTGCGACTGCAAGGAGAAGTGTTTGAGGTGCTTTTGCCCGATGGCAGCAGCCGCTCGATCGATCTGGCGGTTGGAGGGAATGGCAGGCTACAGCGGCGCGAGCTGGAGGGGCTAACGCTGGTAGATTATCGCGATCGCACCCTGGCCGCGACTCAATTTGTCGAGGGAGGATCGGCGTCCAATCCCGCTCTGCACCTGAGGCTAACCAGTCAGCGAATGGGGCAGGCTGTAGAGGAATGGTTGGCTGCGATGCCGGCGAGTGCCCGTCAAGTGAATTTGGGTCCGGCGACGTTGGAGCTGGTTCGAGCCAATAGCGAGTCAGAGCTAGCGAGATTATTAAAGTCTCCCGAGAAGGTGCGAGGACGCTGGGGATCGGTGGTGCTGGAGGGAAATGGCGATCGCCTCGAACTGGATGTGGAGCGGTCAGTCGGTCAAACCATTGCCCTGACCGACCGACTGACGGTGCAGGTGGTGAATTTCTGGCCCGATTTTCGCCTCAACGATCGCAACGAGCCCGCAACGGCTTCCGAGCAATTGCTCAATCCGGCGCTGCAGTTGCAGGTGACTGGAGCTAGGGGGATGGAACGGTGGTTTGTCTTCGGTCGCGACGACTTGGAGTCAGTGCGAACGGTTGTGTCTGGCGAGGCTTTAGACCTGAGCGCGAGCTATCGAGCCCCGAGTGCGGCGGTTTCGAATGTGTTTCGGGCGATTGTGGGTCCGCAGGGGAATGTGTACTACTCGGTCAATGGCTCGCAAGGGTTTCAATCGGGCTCTCTGAGGATCGGGGCACCGATTCCATTGGGCTGGGCAGATTTTCAGATCGAGTTGACAGACTCGATTCAACAGGCGGTGTTGCAGCGGCAGGTCGTCGAAGCCGGACTGGGGGATGCGGAGGCAATCCCGGCGGTTTTAGTAGAAACTCCGAATGGCGATCGCCGTTGGCTGCAGTGGGGCATACCCCAAGCCTTCGAGACAGAAGACGGCCCTATTTATGCCGCTTACAGCCCCAAGTCGATGGAGTTGCCGTTTGCCGTGGCCCTAGAAGATTTCATCGTCGATCGCAATGAGGGCTCGGATGCAGTGGCAATGTGGACCAGCCGGATTCGCATTGACGATCCCGCCCTCAACGGTCACGAGCACCGCACAGTCTGGATGAATCATCCCACTTGGTATCGCGGCTGGAAGATTGCTCAAGCCTCTTGGAATCCGGGGGATTTGCGACAGTCCACGTTGCAGGTCAAGCGGGAACCGACCTGGGTAACAGCGCTGACCTGGACGGGATCGCTCTTGGTGGTGACGGGGATTGGGGTGATGTTTTACGGGCCGGGGGTTGCAAAGCAGTTGCGATCGCGATCGAATGCTGGCCCTCCTGCCGAGCCCAATCCCCTTGACGAGCGGACTGTACCAGAGTCGTCTGACTTGCCTTCAGAGGCGATCGCCTAGCTCGGCCCGCCAGCAACCTCCTTGGAAACCCATTCGCACCCACAATAATCTATACCGACTTCTGATGAAAATACTTAAATTTTGCTTTGGTCTCCTGCTGGCTTCGCTGTTCATTTTTCTCCCCACGAGCACATGGCAGCCCGCCCCCACCGACGGCTTGCAGACGCTGGCCGTGCAGTTAGACGGTCGCAAAAAACCGTTGGATACCGTTGCTCGCGAAGCTATAACGCAGATGCACGGGTCGGTCAATTACCAGCCAGTTAATGGCGAGAAGTTGGACTATCTGAGCACCTATTTGTCAATCTGGTGGAACGATCGCGATTGGAATCGAGAGCCCTTCATCCTGGTCGACTATCGTCCGCTGAAGGAAGCCGTGGGGCTGGATGGAGAACGCAAATACTTCAGCTTTCAAGAATTGATGCAGTCTGAATTGCCGCAGGCGTTCGGGCAGGCGCAGCAAAAGCAAGCCGCCGATCGCGATCTGAGTCGAGGCGATCGCGAAGCCCTCACCGTGGCCGATCGGATGTCGCTGATGTTGGATACGGTGGCGAACCGCAATGCCGTGCCCCTCGTGCCCCATCCCACTGATGCGAAAGGGACTTGGGTGGGGATCGAGCGAGCTGCAGAGTATTACGACGCCGAAAGAGCAGCGGCTCTGCTGGATGCATTTCAGCTCCTGCAGTCAACCTATCTCCGTCTCGGCGATGCCGCAGCGATCGCGCCAATGGCGCAGGAACTGCACCGTCAGTTGCAGCAGTTGAGTCCCGAGGTATATCCCGGCGATCGCGTCTTGGCACGCGAGGTGTTTTTCAATCGCTTGCATGCTTTTGGCAAGACGTGGAAGATTTTTGCGCTGGCGTTTGTGGCCATGTTGGCGGTGACGCTGCTGCCCCTACCCAATGGGTATTGGACTGCGATGGGGATATTTGTGGCGGGATTGGGCATCCAGATTTACGGATTTGCCCTGCGGATTCAGGTGGCCGATCGCCCGCCAGTCACCAATATGTACGAGTCGGTGGTGTGGGTGGGGTTTGGCATTGCGGCACTGGCAACAGCCTTCGAGCTGCGCACTCGGGCTCGCTACTATCTCTTGGCCGCAGCTCCGCTGGCGATCGCCGCTCTAGTGTTGGCAGATAGTTTGCCAGTGGTGTTGGATGCTCGCATTCAGCCACTCGTGCCGGTATTGCGGGATAATTTTTGGTTGAGCGTCCACGTCCCGACGATTGCGTTGAGCTATGCCTGTTTTGCGCTGGCAATGGGATTGGGGCATATTATTTTGGGTCATTATTTATTCGCCTCGAGCGCAACGCAGCGGTTGCAGAAGTTGTCGAAATTGAATTACAGCGTCTTGCAGGTGGGGGTGTTGCTCTTAGCTGCCGGCATTATTTTGGGTGGCATTTGGGCGCACTTTTCTTGGGGTCGTTTTTGGGGCTGGGACCCGAAGGAAACTTGGGCGGCGATCGCTCTGCTCTGCTATCTGGCTCCCCTCCACGGTCGCTTTGTCGGCTGGACGAACAATTTCGGTTTGGCGGTGGCTAGCGTGGTGTCCTTTAATGCTGTTCTGATGGCTTGGTATGGGGTCAACTTTGTCTTGGGTCGGGGGTTACACAGTTACGGTTTCGGCACCGGAGGTTCTGGCTGGATTGGAGCTTGGGTGGCTCTCGATCTGGCCTTCGTCTTAGCTGCTGCACTGCGACATCGAGCTGGATTGCCTGCAAGCTCCAACAGTTCAGCTCCTGTAGAAGAGCAGCGAGAGCCAGTCGGCAACTTGTCCCTCTAGGCAGAGATTGCGCAAGCAAAGTCGAGGGTCTCAGACAGCCCTTCCGCACAATCCTCAAACTTTTCACCCAGTGGAGCGAGAGACCAAAGGCGATCCGCAATTCTACCTTCGATCTAAAGTATTTCTGATATACCCTGATAGAGGTATTCCCGAACCCTATCTCTATAATTTAGACTTGAATCTAATGAGATAAAGTCTGCGCTATCAAGCTGAGGTCGAATTTTTTCACGATCTCTAAAGATACGGCTGAAGACATAAGAAATCAGTTTTTCCTTGCGGCCATACCGAGTCAAGGCTTGAGTATTAAAGATCTGATAATTTTCATTCAAGAGTGATTCTAATTCTTCAGTGATGATTGAAATGGTGCTGTCGATCGGTGAGGTTTTCATGGTTAGATCGTCCCGATCTGTAGAGATCGATATATGGGTTTGAAACAAAGTTCGAATACTTTTTCTCATCACAACATTGACTTTTTCGAAGTACTGAGATCTTGTTTTGTTCGATCGAGCATCTCTAAGGAAAGTCGAATGCCTTCGAGAGCTTTTGCAGGAGTGATTTCTCCTTGGGTTTCTAAGTCGTAGAGATGGCTAATGCGTCGAGCAAACCGCTGCAAGCAATCTAAATAGATTGTCTCTTCGATCTGGCTCTGCAAGAATGAAAACTCCGTTAGAGATTTATGTGGGATAGAAGAGGCTTTCGTTGCTTGCGAGGACATCAGGTTCTCCATGTCAGGACTTTAAAAAGACTGAGAAATGATAGAAGCATAAAAGCTAGATCTACTAAACTCTTGCGAAGGTTCTTTGGATCGCGAGGAATCTCTCAGCCACGAGGTCTGCTAGCTCTGACCGCAGCAGCTATGAAAGATGTTCGCAACAGTAAATTAATTTACCAGTATCTACAGTTTCAAGTTCTCGATTCTGCGACGGTATGAGTCCAATCGCCAAGTAACTCGGTACCTATTGCATTCGACTATAGAGAACGGATATGGAGAGAGTATGGAGAGGCCGAAGCCTTTAGTTAAGAAATGTAAACCCGCGCTGCAATTGCTACCAACAGCGCTGGGCTCCCGATCGAATTACCAGTTTGGGGCAGATCGTTGCTCTAGAAAACTGCTGTCTTGGGGATTAAGAGGCCCGAGCCTGGGATTGGCCCGAGTTTTCTGCGCTGGTCCGAGACGTTTTAATATTCCAGTCTTTATCTCTGACTTTGGAGGATTCATAGGGTTGTGTAAAGCATAGATTCTGGATTTCGCCTCTATTGACCGCAGCCTGTAGGCGAACGATCGCAGCCATATCCTTGTTGGTACATTTGCCAGCCTCGAGCAGGATGAGAACAGCCTTGCGGTGGCGCTCTAAAAAAACGCCGGATGCAAGCACCTGATGAACGACGGTTTCGATAGTCATAACGATCTGCCCGACAAGTCAATAATGAGTGGTCGTACCAAATATTTCTGATGGCAGTATTGAGATCTGGAGTTTTTTAATGGGCTTTAAGAGGTTGTGCAACAGTCCAGAATGCCGATCGGAGATTCGCCAGCAGCATCCAAATTGAAGGTTTAAAAATCAGTGCATTAGCTTGGCCCTCCATCTGGAGATTCACGATCTCTTCAGGAATAGTGCTAATACAAAAAGGGGCCGAAATCGACCGATTAGAGGCAGCGCCCAATGACCTTTTGATGCCTTAGGAAGTTCCTTTACGATGACCTGGCCCCAGAGAGAACGATGTAAGCCTCGCGCGAAATACTTACTGCCTATACATTTTTATTTTAAGAATTGAATGTGGAGATAGTATGGAGGGATTGGAACTAGTAATGAAGTTCTGTTAAGCGATCGCTCAATTGTTGAAGTCGGGCATGGGCCAGTGCAATGCTCTTGCAATCTGCTCGGCCAAAGAAAGGGGATTCGATGCTTTAGAGATGACAGCAGCGACATTGCGCAAGCTGGACGAACTCCAATCTGCAGGTCTGCCCTCGACGATCGCGATGACGGGGAGGTTTTCAGTGGAGGGATGGGTAAGAACCCTCAGCAGATCTTCTTCCCCCCTATCTCCATCCAGCAAAATAGCGTCGAGTTCGGCTCGCTCTGCGATCTCCACCCCCTCGTCGATTGAGTTGGCGGATAGCACCTCCCAATCAGATGCCATTCTCAGGCCGAGTTGGATGACCTTCCAATAGTCATCTGAGTGAACGAGCAGCAGAATCCTTTTTGGTTTCGCCTGACACATCCTGATGTTCTCTGCACTGGACGACGCAATGCGAGGGAAATTTCACTCGGCCATCACTGGCTAGATTGCACAGATCGAAGGCCATTCGAATACTTCCCAGTATGGAATGCCGTACAAGCAAATTGCGAAAAATACGTAAAATTACATCTTTTGGTCGAATGCAATTGTGTAGAATTATGGCGTCCATCCCAGAATATTGGTAATGCGTTCGGCAAGCTCGAGTGCATCGAAGGGTTTGACGATCGCCCCCGCAGCCTCCAGATCGGATACACCGTTCGGAGCACCGCCTCGAACTTTAGCCGTGAGCAAGATAACGGGAATTTTCTGGGTTTGAGGGTCCGCTTGCAGTTGCCTAAAGGTAGCAATTCCGTCCATATCGGGCATCATCACATCTAGCAGAATGGCGTCTGGCTGTTCGGTTTTAGCCATCTCAAGGCCTTCCGCTCCCGACGTTGCGGTCAGCACCTCCCAGCCCGCTGTCATCTTGAGACCAATTCGAACGACGGCAAGAATCCCCTCTTCGTCATCGACGATCAGGATGCGTTTGGGGATCATGCCTGTGCGCTCCAGTTGGCAACGTGAAATAAAAGGTACTGCCTCGACCTGGAGTGCTTTCAGCCCAGATCTGGCCGCCGTGCTGCTCGACAATACTGCGGCAAATGGCTAAGCCCAGGCCCGTTCCCCCTTTTTGGCGAGTCGTGGATGCGTCGAGCTGCTGGAAGCGCTCGAAGATGTTCTTCAGCCGATCTGCAGGGATTCCCTGCCCCCGATCTATAACAGAGAACAATACCTCATTTCCTCGTTCTCGAACATTTATCCAAACGGTACTGTCCTCGGGCGAGAATTTAATTGCGTTACCCATCAGATTGGTTAGGGTTTGCATAATATAGTCGGGATCGGCCCAGATCGACAGGGAGACTGGGGCGGTTTCCAGGCTAATCCCGCGCTCTCGAGCCATCCCCTGCATGGCCTCTGCAGCCTTCGCAATCGCCTCGCCTGCATCCCAGACCTGCCGGTGCAAGGTCAGCCTGCCCGCCTCCAAACGCTGGAAATCGAGCAGGTCGTTGATTAAGCGCACCAAGCGATCGCAATTTTCGTCAGCGACCGCCAGCATTTCCTCGCCATCTGCAGAAAATGTCCCCAGCTCTCCAGTCGCCAAGAGTTTGAGAGAGCCGTGGATGGAGGTGAGGGGGGTGCGCAATTCGTGGCTAATGATAGAGAGAAATTCGTCCTTCATCTGCTCGATAGCTTTGCGCTCGCTGATATCGATAACGAGAGAAAAGATCCCCATCACAGTTCCCCTTTCATCGCGGTGAGGAATGAATGTGGCGCAGATGCTGCGGGGATGGCCATCTCCACACAGCCATTCCGACTCAACGGTTACCTCCTCGCCCGAGCATGCGGCTTGAATAGGCTCTCGAATTTCTTCGTAGATGATTTGCCCCAAGATGTCTTGCAGGTGACGACCCAAGATTGTCTCGCGCGATCGACCGAACCAAACCTCGCAGGTCTGATTGGCAAACTGATAGTGCTCTTGAGTATCGATATAAGCGATCGCGACGGGTAGAGCGTCGGTGATAAGCCGGAGCTGCGCTTCCCGACGTTGCAGTGTCTCTCCTGCTTGCTTGCGGGCTGTGATATCTCGGCCCACTGACTGGAACCTGAAAAAGCGACCCTGCCGGTCGTAGAGTGCCCGAAAGGTCCACTGTATCCAGCGAACCTTTCCATTTTGAGGGATCGCTCTGGATTCGAGAGCGCCTAAAGACTGCCTTCGGCTGCATGCATCCAGGTACTTTTGGACTGCCGGTCGATCGTCTTCCAGCACGTAAGATAGAAAGTTATCGCTGACCAGATCCTCCTGCCGTTGGGCGAAATAACGGCAGGAGGCAGAATTAACAAATGTCAGCCGGCCATCTGCAAGGAACTGACAGACCAATTCTGTTTGATCTTCGACGATGGCTCGATAGCGAGCTTCGCTGTTCTCCAGAGCAGCTTTAGTCCGGCGAGACTCTGTCAAATCGCGGAAGGCCCAACGGAAGCCGCGAACTCGGTCTCGGTCGTCGCGCGCGGCAGAAATCGTAAAGGCAGCCCAGAATGGATCGCTCTCTCTCGGTTGCAGCATCAGCTCCGCTTGCATCGAGGCAGAGTTTTGCTGCATTTGGTTTAAGAGGGTATAGAAATGGTTTAAGAGGGTATAGAAACGCTTGTGCTGGTCGGGCGAGATGGCGATCGCCAGAGGCTTGCCGATTAAAAATCTAGCGGGATAATTGAGCAGTTTGGCAGCAGTGCTGTTGGCTTCTCGAACGATCCCTTGGATATCGGTGACGAGATATCCATCCGGGGCGAACTCAAACAGCTCTAAGTATCGCTTGCGCTCTGCCTCTAGAGTTTGGTTCGAAACTTGCAATTGCTCGGATTGTGCGTAAAGCTCTTCTGAAATAACGTGCAGTTCCTCTAAGGCGATCGAAAGTTCTCCTAAGGCTTCTGCGACGATGACCGATGGCTGGGGCTCCTGGCCAGCACGCCAGAGTAGGCTATCCAGATGGTTTTGGGCGGCATCAAATTTTCGTTGCAAAATATCGAGATCGGATTTCATGTCTGTCGCGCCACTACGAGTGGCTGTTCTTTGGAAATTGCTCGAACTCTTCCCTCTTCTATGATGACTGCAACTCCAGGCAGCTAGGCTCTGCTTAACCCTTTGTTGGATTGTCCTACCTGAGTTCGATGGCTCTGCATTGCCCTCACACCCGACCCCTCTCCCAATTTTGCTAGAGGGGAGCAATAGTCTGAAACCCTATAATCTGCGGTTCTGTTCCCCTTCCCCCAAAATTGATACTGCTGGCCAATTTAACATTTAGAAATATTGGCATGGTGCAAGTCCTCTGCATGGCCCTCACCCCCGGCCCCTCTCCCAAACTTGGGAGAGGGGAGAAACAGCCGAAAATCCTTACGGGGCCTTGTTCCCCTGCCCCCAAAGTTGGGGGTAGGGGTTAGGGGAAGGGGGCCACAGGCATCTAGACAAATGGCCAATGTTTCGGAATATGAATTTCGCCAGCAGCATCAAAATTGGGGGAAGGGGTTAGGGGATGGGGGCCAGACTTTTGTCGAACTGACGTGGCGAGAAACACCGTCAAGCTTCTGAGCTGATGGTCTCTATCAGCAGGATCGCGCCCCGATTTTGGCGATCCGCTCCCACCAGCGGATCGAAGCTAACTTTACATTGAATGGGCTGACCCTTACGGTTGACGGCTTCGAGGCTCGTTTCGCAGGGTCCTTCTCCAGCCAGAGAATTGTGAATCGGCTCTCGCAGTTGTTCGAGGGGCAAGCCAATATCCAATCCGAATAAGGACCGATCTTTCACCTCATCCGACCTCAACCCCCAGAGGTTTTCCGACTCGTGGTTCCAGGCCAGAATATTCATTTGGCTGTCGATGATAATGAGGCCAACTTTCAGACTTGCGAAGATGGATTGCAAAAATGCGTTGGCTTGGTTGAGTTCGGCTGTGCGCAAGCGCAGCTCGTCGTTGATCGTCTGCAGCTCTTCATTGGTGGACTGGAGCTCTTCGTTCATCGTCTCCAGTTCTTCGTTCGTGGACTGGAGCTCTTCATTAGTGGTTTCCAATTCTTCATTGGTGGATTGGAGCTCTTCGTTCGTGGTTTCTAGCTCCTCGTTACTGGATTGGAGCTCTTCATTCGTGGTTTCCAACTCTTGATTGGAACGCTCCAGCTCGTTCTGTAGATGTTGATAGCGGGTCACATCGGCAAACGAAATGCTGACTCCGAGAATATCGCTACCATTTTCTCGAAGAGGACTGAACTGCACCTCCAGTAACTGAGTTTCTTCCTCCGACACGTTGCGCGTCACGTCAGGAATATCGATCGTCATCCCCTCGCTATAGACCCGATCGATTAAAGACCGCAACTCTAATGGGCGGTAGGAAATTTCTAGATCTTGAAGGGGGCGGCCAATATCTTTTAGATTGATGCCGAATAGGGAGCGGGCTAGGGCATTGGCTAGAACCATATTGCCGTTAAAATCCACCACGATCTGTGCGATTGGCCCACTGTTAAATGCCGCATCTCGCAGGCGAACTTGAGCGGTAAGAATGCCACCGGCCTCGTCATTGCCGGTTTGAGCCAGCACTAACAGCCGATCGTGCAAGTTAACACTGGGCACTTTGGCAAAGATGCGATGTTGCAAACTCAGAGGAGTAAATAAATTGGGGTGGGTCATCAACATTTCTGCTTTGCCCAGAAATAAAGCACCCGTGTTTTTGAGGGCAAAGTGAAGCCTAGCCAAGATGCGTCTTTGAGTCTCGGCATTGAAATACATTAGGGTGTTGCGGCAGACTAACAGGTCGAGTCGGGAAATTGGGGCATCTTGCACTAAATCGTGGCGGCCAAAGATGACCGCACGGCGCAGATCTTGGCGAAAGACATGGCGATCCCCAAGGGGCTCGAAGTATTTTTCTCGTAGTTCGTTCGGCAGAGGCTCGATCTCTTTTGAGCTATAGCTGGCATGGCGGGCTTGGGTGAGAGCTTCTTCGTCCACGTCTGTAGCATAGATTTTGACCCGCTGGCGAAACTGATGGGCCCCGATCGATTCCGCCAGGATGATGGCCAGAGTATAGGCTTCTTCTCCCGAAGCGCACCCCGCGCTCCAGATCCGAATGGGTTCGTTAGATGTCTTGCCTTTAAGCACGTTGGGCAATGTATGGTGCCAGAGATAATCCCAGGCTGACTTGTCCCTAAAAAAGGCCGTTACATTAATCAAAATGGTGTTGAACAAAGCATCAAACTCTTCCGGGTGGACTTCGAGATAATCGAGATAATCGCCAAAATTGTCGATCTCGCGACTGCGCATTTGCTTCGTCACTCGACGCCGGAGTGACGATCGCTTATAGCCCGTAAAGTCAAAGCCTCGCGTCCGCCTCAGATAGTCCAGCAGGGCTTCAAATACTCGTTCTTCCTCAGTACTCGAACTCATTCAGAATCCTTAGCGGTTACTAATGCAACCAATGCGGCCGCGATGTCGGGTAGAGGGAGGACAAAATCTACAGCACCGGTTTGGATGGCCGAGCTCGGCATGCCGGAGAATTCCGCTGTTTGCTCCTCTTGAACAATAACGGTACCGCCCATTTTTTTCACCGCTTCCACTCCCATAGCGCCGTCGCTGCCAGTCCCCGTAAGAACTACGGCGATGGCGCGGTCTTTGTGACTGGCGGCGACTGAATCAAACAGTAAGTCGGCAGATGGGCGAACAAAATGAACCAATTCCGACTGAGTCAAGCTCAAGCTTCGGTCTGGGTCGGCTAACAGATGGCGATTGGGTGGCGCGATATAGACCATTCCCGGCACGAGGCGATCGCCTTGTGCCGCCTGCTTGACGGTTAAGGAGGTACGGCGACTAAGTATATCCGCGATCAGAGAGCGATGCCTGGGATCGAGGTGTTGTACCACAACGATGGGGACTGGAAAGTCGGCTGGCAGATTGGAGAGGACTTCACTCAATGCGTTAAGTCCGCCGGCAGAGGTGGCGATCGCCACGATGTCAAATGCCGTCTCGGCCAATTGAGAGTCCCGATCGTAGGTGTTCTGGGAGTTCGAATTATCCACAGCGGGCACAGAGTGATGGTATTGCTTCCTTCTCTAACAGTAGGATGAATAGCTCAGTTCTGCCCCCTGCTCAGACGGTTGAGAATGCGATTGGCCAGTTCTGCCGCCACGACTGGCTTGTTCACATGGTCATCCGCGCCCACCGCAAACACCTTCCTGCGAATCTCTGCATCCGAACGCGCCGTGAGAAACAAAACGGGCAAGCGATTCCAATCGGGATCGCCGCGCAGCACTTGACACAACTCAATGCCACTGACATGAGGCATCGCTACATCCAACACCACTAAATCGGGCTTCACGGCCTCGAGCACCTGCCAAAACTGTCGGGGATCGTCAAGCAGCGAGAGCTTGAATCCCCAAGGTTCGAGCAACGTCGTTAACCTCTGCAATAACTGAGGATCGTCATCCACAACCATGACCTTTGCCCCAGCATGGCTGCGAGAAAGGGCTTGAGTCAGTACCTCGAACGCCTGTTCGGGTGTAACGGGAGTTTTGAGGAAAGTGCTCGCTCCCAAACGAGTGGCCTCAATGCGATCGCTGAGGCGATCGCTTTCCCCGATCGCGATAACCGGTACTGGCGGGGTTTGCTGGGCCAATGCTGCAATCGAGTCAGCTGCTTCTGCCTCAGCATCTCGTAACAGCGATAGATCGATGAATGCCGCTGAAGGGATTTCCTGCGCGATCGCCTGTCTGATTTCTGCCGAGGTCGAAGCGATCGCAGTTCGGAGGCCGACCGCCGCAGCCTGTTCGGCCAGTTGCTGCGCCATCCCTGCGTTGCAGCCAGCAATTAACACTAAAGGAGATTGGCCTCGCTCTAGCCAAGCCGCGCGCTCGGAGGGACTGACTTCAATCTCGTAACGCAGAGCGGTCGCAAGCGCATCGAGCAGAGTCACTTGCACGGTGTCCGGCGAATCGATACCGAGCAAAATGGATTCTAATTCCCGTGCCAATCGCGATCCCTCAGCCAAGCCAAACGTTCCCAAAGTTCCCGCTAAAGTGTGAGCCTCTCTAGCCGCGCGCTGCTGGAATTCGCGATCGAGTCCATGCCGCTTCAGCCGACTGCAGGCTTCAGACAAAACATTCAAACGTTCGGCAAACCTGCTCTGGTATTGCTCCCAAACCTCTGCCCGAGCAGCTAAATATTCCGCCTTCCGAGCGGTTTGAGGCTTGGGCGTTCCCAATGCATCCGCCTGAGGATTTACGGTAGGAGCGGGCAACTTCAAGCGATACCCTCGACCTCGAACCGTTGCGATCGTGTCGTAGGGAGCGCCGACTGCTTGGAGTCTCTGGCGCAAGTCTTTAATGTGGCTTCTGACAGTGTCTTTGCCGGGATATTCTCCAGCGGGCCACAGACTGTCCATAATCTTGTTAAAGCTGAGCACTCGCTGGCGATTGCGTAGGAACAGCTCTAGGAGAGCGTATTCCTTGGGCGTCAGCGTTATAGGCTGTCCGCCATAAGTCACTACTGCCTGGCTCGGATCTAAACTGAGTTGGCCCCATTGCAAAATTGGGGATGACTCCGGCCTTCCCCTTCGCAAGAGGGCGCGAATTCGAGCCGCGAGCTCGTCGATGTCGAATGGTTTGGTTACAAAGTCATCGGCTCCCGCATCGAGTCCTTCGATCTTGTTGATGCTGGTGTCGCGAGCACTCAGCAAGAGAACGGGCAGGCTGTAACCGCGAGAACGAAGCTCCTGGCAAAATCGAATGCCATCTTGTCCTGGGAGCAGGACATCTAGCACAACAAGGTCGTAGCTAAATACCGAGAGATACTCCCATGCAGTTTTAGCATCGGCAACAGCATCGATGGCATAGTGCTCTCCGGCAAGGCACTCGCTCAACGCCTTCCGCAACAGTTCGTCATCTTCTACGAGTAGAATTCGCATGCGATCGCTGTCTGGAATGTCGTCGCAAGTCCTGACACAGGTTGCATCTCAGTTTGGCGATAAGTGTGATGTACTCGGGCTTTGTGCTTGAATTCTGAGAGATCGCAAACTCCTGTAACAGTTGCCAAGCGCAGTAACCCTAGCATGATAGACTTTGAAACAAATTTTGGGGGTTTCTGCTCGGCCTACTCGGACTTCAGGAAGTGCCTCTAGGTCAGTGGCGGCAACCTTATTAATAAGCATCAGATCGAATAAACCGTTGGGAGATCCCGAAACATGCGCGATGCTGTCGCAACCATTATTCAAAACTACGACCGCGTAGGCCGCTATCTCGACCCGAATGCGATCGCCGGTCTCAAGTCCTATTTCGACTCGGGCGCGGTACGAATTCAGGCCGTTCGGGCGATCAATCTCAATGCTGCCGATATCGTCAAATCTGCAGCCGCACAACTCTTTACCGACGTTCCCGACCTGCTGCGTCCCGGCGGCAATGCCTACACCACTCGCCGCTACGCTGCCTGCCTGCGGGATATGGACTACTTTTTGCGCTACGCCAGCTATGCCTTAGTGGCTGGCAGTTTCGACGTGCTCGACGAGCGGGTCTTGGCGGGTTTGCGAGAAACCTACAACTCTTTAGGTGTCCCCCCCGGTCCGATCGTTCAGAGCATCGAACGGATGAAAGACGAAGTCTTGAACCTGCTGGAGGATGGTGCTGACTCCAGCCTGGTGACCGCGCCGTTCGAGTATATGGCTGCCCAACTCAGCGAAACCAATATCTAACTCGCCTTCACCGCTCTCTCTAGATGCCCCGTCAGCGCCTCGATGTTTGGTTGGTCGATCGCGGTTACTTTGAATCGCGCCAACAGGCTCAGAGGGCAGTTTTGGCGGGGGAAGTTTTTGTTGACGATAGGACGATCGACAAGCCCGGTACGGCGATCGCCGACGATGCTGTCGTGCGGGTCAAAGCCAAGCCCAAATATGTCTCTCGTGGAGGAGACAAGCTGGCGGGGGCATTGCAGACTTTCGATCTGGATATCCGCGATCGCATTTGTCTGGATGGGGGGATTTCCACAGGCGGTTTTACCGACTGCCTCTTGAAGCACGGCGCTCGCGAGGTCTATGGCATAGACGTGGGCTACGGTCAGGTGGCCTGGTCGCTGCAGACGGACGATCGCGTTCATCTTCGAGAACGCACGAATTTGCGCCATCTCAAGCCGGAGGAGCTCTATCCTGCCGATCTGCCTCCCGAGTGCTGGCCCACGCTGGCGGTGGTGGATGTGTCGTTTATTTCGCTGACGAAGGTTCTGCCCGCGCTGTGGAACCTGTTGCGATCGCCGAAGGAGGCTCTATTGCTGGTCAAGCCCCAATTTGAAGCGGGACGCGATCGCGTGGGGAAAAAAGGGGTGGTGCGCAATCCGCAGGTACAGGCGGAGGCGATCGCCTCTGTTTTAGCAGCGGCCCGAGCACTCGGCTGGCACTATTGGGGCGTCACTTGGTCGTCAGCCCCCGGCCCTGCTGGCAATCTGGAGTTTCTATTGTGGCTGCAGGACCGCAGCGGTCCTGACGAGCCTGCGCTCTCGCACTTGCAAGCATTGGCTCGGGAGGCTCGGCTGGCATTGGCAGATACGGCGCGACGGTAGGTCGATCTGGCGGCCACAGCACTAATTTGGAGCGCTGGCGATCGCCAGAAAAATAGAATTGTCTCAAAACCTTAATCCCAGACACAATTGAGACTCAGCCCTTGGCAAACATGCTAGAGTAGACGCGCCTTAGTTTATTGCGGTTCGCTGGCGTGCGTCTGTAGACTTCGCCCTACTGTAGTAGTTCCGAGGCAATTTCACTACTGGAGAGCTCAATCAAATGTCCATTTATGTTGGCAATCTGTCCTACAGAGCCACTAAGGAAGATATTACAGAAGTCTTTAGCGAGTACGGAACTGTAAAGAACGTCACTCTGCCTATGGACCGCGAAACCGGACGCCCGAGAGGATTTGCATTCGTCGAATTATCTGCAGACGAGGAAGAAGCAAAGGCGATTGAAGAATTAGATGGTGCCGAGTGGCTGGGCCGCGAAATGCGCGTGAACAAAGCTAGACCTCGCGAAAACAGCCGTCCCCGTTCCGATAGCGCCCGTTCCGGTTCCTTTCAGCCCCGATACTAAATTACAGCCCCGCTAAGTTTTTTAGCGCGAGAGAAATGGTGGCCGAAGTCGTCCCCGCCACTCGGCAGGGGAAAATATGGCCGCCATTTCTGCTGTTTGTCTCGCTTCTGCCACCGGAAAATAAACTTGAATCGGACCATCAACGGGGTTTCACATTCGACCGAAATACGGGTTCAAACGCACTAACGTCTCGAGGTTTGATTATGGCTAAACGCCGCAACTTGAAGAAAGAAAAAGCGCAGCGCAATCGCGAATATGCCCGCAAGCTCCGCCAGTTATCCCGCAGCCGGTCTTCTCGGCGAGGATCGGGTAACAGCACGGGCGGGCGGCGCGACTCGGATGAAGAATAAGCTTTGTGCCAGTTTTAACTGATATAGAAAAGCCCAAGCCTGCGGATGTTTGCTGCCAGGGCTTGGGCTTTTCTGTGGGTGCAATTGAAGCTTGGGTCAGTTTCTGAGGGTTACGAACCAAAGGTCGCGTAGCCGAAGGTCACGTTAAAGCGGCGGCACCAAATCACGGCAGACTCAAACGCCTCGATATCGACATCTTCTGGCACCCGATAGCGCTGCGTACCGCTGACTCGCTCTAGGCGACCGAGATTGACGACGTAGTCGCTAGCGTTATAGCTGCGGGGAATGTCTCGTGCGTGCAGCAGTACGAACAGATCGGGACCGCGATCGGTGCGGAAGTTTTCATCCAGTTCTACATCTCCTGGGATGAGAGGCTTATGAGAGAGTCTCTAACTGTCTGCGCAAATGACGGCTTGCGGCACTGGTGTTAGAGTTATACGCCGCCTGCAAAGACTCAGAAACAATCTGAGGAATATTGCGGATCGCAAAATAGCGGCTATCTGTACGAGCAACATAGCGATCGCCTTCCAAGCGATAAACCACTAACTCGTCCTCTTTTAACAACCACACCTCGGGAACCCGATAGATGAGATAGTCATTCACATCCGTATAGCTGGTGACATCCACCTCAATTGCTAAATCCGGTGGCGGATCTATCCTCCAATCCATTCGATCCTTTCCGGCTACTGCTTGCCAATGCTCGATATACAGACAGTAGTCCGGTTCTATGCCGCTCTCCTGTGGCAAAGCCATCGTAATGGGTGTAAATGCCTCGCAATCGCGTTCCAAACTATCCAGCACAGCCATCGCGATCGCTGCAAGCATATGGACCTTGCGCCCGTGGTCGGGTAGGGGAACCATTAACAGAATTTCTCCCGCTCGGTACTTGAGGCGAGGAAGCGCGCGATCGCCTCGCTGTTGAGTCAACTGTTGATAGTCATCCCAGGTTCCTGGAAGGCGCACTACTGCACCTGGCGGTAATTGAAGTCGATCTGGCGTAACAACTGCAAACATCCTCTGCCCCAGTCCCGAAAATCGCAGGAAAGTGGAAAATCTTTCACCCAGTTAAAGATCGACGATCCCAGTGTAGTTGATACACTGGCTACACTTCTAAGCAGCAACCGGAATCGATAGCGCTAGGATTTTCTCTAGATCGAGGACGAAAACACGCCCGCTGCCAGCGAACAGAACGTGACTGGCGATCGCGTGGGGAGATTGGCAAGCTTCGGCAGACGGGATCGATTCTTCGGCAGGCGGAAGAGGTTCTAAAGCCTCGGTTGCAATCGCGAGTAGATTCGGCAAACTATCGGCCAACAGGCCCCAAAGATTGAGATCGCCATCCCGCAAGACAATTAGGAATTGGCGATCGCTGCTGGGGGTAGCTTCGGACAAGCGCTCGTGCAGGTTGAGCCAGCGGATGGAATGGGAGCCAGAGGGCACGAACCCCGCTTCCCGAAAGCTGAGGATGACCTGTGGAGAAGCTTCTACCACCTTGACAATCGTCTCTGCCGCCAGCATGAGGGGAACATTGGCAATTGCAAAAGTGAGGTATTGAGTGGTAGGGGATTCAGTCGTGGCCATATGACAGTCCTTATCTCTGGAAATAAGCGGCTTGGAAATTAAGGTGCCGCGATCGCGAGGGCGGGTTGTGCCAAATAGCGCGTGGCGGTTTCGAGGATGATCGGCTCCATATAGGGCTTAGTGAGATAGCCCGTGGCCCCTAAACTGAGGGCGGTTTGGCGGTGTTTGCCAGCCGTGCGGGAGGTCAGCATCACAACTGGAATCTCTTTGAGCTGGACATCCTGTTGGCGCTGGCGCAAGAAGTCAAAGC
Source organism: Synechococcus sp. PCC 7336 (assembly GCF_000332275.1). Lineage (NCBI taxonomy): Bacteria > Bacillati > Cyanobacteriota > Cyanophyceae > Synechococcales > Synechococcaceae > Synechococcus > Synechococcus sp. PCC 7336. Next base: position 4,229,308 of record NZ_CM001776.1, read on the forward strand.
CGTTCATCTGGGGCATCTCGATATCGCAAAAGATCAGCCCAACTCGACCTTCGTATTGCTGGATTTGGTCGAGACCGTCGCGTCCGTTGCGGGCTTTGAGCACGTGGTAGCCAGCTTTTTCGAGGGTGAGGGATAGCGACATGCGTTGAGTGATGGAGTCATCCACAACCAATACGGTTGCTCTGCGATCGCCCCCAGTCGGAGTTGTTGAAGCCGCCGCCTTTTCGTTGGAGGAGGGCAGAGCGGTCGCTCCCGAGCGCTGGGGAATGGCAATCGTCCGCGCGCGAGACGCTTCGCGATCGATCTGCTGCGCCAGGGTTTCGCCATCGATCGCCAGGGCGAGGCGACCGTCAGCCAGAACCGTACCGCCGCAGACATAGTTCGGGGGAGACAGAGCGCTGCCGAGGGGGCGAACGATCGATTCCTGTTCGGCTAGGGCGCGATCGACGGCTAAGCCGATCTGGCGATCTCGCGATCGCACCAGCAATATTGTCGATGTCAGGTTTGTCTCCAGGGTTAGGAAGCTGTTGGGAGGTGGCTCGTTGGGGTCGGGCACGGTGGAGTGATAGTCCAGAATTTCGGCGAGGGGATAGACCGGGATGAGGCAAGTTTCGTCTCCTTTGCCCCAGCGCAGGACTGGCTTGCCACCCTGTTGCTTGAGCTGGTCGGGCTGCGGCCTGACAATATGCTCAATTGCCTCCGCCAGTAAGGCGTAGGATTTGTGTCCCACTTGGCACAGCAGCAGTTTTTCAATCGTTTGCTTGAGGGGAATTTGGATGGTGAAGGTGGTGCCTCGGCCCAGTTCGGTTTCGACGGCGATACTCCCCTGTAAAGCTTGCAGTCGCGATCGCACCACATCGAGACCGACGCCGCGACCGGAAATATCGCTGACGGATTCGGCGGTGGAAAAGCCCGGTTGGAAGAGCAACTCAATCGCGCGATCCCGATCGAGTTGACTGGCTGCTTCCGCTGACAGGAGACCTCGCTCGACCGCCCGCTGACAAATTCGTTGGGGATCGATGCCGCCTCCATCGTCCTGCAGTCGCACAATCAGATTGCTGCCGCGATGGTCGGCCTGAATCGCGATATGGCCCCGCTCGGGCTTACCCGCCTTCTGGCGCAGCTCGACGGGTTCGATGCCGTGGTCGAAGGCGTTGCGAACTAGGTGCAAGAGGGGATCGTAAAGTTTCTCGACGACGGCTTTGTCGGCCAGCACGTGTCGGCCAATGGTCTCTAGTTCGACCGGCTTGCGGTGCCGAATACTGAGTTGTTTTAAGGTGCGGGGGAAGCGATCGAGTAGAGTACCCAGCGGCACCATGCGGGCATCCATCAAGGTGTTGCGGCTATTGGTGACCAGCCAGCGCTGCTTTTCGAGGGCGAGGTTAGAGTCTCGGGCAAAGAGTTCGATCGCGCCTGCGGACTCGCTTAAGTAAACCGAACTATCGGCTGTATCTAGGAGCAGGTGCTGAATTTCGGAATAGCGATCCATTTCGAGCGGATCGAAGTCATCGCTGCGCTGCTCTGGGCTGCGATCGCGATGGGATTGGCGGACCGCAAGGGTGGCGATGCGATCGGAGATCTCGCGCAGCTTGCCGAGGCGGTTTTGGTGCCCCTCTAGTTTGAGAAAGAGCGTGCGCACGGCGTCGCGCAGTTGCTCGTTTTGCAGGACTTGGCGATTGTGCAGGGTGAGGATTTCAGCGATGAAGTAATTGAGGCGATCGAGGTGCTCGACGTCCACCCGTACCGTTTCGGCAGAGGGAGAGGGGACTGGGGACGAGCCTTCTGCTGAGGTGGCTGGTTGGGGTGCAAAGCGAGATTTTTCGGGGTTGGTAAAGCCGAAGCCCGATAGCAGCGATGTGGATGAAATATTGAGGGCAGAATCGCTGTTGGAGGGATTGCTGCGGTCGGGATCGCGATTGGAGGATCGGGCAGATGGTGGGGTGATTAGCGAGGGGAGTTCGGCTAGGAATGCGCCTGCAGAGATGCGATCGTCCGCTTCGGCTGGCGATGTTGGCTTGGCACTTTCTTCCGGTTCCTGCGCTGCTGGTGTCGGCACTGGCAGATCGCTGCTGGGAGAATTGGGTGATTGCTGGGCAATGAGCGAGGCGAGTTTGGCCAGCAATGCTTCGATAGAGGGGAGATCGTCTGCTGCGGCTGGCGATGTCGGGCGATCGCCTTCAGATTCCTGCGCCTCTAGCGTCGAAACTGGCGAATCGTTTGGGGGAGTTGGGGCAGTAGTTGGGCGATCGCCATCGACTGCTCGATTGGCGGGTTCCTGGGAAAGAACTGCTGCAGAGGGGTCGGAACGATCGGCTTGGGTATCAGCTAACTGAGCTGGAGGGACGACGGGTTCGGATGGCTCCAATCCATTAGCAGTCTCTCGATCGGAACTGGAGGTTTCAATCTGGGCAGCGGGGGCGGTCAGTTCCTCATTACCCGACCTGACTGCTGATAGGGTGCGCGCGGCAAGTGCCGTGAGGTCGTCGAATGACAGTGTTTGAAAGTCTGGCAGATCGAGGGGGCGATCGAAGGCAACATCGATAGGCTCTGGCGGACTGGATTCGGGGGTTGCTGCGGGGGAAATCGGCTGCTCCTCGGGCTCTTCAAGAGCGCTTGCCTCCGCAATCTCGGGTGTAGATTTGACTTCGGGCAGCGAATGCTCTGGGTCTGCAGGTGCATCTACTTCCGCAGACGCGATCGCACTCATTGCCCCATCGGCTGCAATCGGAATCTCCTCCAGATCGGCAGTCTCAGAAGTGCTCTCTGCCACAGTCTCGCAAATCAGTTCGACTTCAGACGGCAGATTCGTTGCGCCTTCCAACAGCTCCGGCAACCCACTATCGCCGCTTTCATGAGGAGTCTCGGGAGCCTCTTCCAAGAAGTTAGCCAGCCTGAAGTCGGCCGATGCGTCAGTCGTATCGGCGATGCTGCCATTTCTGTCAGGTACGGATGGAGAGGCCTTGCCCCATAGCTCATCCATTAACGATTCGTCCAGAGCAGACATCGCGCTGTCATCATCGACCCCCTCCCCATCGCCAGATTGGGAGAGCTCTAAGTCGGCATCTGCACTGCCCCAAAAGTCATCCAGTCCTCCTGCTTCACCCGTAGGGGCAAATAAATTCTTCAGCTCTGAAACGTCTGCTTCGTCAAAAAAATCCGGCTCGACCTCTTCTATATCGGGGGCAGGAGCGCTCGAAGCGATACCTCCTGCCAATTCGCAGAGGGATTCGCTGGGTTGACCGCCAGAGTCGCGATCGCCCTGCAAAACCGCCTGCTGGCCCGCTCGAAAATCTGTCAGGGCTAAGCGGGCAATCTCCGCGACGCGGTCGGGATGGCAGTTCAATGCCGCCAGAGTGGTGTGGGCGATCGCCTCAAAACCCGTCAGCCCCAACGATTCTGCCAACCCTGCAAACACCTCGCATTGCACTGGCAAAATCTGCCCCAATTCGCAGGAGTCGCCGTCGATCGCCTCCTGCAACTGCTCCAGCCGCTGCTCTACCCCCGTCTCAAACATCGATTGAGTCAGATCGAACCCCAGCTCGGCAGAAGAGGGCACTTCAGCTTCTTCGTGAAAGGCATCCCCTGCCAGTGCCTGCAATTGCTCCACAATTCTCTGGGCGCGCTCGACACAAGCAGACCCATCTGACACAGGCAAGCCTGCCAATTCTGCTTCCAGCGGTGCCTGCAAGCATTCGTATCCCTCAAACATCAGCCCTAGCATCTCTGGACTCATTTCCAGATCGGGCTGACACATCGCCTTGAAGGCATCTTCTAGCGTGTGGGATACCGCTTCGACAGTACTCACCTCCACACTGGCGGCAGCCCCTTTCAGGGTGTGGGTGACGCGCATCAGTGCGTGCATCTGTTGCAGGTGGTATTCCTCCTGCATGGCAAAAAGAGTTTCCTCCATCTCGCGCAGCAGTTCGGGCGCTTCTTCTCGAAAATATGCGTAGCTTTGTGCTCGAATGGATGGGTCGATGGTCATGACATACTTGCCTGGAGAAGCCAACGGGGCGATCGGAAATTAGGGTCGAGTCAGGAGGGTCGAGGTTAGACGAGGAACGAGGCAATCCCCGCCCCTACAGCCTCTCCCCGAGATCGAATATCGCTGCCTCAATCCACCTTGAACTGGTTAGCCCGAGATTGTAGGTCTTGGGCGGTGGCGAGCACCTGCTCGAAGGAAGCAGAGAGCTCGGTGGTATCTGCCGATGTCTGGCTGGCAATCTCCGCCACTTCGTTCATGGTGAGAGTCACGAGCTGCGATTGGGTGGTTTGGCTTTGGGTAGCGGCTGCAATCCCTTGCCCCAGTTGACGAATGTGCTCGGTAGCCCGAACGATCTCGTTCAAGTTGCGGCGGGCGTCGTTCACTAAATTAGTTCCCTCCACCACCTGGTGAATGCCGCTGTCCATTGCATTGGACACCTCTACGGTGCCTGCCTGGATTTCTTCCACGAGAGCTGCAATCTCTGTGGTTGCTGTGGCCGATTGGCGAGCTAGCGAACGGACTTCGTCCGCTACCACTGCAAAGCCCCGCCCATACTCGCCCGCCCGGGTAGCCTCAATAGCGGCATTGAGTGAGAGCAGGTGGGTTTGGGTGGTGAAGTTCTCAATCAGACTGACCACCTTCGAGATTTTCTGAGAAGATTCGCTCAAGCGCTTAATGCGCTTGCTGGTTTCCGCCACTGTTTCGCGAATGGCAGAGATGCTCTCTACCGTGCGGTCCATAGAGGAGTCTCCAGCGCGAACGGTTTGATTGGCTTGCTCGACCGCCTCGTTGACCTGACCGGCGTTTGCTGTCATTGCATCAGTGGCTACTACCATCCCCTGCAGTTGAGCGATCGCTTCGCCGATCGCTTCAAGCTGTTTCTCCGCTTGGGTGGCCACTTTGGCGATCGCCGTACCGCTGGCTTGAGAGGTTTCGGCTACACCACTGGAGGCTGCTTGTACCTGCACCACAATGGCCCGCAGGCTTTGCAGCGTAGAGTTATAGGCAGAAGCAATCGTTCCGACCTCCGTTTCGGTAATCGGCGCGCGCACCGTCAGATCTCCCTGTAGGGCAGGACGCACTGCGGTGAGCAATTGCACCGCTTGCTGCTGAAATTCTTCTTTCGCGACTTTCTCCCGTTTGGCAGATTCAGCCAGTTGCTCGGACTGAGTTTGAACCGTTTCTAAATAGTCGGCTTGCTGCAGGGCAATGTTAAGCTGACCGGCAATACGGCGGGCAAAGTCCACCTCCGAGTCATCCCACTGGCGGGGGCCATCGCACTTGTGGATGGCAAATAGACCCCACAAGACATCCCCTTTGACGAGGGGCATCAACATACTGGCTTTAATCTGCAGCTTGGAGAGCACTTGAACCAAGCAATCTTCAAGGTCTCCCAGTTCGTTAACATCGGGAACAATCCAAGTGCGCCCTTTGCGATAGTTTTCTACTTGATTGACAAAGCAATGGTCTTGAATCTTGGCTGCCATGGCCGAGTATCTGGGCTCGGAGACATCTTCGACCACAAACTCGCCGGAGGTGTAATTTGACTCCGGCGAGAATTGGAACAGGCCAACGCGATCGACGTTTAGCAATTGGCGGATATCCCGTGCCGAAGCTTGCAATACCTGTGGCAAATCGGCGGTCTGGCGCAAGCGCTCTGCAACTTTGGCAATGAGTTGTTCCTGTTGGGTCTTGCGCTCTAACTGTGCAATATTCTCCAATTTTTCTAAGCCAATTGCCAAGAAATTGCTGATTTGGAGAACAACATTCACCTCGTCGTCCTGCCAAGTCCTCGGTCCCGAGTTTTGGTAAACCGCCAAGAGACCCCAAAGCTTATCGCCCTGAAAAATGGGGACGTTAATATACGCCCGACATTGGAACTTCTCTAAACTTTCGAGGTAGCAAGGGGAAAATCCTGCCTCGTAAATATCGTCAACGCGACTGAAGCGCTTGCCCTGCATATACAGCCCGCCCTTCGTGTCTTTCAAGTAGGTGTCGGCATTGGCTTTACGGGGGGCATTGAGGTCTTTGATGAGACAGCGATCGCTACTCATTAAGTCTTTTTTGAGGGCGTCGTCTCGCTCTTGCAGATCCACAATCGATGGCCAGCCGGGACCGACAGATTCCGCCACCAATTCCCCACTCCAATCGGGGTAGAACATGTAAACGCCGACTCGGTCCACCTTGAGTAGCTGGCGCATATCTTGGGTGACTGCCTGGAAGATCGACTTCTCATCGCGGGCGATCTGGATTTTTGAGACCGCGCGGCTGACTAACTTTTCTCGCTCTGCATTCGCAGTTAACTGGTTGAAGGTCTCGGATTTTTGTAGAGAGATCGCCACAAACTTAGCAATCTTGAGTACGAGATTGACGGCATCGTCCCCCCAATCTCGCGGACCGTCATTTTGATAGACAGCCAAGAGTCCCCACAGTTTTTCGCCGTGAAAAATCGGCACGTTGATATAGGCTCGACATTGGAATTTTTCTAAACTTTCCAGATAGCAAGCTGAAAAGCCTGCTTCGCGAATATCGTCAACGCGGCTGTAGGGCTTGCCCTGCATGTAGAGGCCGCCCTTCGTATCTTTCAGGTAGGTATCGGTACCGACTTTTTGGGGAGCATTGAGATCCTTAATCAGACAGCGATCGCTCCTCATCAAGTCCTGTTTGAGTTTGCTATCGGTTTGCTGCAAGTCCACAATCGAAGGCCAGCCAGGACCGACGGATTCCGCCACTAACTCGCCGCTCCAATCGGGATAGAACTTGTAGATGCCGACGCGATCGGCGTTGAGCAGCTTGCGCGTATCTTGTGTAACGGCGCTGAAGATAGTTTTTGCGTCAGTGGTTTGCTGCAGGTTGGCCAGCAAGCGGCCCACCAGCTCCTCTTGAGAGACTTTCTCCGCGAGTTCGTCAATCGTCTCCACTTTTTGAATGGCGATCGCCGTACACTGTGCGACCTTCACCACTAAATTGACGGCATCGTCCCCCCATTCCCGAGGGCCGTCATTCTGATAGGCCGCCAAGAGTCCCCACAGTTTGTCCCCGAGAAAAACTGGGACGTTGATATAGGCCCGACATTGGAATTTTTCTAAACTTTCCAGGTAGCAAGCCGAAAAGCCTGCTTCGCGAATATCGTCAACTCGGCTATAGGGCTTGCCCTGCATATACAGGCCGCCTTTTGTATCTTTCAGGTAAGTATCGCTGCCGACCTGACGGGGGGCGTCGAGATTTTTAATCAAACAGCGATCGCTGCTCATCAAATCCTGCTTCAGCTTGTCGTCAGAATCTTGTAGCTTCACAATCGAGGGCCAGCCGGAACCCACCGATTCGGCCACCAGTTCGCCACTCCAGTCGGGGTAAAACTTGTAGATACCGACACGATCGCAATTGAGCAATTGCCGCAACTCTAGCGTCACGGTCTGGAAAATACTGTCAATATCGGATGACTGCTGCAGGTTGGCCAACAGCTTGGCGATCAGTTTCTCGCGCTCGCGCTGTTCGTCCAGGGTGGCCTGAAACTCTACCGGCTGCAGCCCCAGCATCAATTCTGTCGCCACTTGGGAGGTGAGAATCACTTCTGCGTCCTGCCACTGCCGCACGCGATCGCATTGCTGCACCACCAAAAGCCCCCAGAGTCGATCGTCAAAGACAATCGGTAAGCTCAGGCTGGACTTGACTTGGAATTGCTCCACTAACTGCTGTTGATAGGGGCTAAATTGGCTGTTCTCGGTGTCGATCTCCACTAGAGGGGACTGGAGATAAGTGGAAAAATCTCCGCCAAAGGCGATCGCGGGCAGGATAGTGCCGAGGGTGGGGGTATAGCCGGGGGTCATGGCCTCTGCCAAGATCTTGCCGCGCTCGCCATCGACAAACTGGAAGATCGAGACGCGATTGGCCTTGAGGACTCTAAACAGTTCCCCCACAGCTGTATCGAGTAGTTCCTCAAGCGTGTTGGTGCGTCGCAGGCGATCGCCAAAGGCTAAAATCTTGCGGACGTTCGAGAGACTTTCAACTTCTACCGTCACTTCCTGCGCCGAATGAGGCCCCGAATGAGCGAGCAGTTCCCCTCGTGTTTTATCGGCGGTCCTTGCAAGATCCAAGGATTCTCGCTGCACGGTAGCGGCATTGTTCGCGGGGTATCCGTTCGACACATTCTGGCCGCTCGTCGTTATGCTGTGCGAGGATACCGCTGTCGCACTGGCCGTTTGCGAGCGATAAACCCCAGATCGGTTCGCAGCGCTGCCATTCCCCGTGCGCCCCTGCCCGCCTGGGTCAGTGGGGGCTTTTGTCGGCTGGTCTTCGAGATTGTCTCCAGCTTGGGGGAGCGAGGTAGGAATGGGATTGCTGTTTTGCATCGTCGGTGTCCTTGGAATGTGAGGCTAAAGGGTGTGAGGCGAATGCTCGGGCAAGGGGTGAATTTGCTTTCTATGACAGGGGCAGAGGAGAGACCCACTGGAGGTTCGAGCAACCGCTAGCGCGAGCCTTTGAGAGGCGATCGCAGACTGTCAGTTATCCTTAGCGATGGAGGCTAACTGACTAACTGAGCGGCAAGTAATCGAGTGTGCGAGTATCGATAACAGGTCCGGCATCGATAAAATATCCGCCTAAATAAGGCAAAAGTTGCTCGGGAAAAACCCCCGGTCCTGCCTCTTGCAACCGGTCTTCGTCATACAGTTCGATATCCTGTACGGCCTGTACCGCGATGCCCAGTTTCTGCTGACCCACCTGGACGACAATCGCCTTCACGCTCTGCTGCGCGCTCTCGAGCTCGCAGACTGAAGTCATGCCCGTTAAGGCATTCAGATCGAGCATCCACAACATTTCCCCTCGCCAGTTGTAGACCCCCAATACCCAGGTGGGCATGGCGGGTACAGGCAAAATATCGACTGGATGGATATGGAGAATCTCAGTCGCTTGAGCTAGTGGCAAGAGAGCCCACTCCTCCCCTAACTGAAGGCGAAGAAAGGCTTGTCGCAGGTCTGGAGCGGGGGGTTCGAGTGCAAAGCCCTCAAGTCCCGTTACTCCAGCCTGTAATTGCTGCTCGCTCATACGCTATCCGTGTTGCTCCATTCGTGCAGATCGCAGATCTAGAGGCTTCCCAAGCCAAGTCGCTCGCGATCGCCGTCAACCGACGAACCGCGATCGTGCTTTTGCCCATTCAGCACTAGCAAAGATTTGAGCTCAATTGGCTTGCTCTAGGGCTAGTTTGCCCAAATGAGAAATATTAATACCTGTCCGCGTTGGCTTTCACGATTTTTATGGTTGCCACTTGCAGTAGGATCTCATTCATCAATAGACTTCTGGTCTCAATGCTGAGGCGAGAGTTCTACAGTGGCTGAACTGCTTGGCATATCCTGCACTCGGGGGTTGTGCGACAATCTAGAACATCTGTTGGAGATCTGCCAGCAAGATCGAAATAGAAGGTTGGGTAGAAATAGAAGGTTGGGGAGGCGATGCAATACATTGACTGTCAGTTAGAAGAGTCTCAATCGATTTTTGCCAAGAGATCTAACAGACGCTGCGAGCAATGGAGTCATTGCTCGCAGAAATTCTACATCTACTTCAAGCTCGCTAGGCAGGTAGGAGTTGCCGCACCGTGCTGAGAAATTCTTGACCGTCGACTGGCTTGGGGACATAGGCATCGGCCCCTACCATCGAGCCCCAAAGTTTATCGGCATCAGTCCCCTTGGTGGAACACATCACTACCGGAATATCTTTGGTGGCAGGGTCAGATTTGAGATCGCGGCAAAGCTCGAAGCCACTTTGTCCCGGCAAAATCACATCTAACACGACGAGGTCCGGGCGCTGCGATCGCATGGCCGATTGAGCTTCTTCACTACTGGAAACCTTAACGACCCCAAAATAAGCCTGTTTCAAGTACTGCGTCAGCACTTCAGCTTCAGTCAGGCTGTCTTCTACAAGCAATACAGTCCTCAAGGGAATACTCCGTTTTTGCGCGATACAGATGATGTGTTGGGTAGGCCATTGGACAAATCCGGCGATGCAAGCTGGACCCACAATCGCTAGCTTACCCAGGCTGCAAGGAAGAAGTTGCGATCGCCAAGCCTCAAACTTTTGCCCTTCGGGCAGCAGAGTTGCTCTCAATTGAGGGGCTGCCGTTGCCACCGCAGCGCAACTCCCCCACGGATAGTTAGGGGGTCGATTGCAGTATCTGAAGACTCTCGGTCTCTAGTAAAGATGCGGCCTATAATGATAAGTTTCTCTTTATCTTCCCCATTACAAACGATCGTGTCGCTAGCGATCGCAATTGGAGTTTTCTGTGTTTAGATGCCCATTAATGTTTAGATGCCCATTAATGACTGTCTTTTTTATTTTTAGGCGGACGTAGGGAAACCTGCACGTCCACCATACAGCCTGACGTAATTTACTTTACCCAGTTAAGAGGTTTTTTAGCCGTGCAACTGACCAATCAAATTCATTTTCGAAATTTACGCGGTGACATCTTCGGGGGTGTTACCGCAGCCATTATCGCGTTGCCTCTGGCTTTGGCCTTTGGGGTTGCCTCTGGGGCCGGTGCAGTGTCTGGCTTGTGGGGCGCTATTTTAGTTGGCTTCTTTGCAGCTTTATTTGGCGGGACGCCAACTCTGATCTCGGAACCCACTGGCCCGATGACAGTGGTCATGACGGCTGTGATCGCGAACTTAACGGCTGCCAATCCCGACAATGGTCTGGCCATGGCCTTTACCGTCGTGATGATGGCCGGGGTTTTCCAAATTATTTTTGGCAGTCTGCGGCTCGGTAAATACGTCACGATGATGCCCTACACAGTCATTTCGGGCTTTATGTCCGGCATCGGCATCATTCTTGTCATTCTGCAGCTCGCTCCATTCCTGGGACAGGACAGTCCCGGGGGAGGAGTCATCGGAACTCTCCAAGCAATACCGGCGCTGCTCGTTAATATTCAGCCAGCAGAAACGGCGTTAGCCGCGATCTCGCTCGCCATCATCTGGTTCATGCCCTCGAAGTTCAAGCGGATTGTGCCTCCCCAGTTGGTTGCTCTGATTGCCGGTACTGTTTTGTCCCTAATTTTGTTCCCGGGACTCGATATTCGTCGGATTGGTGAAATTCCGACGGGCTTCCCGGCTATTCAGATACCGACCTTTAGCCCCGATCAGCTCCAGCTCATGTTTGTAGATGCGGCTGTGTTAGGCATGTTGGGTTGTATTGATGCCCTGTTAACCTCGATGGTTGCAGATAGTTTGACCCGTACGGAACACGCTTCTAATAAAGAGTTGATCGGGCAAGGGCTGGGCAACTTAATGTCTGGTTTATTTGGGGGAATTGCCGGTGCTGGAGCCACGATGGGAACGGTTGTCAATATTCAAACGGGTGGCAGGACAGCACTATCGGGTTTGACGCGTGCCATTGTATTGGTGATTGTGGTTTTAGGTGCGGCGAACTTAACGGCTACCATTCCTCTCGCAGTATTGGCAGGAATTGCGCTCAAGGTCGGGATTGACATTATTGATTGGGATTTCTTGAAGCGGGCCCATCAGATTTCGCGTAAGGGCTCCCTAATTATGTACGGCGTTATTCTGCTGACCGTTTTGGTTGACCTGATCGCAGCAGTGGGGATTGGGGTCTTTATTGCCAACATTCTGACGATCGAGCGCATGAGCGATCTGCAGTCGGAGTCTGTTAAGGCGATTAGCGATGCTGACGATACCATTCAGCTCAATTCCGAGGAGGCGCGCTGGCTTGACGAAGCCAATGGTCGCGTGCTCCTATTCCAATTGAGTGGCCCCATGATCTTCGGTGTTGCCAAAGCGATCTCCCGCGAACATAATGCGATCGGGGAGTGCGATGCGATCGTTTTTGACCTCAGCGATGTCCCACATCTGGGGGTGACGGCATCGTTAGCTCTAGAGAATGCAATGGAGGAGGCTGTTGAGAAAGACCGCCAAGTCTTTATTGTGGGAGCTGCGGGACAAACCAAGCGTCGTCTCGAAGACCTGAAGATCTTCAGTTTGGTCCCGCCTCAAAATCTCTACATGAATCGTTCGGAGGCATTGAGGCGTGCGGTCGACACAGTCTTCTCCGAATCTAATGTGCAAGCCCTAGATTTGGGGGCACCGACCATAACCTAGATCGAGCAACGGGAATGAACGTGCAGCCAGAAATATCCGTACTAGAAGCATGCATTTTTGCAACAATATTGTGTGGATTTTTCGGCATCATCCTGAAAAAGAACCTCATGATGAAGATCGTCTCAATGGATGTGATGAGCACTGGGGCGATCTCCTATTACATTTTGGTTGCCTCGCGAGGGGGGGTATTTGCGCCCATTGCTGCGGATGCCGAACCCGTTGCTTACGCAGATCCGGTGCCCCAAGCGGTCATTTTGACAGCGATCGTGATTGGCTTTTCGATCCAAGCCTTAATGCTGGTGGGAGTCATGAAGCTAGCCCGAGATAACCCGACTCTGGAGATCGACGAGATCGAGAAGAATAATACCCCATGAGTATGCTGGCGTTCACCGGAGGTACGACTGCGGCGATCGCCTGGATTGCCCTGCCATTTTTTGTGGGGTTCAGCATTTATCTCCTCCCCAAACTCGATCGCCACCTCGCACTCTGGGTGGCACTGATTTCGCTTGGCTATGGTCTACAGCAAGTCTTCGCCCCCGTCCCCCTGAGCTTGCAGTTATTGGATCGTTTTGGCGTCACATTAGTCGTCGATCCATTAAGTGGCTACTTCATTCTGACCAATGCACTCGTGACCGCAGCGGTCATTCTCTACTGCTGGCAAAGCGATAAAACGGCTTTTTTCTACATGCAGGCCATCATTTTGCATGGCAGTGTCAACGCGGTGTTTATCTGTGCAGATTTTGTCAGTTTGTATGTGGCCCTAGAGGTCATCGGTATTGCTGCGTTCCTCTTAATTGCCTATCCCCGGACTGACCGCTCGATTTGGGTTGCCTTGCGCTACCTCTTTGTCAGCAATACAGCCATGCTGTTTTACCTGATTGGGGCAGTACTCGTTTATCAGGCCAACCATTCGTTTGCATTTGCTGGGTTACAGGGGGCTCCCACCGAGGCGATCGCCCTCATCTTCCTCGGACTCCTGACCAAAGGGGGAATCTTTGTCTCGGGTTTGTGGCTGCCCTTAACCCACTCCGAATCCGAGACCCCCGTATCGGCCCTACTGTCGGGAGTTGTGGTCAAAACAGGGGTCTTTCCGCTAGTCCGTTGCTCCCTCATTGTGGCTGAGCTCGACCCAATCGTCCGTATCTTTGGGGTTGGCACGGCCCTCTTGGGAGTCGGCTATGCGGTCTTTGCCAAAGATACAAAGCGCATGCTCGCGTTTCACACGATTTCTCAACTCGGCTTTGTCCTTGCAGCACCGGAAGTCGGTGGTTTTTATGCGCTGACACACGGTCTGGTCAAAGCGGCTCTCTTCCTGGTTGCAGGGAACCTACCGAGCCGAAAGCTCGAAGCGCTCAAACAGAAGCCGATTCCCACTCCAATCTGGATTGCCCTGGCGATCGCCAGCTTTTCAATCTCGGGTTTTCCCCTGTTATCTGGTTTTGGCGCGAAGGTACTGACCATGAAGAATCTAGCGCCCTGGCAAGTGATTGGTATGAATATTGCGGCTCTGGGAACTGCAATCTCGTTTGCTAAATTTATTTTCCTGCCTCATGGGGGCAAAGGGAATGTTAAGCCTGGTTTCTGGCCAGCAATGACTGTGTTACTCGGCGGGTTGGTTATCGCAAATGGCATCTATTATGAAGCCTATACCGTAGCAAATATTGTCAAGCCACTGGTCACAATTGCTATTGGCTGGCTCGCGTATCTTCTGATTTTTCAGAAATTGAAGGTTGAGATTCCTCGAATTGTGGAGAAATTTGAGCATTTAATTGGAGTCATGACTCTGATGTTAACCCTGCTTTTTTGGATGGCTTTGGCATGATTGGATATCTAGATTTTTCATTGCGGTTGGCTATCTGGTTTCTACTCACTGCCGATGCGAGTGTAGCCAATATTCTCATCGGTGTTAGCGTTGCGCTTCTATTGCCGAGACCCTACACAGCTCCAGGGGCCTTGAAAGATTGGTTGCGAATATTCTGGGAAATCCTCATCGCTATTCCCAGAGCATACTTTGAAGCCTTGGAAATAATGTTTCGCCCCCACACTCGGGAAGAGATCGTGCTGGAGCGAGTCAAACCCCAGCGGACCCCCGGACTCATCTTTCTAGATATTTTCCTCATCACTTTTACCCCTAAAACAATCGTCTTAAAATATCGCGAAGATGGCTGGTATGAAGTACATCGGGTACAGCGGAGGCCAAAGACATGAATTGGGTGCTCGTGCCCATGATTCTGGCCCTACTCATCCCCATCTATGAGGCTTGTAAGGACAGAAGCATTTGGCAAAAAATGTTGGCCTTTGCCAGTATTGCAACCAAAACATCTATGATGATTCTGGTCGTATCTGTCTTGCGGGATGACTGGACGATCGGGGTGGTTGGGGTACTCATTTTAAGTGTGGGGAATGCAGCCTTAATGCTGCTGGCTCATGTCCTCAGGCGGATGAACGAACAATGATTGATACTATCAGCTATATCTGTATCGGAATTGGAATTATCTTCTGGTTCTGGGGAACATTTCCCCTGATTGGCGATCGCTCGGTCTTATTCAAGCTGCACAGTCTTTCAGTCGCCGATACCCTCGGTTCGATGAGTATTCTTCTCGGGCTGCTCCTCCAAATACCCCGAGAATGGCCGCTGCTGATTCTGGCGCTGATTTCCCTCGCGATCTGGAATACGGTGCTGGGGTATGTGTTGGCCTACTGTTCTAGCAGTGGAGGTGAGGATGACTGAGGATTTCTACGTTATCGCGATCGTTGCTCTGCTTCCCTTAACAGCCTGTATGGTGGTTTTGCAGGTCAATCCCTATCACGCCCTGGTCATTCGCGGCATTTTGGGTGCCGTTGCCGCACTGGTCTACGCACTCTTTGGGGCAGCGGATGTCGCCTTGACCGAAGCCTTGGTCGGCACCATGCTATCCATTACCCTCTACGCAGTGGCGGTGCGCTCTTCACTGAGTATGCGCGTTGGCTTGCTCGCTCGCGAGTCGAGTGCGAAAAGCGCACCTCTGGCGAATGCAGCAGCGTCAGAGCTCGCGCATCCTTCCGAGCAATTGCTCTCGGCTTTACGCAAAACATCGAACAAATACCACATGCGTCTCGAACTGGTGACCTATACCAATCTTCAAGCCTTACAAACCGCTTTGATGGCAAAAGAGATTCATACAATCTATGTCTTGTCAGACTATGACTTGTCAGAGCAGTCAGTTGCCTGGGAGCCATCTCAATCGCCCCCCGCAGACGGACAGCCGCGTCACCACATCCAAACCCGGGTCCAACGTCTCTACGACATCATGCAGGAGGAACTCCCAGCAACCTTGGCCAGCCTGACCTATATCGACTCAGGCAGCTTCAGCCAGTCCAATGCCAGTCAGTCAGGGGACGGGATACCCGATCTCATGGGGGATCGAGCATGAAGTGGATCTACATTGCGGTCGGGATAGCGTTGTACATTAAGATGCTCGTCTTCCCCAATCTGGCGATCGACTCAGCCGAGCTCTCGATCGTTGAGTCGATTGTGCGAGATAGCGGGGTGCCCAACACCGTTTCGGGCATTATTTTCAGAAACCGACTCTATGACACGATCTTCGAGGTTGTGGTCTTCACGATCGCGATCTTGGGAGTGCGATTTCTGTTGGCCGACGAACAACCTTCCAGCAAAATCTACCAATTCACCGATCGCCCCTCGATCGTGCTGGCACGCTTGGGAGCCACGATTGCGGCATTAATCGGTATCGAGCTAGCGATTCGGGGGCACTTGAGTCCAGGCGGTGGGTTTGCGGCGGGCGTCGCCGGCGGAACGGCGATTGGCCTTGTGGCCATCACCTCATCATCAGAACGGATGGAAGCGATTTACCAGCGCTGGCATGCCGCCACCTGGGAGAAGGTTTCGGTGCTGATTTTCATTGTGCTGGCGGTTCTGAGCCTGGTTGGTATGGAATTACCGCAGGGAGAGTTTGGCACCTTGGTCAGTGGTGGGTGGATTCCGCTGCTCAATCTTCTGGTTGCCATCAAAGTTGCCTTGGGGTCGTGGGCTGCCATTTTGGTTTTTATTCGCTATCGGGGATTGTTGTGAGAGTTGCCAGGAAGTTCTGAGACACCCGCGCTCTAGGCCGCGCCTGCGTCGGGAGTATGTCAGGATAAGAGGGCTTCGGCAATCCAAGAGCTCCGATATCCTTCTAGCATGGTCAGTTCCCGCACCCGCGTCCCCAATTTCCCCATTACCGCTGTCGTCGGTCAAGCCGCCATTAAAACCGCCCTACTCCTGGCTGCTGCCGATCCGGGTTTGGGCGGAGTGGCGATCGCCGGACGGCGAGGCACCGCCAAATCCATCTTGGCCAGAGGCATTCACGATCTGCTCCCCCCCATCGAGATCGTCAAAGGCTCCCCCTGCAACGACGACCCCCGCCATCCCGAAACTTGGTCGGACTGGGCCAAAGAACAGTATCCCGACCCGACTGTTTTTCCCGAAACTGAAGTCGTCCCCGCCCCCTTCATTCAAATTCCCCTCGGTGTCACCGAAGATCGCCTACTCGGCTCGGTCGATGTCAGCAAATCTGTCAAAACCGGCGAAACCGTTTTCCAACCCGGCCTGCTAGCCGCCGCTCACCGAGGCGTGCTCTACGTCGATGAAATGAACCTGCTAGACGACCAAATCGCCAATCTGCTGTTAGCCGTCACCAGCGAAGGCGTCAACATCATCGAGCGGGAAGGCATCAGCCTGCAACATCCCTGCAAGCCCATCCTGATTGCCACCTTCAACCCCGAAGAAGGCCAACTGCGAGACCACCTGCTCGATCGGATGGCGATCGCCCTCTCCGCCGATGCCGCCCTAGACCTCGACATGCGCTTGCAGGTGGTGGAACGGGCCACCGCCTTTGCCGATCGTCCCGAAGCGTTTTGGGCCGCAGAAAGTGAGGCGATCGACCAAATGCGCACCCAGATCGTCTTAGCTCGCGAATGGCTCAAAGACGTGCGCGCCACCCCCGAGCAGGTGAAGTATCTGATCGTCGAAGCGATTCGCAGCGGCATTCAGGGCCATCGGGCCGAGTTATTTGCCCTGCGGGTGGCAAAAGTCTTAGCAGCTTTGGAAGGCCGCACGTTTATCGAAGCAGACGATCTGCGCACGGCAGTGGAACTGGTAATTTTACCTCGGGCGATGGACGCACCGCCCCCACCGCCTGCCGAGCCCCCGCCACCGCCTTCATCCGAAGACCGAGAGGACGACGAGGATAACTCGAAGGACGAGGATGAGGACAACACCGACAACGAGGACACCGACGACGACGATAGCGATTCTGCCCCCCCCAGCATTCCCGAAGAGTTCGTCTTCGATCCCGAAGGGGTCGTACTCGATCCGGAATTGTTGAGATTTGCCCAATCCGCGAACCGACAGGGCAAGAGCGGTTCCCGCAGTTTGGTGTTTTCAGACGATCGCGGTCGCTATATCAAACCCATGCTGCCGCAGGGGGACACCCTGCGCATTGCCGTTGACGCCACTTTGCGCGCTGCTGCCCCCTACCAAAAAGCCCGTCGTCGGCGCCATCCCGATCGCAATGTCATCGTCGAGCAAAGCGATATCCGCAGCAAAAAACTCGCTCGCAAAGCCGGGGCTTTAGTCATCTTTATTGTGGATGCTTCGGGGTCGATGGCCCTCAACCGGATGAATTCGGCTAAAGGCGCAGTGCTCCGCCTACTGACTGAGGCTTATCAAAATCGGGACAAAGTGGCGCTGATTCCGTTTCAGGGGGAGCGGGCGGAGGTGTTGTTGCCACCGACGCGATCGATTGAAGCCGCTAGCCGCCGCATGGAGACGATGCCCTGCGGCGGCGGTTCGCCCTTAGCTCATGCGTTTACGCAGGCCATTCGCATGGGCTTGAACGAGATGTCGGCGGGGGATGTGGGTGAAGTCATGGTGGTGGCGCTGACGGACGGTCGCGGCAATATTCCCCTCAGCCGATCGCTCGGCACCGCCCTCGATCCCGACGAAGAAAAGCCCGATCTCAAACAGGAGTTGCGGGATATTGCGACCAAAATGCGAGCGCTGGGCTTTAAGTTCCTGCTGGTCGATACCCAAAGTCGGTTTGTCAGTAGCGGCTTCACCAAAGAGCTCGCGAATTTGGCAGGCGGCAAGTATTTCTACATTCCTCGGGCGAACGATGCGGCGATCGCCGCCACAGTGCGAGAGACCTTCACTAACCTGTAATACCTGGTGGAAATTGGGGAGAACAGGCCAACGAGTCCAAGCGATTGCTCGTCTTAAATTGCATCGCTGTAAAATCCTCAAGAAGTAGCAGTATATCTAGATGCGGTGTTAGAAGATTGCAATCCTGAAGAATTGCGGCTGGCATTGCAGAATGTTGCTGAAGCGCCGATGAAGGCTTGGGTCGAGCTGGCCCTCTATCATGAGGATAGTTGCTGGCATGAGGATAGTTGCTGGCATTCATTTGAGGAAATCATGCAAAGCGATCGAACGATAGATCGACGTCTAACTACTCTCGAACAAACGGTAGCAAATTTACAGCAACATATAGGGGTCCCTCAACCCACATCAAGTAATTGGCTAGAAATCGTCATGGGCTCTGTTTCCGATGAATCGGCGTTTCTCGAAGCATTGGAATATGGCCGGCAGATGCGCGAAGCCGATCGACCCAATGACCGAGATGATGAGGATTTGTGAAATATCTTCTCGATACCGACCATATCAGCATTTTGCAACGTAGAGCAGGGCCGGATCGTGCTGCGTTGCTGGCTCGGCTTACCGACCACCCAATCTCAGACCTTGCTTTCTTCATTGTCAGTTTTCACGAGCAAGTTCTTGGAGCTCACACACTTATCACCCGCACCCAAAATGCTGCAGATGTAATTCGCGGATATCGACTCCTTTCAGAAATCCACAAGGGATTTTCAGCGGCTCCAGTACTGCCTTTTAACTCACAGGCTGTGGAAATCTTTAAATCCCTACGCTCGCAACAGGTTCGGGTAGCCACGATGGATTTGCGCATTGCTGCGATCGCCTTATCGAACAACCTGATATTGCTTACGCGGAATGTGCGCGATTTTGGCAAGGTTCCGGGTTTAGTCAGTGAAGATTGGACGGCGTGAAAAAGTGTCTAACTTGAGGGCGATCGCCAATGGGGAATCCCTCGATAATTTGACCTATTTTTATACAAATATTGAGAGCTTGAGGGTAAACACCGAGCCTTCATAATTCCCACGATCGCTAAGTGAGGGAAAGCTGGGGCTGCCGTAGAAATGACCGGAAGCGACTGTCATGGTGCAGACCTATTGGATTGCGTTGGCCTGGTTATTCGGGCTGCTCTCGCGATCGCTCTGGTGGGGCTGGCTGTGGATCTTGGCGATCGCCGCGATCGCTGCTGTCAGTCACATTCGCAAGCCTCGTTTGGCAAGAACTTACATCGCTGCCGGTCTGATTGGATGTTTGGCCTGGGCCTATATCGGCCTGCGAACCCCTACACCGTCCCCCTTCGATATCAGTACCCGCGCCCCGCAACCCAATGCCACTGTCGTCGGTCAGGTCGAAACCGTGCCCCGTCAAACCCGCTCGGGTCGCCAGCAACTGTGGTTGCGAACGGAGAACTATCGCTCCCCCCACCGGAGTGGGTCCGCCATCGCCAGTCGGCTTTACGTCACCTATCCGCTGCAGGAGGAGCTCCCGAATTTACTGCCCGGTCAAAGGCTGGAATTAACTGGATTTCTGTATCGCCCCAGCGGCGCGCAGAATCCGGGGGGCTTTGATTTTCAAGCCTATTTGGCTCGCCACAATGCGTTTGCGGGGTTGAGCGCGCGCCAGGTAGCGATTGTCGATCCCGATGTGCAATGGGGGGGATGGCTGCTGCGCCAGCGAATTGTGGATGCGTTTGTGGCAGGGTTGGGCGATCGCCTCGGGGCCTTATTGGGGGCTTTAGTGTTGGGCTCTGCTGCCAGCCAGGTGCCCTTCGATCTTCAAGATGCTTTTCGCGAGGTGGGTTTGGCTCATACGATCGCGGCCTCCGGCTTTCACGTCGCTTTGTTATTGGGCATTGTGTTGGCGATCGCGCGATCGCGACCGGTGCGACAACAGCAGGTTATCGCGATCGCCAGCTTGCTGGCCTATGTAACTCTGACAGGGGGCAGCCCGTCTGCGTGGCGAGCCACAATCGCGGGGGTGGCTGTGGCGCTTTCGCAGGAGTTGGAAACTACTGGGCGACGCTTGCAGCCCTTGGGGTTTCTGTTGGCGACAGCGGTTCTACTCACCCTCTTCAACCCCCTCTGGATTCGCGATTTGGGGTTTCAGCTCAGCTTTGCAGCCACGGCAGGGCTGCTGGTCAGCGCGCGCCCCATCCAAACTTGCTTGGAGTTCTTGCCGCCAGCGATCGCCCAAGCGATTGCGACGCCGCTCGCCGCTACTCTGTGGACTTTGCCCTTGCAACTGGCGGTGTTTGGCAAAGTATCCACTTATTTTCTCGTAGCTGCACTCCTCACGAGTCCGCTGACTATTGCAGCCGTGGCAGCAGGCATGGTAATAGCTGCGATCGCCCTCGTGCTGCCGCCCTTGGGTGCTGTGGCGGTTTGGCCACTGCAGTTTTTGCTCCAACCAATGGTGGGATTCGCCCAGTGGATAGCAAGTTGGCCCAGTCCGTCTATTGATACGGGAACGGCTT
The DNA here is from genome assembly GCF_000332275.1 of Synechococcus sp. PCC 7336. Classification (NCBI taxonomy): domain Bacteria; kingdom Bacillati; phylum Cyanobacteriota; class Cyanophyceae; order Synechococcales; family Synechococcaceae; genus Synechococcus; species Synechococcus sp. PCC 7336. The sequence goes on from NZ_CM001776.1 coordinate 4,250,058, forward strand.
CGGTACTGCAATGTGTAGGACTGTATGGCGTCATGCTTCTCCTGACGTTTGGCAACCGTTGGTGGCCGAGATTGCGATTGAGTACTTTACAGCGCACTGCTATGGGGGTGGCAGGCGCGATCGTCATTCTGGTTGCCATCCCTGTCTTGTGGCCCAAGCCGCCACTGCAAGTGATCGCTCTCGCTGCCGAGACTCCTGTCTTCATCGCCCGTAGTGCTAACCAGACCGCACTCATCAATAGCGGTTCTGCCCAAACCGTGCAGCAGGTGGTGCTACCCTTTTTGCGCCGGGAAGGGATTCGCCACATCGATCGCGCTTTTGCTCTCGCTGACGGCAATGCCAATCATGGCTGGTCGGAGTTGGCCCAAAGCGTCCCCATCAGCGAGATTTGGACTCCAGAGCGATTTGCGATCGCCAGTGCAGCGGCTGCCAATCTCAATTGCTTGCAGCAGTCGGGGACGGAGTTGCATGGCTGGGCTGAGGGGACAGCGGTAACTATAGGTTCGACCGAATGGGAGTTGGTGGGCGATCGGGCCCTCAGCTTTGCGGTTGCCGGTCAGCGAGGCCTGTTGGTCGGGACGCCGATTCCTGCGATCGATCGCCTGTTGCGTTCCCATGCCAGTCTCATCCCAATCGATTGGCTGTGGTGGGATGGCTCGTCACTGTCGCCAGACTGGTTGGAAAAACTGCAATTGCGAGGTGGGGTGGTGGGCGGCCAAAGTCTTCATCCCGGCAATTCTCAACGGTTTACCCAAAACGACATTCCCCTGCTGTGGACCGATCGGGTCGGGGCCGTGTTGTGGCAGCCGCAGGAGATTCGTCTAACCCGACAAGATTTTGATTAGTCCGTAGCGCTAGCAAAGCTATACCAATCCCAGATGATTCTGGAGAACGGGGTGAGCCAAAACCCTTGCTATGACTAGGGTGATTCTTCAATCTCACTGAGGTTTGGTATAGCCCTCTTCTGTCAAGTCAGTCATAGTGGAGCAAAAGTTCATCATACAAATGGCGTGGAGAAAATTTCATCACAAGCCTCAAATGCTTATGGTATAGCAGCTAGAGTTTTTATTCTTATTCATAAGGTATGAAGCGGGAACGCTTAGCCCGCATGGCATCGATAGGGCCGTTTAGTTCAATTTGAAGTACGTATTTGTATAAGTATAAGTATAGTAAGGCACTAAGGGCTTGATTCTGAGTTGACGCAGCAACTTTTTCATTCACCGCCAAATAGCTCAGGAAGGCTTCGATCTCTGCCGTTTCCTCTCGGGGGTGCCGCTTGTTGTGAAACAGGATAAAGCGACGAATCCAATGAACGTACGACTGTTCGGTGCGGTAAGAGTAGTGCTTCATGCGGATGGAGTCTCTGACTCGATCCAATAGTTTTTGGGGAGGGGGTGGTATAGGCGACAGCTCGATCCAGTCCGGCTAATTATCTTTTCCGGCATATTAGGCGGACAAAACGCCACTTTCGGACCGAAAATTCACTGAAATATTCCGCCTAAACACCCATCTAAGGGGTATTATGCGGAATATTTCTCTCTAATCACCTTCCTCAGGGGTATTATGCGGAATGGGTCCGTCTATTAAATAGTTAGGTCGGGCTCAAAATTGTATCTGCCAATACTCAAAATCAAGATGGCATAAGATTATCGGATTGAAGTGAATCGGTAGTTGGCTGTTTTTGGAAATCCGCTATTCCAAGGAAGTATGTTGTGAGGCAGTACAGTCACATAATCAAATTTAGTAGACTGAAGGCATTGATTGGGACTGAGGTAACTTAATGATCCTTGAAACCGACCGACCAATACAACAGAAACCCCTGAGCTTTGACGAATTTCTCGCCCATTATGGTGGTGATAAGCGCTATGAACTGATCGATGGAGAGGTCTTTGACTTGGAACCAACAGGCAAACATGAAGAAGTTGCCGCCTTCATCACTACAAAAGCCTGTGTTCAGATCGACAGAGCAGGCTTACCTTGGTTTGTTCTTCAGCGAGGACTACTTCGTCCTTCTAATGCTGTTATGACAGCATTTCGGCCTGATGTCGCAGTCGTCGATCGCGCAGAACTTTCCAAAGAACTACTCTGGTCTGAGCAGTCAATCATAACGAGAGGCAGTTCGATTAAATTTGTGGTGGAAGTCGTTAGTAGCAATTGGCAAAATGACTATGCCCGTAAAGTCGAAGACTACGCGGCTTTAGGCATTCCCGAATATTGGATTGCAGATTACGCAGGCTTAGGTGGTATTCGGCACATTGGGAAGCCCAAACAACCTACCCTTTCTATCTGTACGTTAGTGGATGAAGAGTATGAAATTCAGTTGCTCCGAGGCAATGAGACTATCGCCTCTGCTACATTCCCTGGTCTGAACCTGACGGCTGAACAAGTGTTGAAGGCTGATAGGTAACATCGCCACTGTAGCGTATTACAAGCTGGCTTGCTCACTTACGTTATTAAAACGCCACTGCACCCATTACTCAGGCAGAGCCGTAATCTTAAACACAAGTTAGGTTGCTGCCGTTCTTAATTTTTGTTGGTGAAATTGGGAGGTGCTAGCCGCATGACCATCGTTACCATTCGAAAAGCCCTGGAATCCGATGCATCGGAGATAGCTCGTATACACGTCGAGTCTTGGAAGGGTGCTTATAAGGGATTGATGCCGGACGATGTACTCGATGCATTGAACGTCTCTTCAAAGACGGAAGCGTGGAAAAGCCTACTTACTAATCCAGAGAATCATAGCTACGTCGCAGAGGTGAACAGTTCAACTGCCGGGTTTGCGTCCTTGTGCGCATGCCGTGACCCGGACAAGAACAGTATAACGGTTGGCGAAATCGCTGCTATATATGTTCACCCGAGCAATTGGCGGCTAGGATACGGCTCGAGACTAATCGCAAAAGCCTTTGAGTTTTTTCGTGGCTTTGGGAATTCGGAGATAATTTTGTGGGTTCTTGAGGGCAATCGCATGGCGCGGGATTTTTACGAGAAACATGGCTTTCTTGTAGACGGGGAGAGCAAAACCCATCCTAAATCGGGTTTAGTTGAGATTCGCTATGCAACCCACATCAAATAGATTCAGCGCCACGTCTAACGGCGGAGTTAGGTTTCTGCTGTCCTTAAGATTTGTCGGTGAAATCGGGGGTGCTAGCCTGCGATCGCTATAATTGGCTTATCTGTTGCAAGTGGGCCATTAAACCTAACCGTTCACCGCAGCGGATGCTTGGCAAAACTGTCGCTCTTTGTTGAGAGGTTATCTAGCACCGCTAACCTCAAGGCCGTTAGGCACGCAAAACAGGCTATAGTTATAGTTTTTTATAGATTTCCCTTCGGTGGCCTACACGGATTACGACTATTAACAGAACTTTATCTTCAACTGTGTAGACAATTCGGTAATCACCGACTCTGATCCTAAAATATTCACAGTTTTTCCCTTTCAATTGTTTGCAGCCAGAGGGACGAGGGTTATTCGCTAGGTCAGATATTGCAGTTTGGATGCGAACTACTTCCTGAGTAGTAACTGATTTAAGATCCTTTTTTACACGCCGATCGAACTCAATCCTGTATTGGCTCACATCACGCCTCTAGTTCCGCAAAAAAATCATCAAAGTCAACCCGTTCTTGCTTTGAGTCAGCCATGCGTTTCTCCGCTCCTTGAAGATCGAGGTCATCTTCTGCTTGTTGCAGAAGCTTCAAAAAAAGTTCGTAGTCTTTAGCTGGAATCATATACACCGGTTCTTTCCCAAGTCGTTGTATAGCAACATGCTCTGAAGCATAAGCGACATGATTGAGCGTATCGGCAAAGCTATTTCTCGCTTCTCCAGAAGATAAGGAACGCATCGTAAGAATCCTGTACGTCATGTACATAGCGTACCACAGATAAAAGCTGTAATGCTGTATTTCAATATCCTGGTAAAGTGGGGGATGCTAACCTGCGATCGCCCTAATTGGTCTAGCTATTGCAAGTCAGCCATCAAACCTAACCCTTCACCGCAGCGGATGCTTGGCTAAACTGTCGATCTTAATTGAGAGTCTCTCTAGCACCGCTAACCTCAAGGCCGTTAGTCCCTTCTATTTCAGCAATCCCCCCAATTTCAGTAAGAAATTTTCTAACTGTTTCGATCTTCTGGCCTATTTGTTTTATAGGGTATTATTTTTGAGGATAATCTTATATACTGTAGAAGTATACAAGCTTGGTTGAGGTCCATTGATGCTTGAAATTCCAAAGCAATATGTTCTTGATGAGCAGCAACGTACTCTTGCTGTTCAAATCCCAATAGAAGTGTACAATCAGATTGAAGAGATTTTAGAAGACTTTGGTCTGGCAAAGCTAATGAAGGAAGTAGAAAATGATGAGTTACTTTCTGGCAGTCCTGCGCACTCATACTATCAGTCAATAAAAATGCAAAATGTGGGAAGTTGAGTATACAAAGAGATTCTTAAAAGAGCTTTCACGCTTGCCAGATAATGTTCAAGCTAGAGCGGAGTCTATTGTGTTTCAAGAACTCAAATCAGAGAACCCATTTGGCCTTGGATATATTGAGAAGATGAAAGGGTACACCAATAAGTATAAGATCCTTATTAGCGACTATAGAATTGGCATCAGTGTTGATTCAGCAGGCAAGCGAATTATTTGCCAAAAAGTAGCACATCGTCGAGAGATATATCGAATTTTTCCATAATAGAGTTTTTGAGATGGCGATCGCTTATCCTCTAAGGTGTGTGAGCTACTTCCTAAAAACTTTCTGCAAGGGACGCTCAGTCCACACTTTACCTGTTTGAATTTTAGGCTACTTTCGCGCCCCTGAGCAACTCCGTTAGATTTCTGCTGTCCTTAAGTTGTGGTTAAAATTGGGAGGTGCTAGCCTGCGATCGCCCTAATTGGCTTGGCTATTGCAAATGGGCCATCAAACCTAACCCTTCACCGCAGCGGATGCTTGGCTAAACTTTCTTTCTTCGTTGAGAGTTGATCTAGCACCGCCAGGCTCAAGGCCGTTAGCTAGCTCCATTTCTGGCTTGAGACATGCAGAAAGGTCACTTACTGTTGCCTGAGTGTAGTCGCTCTTGTAATATTGGTATAACTGGGGTATAACTTAAAGCGTAGGGTTTGCAGCTAAGATCGCTATGAAAACTGCAATTTCGCTTCCAGACTCAGTGTTTGAAGAGGCAGAAGCCATGGCTCAGCAGCTAGGGCTGTCACGTAGTGAGCTTTATACGAAAGCGTTAAAAACTTATCTAAAAAAGTACAACCGCAATCAAATTTTGCATAAGCTGAACCAAATTTACTCTAAAGAGCCTTCTGAGCTAGATGCAGTGATGGCAAAGATGCAGTTTATGTCTCTGCCTCATGAGGACTGGTAATGTATCGGGGAGAAATTTGGTGGGCGAACTTACCCAACCCAGTAGGTTCAGAACCTGGATACCGTCGTCCTGTCTTGGTGATTCAAGATGATGTTTTTACTCAAAGCCGTATCAATACAGTTATCGTCGTAATCATCACCTCGAATACTCAGCTAGCAGGAGCACCAGGAAATGTGTTATTGCCTGGTGAAGTATCAGGTTTATCTAGAGATTCTGTCGCTAATGTATCTCAGATTTTTACGGTTGATAAAACGTTTTTAACTGAACGTATCGGTTCACTACCAAACTATTCGCAAGAGGAGGTAGATGAGGGTTTACGAGTGGTTTTGTATCTCTAGCTACAAGCTAACAAATCGCTGCACCGGAATGTTCTAATCTGTCGGTTGGGTTTTCAAGGTTATCTGCTTCCGGTGAGCTTGGCCGTTAGGCTCCTTTGTATTCCGGTTATGACAACACTTGCCCATGAAATTGAAAAGCCATGAGTTGAGAGGCTGACCTTACTCATCAAAATGAGAGCGATCGGAATTTTGTGTAAGCAGAGAGTTGTTCAAAAAGTGCAGCGCTCTGGAAGCAGAGTAGCAAAATGCGACAGAGCTGCCTTCCAATCTTTGATGGGGCGAGTCCATCGCTTGGCAATATTGTTCATCGCCAAATACATCAACTTCAACACAGATTCCTCATTGGGAAACACAGCCTTGGTCTTAATCACCTTGCGCAGAAAGCGGTTGAGGGACTCGATGGCATTGGTGGTGTAGATGCTGATTGACTGACAAAAGAATCATCGCTGTGATACAAAAAGCAGCTCGCTCGCCCCGCAGGGCTACCCTGACGCCGAGCAAGGGATGCAATCGGGGCGGAGAATCTGGAACTCCAAGCGATATTTCCGTTTGCGATGTTGCTTGCGGGAAGCCATCGCCGGTTCTGGGTCGTGCCCAGAGCGGCAGACGACGCGTCGAATCCAAAACCTATAAGCGAGGAATGAGCGCAGGAGCCCCTGACACCATCCAAGTTGCCGATCGCTTCCATCTTCTGCAGAATCTTGAAGAGGTGTTAGAGAAAGTCTTCAAAGGGCAAACTCAAACCCTTACACGGGTTGAGAAGGCGCAGCTTCACACCGAACAGAGGAGCATTACGCCAACGGTAGCCCCCCAGCATAGGCGTCCTGCCTACACCTACCTTGCCGCTCCCACTTTTCCAGAACGGCAACCCACGATACGGCGAAGGGCAGCAGTTGCTTGGATCCATACAAACCTTATTTGCGAGACCCATGGAAGCAGGGAAGCCAACAGAGCAAAGAACTGTAGAGCAAACCCAGCCGGGAGTCCCTGAATGACTTACCCGGTCGGGGCCAGCCCCAGCGAACGACGCTTCCGCTTAACAGCCCTTGAGTGCTCGGCGAGCGGCTTGGCTTATTTTGAAGCGCTCGGAAAACTTCGATACTGAGGAGGAAACACTTCTGGAGAAACTATGCCAACAGCCTGAGCTAGCGGATGCGATCGCCCTCGCGCAAGGGTTCATTGAACTGGTGCGCAAACGGCTGCCTGACAATCTCGACGATTGGCCCGAACGAGCTCGGACCAGCTCGATTAAGGTATTTCAGAGTTTTGCTAAGGGTCTGAAGGATGACTACGATGCGGTTAAAGCGGGTCTGACTCTCGATGTCAGCAATGGACCGTTGAGGGGCTAAACAACCGACTCAAAATGCTGAAGCGACAGATGTTTGGGCGGGCAGGGCTAGACCTTTTGGCCAAATGCCTCATTTTGACAAGCTGATTTATTACTCGTGTAGCGCTTCTTTTAGGGATATTTTTTACATCACCAAAAGCGGACAAGACCCCAATGCGATCGCCCATCCAAAATTGCACTACATAGAAACCCTATCCGAACGCGAACGCGATCGAGAACTGTCCCCAATCTTCTAATCCCTTCCCCGACTGCAGAGGGAAGGGTAACTTCTCGATCGCAGGCTGGTTAATGACTCTTTTGAGGGAGGGAGTGTGGATGACTACCTTTGAACCATTGATTGACGCAGACCCCCAGCCCGAGGAAGATAGCTGCTAGAAGCAGACCCCAGGTGATGAGTGTCAGAGCAGTTGGCTGAACCGTACCCGGCGGCTCCCACGACCCGGCTAGCTTCTGTTCTAGAGCCGGAAATGCTTCTTGCATTCCTTGGTAGTGGTATCCCTTCTGGAAAAAGGCCGCAGCCTCTGCTTGAATGACTTGATGGACTTCATATTGGGTCAGGGGAGAGTTCTCGCCTACTAATACTGACCATCTGCCGTTCGCAGACATCACCAAAACAATCTCTCCTTCATCGAGTTCCCCAAACAGGGTATTCGCAACTCCTGCTATATAATCTCGATAGCTCACACCGTCGAAGTTTGGCACAGTGATGCAATAAATCCGAACCCCATAATTTGCTTCGATCTCCGTAATGATTGGTGCCAGCTCCGAAAATTCGGCTGGAATAAGCGAGGCGCGATCGTGCATCCATTTTTCGCGTGCAAGTTCAATGAAAGTCATAATATTCCTCACGACTGAGTAGAATTTGCATGGCATTACACAGAAAATTGAGAAAGTAAATGCAGCCGCGACGGTTGTAGGATCGCCCCGACTCACTCTGGCGAGCGACACGGGATGAACCTTCTATTCTGTCTGGATCGCTTCTCTAATTCTATGTATGGCTGCGATATCAATCGCAGTTGATTATGAAAATTGAGGCGAAGTAAAGCCCTTGCTATAGCTAGCTTTACTCTTCAATCTCACTTAGGATGAACATATAAATATTCGAATATTGATATGTTTGAGATATTTGCAGGCAGATCGATAAAGAATCTCTATATATCATTAAATTCTTTAAAAATCATGTATCGGGCTTGAGAGCATTTGCTCGCCTTTATTGTTTGTGCTAGCGATGCTAAGAAAAGTGATTTGAATCATACTCGAGCCAGCCACTGAAAAGTTTGTTCGCAATCCTAATAAATCTGTTGGAACGCCAAATAATTCAACCATTTGCGATAAATTTTCCTTGACTGTAAGGGTTGGTGCTGAATCAGATAGAGTAAGCACGTGAATCAGTTCATCATTGGCATTTATAATTTAATATTTTCTTCGCCCTCCACAAATACATCATCGTTAACCCAGCTCTTCTGAGAGAGATTGACGTCATAAGATTACTCCCGACTTTATCGGGCCTTCATGAATGTTCTGTCTTCATGCTACCTTCATGAAGATGCTGCGAGCCCGATATCTTTACTGAAAAGGTCAGGCGGATAGGACTCATGTACGTATAAATACCGGTTTATGGCAATCCAGAGTACGCAAAAAGCAGTGAAGGTTCGATGATTCTGACCAATCGATTGACAAAACTACTCACGATCGTCGATATAGTGCGAACCTGAAACTCCAAGCGGTAAGTCCGTTTCTCACCCTACTTACGGGATGTTTTAGCTGGGGTGAGCCCGTCGGGTAGCTGCAAAGACAAACCCGTTTTCACTTGCCATTGAGAGCGATCGCCCCATCCAAAACCGCACGACACAGCAGACCCTATCCGAGCACCCCCTTTCTATCTATCCCGACAAACCACTCGCTCCCCCAACACCTCCCAAACGAGGTGGCTCGCCCTGCCGCCGCCAATGCTGCACGTTCGATGCATTCATCTCAATCGAATACCACCAGCATTTCAGCAACGGGTCCAACTCCACCCAGCTCAACACCTTAACCTGTAAGCCCCCCGCGCCCCCAACCTGCTCGACCGCATAGCAAGGACGGTATTTCCCCCCTATATCGGGAATCAGCCGTCGCCCAATTCGCCTCCAACTCGGCTGCTTGCCCCGCCACTCCAACGAACAACAGGGCCAAGGCAACCCCTCCCGGTCGTACAGTAAACACACCGGCCCCCCAGCCACTCGATAAAACACCTCTCCACCAGGGCTCGCAAACAGATCCCCTTGCTGCAAAAGCTCCCTCCCCAGACAATCTCTGGACTTGTACTGAGGCGACAGGCAAAGACTCTCGCAAGTTGGACGATAGACAGGAAACTTCAGCATTATTTTCAAAGTCTCGGGGTCTCCAGGGTATGACAGCGATCGGCACAATGGTTCGAGAAATTTGGGCAGGAGTTCCGCTAGTGCTGCCGCTCAACGCTTGCTTCGATCCATTGCAGTATGTGTCGAACTGGGGGGGCGAACTGGCGTGGCGACCTAAGATCGAAGGTAAAAGCTCTGGAGGTACAGTATGACCCAAACGGTTGCAGATGTGATGACGGCAAACCCCATTTGCGTGAGGCCAGAAACCCCCCTGCGAGAGGCAGTTCAGATTTTAGCTGAAAAGCGAATTAGGGGCGTACCCGTGTGCGATCGCGACGGTCAGTTAGTGGGAATGCTCTCCGAATCCGATTTGATGCAAAGGGAATCGGGGGTATCGCCGCGTCCGTTTGTGATGTTTTTGGACTTGGCCATCTATCTCAAGAACCCGAAGGATTACGAGAAAGAGCTGCACAAGGTGTTTGGCGAGACGGTGGGGGAAGTGATGAGCGATCGCCCTCAATCTGTCCCGCCCGATTGTCCGCTGCCCGAAGCTGCCCAGCAGTTAGCCGCTAAAAATGTGAATAGCCTATTGGTGGTGGATCGCGATCGGCACCTGTTAGGCATTGTCACCCGTGGCGATGTGGTACGGGCGATGGCAAGTGAATAAAGTCACATCCCGATCGCCGCGATCGAGCCGTGACGAGTGTAGCTTGGAGGCTGGCAATCGATGTCATCACAGCAAGGTAAAGGTTGCTGCTTTTGGGGCTGCCTGTCACTGTTTGTGTTGCTATTACTGGGCGGGGGCTGCACGGCATTCGTAGGGTATCGAACGATCGCGCTGTTTACAGACGCTCGACCGACTCTATCCATCCCCAAAACGGAAGTGACCGATGCAGAGGTGAACGAGCAAAACCGACGCTGGCAAGCTTTCCAGCAAGCGATCGCCGCAGACCGACCGGCTGAGTTAGTGTTAACAGCTCGCGATCTCAATGTCCTAGTCTCTCAATCTCCCGAGTTGGCGGAGCAGATTTTCTTCGAGATCGAGAACAATTTATTGGTGGCATCGGGCAATGTCCGAGTCTTTCAACTGCCGTTGCTGGGCGATCGATATTTTAACGGCAGATTGGTACTGGATGTTGCGATCGATAATGGGGTTTTAGATCTCGGGATGGAAGATTTTGAGCTGGCGGACGATACGTTGCCGCCAGAGTTAAAAGAAGCAATTTTGGCTGGTTTCGAGCAGCAAAATGCTCTCGACGATCTCTTGGCCGATACAGATTTACCCGAGCTTGCAGCGCGGGTGAAGCGATTGGAGATTCGAGACGATCGCATTGTGTTGACCCATTAGGCTGTGGGTTGCCGTTCGGACTCCTGCAGCTCGAGGCGAAATTTCAGTTAAGTCTGAGGTTGAAATTGCACCGATTTGGACAAATTTTCTAAAATTGCGCAATTTACCCCTAAGATTAGCCATAAGAATTGATGGCATTCTAAGATTAAACGAGATACAAGTATCTGAGTCGCTAAATTGCGCTGGGAACGCAACCGTATGAAGGTAGCCCTCGAATTTCTCTATCACTTTCGCTGCGACAACTGCCGAGCGTGGTGGAGTCAGGCGGACATTGAACCGAAAGAGGGCGATCGGCTCTACTGCCCCAGTTGCGGAGAACTCAATACGATCGACCGAATTCAGACGTTTCGAGATTCCGCGCGCAATAGCTGTCTGAAAGTCGTGCCCGACCAGTGTTAGCGATCGAGTCTCGCAGTACCTGACAGGGCCGTCAGAATCGCTTCAGTAATGGCAGCGGAGTTGCTGGCAACTGCCGCGAAAAAATCGAGGAATTCCTCGCTGCTGCCGCCATCGCTGACCGTGCGCACCAATACGCACGGAATCTCGGCAGCCTGCGCCACTCTCAATACGGCAGTGCCCTCCATCTCCACCACATCCGCTCGCGTGAGCTGGTAGATGCGATCGCGCAATTGCGGATCGGCCACAAACACATCCCCAGTGGCCACCACTCCTGCAAACACCTGCGGAGTTTGAGTCTTACCCGCCACCAATTCAAAGGCAGTCTCCTTGCGGGCCAGCTCTAGTGCGAGATCGTAATAGTCCGATATGGCGGCAATGGGGCGGTATTCTTGGCCGGGTAAAAAGGCCAGCCCCAACTCAAATCCATCCGGTTTCGCCGTGCCAAAATCGTGTTCCCGACCTTCGCAGGCGATCGCCACATCCCCCGCCTTCAGACCAGATCGCAATGCCCCCGCCACCCCCGTCACAATCAAACCCCGCACTCCAAAATGGGTGGCCAACACGGTTGCCGTAATCGCCGATCGCGCTTTGCCGATGCCGCTTTGCACCAACACCACCGACTGACCCTGCAACTGGCCGCAGTAAAATTGGCGCTGTAAAATCGTCACTTCTCTAGAATGTTCCAGACGCGATCGCAAGCGGGCAATTTCTTCCGGCATCGCCCCAATAATGCCGATCGCAGCAGTCTTTGCCATTCTGATTGACCTCCCATTTGCAAGCACGAACCTACCTCCCACCCACAAGCCCTAGAATGGGGACGCCTACACCTTCCCACGATTGCGAAATGGATAGCTCGGCTCAACACCATCTCACCCTCAAAATTTTAATTGGCTCCGCTTGGGCCGATGGCGTTCTCAAACCAGAGGAAGAAGAGTATCTCGCGGTTTTGCTGCAACGGTATGGAGAAGAGTACGATCGCGAACTCAAACACCTACTTGCAAAGCCTGTCTCCCTGCAGCTCACCGAACGCTGGATGACTGAATATCTCTACGATTCCACCGCCGAAGAACGACAGCAGTTGTTGGGGGCGATCGGCACCATGATGTTTGCCGATCGCAATATCTCTGAGGAAGAACACCTGCTCTTGGACGACTTTCACGCCATGATGGCCGACATTCCCGCCCATGCTGAAGCGCCGGAGCTGGTCAAATCTATCGGGCGATTTGTCAAATCGGCGATCGGCAAAGTGACGGGCCACCCTTCCGCTTGACGGGATTGCTATAGCATTGAAAAACAGGCATTGCGCAATGCTGCCACTATCGCATCGGCAAAGAGGGCGTATGACAACTGCTGCACCCGTCAAAACTGAGTACGAAGCAGTGATCGGTTTAGAAACCCACTGCCAGCTCTCCACCCAAACCAAGATTTTCTCCGGTAGCTCCACCCAGTTTGGGGCTCCCCCCAATACCCACATCGACCCTGTCTGCATGGGCTTGCCGGGAACCTTACCCGTGCTCAACCAAAAGGTGCTGGAATATGCGGTCAAGACAGGCTTGGCCCTCAACTGCACCATCGCCCGCTACAGCAAGTTCGATCGCAAGCAGTATTTCTATCCAGACCTGCCCAAAAATTATCAAATTTCCCAGTTCGACCTACCGATCGCCGAGCACGGCTGCCTCGACATTCAGCTAGAGGACGGCAGCCAAAAGCGAATCGGCATCACCCGCCTCCATATGGAAGAAGATGCGGGCAAATTGGTCCATGCCGGGAGCGATCGCTTAGCTGGCTCCACCCATTCGCTGGTGGACTACAACCGGGCGGGCATTCCCTTGGTGGAAATTGTCTCCGAACCGGACATTCGCAGCGCTCTAGAAGCAGCAGAATACGCTCAGGAATTGCGCCGCATTATCCGCTATCTCGGGGTAGGGGACGGCAATATGCAAGAAGGCTCGCTGCGCTGCGATGTCAATATCTCCGTCCGTCCCAAAGGCACAGAGGCATTTGGCATCAAAGTCGAAATTAAGAATATGAACTCGTTTAGCGCCATCCAAAAGGCGATCGAGTACGAGTTTAAGCGTCAGGTCAAAATGGTGGAAGCGGGCGAGCCGATCGTGCAAGAAACTCGCCTGTGGGACGAAAATACCCAACGCACGACTAGCATGCGCACCAAAGAGGGATCTAGCGACTATCGCTACTTCCCCGAGCCCGACTTGCTGCCCATTCGCATCTCCGAGGCTCAGTTGCAAGAATGGGGGCAATTGCCCGAATTGCCCCAGGCAAAGCGCAATCGCTACATCAACGAGTACGGTCTCTCGGTCTATGACGCGCGCTATCTCTCGGACGACAGAGACACAGCAGCCTACTTCGAGGCCACAGTAGCAGTCGGAGCCGATCCGAAGGCTGCGGCCAACTGGATCATGAGCGATATCGCTAAATATCTAAACGATCGCAAGCTGGGATATCCCGATATTGCTCTCAAACCCGAAACGCTAGCGGAATTGATTGGCCTGATCGATACTGGCACCATCAGCAGCAAAATTGCCAAAGAAATCTTGCCCGAGCTGCTCGAACGGGGGGGGACGGCCAAGGGGCTCGTGGCCGCCAAGGGGCTGACGCAAATTTCGGATGTGGGGGCGCTAGAGAGTCAAATTGACGAGATCGTGGCGGCCAATCCCAAGCAGGTGGAGCAATACCGAGCGGGCAAAACCAAACTGTTGGGCTTCTTTGTCGGCCAATTGATGAAGCAAACCCAAGGTCGAGCCGATCCTCAGTTGGCCAATCAACTGATTGCCGAGAAGTTGAAAGCTCAATCGGACGGATAGCCCGAAGCTAGGCAACTGGATACCGAGTTGTTCAAATTTTCGAGTTACGCTTAGGAGCGATCGTGCCTGCCAGTCAAGAGCCTGTTCGCCGCTGCATTGCTTGTGGCAAACTCGCCCCCCGCCACGAGTTTTTCCGCGTAGTGCGGCAGTTCGAGACCGGACAAGTGCAACTCAATCGGGGCATGGGTCGTTCGGCCTATATCTGCCGCGAGCTCGATTGTTTGCGACGCAGCCAAAAAAAGAACCGCCTCGGTAAAGCATTGCGCACTCCAGTGCCGCCAGAGATCTACAATGAATTACAGATGCTATTCGTGTTGGATTCACAGATCGGCGATCGCTAGCCTCTTTTCCAATTCTCAAGCCCTCCAATTCTCAAGCTCTCAATTCCCAAGCTCTCCAATTCCCAAGACAAGCTCTCCAATTCCCAAGAGGAGACAGTCTCTGGCAACACATCTCGATCTCAGCCTTGCCAATTCTCGACTGTTTATTCCGACGGAATTTTTTTGGCCGAGCAGCCATTGCGAGCTAAGCTAGCATAGCCGATACGCTGGCATTGGCTTCGGGAGACTTTGCCACTTCCCCATTCGTTAGCCTAAAATGCTACTACCTTAGAGCAGGCTCTTTTTGCTCGCACTTAACTTCCACCCCCTCACTGCACAGTCCCCAACTCCACAACATATGACCCAATCCTCGTCCCACGCAGACCCCACTTCTCGCCACAGTGCTAAGGTTCGTATCTACGACCTGTCGCGAGAACTCGGTCGAGACAACAAAGATATTCTAGATGCGTGCGATGAGTTAGGGATTGTCTACAAGAGTCACAGCAGCACTATTAGTGCCGACGATGCTGTCCGCATTCGCGAGCGTCTTGGGGGGGCGATTGCCCCCTCCCCTCGGCCCAACAAACCTCGTAAAGCCACTACTCCCCAAACTAAGCCCCCGCGCCAGCCAGAGCGAGCCCCATCTGGCTTGCAAATTGTTGAAGTGCGCAAGGCTACCTCCCCAAGCGGAACAGTTTCGCCCCCCGAGCGACCGGCCAGCCCAGAGCACCCCAGTCCGATCGCCCCTGCAGCCCCTAGTGCGAAAACAGCACCCCCCAAGGCGGCTACTCCGAAATCTCCCACCCTCGCAGGGCCGCCACCCAAACCTCAAGAGGCTAAACGAGCCGCCAAACCCCTGGCGGCAAAACCTGCTGCGCCCAAGCCAGAAGCTCAACCCCCTCAAGCCCCAGCGCCAACGCCTGCAGCTAAGCCAACGCCTCCTCCTGTAGCCAAGGCTCCCGAGGTCAAGCCTCCTACGCCTGCGGCCCCTCCCACGCCACCCCGCCGTCAAGTAGCTAAACCCCTCGCCCAGACAGAACGCTCGGTCAAGCCCAGTCGTGACGATGCCGCGCGCCAATCTCGCGATGGCGATCGCAGTTCAAAAGTTGCTGCCAAAGCCAAGCCCGCCGCCCCCAAAAAACCTCAATTGGTAGGAGCCCCCACCCGTCCTGGAGTCAAGGCGAAGATTGTCCAACCGGCTCGCGATCGCCAGACATCGGCCCCCGCTGCCCCCAAAAAACAGCTACCAGAGCTGGTGGGACCGCCCATTCGAGCTAAAGCGGTGGCCGCCGCCGCTGCTGCTAAAGCAGCGGGAGAACAGCAAGACACTGAAGATATCGCGGCTCCCGTGCCGGAACTGGTCGCCGCCCCCAAGCGTCCCCCCAGCCGCCTGACCAAACGCAAGCCGGGTGCTGGCAGTGAAGATGACGAGATGGCAGCACTCAAGCAGCCCGCCTCTCGCAACACCACCAAGCGCAAGCGCCGTCGCGGCGGCGGTTTAGCCAGCGAGGACGAGGGACTGGAGGTCGACACCGAACTGCTGTCTCCCGCCAAGCAGGCGGAGCTAGCTGCACTCAAACCCTTACCCAGGCCGGGAGCTAAACCTCCCTCCAGCGGTCCGCGTCCCACCCGCACTGCCAGACAGAAAACTGCTAGGCCGGGACGAGGGCGCAGGGATGCTAAAGCCAGTAAGCCTGTCGAGCCTGCTGTAGTCGAGGAAGTTCCCACTATTTTGGAACTGGAGGGGAGTTTGACGGTGCAGGAATTGGCCGCACGGATGAAGCTGCCCGAAACCGAGATTATTAAGGTGCTGTTCTTGAAAGGGGTGATGGCCAATATTAACCAGACCCTCGATGTGCCAACCGCTGAAATGGTAGCGGTCGAGCTCGGCTACGAAGTCGAGCACAAAGAAATTCAAGCTGCTGCTACCAAGACCGAGATGTTGGATGTCGAAGATATCGAGCATTTGCTGCTGCGACCTCCGGTGGTCACCATCATGGGCCACGTCGACCACGGTAAAACGACTCTGCTCGACTCCATTCGCGAAACCAAGGTAGCAGCGGGCGAAGCGGGAGGGATTACCCAGCACATCGGTGCCTACCACGTCGATTTAACGGTGGAAGGAGAGGAAAAGCGGGTTGTCTTCTTGGATACCCCCGGTCACGAAGCGTTTACCGCAATGCGGGCACGCGGTACTAAAGTCACGGACATTGCCATTTTGGTGGTGGCTGCTGATGATGGCGTCCAGCCCCAAACCTTAGAGGCCATCAGTCATGCAAAAGCGGCAGAAGTGCCCATTGTGGTGGCGATTAACAAGATTGACAAAGAAGGGGCCAACCCCGATCGCGTCAAGCAAGAGTTGGCCGAACGCGGCCTCGTCCCCGAAGAATGGGGGGGAGATATCCCCATGGTGGGGGTGAGTGCGCTAGCCAAGCAGAATCTAGACGAATTGCTAGAGATGCTCTTGCTGGTGGCGGAAGTGGGCGAATTGCAAGCCAACCCCGATCGTCCGGCTAAAGGTACCGTGATTGAAGCCAATTTGGATAAAGCGCGCGGTCCTGTAGCCACCCTCTTGGTGCAAAACGGTACGTTACGGGTGGGCGATACTCTGGTGGCGGGCTCTGTCATGGGTCGGGTCAAGGCAATGGTGGACGATCGCGGCGATCGCGTGCAGGAAGCCGGTCCCTCTTCCGCTGTCGAGGTGCTGGGCATGAATGATGTGCCGGCGGCGGGTGACGAGTTCGATGTCTTTGCCGAAGATAAGCAGGCCCGTCAGGTGGCCGAGACCCGCGCTGCCGAGCGGCGGCAATCGCGCCTGCAGCAAGCAATGGCCTCCCGCCGCGTCAGCTTGGGCAGCCTGTCCGCCCAAGCTCAAGAGGGCGAGCTGAAGGAACTCAACCTCATTCTCAAAGCGGACGTACAGGGATCTGTCGAGGCGATTCTCGGCTCGTTGGAGCAGCTCTCGCAGGAAGAAGTGCAGATTCGCGTGTTGATGGCGGCTCCTGGAGAGATTACCGAGACCGATATTGACTTGGCCGCTGCCAGTAGTGCCATTATTGT
The DNA here is from genome assembly GCF_000332275.1 of Synechococcus sp. PCC 7336. Classification (NCBI taxonomy): domain Bacteria; kingdom Bacillati; phylum Cyanobacteriota; class Cyanophyceae; order Synechococcales; family Synechococcaceae; genus Synechococcus; species Synechococcus sp. PCC 7336. Next base: position 4,267,393 of record NZ_CM001776.1, read on the forward strand.
GGGCTTCAACACCACCTTGGCTCCTGGCTCGCGGGCTGCCGCCGATCGCTATGGCGTCGATATTCGCGAGTACGACATCATCTACAACCTGCTCGAAGAAATCACGGCTGCCATGGAAGGTCTGTTAGAGCCCGAAGAGGTGGAAGAGTGGCTCGGTCGAGTGGAAGTGCGCATGTTGATTCAGATTGGCAAGGGAGTAGTGGCCGGAAGCTACGTCCAGAGCGGCAAGGTCGTCCGCAACTCTTTTGTGCGGGTGATGCGGGGGGGCGAACAGGTGTACGAAGGCCGCATCGATTCCCTCAAGCGATTTAAGGAAGATGTGCGCGAGGTGGCCTCTGGCTTCGAATGCGGCATTGCGATCGATAAGTTTAACGACTGGAAGGAGGGCGATGTGATGGAGGTCTACCAGTTAGTTGCCAAACGCCGCACGCTAGCTGCTGCCAAGTAAGACTGCTTGCCTCTACCTTTTCGCCAATCCCCCAATACTCAGGGGATTGGCGATCTCGTTGACGTATCGATCTCGATCGCCCCTCGCCTACAATACACATCAGTTCCACCCTTCGTTTTGCCCCCCTACAGGGCGATCGCTGCTGCCATGAAACAACTGCTCTACCTCGAACTCCCCACTCCCGATACCGCCGCCGTTTGTACTTGGCTGCAGCAACTCCCAACCGCGCTCGCCCCGGCAAGCGCGACAGTTGAGCCTACCCCTGACGGTATCCGCCTCACTGCGAGAAGCGCGACCCTAGCCTGCTTCACCTGGACGGTCCAAAACACCACCTACCTCAAACTCTTCCAGTGGTCCGAGCGCCTGTTTCCCCAGCAAGATCGATGGATCGAGCAATTCTCTACCGCCCTTCGCCAAGCTTTTCCCTATCGGCCCCCTCAACTGCCCGACCTCGATCTATCCCAAACCGACATCTTCACCGCCCTAGAACCCCACTATCCCCTCACCGCCAAATACTTCCGCAAAATTCCCAATGGCGAATTCGATTTGCAGCGGGTGTATTGGTGGGAAAAACGCTGGCGGGAGAGCGTTGCCTCTGGATTCGCGGCCCGAGTCGATGTCAAAACGCAGCCCATTGTTCGCAGTGCTCCGAAAGTCAAACAAGCCGACTCCAGTTGGGATGTGGTGGTGGTCGGGGGGGCACTGGGGGCTCTGAGTGCTGCCATGCTGGCCCGCTTGGGCTATAAAGTCGCACTGGTGGAGCGGCTGAAGTTCGGTCGTATGAACCGGGAGTGGAATATTTCTCGCAGCGAATTGCAGGCACTGGTGGATGTGGGGTTGCTCTCGGCTGCAGAGGTGGAAAGCCTGATTCTGAGGGAGTATCGGGATGGGTTCAATCTATTCTTTCAGGGGAATGTGCCCGAGCGGGCCAAGTCGCCGGTACTCCACACGCCGACGGTGCTCAACATTGCCCTCGACAGCGATCGCCTCTTGCAATTGTGTGGTGAAAAGCTTGTGGCAGCGGGAGGCCAAATCTTCGAGCGCACCGAATTCGAGCGGGGGTATGTGGGCCAAAAGAGCATTACCCTCAAGCTGCGCAATCTAGAGACGGATGAGGTGCAACACCTGCGGGCTCGCCTCATGCTGGATGCGATGGGAACGGCTTCCCCTGTCGCGCAGCAAATCAATGCGGGTCGAGCTTTTGACAGCGTTTGCCCGACAGTCGGCGCCGTGATTGAGGGTGGCTTCGAGCCGGGGGTGTGGGATAGCGACTACGGCGACGTCTTATTCAGCCACGGCGATATCAGTCGCGGTCGCCAACTGATTTGGGAGCTATTTCCCGGCAAAGGGGACGATCTGACCTTTTACCTCTTCCACTACCACCAAATTCACCCCGAAAACCCCGGCTCGCTGTTGGAAATGTACGAAGACTTTTTCCAAATCCTGCCGGAATATCGCCGCTGCGATGTGGAGAAACTGCAATGGGGTAAGGCGACGTTTGGCTATATCCCCGGACGTTTTACGAGCAATGCTAGCGATCGCCGTACCGGTTACGATCGCGTTTTGGCGATCGGCGACGCCGCCTCTTTACAATCCCCCCTGATCTTCACCGGCTTTGGCTCCCTGGTGCGCAATCTGCCCCGCGTCACCGACCTGCTCCACACAGCCCTCCAATACGATCTGCTCTCGGGGGAAGATCTCAGCCGCATTAGCACTTACCAGAGCAATATTGCCGTCACCTGGTTATTCTCGCGGGGCATGATGGTTCCCACGGGCGAGTCGCTCTCCCCCGAGCGAGTGAATGCCATGCTCTCCACCTTCTTCGGCATTTTGGGGGAGGAGAGTCCTGCAGTGGCAGACGCTTTTGTCAAAGACCGAGCGGGTTGGATTCCGTTTACCCGCATGGCCCTCCGCGCCGCTCGACGCAATCCGGCACTGCTGGTCTGGATTTGGGAGATGGTGGGCTGGGAAGGAATGCTGCGCTGGCTGCCCTCCTATCTAGCTTTCACCCTCGGCGCGCTGCAGTCATTTTTGTTTGGCTGGGTTCCGGCGATCGCCCCTCGCCTCGAGGCGATCCTGCTGCCCCGCTATCCCCGCCTCTGGCACCGCCTGCAGGCTTGGAGCTATCTACTCACTTACGGTGTGGGCAATCCAGCCATGCGGTTTCAATTGCCTCCGCTGGCGGAGCTGGTGGAAGCAGAGCGCGAGGCCGAAGCCCCTAGCTCCGTTGGAGCTGACTCTGAAGGGGCTACCGTCAGTTGAACTCGTCAGATCGACTGCTTGGTTGATGTCAAGCGGAAGATGCATCGAGCGGACTTTGCCCATAGTAAAGAAGGTGAGCGAAGTGACTCAAATCAAAACGCTAGAGATACCAGATGAGCTGTACAGCCAAATTCAAGGGATGGCGTTTTCTCAATCCCGCTCTATTAACGAGCAAATTGTGTCCTTACTGCAACAAGTCTTAGATGTTGAGATGCAGCAACAGACTCAATCTAGGTTACTCCAGGAAATTCATCGAGCTCGATGGACCCCTCCGCCAACCGTGCCGGATAGCGTTTCGATCCTGCGAGAAATCCGAGGATACGATGAGTAGACCTGTTCGATGTGTGGTCGATGCCAGCATTGCCATCAAACTCTTCATCGATCGGGAGGGGTCCGATAGAGCAGAAGTTCTATTTGCCCAACTCGGTAATGAACCAGACACCGCTTTGTATGTGCCAGAGCTGTTTTATGCCGAATGCGCTAATGTGCTTTGGCAGTATGTGCGACGGGCCAATTACCCTGCGGCTGAGGCAAAGGCCAGCTCACTCAGGCTTGCGGCACTGGCGCTCCAAACAGTTGCAATTCCAGAGCTTGTGAATGAAGCGCTAGACATTGCCATTGCTCAAAATATCTCAGCCTACGATGCCTGCTACGTTGAACTCTCCGAGCGTTTGCGCCTTCCTTTAGTGACAGCCGATCGCAAACTCATCCGATCGCTGCAGGGCACAGCCTACCAAATTCATTCTCTGGCAACGTTTTTGTTGCCGGATCGAAACAAGTAGCTCGAGACCGTCCTCGTCCCATCAAATGTTGCTTGCCTTCTGAAATAGGTTGCAATCGGCCAGAGCTGACTCTGAAGGGGCTACCGTCAGTTGAGCTCGCCAGCTCGATCGCTGGGTTAGGTACTGCAATCGCTAGGATGCAAGTTTAAATCGGTTAGCGGAGTGTAGTTGATATCTTTTACGTTAAAACGCAGGGAGATGCCCTGATTGAGTAGGGATTTTATCGAGGCATCTTCACAAGCAAAAGAAGTGAAGATGGAGTCAAGCACGGTAGCCACCAACTCTGGGCTAGTCTCCTGGGCATTGATGTTCGAGAACCGCATATCGTAAATAAAAGTATCTCCTTCCACTGACGTCGAGAGCAGCTCGGCATTTTCGTCAATTTGTAAGAACGTGTCTGAAAAGTCTCAAGCCAGCCTACGAAGCATGAGATTGACCATAGCAGCGTAAAGCATCGTCTCACTCGTAGTGGGCAAATATTCGTAGTCCTTGCTCAAGCGACGGTATCGACCAAACCAGGCAAAGGTGCGCTCAACCACCCATCGCCGAGGTAAAAGCTGGAACCCTTTTTGCTCAGCAGGCCGTTGTACGACTTCAATAGTCCAGCCAAACGCTTGCTCAACCCAAGCCACAAAAGATTTGCCACCAAAGGTTTTATCGGTCCAAATCAATTGCAAGCAACTCCACATACTGGCAAACCAAATCCCCAGCAAGGTGAGGCCGTCATGGTCGGAGCGTCGGGCACTGTGGACCTTGGCACCCAGCAGTAGACCCATCGTATCAACCAGGATAGTGCGCTTGCGACCTTTAACTTTTTTGCCTCCATCAAAGCCTGTTTCTTGAGCGGCACCAGCTGTTTTGACCGATTGGGAATCCAGGCAGGCTGCCGAGGGAGAAGGATTGCGCCCCACCGTTTCTCTCAGTTGCTGGCGCAGAGCATGGTTGAGAGCTTCCCAGGTGCCATCGGCTTCCCACTGACGGAAGTAATGGTAGACCGTTTGCCAAGCGGGGAAGTCGTGGGGCAGCAGACGCCAGGCACATCCGGCTCTCAACAGATAGAAGATGGCATTGACCACTTCGAAAACGTTGACGCTGCGGGGACGACCGCCTGGCTTAGCTGGCGGTAATAGCGGAGCTAGAAGCTCGCACTGGGCAGGGGTTAGATCGGTGTCGTAGGATTGGCGTGTCATTGGTTGGGAGGCTCTAACTCAGCCTCTCAACTTTATCTGCTGACCTTTTCAGACACGCTCTTAGGCTTACAAGAATGCATATTAGCTTAAAACAGTCTATTAAACTTGCTCTAGATATTTTTCAAGAACTACAGGACTTAGATGATAAAGAGCTTATTGAGGTTTTTCTCTCCAGAGGAATCTCTAAAGATCTTGCTAATGAGATTGTTGTATTTGTCCCAATGGCATTTTGTCGGATAATGCTAATGAATTCAAGGGTTTCATTTCCTCATTCTTTTGTCTTTAAGGAGGTTGTCACTGGAAGTGAACAGGAGCACCTTTTTACTGATATATCAACTTTTTGTGAAGCCTTTTTGATCGCAGAGTCTAGATTGGATCTAGGTTTTAATTACTTTATAGGAGTCGCAAAAAGAAGTTGTGAGTATCATGCAATTAGCAATCTTGTAAGTCATGGGTCTCGGTTAGAAGATATTATACTTGTCCCGCCAATTATTATTCTTTAAGTCTTCACCAATAGGCATCTCGATTAATTAGTGTTACTCTCTTTCCGCTCTATGATTGAGTAGCCAGGTTGTAGATATGAGCGGTAGTATTTTGAATCTGCTGTGGTGTTTGAAGCTGATGATTCTGCAAATAAGCATCAATCTCTGTCTCTATGCTAGCCATCGTTGTTCCTTAGAGGGCGTTTGAAAAGGTAGCTAAGAAGCCTGAAACCCTGATTCTCGCGTTCGGAGTTGATGTCTGGAACCCCTATTCCTTCGTAGGACGGTAGACTTCTCAAACACGCTCTAAGGGTAAATGGTGAAGGAGTTTCAGTCTTAATTGATGAATGAGATATTCGGCTAAATTGAACTCAGGAGAGTAGGACGGAATATGGATAAACTCTAGGGCGATCTTGTCCTTTTGGGCAATGCCATCTTCTCGGGCGGTTTAGATATCGGCCAGTTCTCCGATGTGGTGACGCTGACCTTCAGCAATCCCGACCTGCTGCAGTTCGACCTCAATGCCACCGTGCTGTCGGGGGGAGCTAACCGAACGCCGGTCTTCGAACCCCTACCGCCTCTGGAGGTGATGCCGGGGGACACGCTATCGCTGCCGCTGACGGCAACGGATGCGGATGGGGATACGGTCACCTTCCGAATTCAGGCGGATGGTCCTCTGCCTGCGGGCACGTTGGAGGGCAATGGCCGTCTGGTGTTCCGGCCTCAACTGGATGAGATTGGCAGTTACAGCTTCACGTTGGTGGCCACCGATGGCGGCGCTGAGGTTCGTCAGCAAGTGACGCTCGATGTGGTGGCCGACCCGGTGACGACTACCCACTTTTCTGGCACGGTGGCCAGCACTGAAGCCGATCCGGTGACGGGGGAACAACTGCGCCTGGAGGGGTTGTGAATTCCGGAAACTATGGCCGGAAAAATTCCGGAAATTATGGCCGCTTTTTAACATCGTCTAACCTCCTTGCAAAAGTCAAGCATTACACCTCCCCCTCAAGCCAACGACTGAGTCGTCTGGGTCGGCTCAGGGTGAGCAGTCTGGTCGAGATCGAGCTTGCGACCGCGCAAGCGATAAGAGGAGCCGGACAACTTGATGTACTCCCCCTGATGCAGGGTGCGATCGATGATGGCCCGAGCCAACTCGGGGTCGTGCAAGACCCGCCCCCACTGACGTAGAGGCTTGTTGGTGGTAAACAGAATCGGCTTTCCCTTGTGGTAGCGCCGATCCACTACCTGGAAGAGAATATCGGCCGCCCCTGGCCCATAGCCGAGATAGCCCATCTCATCAATCACGAGCACATGAGGGTTGACGTAGCTTTTAAGAGTCTCGTTGAGGTCGCTGGCAATGCGCAGCTCGTTAATCAGAGCGGCTGCCGTGGTAAAGCGAGCCACAAAGCCGTTCTGGCTCGCTTTATAGGCCATCGAAATACACAGATGTGTCTTTCCAGTGCCGGGAGGCCCCTCCAAGATGAGGCTGCGGTTGTCGCTGACTAACTCGGGCCCCAGAAAGCGCCCGAGCATTTGACGTTTGAGCTCGCTGCGGAACGTGAAGTCAAACGTCTCAATCGTGGCCTGGAAGGGGAACTTAGCCCGCGCCACCTGCTGAGCAATGCGGGCTTCGCTGCGCTGAGCCACCTCCTCGGAGAGCAAGCGCTCTAAGAAAGTGGGATAAGACCATCCCTCTTGCTCGGCCAACGGCACCAGCTCGGGCAACAGCCGTTCGAGGCGGGTGAGCTTCAAGCGTTTGAGCAACAGCGGCAATGTAGTGGTAGCGTCAGTCATTTTGTCCCCCCAGAGGCTTGAGCGATGGGCAGCAGGTCTGCTGGAGCGGCAGTCTGAGCGATCTCGACGAGGTACTCGCTACCGAAGCAGCGCTCCTCGCTGGCCAAGGCGATCGCTGCCAACAGTTCCGCCTGACCCAGTTGACGGTAGAGTTGGTAGATTTTGTCGATATCAGCTTCCCAAGCGTTGGGTCGTCGGTGGACTAGCTCCGTGAGATAGGGCTCCACCAAGGGGTCCAAATCCAGCAATAGCTGTCGCTGCGCGTAAGGCTTCCCCCGTCGAAAGCCAAACAGTTGCTCGGCATGCTCCCCCAGAACGCTGGAGCGACCATTTTCCGGAAAGCGAGGATGAGTCGCCAGTAAGCGCTCGCCCAAGTACACCTGCACCCTCTGCTGCTGCAGATGCAGGGTGACTGATTGCCCGATCGCTTGTGCAGGCACGGAGTACTCCAAGCCCCGGTAATGGACCCGAGCCGTTGGTCGCACCACTGCCGTGACTTTAAAGGCATAGGTTTCAGCCTTGTGGGCACAGGGCCTCAGAGACTCTCTTAGCAAGCGCTGGGCGGGAATCTCTTGGGTGGCATCGCAGACCCGCTCGTGGTTGACATAGTCCAGCCAGCCACTCAGTTGCTCGGCTACATCCGCCCAGTCACGCAACTTTCGTCCGCAGAAGAAATTGCCTTTGACGAAGCCCACCAGATTTTCCACCGAGCCTTTCTGTTGCGGGCGATAGGGCCAGCAGGCCACCGGGATAAACCCACAGTCCATCACCAACTGGCTAAACCGTTGTGTCCAGATGACTTCCACCTCCCCCTCCGCTTGTTTGATGCGGCCATTGACGGCGGCACTGAGGTTGTCAAACACGCACTTGAGCGGCACGCCACCAAAGCGCTCGAAGGCTCCCAGCAAGCAGCGCACCACCGTTTCCTGCTGCTCGTTGTCCGCCAGTTGCACGTCAATGGTGCGAGAGTATTTCAGGCGAGAGGCAAAAAATCGGATGACATGGCGGCTGCCATCCTCAAAGGTGACTCGACGCTGTCCGAAGTCGTGTTGAGAAAACTCTCCCGGCAGTCCTTCGAATCGCACGATGGGGGTGGGTGGCTCACTGGGGCGCAGACGCCGTACCGCATCGTACACGGCGCTTTTGCCGCCGCTGTAGCCTTTGGCCTTCAAGCGGGTGTACACTTCAATGCTCTTGAGAGGGCCGTCTTCGGGGTATCTGGGTTCCTTCAACCACTCTCTAATCAAGTTTTCGTAAGGCTCCATTCGGCTGGGACGGCCCACCTTTCTCGATTTCCGGAAATTCTTCTCCTCAGTATCGCTGACGGCTGGTTCTTGCTCGATGCGGCGAATCGTTCGCTCGCTGATTCCGGTCAAGTCACGGGTCGCTTTCTGAGTCGCCCCCGTTTGTCTGAGTTTTTGTGCCATGTATCGCTCCAGTCGGGTGAACATCTTGCCCTGTCTTGGGTTGAGCTTTTTTCCATTTTGGAATTAGCTCGCTCCACTACAGCTCATTCGACCGGCCATAATTTCCGGAATTTTTCCGGCCATAGTTTCCAGAATTCACAATATTATGATATACGTATCAGTATCATTACGGTATACACACTTTTGAGGTGAGATACCATGTAAAATTTACGGTGTTAAAGATCCTCAACAAGCAGTAAAGGAGCATCTTTGAATGAATACATGGCTAGGTCTATGGCTGAGGTGGCGGCCTTGGACAGATAGGAATGCGGTCGTACCCAGTTCTGAGGGGGCGGAGCCGTAGCAATATGGCTCCGCTACCCGACGTGCGCCAGGGCATGGCGCGCAGCGCCTTGCCCTGGCGCTGTCAACCGGAAGGCGAAAGCCAACCGGGAAGTGACTAGAGGAAGGTGATCGAGCAGGTCAATCAGTTTATCTGGGGATGGGCTGGCTACTTTCGGCTAGCCACAGTCAAACTCGTGTTCGAGCAGTTGGATCAATGGCTGCGCCGTCGGCTTCGTAAGATCTTATGGGAGCAATGGCGTACCCCGAAAACCCGCTGCCGAAAGCTGATTGCACTGGGGGTTAAAACAGAGCGTGCGCGTAAGGCAACTGCCACAGGCCGCGCGGCCTGGTGGAATGCGGGGGCCTCTCATATGCACGCGGCTATCACCAATCGGTTATTAGCTCAATGGGGACTTCTCAGTATGGGGACTTCTCAGTGTCGCCGAGTTGATTCGCGGTTGGCAGTGATCTACTTGAACCGCCGTGTACGGAACCGTACGCACGGTGGTGTGGGAGGACGGGAGGGGCGACTCTCCCTCCTACCCGATCATTTAGGTAAGTGAGAAAGAGTTAGAAGCGGACAGATGGATTCTAGGGCAGACGGAGTGCTAGGAGGAGCAATCTAGAGGACTTTAACTGTAGATATTGATTGGATTTTGGATTAGATTTCAAGGTATAGATATCGGAGGATTCGTGGAGTTCCAATTGAAGCCCAATACCTGAATCTCCTTTTGCGTATGGGTTTCAGCTAAGTATCAGAAAATATTTTTGCGCTAGCCGACCCTGATGAATATGGACTAAATCTGAATTATCTAAGGGCTTATGCACATTTTGCAAAAATATATAAAAGCATTGATAAGCGCGTGTTATTTGAAAGGCTCTTTCTCACGGTGCAGAGTCAGAATTTTCCAGGCAGGTTCTGGCATAGCTTTACTTTTTGGGATTATTGGATGCTCGATCTTCCTTACATCACATTCCTCTTCCAATATAATTTCTGCATCAGTAATGGATCGAGATCGCCCCAATATCGTTATCATAGTTGCTGACGATCTCGGTTGGAACGACGTTGGCTACCACGGATCTGAGATTCAAACTCCAAACATCGATCACCTAGCCGGAACATCTGTTCAATTAGATAGATTTTACGCTAAAAATTCCTGCACTCCTTATCGGGCAGCCTTGATGACAGGTGTTCATCCATTTCGCTATGGCATGTCAAGCAATGTCATTCAACCCTGGGATAGAGTTGGACTCCCTATTGATCGCCCCACTATTGCTGAAGTCCTTAAAGAATATGGATATAGAACGGCAATTGTGGGCAAGTGGCACCTTGGCCACTGGAATGAAGCATTTTTGCCCACAAGCCGTGGATTCGATTATCACTACGGGAATTACTGCAGTGATTTAGATTACTTTAGCCATACTAATCCAAAGGGTGGCAGTTTAGACTGGCATAGGAATAGAACTCCTATAGAAGAAGAGGGTTACTCAACTGATTTATTGGCGGCTGAAGCTAGTAGTTTGATTGAGACTCACGACTACAATAAGACCCCTCTTTTTCTGTATGTTTCATTCAACGCTCCTCATACCCCGCTGCAAGCAAAAGAAGGATATATTGAAAACTACAGAAGCATTTCGAATGTTAATCGTAGAACCTATGGAGCAATGGTACAGTCTCTTGATGAGGGCGTGGGCACTATCGTATCTGCTCTCAAAAAAAGTACTGTTTGGGACAACACCCTTGTAGTATTCACGAGTGATAATGGCGGTGGGTACAACAGGGGTGCTGCAGGAGACAACCGGCCATTAAATAATGATAAAGGGTCAGTTTATGACGGTGGAGTTAGAGTTCCTACACTTTTTAGATTTCCAAATAAGACTTTTTCAAATGAGATAGACAGTCACTTCTATTCCGTTGTTGATCTATTTCCAACTTTTCTGGAGGCTGCCGGCGTAGATTCAGGTGACTTCAAATTAATGGAGTTTGATGGGCAGTCTATTCTGTCATCGATAACAAATGAAGCAGTCTTTGATAGAGATGAGATGATTGTTCAAATCGACTCGAGGGAAGAGGCCTCGGCTTTAATTCGTCCGCCGTATAAATATATTTGGCATCCAAAAAATTCTTGGTTTGAAACGGAGGAGCTCTACAATTTGGTAATAGATCCTGGAGAAGTTAACAATTTGATCGATTCAGAAGTCGAACTCGCTCAACTAATGCGCGATCACTTAGCAAGTCATCGTCAAGATATTGCTCCTTCTATTCTAGTACCGCTCTCTAAGATTCCAAGCACTTGGGGAATTCCAAATGGCTTTATGGCTCCAAAAGTCATTAACCCAACGAAACTACAGCGATTAAATACATGGCCTAGTTGGGGAAATCCATTCTTATGGACTGAGAAAGTAAGGTGGTTGTCTTGGAAGAAGCTCCTTGTGCTGGGAATTTCTATCGGAATTTTCTTGGGGATAAGCTTCTCCTTTGCCTTCAGGCTTATCGCTAATCTGAGAGATTAAATATGTTCTTATACTTGCTCTGGTAATGTAAATTTTAAGTGGATCCCAAAACCTTGAGGTAAGGATTCAGGTCTGATTTTAGGGATGAGAGAAGGAATCTGCCGTATATGGTAAGCAGCGATCAGCGCTGCTTGAGTTTATTTAGTAGTGCACTGAAAAATTTGAGTGAAGGAGGAAATAAAATCTCACCAGTTGAATGAAGAAATATCTCCCAACGGAATCTGTCCCACTGTCCTCACATAAAAGAGTCTTTGACTCCGTTCACATTGGCAGTAAGTAATGAATCTAATAGAGAGTAGACCAAGAAAGTCTTTAACTTTTCAGCCTAGGTCGAGAGCGAGTAAGGGGAAATTTAGCCGGGTTAACGTGAGTGAACCGTTGATGGCGAAGTGTCATCAATCAATGAGTGAAATCAGTCAGCTTGTTTCGTTACATTTCCATATGGTTCTGCTAGAATTTACTAAACTCGGCGATAGAGTCTGTAACCTAAATGGCTAAATTTGCTTTAGCCAGTCTGGAAAATTCTTGTTGTTTTGGTGATTGGTAGAGGTCTTTTTTCCTGGCTTAGATGTAGCAATGCCAAAGAGAAGTTCGCACTGTCCAGTTTTCTATAGTTTAAGAAGAATCCTATGACCTCCCCAAAGCTCTCATATGAAATCAAGCAAGATTCATTAAATATGACTCCGAAGGTGACAGCAGCCATATGGATAGCCAATTTGAACTCCCGTCTAGCACTGTATAGTCTGACCGCCTTTATGATTGCTTTTCCCTTGAACTTCTTTGCTGCCATACTTTGGCTCTTAGGTCCGTTAGCTAAGTACAGTTGGTTTTTGCAGCTTTATCGCTTGTCAGTTGCATTCACACTTTGTTCTGGCTTTGTACTATTTATAAGTCTATTTATATTTCACCGATTCTTAGCCCCAAAGCGAAATTTCTATTATAGCAGTCTTGCTAATGCTAAGGTTCATGTTGGCTTGACCGCCTATAATGATGAGGTTTGTATTGGTAACGCAGTCCGGGATTTCAAAAGTAATCCTCAAGTAGACAAGGTCATTGTCATTGACAATAACTCTATAGATAATACTTACCAGGTTTCCCTTGAGAGTGGTGCTGATTTGGTTGTAACGGAACCTATATCAGGATACGGTTCTTGCTGCCAACGGGCACTAGCAGAGAGTGCAGTTGGTTTAGAGGATGACGACGTCATTATCCTCTGCGAAGGCGACCTTACATTCAGTGGTCATGATGTAAATAAATTTTTGGCTTATTTGGAGAACGCTGATTTAGTGTTAGGTACTCGGGCAACGCAAGAGCTTCGCGAGACTCATACTCAAATGGACTGGCTGATTAATCCAGGAAATCAAATTGTTGCCAAGATGATACAGACTCGTTTCTGGGGAACACGTCTTACCGATTGTGGATGCACCTATAGAGCAATCCGTGTAGGTTCCTATCGCTGTCTAAGGAGTTATTTAATGGTTCATGGCAATTATTTCTCACCACACATGTTCATTGAAGCGTTGAAATTGCAGATGCGTGTAATCGAAATTCCTGTAGTATTTCGAGCTCGTTCAGGTGAGTCTAAAGGTGTTGGCTCTAATAAGATTAAAGCTGCAAGGGTAGCACTTCAAATGCTGGGTCTGCTGTATACTGCATAAGCACAAAAATTATAGGAGCTCAATTCAGTTTTTTTGTTTTTTTACTCTTTCTGCCAATATCTTTAATGATTATTGGAATGAAAAAAACCAAATTCCACTCATAATCTTATACCATCGCTTGTAGGGGTTAATAATGATTTTATGTAAAGCTATTTTTGGGAAAGCTAAGACAATATTTGACTTGATTGATTCCAAGGAAGGTATTATTTTTGATCTTTTAATTATTCTTATATGTATCTATAGTTTTGGACATAGTTGGGTTGAGTCAATTATTACTACTGATAATCATCATTGGGGCTTCATGTTTTCACAAGCTCTTGATATGAAAAGGGGATTAATTCCACATAAAGAATTCTTGTTATCTTATGGATACATGACAACTTGGATTCAGAGCATTTCCCTAACTATTCTTGGGAAAAAAATTGTTTCAATAGGAATAGTAACTGGCTTATTTTATTCATTGAATCTTTTTCTGTCCTACCGCATTTTTCTAATATTTCTTCCAAAATATCTCTCCACTTTCTGTACATTTTTGATCTTCTCATTGCATGTGTTTATCTTTGATCCTTGGCCAAACTACTACTGCTATACTTTTCAATTACTATCAATTTTTCTATTTATTAGAGGCAGGAAAAATATCATATATATTACTGCTTCTGGATTTTTCTTAGGTTTGTCTTTCTTGGCTAGATACACATCTGCCCCAGCTATTTTACCTCCTTTCTTGATTGTACTTGGATATGAGCTGCTAGTTCAAAAAAACTCAAGGAAAATTGTTTTAAAGACAATTGCAGTTTTTGGTTTAGGGTTCATAACTCCAATTATCTTATTTTTTGGATTCTTGTTTGATAATAATGCATTTGGCGATTTTCTCATTCAAAATAAAGTTTTAGCAGTTTTGTGGGGTTTTGAAAGATTAGAAAAAGACCGTTCGATATTTTTGTCACTATTGAGTGGGCATGCAGATAAAGATAAATATCTTTTCTTTGTTGTTAATTTTTTGTCGACTCTATTGATTACCTCTTATCTTTTGTTTGATTCTTGGTCTCGCAAAAAAAGATTGAGCAGAAATGAAAATATCTTCTTTTTGCTTTGCTTAACTAGTCTCTTTGGATACTTAAATTCAATCCATATTTTTGATGTATGGAGATTAGTCAATGGTTCATCAATTGGCTTTGGAGTCATTGCTTATTATCTCATGACAATATCTCAAGGTGTTAAGAGAAATATTAAAATGATGATTTTATTGCCTCTTATTTCTGTTTGTTTCGTCTGGGCTAGTTATGGGATCTTAAAGACTTCATTTGATCATGCGAAATTAACTAGATATATTGTTCGAGGAGGTATTTCTACATCTGAAATTAGTATTTTTCAAGGAAAGATTTTTCGGAGTAATTACTATAACTTCCATCATGAAATATTTGAAAGTATATCAGAGCTTAGCTCTTTGCATTACATAATTAATTTCACACAAGATCCTGTTATCATGCTTATGAATGATTTGAGAAAAGTTCAACTTAGTTCGATTTATTTGCCTACTTTAGCTGATGAATATACTGATGAGTCAGAAAGAATTCAGCAAGTAATTAATGAAAAAGATGCAGTTATTCTTACCAGCGAAGAGTTTCAAGCACCTGGGTATGAGGTTATTCATCAAAAGGCTTGGGACAGGAACTGGAACTGGTACCATAAAAAAATATTTGTTATCGCTCCAAGCGAGTCGCGAGGAAATAAGGAAGAGTAGATTTTCGAGTAGTGCTAGATAATTTCACTCCTATGCCCTCACGCAATCGTACGTAAACGGTTCGTAAACCCATCAGTTTATACGCTCTCTTTAGTCTCATCGACTCACATAACCTGCTACTTTTCCTGATACTCCCAAAAACGATCAATTATCTGCACTATTCCCTGGCACTGGCTGCGCGGAGGGGTTGGCGCGATCGGATTTTTGGGGTTTGGGGGGTCTCTCGGCAGGTTTTCGGAGCTTCAGTGATAAGTATGGCTAATCGTTTGGAGGGGGGGTCGCTGGGGAGTAGCGGGAGGTGAAGTTTAGAGGGAGTAGTTAAATATTATGCTGTGAGGTGTGGCTTGTTTATGTTGCGGGTGATTGATATAGCTCAGTAAAATGGACTTGCCCAGATCAAGGTAATAGTTTGAAACTGTTGCAGTGGCGAGGGCGAAACAAGGTAAAGTCTCGCCGGTCAAGAGTCAGGATCGTCTCACTCTGAATCCTTTCTGCAATCGCCATCACCGTGGCGTCCACGAAGTCTATCCTGCTATCTATTAAATATCAACCATCCTGGCCGGTCGGCGTCAATCATTCTGACCGGTTACTGTAACGCGCAGTAAGCGGATGATGGTCGCATCAGCCAAGAAGTGCTCGGTGAGAGCAGTGGCGTCAGCCATCCTGTCGAGTTGCGATCGCCAAAAATGCAAACCTCGATGGCCTGCTGTGGCTGGGAACTCTCAGTTGGAATCGCAGTGTTTGTCGCGCTATTCAAACAGCGATCGGTGAAAGCAGTGGCGTCAAGCATCCTGCCGGGTTGCGCTCGCCAAGAGAGTGAGTCTCAACGGCCTTCTGTCGCCGGAAACTTTCAGTTTGAATCTCGATAATGGTGGCGTGATGCACGAGGCGATCGACCGCCGCAACCGTCATGGTGGTGAGTGCAATCGCTTCAACTCCACCACTGGTTGCAGACCCACAAACCCCACCAAGCGGTCGTGGTGTAAGTGGATCGTCAGTCGCTGGCCAATCAATCGAGAGGGGACGGTGTAGAGGATACAGCGCACGCTGATGGTACTGTTGCGAGTCACCTTAACCGAGAGCACTTCGCAATCCGGGTGACGATGAGTCGGCAGAGCTCCCAGAAATTCTCGTTCGATGCCGAACTCTGCCTCGCAGCTCTGATTGAGAGAGGCCACCACTTCGGCAATACAAGCCTGATAGTCGGCTTTCGAGTCGAAGTCCGTGCTTCCCCGCAGCAGCAGGGCTTGGCGTAATCGCTGTTTGAAGTGACCGTGCGGGGATTCGATGGAACCGTTCTCGTGACCCTGACCCCGGTTATTCCGACTGGGCCGCATGCGGTAGTGTTCGCACAGCTTTTGGTAGCTGAAACTCAAGTCTTTTTCCACTCGTCCTCCCAGGTTGCGATAGGCAGCACTGAGGCTATCGGTGCGATGTGCTTTGGGCACTCCGCCACATTCATGCAGGGCATTTTGCAGGCATTCGGAGAGACTGATGAAACTTTCCCCCCCTTCCACAATCTCCACATATTGCCAACCGCTGTAGGCCAGACGGTAGTGATAGAGCAGGTGGGCAAAGGCTTCTCCCCCGATGGTGACCTTCACCCGTTTCAGTTGCGTGTAATCCGACAGACCTTGCTCGCCTGGACGATGCTCCTGGGGAAACATCACTTCTTTGGCTGGGCCATGCTGGGCTCGCCATTGCTGCACTCGCCTTTGCAGCGTTCTCAAGATGGAACGGGAATACTCGCCAGGGTGCTTCCTCTGTAGATAGAGCAACAGGGTCATCGGTTTGAGCTTCGGTTCCCGACGCAGCAACGGTTCCAGCTCACTTTCCCATACAGCCTCTAGCGGATCTGGGCGACTGCGCCAGCGCTGACGCGCCTTTCCCGGTTGATGCTCCCCCCTCTCAATTCGTCGACTGCTTCGGGTTGATATTCCAGCTTTGGCTGCCGCAGCTTCCTGCTCGCAACCTCCCTCTCTTGCATTCATATAGATCTTGACCTGTCGTTGATTGATTCGTTGACCGGGCACTATGCAGATGGGGATATGGGTTGCTGCTTAGTTTCCGCTTTCACCGGCCAAGATGATTGACACTTGGCGGCCAAGATCATTGTCGCCAGATAGGCAATTACCCTGGTCAGAGACTAGGGTTCTGCATCAGTTGTACTTGACAAAACAGATATCACTCTATTCATTTTAGCGGCAGCCAAGATAGATACGCTTTACTCCGTATAGAATACTACGGACTTTTTAAGAGCCTCTATTTTTAGCCTCTAGAGCTGGACCTGAATCCCAAGAATCTGATTGCCGATCGATGCTTCTTTGCCACAGAATAGCAAAAATGATACTTTTCACCTTTCGGTGAAGGCAGACATCATCGAAATTCGTTAACGGGTTTCTATTTGCATAGCCATCTCCAGCAAATGGAGCTTCTAAGCCAGATTCTCATGATATCTTCCGTATCAGAAGCTACGACATAAGTGCGATTGTCCTGGCATTTGTTCGTTGGGCTGATGGCTACTGTACGGAGTGTTGCTGCCTCAGATCGGATATTTTCTCAAGTATGAGTTGCTTATTTTTGAGGAGAAAGTTAGGTGAGCGATATCTTCATCAGTTACACGCGCAACGATCGCCCCAAAGCCGAACGACTGGCCCGTGCCCTCGAAGACCGAGGTTTATCTGTCTGGTGGGACCGATCGATCCCAGCCGGTCAGACCTTCGACGATGCGATCGAAGAGGCGATCGGCTTCACGAGATGCGTTTTAGTGCTTTGGTCGAAGGAGTCAGTTGCCAGTCGCTGGGTGCGCACCGAGGCGGCGGAAGGCGTGAATCGAGGCATCCTTGTGCCTGTTCTGCTAGAAAAGGTCGAAATGCCCTTGGCCTTCCGGCGTATTCAAGCCGCTGACCTCTCTGACTGGAAGGGCGAGGCTGACGACATGGCTTTCAAGAGACTGGTGAGCAATATCCAGGCCCTGCTCGACAACGCAAGTCAAGCACAGCCGCATGGCGTTTCCAACCCTCCGATAAAAGTTAGGGGCGGCCAGAGAAGAACTCTTCTCTTTCTTACGATCGCAGCTGCGAGTGTCGTTATCCTGGCTATCTACCTGCGGCTCTCCTGGGTAACGAACACCCCGCCAACGCCGACGTCAACGCGAACCGTTTATATTTCAGGAAATTGGACAATCAATGATGATGAGATCTTTGGCAGTGATGAAGAAGAAACACATGACTTTGAAAAAGAGGTACGACTTCAAGCTGGCCAAGAGCAGACCATTCGTTTTGCAGAATGTGTTGGCAATGAAGTTGAGGGTGTACTGGAGATCGACATCCTACTCAATCAAGATTTATCAGCGACAGGGAAAGGTACAATTTTCTACTATGAGGGCACAGCTTGTCCCAATGATGACTTAGAGGATCGGAGTAGTTTTAGAATTTCTGCACCGCGCGATGGAACGAGTTCACCTTTCCAAGGCCATATAGGCGACCAAGATGGTTATGTTCGGATTAACCGCTTGGAATTGAGTGTTCGCTAACAACGCTAGAGCCACTCAATTAATTCAAGTTTGTCAAGGAAAAGCCTCATTTATTGTGAATATTTAACAGGTTTTCGGCGATCGCAGGCTCTACGTTTTTCGAAAGCAATTTTTCGAAGTTTCCTAAATGTTAAGACATTTCGAGGTCAGCCAAAATGGCACGCAGATAAATCTTCAAAGGATTTAGAATATATGAAAGGAATTTTTGCTACTCTTAGGACTGTAGGTAAGTAGTAACAAATTTTTGCTACTCTTAGAACTGAAAGTAAGTGGTGATGAACAAATCAGCTTTGAGAACCCTGTAGCACGATTGGGGAAGGATACTGAGATATCAAATCTTACCCCTCTCTCAATCAGCAAGATCGTTCAAAAAATTACAGTCCTAGTTATAATTTTCCCCAATCGTCTCTTAACAAGCTGGTTCTAAATCAAGTTTATTTTCTGAAGGATATTATTGGCAATAATAATGGAAGGACTAATGATCGATCGCAGTGCAACTACTATTAGCGCGGACGATGTTGTTGACCGCTTGAAAAGAAATTTGGCCTACCATACGATTGTTCGAAAGATCGCGGCTCAACAGGCGATCGACAGAGCTGCGCGCGAGAGAGGTATTTCGGTCGATCCCGATGCAATTCAGGCTGAAGCAGAACGGATACGCCTGGAAAATCGACTAGAAAAAGCTGCAGATACACTCAAGTGGCTGAGCGATCGCACGATCTCGGTGGAAGACTGGGAAGCTGGGATTAGCGATCGCTTGCTATCGAAAGCATTAGCTGAAGATTTGTTTGAAAGTGAGGTAAAGTCATACTTTGCCCAAAACAAGCTTAACTACGATCGCCTAATACTTTATAGAATTGTCGTCCCTTATGAAACACTGGCTCAAGAAATCTTCTATCAGATTGAAGAGGAAGAAATCAGTTTTTACGAGGCTGCACATCTTTACGATATCAATGAAAAACGCAGATATTGCTGTGGTTTTGAAGGCAAAGTTTATCGGTGGAGCTTAAGTCCAGATATTGCTCCAGCTTTATGGAGCGCCAACGTAGGAGAAATTATTGGCCCCCTCCAGATAGAAGAGCAATACCATCTATTTTTAATTGAAGAATTTATTCCGGCGGAGTTAAAGCCCGAAATTCATCAAGCAATTATCGATAAACTCTTTAAGGAATGGCTAGAGCGAGAGCTTCAATATATTTTCGATCGATAGAAAGCAGAGATCGATCTCGCTAGCGCTGCATTTACCCCCTAAATCCGCTATTCCGAGGGATTTAGGGGGCCGAGTGCAATATTTAAAAATCCAGATCTCCATGTAGACGAGGATTGAAAGCAGTTTTTCGTGTTAATTAAAAGCAAAACAGTCTAACTCTGCATCGCCCCACATGAGATGCCCACAACCTCCAGTGACTGAGAGTGACTCTCTAGCAGACTCTAAGTAACTGAGGTCCGCAAGCCGCTGTTGACCTTGACGGGCTTTCTTTTTCGCGGCAGGCGAGTGAATTCTTTGATTGTTAGAGCCAATTGCCACATCAACAATTTTCTTTTTGTTCGCCAAACGGTGTTCTTTCATTAGACGATAGTAAGTCCGATAGGGGATGTAATGTACTGGGTTATAGCCAGCGAAGCGCAATATAAGTACGCAGGCCCAAGAGTATTTTCCATCCAGAATGGCATCTACAATCTGGTTAAACTGCTCGGGCTCCATTGCCTTATCAATTTTCGAGTCAGTATAAGTGTTCATGTCGGCCTACCTCAGCAATCTAATGGGTAATCAATCTAGTGATGGGTAATCAATCTAGTGAGTAATCAACTATCTCATTGCAAACAGCACAAGTCTTTCTCAAAGCGATTTGTGTTGGACCCCGTGGATAAACCATTTTAAAACATTCTAACAATCTCTATATCTCTAGTGGGCTCTCGGGCCGCAAATACTGGCAAGTCGAGCGAATTGAGTCTATAAACTGAGCCCATCGCCTCGCAAGCGCTGAATCGGATCGAGCAGAACGTCGATAATCCGCTGCTGGCGGATGACAATCTCGGCTTGGCCGGTCTGGCCAGCCTTGAGTTCGATATCGCGACCATCGCTAGAAATATACGTACGTTCGAGGGAAATTTCTACTTGATAAACGGCTCCCATTTGCTCGTTCGCCTCTGCATCGGGGGAGATGGAGTTGACCGTCCCCTTAATGATGCCGAAATCTTGATAGGGAAATGCGTCCAGCTTGACCTGGGCTAGCATTCCCACCTCAATAAAGCCAGCTTCCCGGTCGGGCAGGGCAGCTAACAACACGAGAGGTGCATCCTCGGGGGCAATCTCGGCGATGGTGTCTCCTTGCTGAGTGACTTCGCCGGTATTGCGGATGTTGAGGGAGGAGACCACTCCATCGACAGGGGCGTAGAGGAAGAGGCGATCGAGCTTCGCCTGTGCCGCTTCCAACTGCTTTTCCGTTTCGTCGATATCTGCTTGCAATTGAGTTTCTTTCATCTCCAGCTCTTGCAGTCGCTGGCGTGCCTCAGATTCTGTCCGATACACCTCCGCTTGCCTTTGCTCTAACTCTGCCCGCAGCTTGAGTGTTTCGGCAATAACCCGATCGCGATCGCCTCGGGCTTGGGCGATCGCGCTCATGCGATCGCGCAGCGATTGCTCGGCATTGAACAAGTACTCGCGGGAAATCACCCCGTCTTCAGCGTAGGGGCGCAAATTTTCCAGCCGATCTGTGTGGGCGACAATTTCGATGTCTAGTAAGGAGAGAAGCTCTTGCTTAGCCGCAATGTCGCGCTGATTTTGGGCAATGACCACTTGCTGGGCCTCTAAGGTTGCGTTGGCGATCGCTAACCGCGACTGGGTGTCTCGGGCCAGTTCTGCCATTGCGATCTGGTTTTGGCCGAATTGCTGTCGATAGGAGGCCAGCATTTCCTCCAATCGTTCCACCTCTGTCGTCGCCACGAGGCTATCTAACTCTGCAATCAACTGGCCTCGATCGACCTCCTCCCCTTCCTCAACCGCAATATTGACCACTGTGCCCGCTTCAGCGGGTTGAACTTTAAACACCTCCCCTTCTGGGACTAACGTCCCTTGGGCCTGCCCAACTTCTTCAATGCGCCCGAAGCCCGCCCAAATGCCAAAGATGCAGAAGAAGGCAACTCCGCCCGCAATCAGGCGGAACGGCAGCGCGCTCGGAGGGCGATCGAGCACTGTTTGGAGTGACTCACTCCACCATTGAATATCTGCAGAAGGATCGGGTATTGCTAGGGCAGTCGAGGGGGTAGCAACGGCGATCGCTTCATTGTTTCGGACTGTTAATGCTTCGCTGTCTCGGGTGTCAGCATCCCATTCATTAGACACCTGTGTAGTTTGCTGTTGCATAGTCATACTCTAGAGATCGATACAAAATGGTAAGCAGTGAGGTATTCTTGCAAAGCTAGCAATGAGTAGCGACGACCCAGAAACAGAATCAGAGAGTTACTGGTACGACGAGCAATCGACTGAAGTTATTAAAATGAGAGGCAGATTGAACCGTTACATCAATACTTTTTAAGACAAACAAAGCAAGCTATCTCTTTGCTCTCTAATTAATATTTGTCCTCTAATTAATGGTTTTGACAATCTCACACTATATTTAGTTCTACAAGCATACAGATCTCGTATGTGCCAATTTGGCAATATCGAAACAGTAGTTTACGAGATGGCAATAATCATTCATGTAAAACCTGTAAACCTCATTATATTGACGTAGATCGGTGCAATAAAAATTATTGCTGAAATGGCAAAATCTGAAGGACGATCGCTACGATTATTTGTTTGTTTCCACTCAATTACCTCAGTGAAAGCCCTCTTGGAATTAGGTATCGCGAGCAAAATACGATCTGAGTTGGATCCGCATAAAGTTACAGATCGTCATTGAAAAATCTTAAGATTTTTGGCCTTATGACCCTCTCCTGTAGAACTTATGATGGGTTGGCGTGTCTGAATTTTTGTTGAAACTCAATTTAAAATGGCTCGATTAAAGATCGAGCTGTTGTTGAGCTAATTGATAGTAAAGTCCCTTTTGGGCAATGAGTTCGTCGTGATTTCCTCGTTCGACCAAGATGCCTCGATCGATGACGAGAATACAATCGGCATTGCGAACGGTTGAAAGGCGGTGGGCAATAATAAAGGTTGTCCGATCGCGACTGATATGTGACAGA
This sequence comes from Synechococcus sp. PCC 7336, assembly GCF_000332275.1. Lineage (NCBI taxonomy): Bacteria > Bacillati > Cyanobacteriota > Cyanophyceae > Synechococcales > Synechococcaceae > Synechococcus > Synechococcus sp. PCC 7336. The sequence goes on from NZ_CM001776.1 coordinate 4,289,741, forward strand.
TTTTCTTGAAACCTGCGCTCCGATTCTGTATCTAAAGAACTGGTCGCTTCATCGAGAACGAGAATGCGGGGATCGCCCAAAAGCGCTCTGGCGATCGCGATTCGCTGCCGCTGTCCGCCCGAGAGAGTCGCCCCCCGTTCTCCCACTTTAGTGTTGTAGCCCAATGGCAATGCTTGAATGAAGGCATGAGCCTCAGCTAACTTTGCGACTTCCACCACTTGTTCTAAGGAAAATTCGGGGCGGAACAATGTGATGTTTTCTGAAATTGTGCCGGAAAATAAGAAACAGTCTTGCGGTACTACGCCAAACTGCGATCGCAGCGAGTAAGGGGAAACGTGGCGGATATCGTGGTCGTCAATTAAAATCCGCCCGGTGTTGGGCTGGTACATCCTCTGTAAAAGCTTGACTAGAGTGGTCTTGCCAGAACCGCTGCGACCCACAATTGCGATGGTTTGTCCCGTCTGAGCGGAAAAAGAAATATTTTGCAGCGTGTTACGCTCTTCATCCTCGCCATAGCGAAAGGTGATATCTTCAAACCGAACATCCCCTTTAATCTGCGGCATGACCTGCATCTGATGCTGGGGCTTCTCTTCGGGCTCTGTCTCGAACACATCGTTCAGCCGTTCCACCGAGATCGTGACTTCCTGCAGTTCGTCCCACAAGCTGGACAGAGCCAGCGCCGGACTGATGACGCGACCGATCATCATGTTAAAGGCGACAAATTGACCGATGGTGAGTTGATCCTGAATCACGAGAGTGGCACCGTACCACAACAGCGCCGTACTCCCAATCGAGTTAATGGTGCCGCCGATGGTCGATAGAGCGATGCCGAATTTCTGTCCTTTAAAGCGGGCATTCAGCAGGCGGGTGAAGCGATCTTCCCAACGCCAGCGCATTTCCCGCTCGGCAGCCGCTGCCTTGATGGTGGACACTCCTGTCATCATTTCTACCAAGGCAGAATTCTGATCGGCGGCTTCTTTAAAAATCTCTCGCGAAATTCTGCGCAGGAAGGGGGTCGCCGCGAGCGTCACGATCGCAATGATCGGGATCATTGCCATGACCAATAGGGTGAGCTGCGTGTTGTAGTAGAGCATCAACCCCATATAGACAAATCCAGTCAGAAAGCCCAACCAAGCCAGAACTACCTGCTGGATTAAAAATCGCTGGATTTTATTATTCTCGGACACCCGCGTGAGGATATCCCCCACCCGACGCGACTCGAAAAACTTTAACGGCAACCGCAGCGTATGGTTGATGAAGGCGCCGATTAACGTCAGGTTGAGATGGTTGGAAAAATAGCTCATCAAGTACTTGCGGGACGCTGTCAGCGCAATGTTCGTCAGCCCGAAGATAAATAAGCCAAGCACGAAAACATTCAGGGTGACCTGACTCTTTTGCACCACCACCTTGTCCAGAATGACCTGCGTGAACAGCGGCGTACACAGGGCAAATATTTGAATCAGGATAGAGGCGACGAGCACTTGGGCGATGACGTTGCGGAAGGGGGCGAGCGAGCTAGCAAATTTCCACAGTGAAGATTGCTTGATTTCAGTGTCTTTTAAGCGGTTGGTGGGATCGAGCAGCAGGGCGTATCCCGTCCAGCCCGCTTCGAATTCTTGTAAAGACAAGACCTTGCGACCGAGAGCGGGATCGGCGATCGTGACGGAATTGCCTCTGATGCGATAGACAACGACGAAATGGTTTCCCTCCCAGTGGGCGATCCAGGGGTTTTCGAGATCGACGAGGCGGTTCAGGCTCGCTCGGATGGGTCGCGCGTTAAATCCAATGCCTTCTGCAGCTTTAGCGAGACTGCTCAAGGAGGCCCCGGCCAAGCCCACATTGGCCCGCTCTCGCAGCACGTAGAGGGGAAACCGCTTGCCCCAGTAGAGGGACACCATGGCCAAGCAAGCGACGCCACAGTCGGAAGAACTCTGTTGCTGGATAAACGGAAAGCGTTCCAAAAAGTCCAACACGCGGCGGTTGGCTGGTTTGGGAAAGATAATCGGCTCGGGCTGATGGGAAGGGGGAGTCGGCTCGGTCGCGATCTCCTGACTGTGAGTTCGCGCGATCGCGGTGGAGCTCGAGCTAGATGATTTGCTGACGGCTAGGGCTCCAGAGGGGGAGGACGAACTGCCGTTGCGCTGGCGCAGCTCTCCCACGGGTTTCGAGCTGACATTGGCTAGGGCTGGGATCGCAGTAGTTAAGGCCCCCCAGTGTTCTTTGGATAGCTTGTAAATAAACAGGTCAGTGCGGGCAATCCAATCGGCAGGAGCTGTATTGGGAAAGCCCCAGCTCTCTCCCACACTCGGTAGCTCTGATGGGGAATTGGGGGACAGACTGCCGAGCTGTCCCTTCCTCAACCAATAACGGCCCTCACTGGCGGGAGCGACCTCGGCCAAAGTTCGACCAGCCTCGATCTGCCCTTCTGCTAATAAGTTCGCAAGAGCTTGCAGTTTTTTACTGGGGATCGACTGCAGGTTGGAAAGGCTTTTTAGAAACAGTAACCGCTCTAACTGCTTTGCTTGATAGGGCAATCCTTTCTGCAACTGCGGAAACTGTTCTTGCAGGCGATCGAGCTGTGCCATCGGAATGCGAACCACTCGACACTTGCTCGCCGCGATCGCCCGGTGGGGAATCAGTGTCGCACAAAAGAGGCGATCGCCTCCAAATGTCGTGCCGCTTTCTAAAACGGCTGCTGTGGCTTCTCTTTGGCGATCGCTCTGTTGGCAAAGTAGCCTGACCCGCCCTTCGCAAACTAAGTAGAGACTGTCAGGAGGGCGATCGGAAGACAATTCCCCTTCATCCCCTGGTGACGAACTCGATGCAAAGATTTGCTCCCCTAACTCGAAGTCCTGAGTGTCGAGGCGTGCGCTGATTTTAGAGATTGTGAGGGAGTCAAATTTCTCAAAGAAAATGACTGGTTTTAAGTGAGTGCCTGGGTTCACCACAGTATTTCCCAATTTTTCTAACAATGTTTAGATGTACGGCCAGCAATCAGGAATGCACATCGAGTATCACTTCTCTCTTTTAAGAAGATAAGACTGCAATACCTATGCTCATCACTCAGTAAACTGCTGTACTTCTCGCCACAATTTAAGCGCGAGACAACTGTCTTATCTCCGATCTCGCTACCATTTAACGTCTTAGGTAAGCTGATGGATCGAAAGATAAATCCGATTTTTTTGCTGTAATAACCTGCGATCGAATAGCTCTATTCGAGCTAGCGATCGCAAATGTCTAGGGTGGAAAACTCATTATGTCACTCATAAATTCAACGCTCTAAAAAATTGAACGCTCGACGACTAGAGCATGCTCGAAAAAGCCATTTTGTCTGAACTTTCAATGCCTCGATCGCGAGAACCACTCCCTCAGGAAGAAGGTTGCTTCCTGTAGGTTGAACATTTCTTTAGCTCGGGACACCTAAAGTTCAAAAGCTACCTCCATCGCAGAAGGTATTTGGCCAACTATGCCTTGCCCTGAAAGGCTATACCTTGAAATCAGGTCTATCTTTCTACTTACGTATAGGCATGCGTTCGCTTATATAATAAGAGCCTTCTAATATTCGATCAATGCAAAATTAATAAAATTAACGATTCAAGCGAGCCAAGGCAATAATCTCGATTATTTATATATTATTAAGCTCTTTACTGGGAGATATATAGAAACTTTGTTACTTCATGCTTCCTGGTACTGCAATCAAAAGGCTGAATCATGAGATTTTTTAGATTGGGCTCAATCTTGACACACTGAAATGGAATGCTCCGGCATTCTCTCGACAATACTGTCGGCGGAGTCGAGGCGATCGCGCTTATCGGACAGTTCGCAGACTGTCCACCTGACGGGAAAATAGATCGGTGAAGATGCTCATAACAGTGCGCTTGCGCAGGCGGATGTTGGCGGTAACAGACATACCCGACTGCAATTCGAACTGGTTGCCGTTGGCTTGCAGTACCTGTTCGTTCAGTTCCACTTCAGCTGGGAATGAGAAAAAGGGCCGAATTTCATCGGGGGGAAGGGCGTCCGAGCCGATATGGACGAGCTGGCCCTTGATATCGCCAAATTCGCTAAAGGGGAATGAATCGACCCGAACGTCCACCGGCATCCCTGTATGGACAAACCCGATATCGCTGTTTGTGATGAAAACGCGGGCAACATAGCGATCGCTAGGGACAATTTGCATAATCGGCTCGCTGGCGTTGACCACCGCGCCGGGACGGATCACCTGCAAATCGAAGACGGCACCATCGATGGGGGCGCGCACCTCTTCATATTCCATATTCTGTTCGGCCTGCGTGAGCTGGCTGCTGAGTTCGGTTAGTTGACGATCGTTGTCGCGCATGCGCTCCAGCCAAGCACGCTGGAATTCGGATCGAGCATTGGTCACTTGCTGGCGAGCTTGGGCGATAGCAAATTGCAATTCTGCCTGGGCCTCATTCAGGCGGGCCAATTCTGCCTGGTTGGTCTGTACGTCTTGCTGCTGGCGCAAATACTGAATGCGAGAGAGCCCCCCTGCTTCGAACAGGGGTTTGATGTCATTTAGAATCTGCTCTTGGATCGCCAGAATATCTCGGGTGCTCTTCTGTTGGACGGCATTTTGAGCCAACTGCTGTTCCAGTTGCAAGACCTGCAACTCGGCCGCCGACACCCTCGACTGAAATTCCGTCCGACTGGCAATCAGCATCGATCGCTGTTCGAACGTCCAATCGGGCTGGGCAGTTGTGTCCGCTAATAATGCTTGTAGGACCTGGTTGGTTTGCTCTAGCCCGTGCATGACCTCAGAAAAAGACTCTTGCTGGGAAGTAGACACGGTGGCATCCAACCGCACCAGCAGATCCCCCGCTTTGACCGTCTGTCCTTCTTCCACATACACCCGCTCTACTACTCCGGGCACGGGCACTTGAATATTTTGAACGGTGCCGCTGGGTTCCAATTTGCCCGCAGCGGGAACCGCCGACTCAATTTTGGCGAAGCTGGCCCAGAGAATGCCTCCAGCGGCAATCCCCACGATCGCCCGCAAAATCCAGCGGGACCAGACGGGAGACTGGCGCAACACCACTGGCTGGTCGAATCGATCCAGGCTGGTGCTGGGGGCCTTGGCCGCCAGTGCTGCTGCATCGACAACAGCGAGGGCGCTGGAATCGCCCATGGGGGCGAGAGAATCGCCCGCCGCTAGTTTTTCGAGCAAGCCGGGGCCGAGTTGGACGTAGCCTTTATAGGCGGAACGAACGGCGTTGGTAAATTCTTCGGCTGGCGTGGTTTTGAGCAGGTAGCCCTTCGCCCCAGCTTGCAGCACTTGAGAGATATAATCCTCGCGATCGTGGGTGGAGATCGCCAGCACATTGGTGGCGGGGAAGCTTTGCTTGACAGTGCGGATCGCTTCTAGACCGGAGATTTCCGGCATATCCAAATCCACGAGTGCCACATCTGGCCGGAGGGTTTCAATTTTGTCCAGAGCATCCCGTCCGTCCGCAGCCACGGCCACGACTTCGATATCTGGTTCGCGCTCTAGAAACAGCCGCAGCATCTGCCGCACTGTTTTCTGATCGTCTGCAATTAGTACCCGAATCATCGCTCTTGTCCTTTCATGCGATCGGTCATTGAGTCACTGAATATCCCGTCAAGATGCGAAACTTATTATACTTCTCCTGTGGGGTTTGAGATTGAGTAGTCTGGGGCAAAACTTATTCCATCACCTCTTGCTGTTGGTAGAGGGCATAGTAGCGGCCCTGGAGTTCCATCAACTCATCGTGGGTGCCCTGCTCTGCGACCATCCCGCTATCCATCATGATAATGATGTCCGCTTGGCGAATCGTGCTGAGGCGGTGGGTGATAAAGAAGACGGTGCGATCGCGGAAAGTCCTCTGCAGATTGGTACACACTTTCCGCTCGGAATCGTAGTCGAGAGCGCTGGTGGCTTCGTCCAAAATCAGCAGATTGGGGTTTTGCAAAATTACGCGGGCGATCGCGATCCGCTGTCGCTGCCCCCCCGATAGAGACGATCCCCGTTCCCCGACGCGGGTGTTGTAGCCCTGAGGTAACTCCATAATGAACTCGTGGGCAACGGCCACCTTGGCCGCCCCAATAATCTCTTCGACGGGGGCATCGGGATTGGTGAGGGCAATGTTTTCCTGCACCGTACCGTCAAACAGTAGCGAATCTTGCAGCACCATGCCGATCTGTCGACGCAAGGAGTACAGCTCCACCTTGTGGATATCGTAGCGATCGATGGTGATGCGCCCTTCTAACGGCCGATATAGCCGCATGAGCAGCTTCATGAGTGTACTTTTACCCGAACCGCTTTGTCCCACAATGCCCACAAACTGACCGGCTTCAAAGGAGAGATTGACCGCCTTGAGCTGTAACGGACCGTTGTCTTTAAAGCGGAAACTGATGTTTTCGTAGGTGACCCGGCCCGCGATCGGCGGCATGGGAATGTGATTGCGATCGTCCCCTTCCACCTCTTGAGGGGTGTCGAGAATGTCGCTCAGTCGTTCCAGTGATAGGGCCGTTTCTTGGAAGTTTTGCCACAGCGAGAGCAGCCGCAGTAAGGGTTGCGTCACATATCCGGCAATGATGCGAAAGGCAATCAGTTGACCGAGGGTCAGTTGCCCTTGCAAAACTAGATAGGCCCCCACCCACAGCAGCATCAGGCCGGACAGCTTGTTGAGGAAATTCTGAATCGAGCTGGCAGCACTGGAGGTGATCGTCTTTTTAAAGCCCGCACTGACATAGCGGGCATATTTCTGCTGCCACTGCCAGCGGGCTGACAGTTCAATATTTTGAGCCTTGACCGTCTCGATCCCCGACACCGACTCGACTAAGTAGGATTGGGTCTGGGCGTTGCGCTCCGCCTTTTCTCGCACCTGTTGCCGGATGACGGGAGCCACGATGAAGGTAAGCAACGCAAACAGTGGCACGGTCGATAGGGCCACTAGTGCCATGATCCAGCTATAGAGGAACATGACGGCAATGTAGATGACCGAGAAGACCGCGTCGAGCACCACGGTCAGGGCCGTACCGGTCAAAAACTGGCGAATATTTTCCAGTTCGTTGACGCGGGTGGACAATTCCCCCACCGGACGCCTGCCAAAATATCGCATGGGCAGGTGCAGCAGGTGGTCGATCACCTGTGCCCCCAAGGTCATATCGATGCGGTTGGTGGTATCGGCAAACAGGTTCGTGCGAATAGCGGTGAGAAAGCTTTCGAACAGGGCCATGACAATCAGCAGGCTGCCCAATACATTCAGAGTGGCCACGCTGTTTTGCACCAGCACCTTATCGATGATCACCTGCACCATCAGGGGGTTGGCCAGTGCAAATAACTGCACGAAGAAGGAGGCAATCAGCACCTCGATCAGCACCCGACGGTGTTTGACAATCGAGGGCCAGAACCACTGCAGGCCGAAGCGCTGTTGGGGTGTATGCTCTGTCTGTTTCAGAGCCACCACTTCGATGTCGCCCTCGACAGACTGCGCGAAGTCATCGAGGGTAATGTATTGGATACCCCGCTCGGGGATGGCAATGGTGAGTTCTTTAGGGTTGGCCTCAAACAGCACCACCAACTGCTCGCGCCACTGCAGCAAGGCAGGGGTGGGGAGCTGGCCGACGGCAGCCGGAGGTGCGGCAAAAAGCTGGGCCTTGAGACCGACCAATTCGGCAATTGCGCCGCAGGCTTGCAAGGAAATGCTGCCCGTGCGCTGCTGCTGGTTGACCAGGACCCGTTTCACCACGTCTCGCCGGAAGGGCAGGTTGAAATACTGGCTCAACATGCGAAAACAGGCCAGCGGCCCTTCAATGGGGCCTCGCCCGCGCGCGAAGGGAAATTGTTCGCGCTGCTGCTGACGGCGACGGCGATCGCCCTGCGGAAGTGCTTCGAAGGAGGTGGAAGCATAGGGGATATCGTCGGCGACTGTCGGGATTGTCGCAGAAGAGATCGTTGGGGCGATCGCCGTTGAAGAGGGGGTAAAGTTTGCCACCGCTTGAGCGAGCGTGGCTTCGGTCAAAAAGAGGGAGGCTGGAAAACCAATCGCCCGCAGCCGATCGGGAGACGCCCCCAGCACTCGGGCCACATCTGCTTCAGTTTCGAGCAGGGTGCCAGCGGCAGTGCCATTACTGGCAAACCAAAAATAATCTTCGTCGAGATCCTGCACTTCGGCGGCAGTCTCTAAAAAGTGCATTTGGGTTTGGGGCCAAACCTGCAGCGCCAGCTCCCGCAAGTTGGCTGCCGACTGAGCATCTAAAATCGCGGTACTGTCGGGGCGCGAATGCAGGTATTGACCCAACACATCGAAGACTTCTGCCAAAGTCGGGCGGTTAGTCCAAGCGGCGATGGTGGGAAATTGCTCGACGAGGTCGATGAAGGCCGTGGCAGGGAATACTGCTGCAGTGCATTCAGTGGAGGCGATCGCGGTTTCGCAAGGGCGATCGCGCACTACCCCCACCCAGCCGAGCAATTCGCCGCTGCTCGTCGACTCTAAAGAGACGGGCTTGCCAGTATCGGGTTCGTAGCCAATGCAGCGGGCTTGTCCTTCCGAGAGGATGCACAGTTGAGCGGGCAGCCGATCTTTAGGAACTAAGGGCTGACCCATGCGATAGCGCACCCACTTCACCTGCTGACCCAACTTGGCGAGGGCATCGGCAGGCAAGGTATTGAAGGGGGCCAATTGAGCGAGCCAACTTTCGGTGGTAAATGTAGTAGTCATCGATAGAGTGTCTAATTGCTATTTTTATCTGAGTATCTAGGTTTGCGGCTCTGGAGATGTCCCGTTGGACTGGACAGTCGCCAGAGCAACTCGTTCTTTAAGCCAGTCGTCGAAAAGTTGTTTGAGCAAGGTTTTTTGCATCACATCGTCTAGTTTGGCGGGCAAAAACTGCTCCAGTCGGACAATAATATACCATTTGTCTAAATGGAGGGGGGACATCAGTTGTCCCGGCTGGCTGGATGCGAGGACTTGCACTAAAGCTGGGTGCAGGTTGCCCAGCGGCACCGGCCCCACCATACCGCCAGTTTTAGCCTCTGGCCCCTGACTGTATTCCCCAGCCAGAGCAGCGAAAGATTGCTCGTCTTCCTGCAGGCGAAAATACAGTTCTTGAGCGACGTAGGGGTCTGGGGTGCGGATGAGAGAGTAAATGGCTTTGTCGAATTGGGCTTTACGCTCTAAGAAAATGCTTTTGAGCTTGGGCCCCCAAGTGGCCTCTTTGTATTTATCAATGCGTAGCGAGCGGGCCAGACGAGCTTTGAAAAGTTCTAGGGTAATATGCTGCTTCTGTAGCCAGGCTTGGATAGCCTCTTCGTCGTTGCCGATCTGATGGCGCTGACAAAGCTGTTGAAAGGCGGCATCCATTTCTGCGGCTTCGCAGGGGATATCGGCGATCGCCTCGTCAACGATCAGCTCCCGCAGCAGTTGCGGCATGAGTTGATAGCGCTCCAGCAGTTCTGGCAGATCTGCTGCTGTAATCGTGCGAGACCCAATAGAAAGTGAAAACGCCACTGGTTTGGCATCTGTCGATACAAGCATTCGAAATACACCGCCACTCGGGTTTAAGTCTACAGGTTCAGTTGGTCAACCATAATCAATACACAGAAGCTGAGCTACGTAAGTAGGAACACATATGTTTCTTGGGAAGCGGTGCTATAAGAGATTACCCCTTACCCCCCCAACCACAGCAGAGAGGCCGACGCTGTCAGTCTATACGGTTTGTCCGAATCTCCGATCGCATAACGATGTTTTCCTCCAGCTGACTGCCTTCGCCGCTGCTCCCATGACTCTCTCTAAACCTTAAACTTAAATCTTCTAGGACTTACTCTGCCTAGTCTACTGCGACAAGCTTTCTAACAGTGTCTAGTGACGAAGTATTAAGCGCAGTTTCGTAGAGGATTGATATCAGTCCCGTTGCAACGAGTTTGTCAGGCGATCGCCTAGGGAATGCATTAGATGGCAGTCTAAGCCGAGATTTAATTCTCAGCTCCCTCTCTATATACGAGACGGGTCGGAGGCTGTACCCTCAATTGAGGCTTGCCTTAAAGCTAGAATGAGGTATTAACAAAACTTTGCAAGACATTGCCAAATTGGCAAGGATATATCAATAAACGAAATAAGCTAAATAGCGGAGGTTGTTAGGATGTGCTGCTGATTTTCCTGGAGTTTACAGTAGCTGACTCTTCAACTCAGGCTATCTGCGAGTGACACTGGAATCGTGTGATTTCGTACGTAACGGACCAGAGGTAGTGGATCGGGAGAAAGGCGGTAGTAGCTTAGGACAGTCACTTTGCAGAGATATGCTTAGGTTCCTCGTAGGGGATGTGAGTAGAATGAATTGTCCGTCACCCAATAATATTCGTGATGCTATAACAGCCGAACAGTTCGATCGGATTGTCGGGGCGATCGCTGAAGGCAAATATTCATGGGCCTGTGTATTACTGCTCAGGTCTGGTGGCTATAATCCGCTTCACTATATTCCTTATCGTACCTATAATCGCTTAATAAAGCAGAATCGCTCTAGCAAGAATATATACATCACCCATAAATATAAGAAAATCTTAGAAGATGCGATCGAGAGAGTGTGAGATCTGCTTTGTCAGATGCTAAGAATATATTCTCTTTGACTTACGATACCATCTCTTGACGATACCATCTCTTGACGATACCATCTCTTGACGATACCATCTCTTGTCAGACAAAAGCTCCTCTGCAATTGACAAATATAGGTATGGCTAGCACTTTAAAGCAGCTAACTATGCCTAAGTATCAATCATCTGCGATTACACTGCAAAAAGAGTATCTAGTCAGGCTGATAGACCTATGTTGTCAGGTCTAGGGCTACTGATGTCAATGCTTTCGATCGTATCCGAGGGAAATTTACTGGCAGATCTTTGATAAATTTTCATGCTGATTTACATATTTTTTAACAAAATAGTTCGTGCCAAAATGGCAACACGTTCTTTGTCTATAGCTCTATCTTTAAGCAGTGGCTCACTGAGAGCTATAACACAAGAGCTAATGTCCCAAGATTGTTAAGGATTTAATCATGAAAATCGCAGATCTGAACTACATGGAAGTCTTGACCTCAGATGCATCTCGTGCGAAAGGCGGTCTATTTACGAACCCGTTCGAAGTAGACAAGACTGTTAACTCGACGGTCAACAACACTATCACCTTTGACACCGATATCACCTTCGACAAGTTCTCCACGACAGATGTCCTTGTGGTAGCAAATGCCGATATTGACGGCAATATTACCACTCTAACCCTCGATGCTGAAGCCATTGGCTCGGATACGTTGGTAGAGGTTGATTCTTCCGTCTTATCGATTCATGGAGAACTCTCTAGCTTGAGTCTGTCCGTGATCTCTGCTGCTACAACTCCCGCTCCTTAATTGACTGACATCAGCGAGATCTAGCGAGTGTATTTGAAAAGTTTGCCTGCTACCCCCAACTCTGTAAGTAAGGGTAGAAGCCCTCAAGGGTTTCATTCTCTCATCTGTTTTTCTGTCGCCTGTGGGGGTAGCTATTTTCTCTAAGACTTTTCAAGCACAGTCTGAGAGATCTCAGCCAACAGCTATATGCACTTAGGTTGCATTGTACTTAGATGAATTAGGAATTGAACCATGAAACTCGTAGACCTAAACTATCTGGAAGAATTGACTGCCGATGCCTCTCACGCGAAGGGCGGTCTATTTGAAAGCCCATTCATAGTAGATAAGACAGTCAACTCGACAGTCAACAACGTCATTACCTTTGACACCGATATCACCTTCGACAAGATTTCTACGACTGATGTTTTAGTGGTGGCTGATGCCGATATTGATGGCAATATCACCACTCTAACCCTCGATGCTGAAGCCATTGGCTCGGATACGTTGGTAGAAGTTGATTCTTCCGTCTTGTCGATTCATGGAGAACTCTCCAGCTTGAGTCTGTCCGTGATCTCTGCTGCGACGACTCCCACTCCTTAAGCTTATCGGCTAAATTCAGGCTGTCTGGAAGGTTGGAGGATAATCTGAAGTCTTTATCGGTTTGGATGAAGTCCTGTGGGGCTCGGACTTTTCTCAGTGACTTTACCTTCCAGACATCTCCTGGCATCGATACCCAAGGAACCCTTGCTCGATGGGTCGATTTGGTTAGTTCTCTCTTGAATAGAAACATCTCAATTTTGCAGTACAACTGGCTCCTCGATCGCTAGAGGCTACAGACAAAAAGCGATTGCCTGCACTCTCTGGAATCCAGAAAAAGACAAGTCCTGACGTTAAGCTTTTTAGCCGTTAGGGCTATTGCAGGAGTGAGGTAGAGGTGAACGCCGAACTCAATTGAAGAAGTTTTGCGTGGATCGTTATTTAGGGCGATCTGTTTGAGGCTGGCAGATAGGCCCTATCTCGTGCCCTGTTGAGGAAATTTGAACAGTACTCAGAACATATCCTCCACGCAGGTTCTCAATTCGCTCTTCAGTAGATGTTAAAGTTTAAACTTAAGGAGAAAGTCATGGCTTTCGAAAACCCTTTCCTCGTGGACAAAACTGTTAACTCCACGGTAAACAACGAAATCACCTTTGATACTGATATCCTATTTGAGAAAGACTTCAATGCAGATATCGATATCGATGCTTTTGCCGATATTGATGGCAATATCAGCACTCTAACCCTCGATGCTGAAGCTATCGGTACCGATACACTAGTTGAGGTTGATTCTTCGGTTCTGTCGATTCATGGGGAGCTTTCCAGCGTAAGCCTCTCGGTTATCTCTGCGGTCGCCCCTAAAGACGATGAGAAATTGTTTGTAGGTGGCGCCCTCGATGTTGTTGGTAATACGTTAGACTTTGCTGGCACAAGCACTACCGTTACATTCACCATCGAGTTTGAGGATGTCGACGACCGCAATACTTTCGGTGGTTTAGTCGGTCTTTTAGACCCCGATCCGCTGCCAATCGCAGCTGGCCCTGGTGGGGTTCCCGATCTCATTCTTCCAGCCCTAGGACTAGATTTTGACAATCTAGATTTGGATCCCCTGGGAGTATCAGATGTTACCCCCGGCGGCAACTCATTCAATTACGAACTCGATACGGGCTTTAACGACGCTCCTCTAGCAGGTGGATCGGGTGAAGAAGCTGCATTTGAATTAGGAGTATTTGGAGCGGGTGTCGAGGTCGCAGCCATTCCTGGCGATGAAGCCTCTAAGTTTGATGCTAGTGGTCTGGCATTGGAGCTAGTCATTCCAGATGGGGCAATCTTCGAAGTGGAAGTCGATGGAGTTACCGGCGATAAGAGTGTCGTTCTAGTTGAAGGAGGAGATAATCCGAATACATTGGTCGACGAAGACGCATTCTTGCGAATCGGCGCAGCAACATATACCATCGCGAAGGACTTTGCTGCAGAAGATATTATTGCGACCGTGGGTTCAGGTACTTATGGATTCTCATTCGACATACCTGAAATCTTCCATGAATTTGCTTAATCTTCAACCGCCACGATCGGTATATGCTGGCCATTCACATAGGTAACTTATGTGAGTATCAGTTAGCTGAAAATTATGAAGAGGCATCCTGTTTGGAGTGATTGAAACTCTTTGTGATGCCTCTTCTTTTTTGATGCAGTAGGCATTTATCTCAGGCACCTATGTCGATCTCAATGAGTTCTCCATAACCTCAATTCTATGAGAATTTGAGCTTGGTCATTGAGTTCTAGATACTATGCCTCCTCGCTGTCTTAAGAACAGAGTGTAGTGATTATGTTTATGTTTAGATTCTCTAAGAAATCTGTTCGGCAAGAGTTGCTGGTTCTATCATGGTTGTGGCAAAAAAGTGAAGCTGGAATCAGAAAAAACGTAACGAAGACGATGGGCTGTAAGCGATTCCTAGGGAAAAATCGGCGCTTAAAGCTCGACTTCCGATCTGCTTATATTCTCCGATCTCGACTGGAAGTGGGAGTAGATGCGATCGCAATAGCTGAGGAGTTAAGCTGCCATGGGTAAGTCTGGTAAGAGAGCGAACGGGACTCCTACAAAGGGATTTGGACCAAAGCACCAGCCCAAATCAACCGCAGGAGCTCGAGCAGCCAAACAGGTATCTGGCGATCGCATCAAGCGACAGTATAAATTAGGTACCGCGTACTACCAATCTGGCAAGTTATCAGAAGCAGAAGCTTGCTTCCAACAGGTCCTGCAGTGGCAACCTGAAAACCCCGTTTTATGGTACCAGCTAGGTGCGATCGCGGCCCAGCAAAAACAATACTCAACCGCGATTGAACAGATTAACCGTGCCATTGATTTAAATCCACAAGAACCAAGCTTCCACAGTGCCCTCGGTGCGATATACGTACAGCAACAAAAGTGGAATGAAGCGATCGAGTGCTATCAAAAAACAATTCACCTTCAACCTAATGAAGCGTTAGCCCACGCTAACCTGGGTAACGCTTCAAAACTGCAAGGCAGATTAGACGAGGCCGTCGCCAATTACCAAAGAGCTCTCCAGCTCCAGCCGGACTTATATCGAGTCCAGGCCAGCCTGGGTGCCATCTTAAAAGAGCAAGGGAAATTAGACGAAGCTATCCCCTACTTTCAGCAAACTCTCCAGCTTCAACCCGAACACCTCGATGCCCATAACAATCTCGGCCATATCTATCACAGTCAAGGAAAGTTAGACGAGGCTATTGACTGCTACCAACAAGCCCTCCAGCTCCAGCCAGACTCATACCCAGTCCACAGCAATTTGGGCAATGTCTACCAAGACCGAGGGAAGGTAGAAGAAGCGATCGCCTGTTACCAACGATCTATCCAGCTTCAACCCAACTACCACCACGCCCACAACAACCTAGGCAATGCTTTAAAAAAACAAGGGAAACTAGAAGAAGCAATCGCCTCATGCCAACGCGCCATCCAGCTCCAGCCCGACTACTACCAAGCCCATAACAGCTTAGGGACTGCCTATCAACAGCAAGGGAAGTTAGAAAAAGCCATTGCCTGCTACCAACAAGCCATCCAGCTCCAGCCAAATTTCTACCCTGCCCACAACAATCTAGGCGCAACCTATCAAAAGCAAGGGAAGTTAGAAGAAGCCATTGCCTGCCACCATCGGGCTCTCCAGCTCCAGCCGGACTATCATCGTGCCCATGTCAGTTTAGGTGGTGCCTTAAAGAAGCAAGGGAAGTTAGAAGAAGCCATTGCCTGTTACCATCGAGCTCTGCAGCTCCAGCCCGATTGCCCTGCAGTCCTCGGTGAATACATCTGCGCAAAGTGGAATATCTGTAGTTGGGATGAACTTGCACCGAAGGAACAATCGTTTGTTGTCGCTTCCCAATCGGAAGATTGGGCAGAACCTCCCTTTCCCTTACTGGCAATCGACGACGATCCAGCCATCCATTTGACTGCGGCCCAAAGCTTCTGTGCCAACTATATCGGTAGTTCGTTTTCACCCTTGTGGAATGGCGAGCAGTACGCGCATGACAAGATCCGCCTTGCCTACCTGTCAGCCGATTACCACGAGCATCCCGTGGCCAATGTGATGGCAGAACTATTCGAGCGGCACGACCGGTCTCGGTTCGAGGTTGTGGCCATCTCTTTCGGTCCCGAAGATGCCAGCCCAATGCGCCAGCGGTTGATCCGAGCGTTCGATCGCTTTATCGATGTTCGCGAGATGTCTTACCTGGAAGCAGCGCAATCGATCCGGGACCTGGAGATCGACATTGCCATCGATCTCACCGGGTATACCGGAAACTGTCGGGCGCAAATTCTAGCCCATCGTCCCGCGCCCGTTCAGGTCAACTATCTCGGCTATCCCACCACTATGGGAGCAGACTTCATCGACTATATTTTGGTCGATCCGTTTGTTGTGCCAGCAGAGCAGCAGCCCTACTTCACCGAAAAGTTGGTGCATTTGCCCGACTGCTATCTGGGCCATGACAGTACGCAGGCGATCGCCGATAGTACGCCGTCGCGGGCAGAATGTGGCCTGCCCGAGCATGGATTCGTGTTCTGTAGCTTTAATGGCTTATATAAAATCACACCTACCTTGTTCGATATCTGGATGCGCCTGCTGGATGCGGTTCCCGACAGCGTGCTGTGGTTGAAACAAGGAAAGCCTGGAGCG
Source organism: Synechococcus sp. PCC 7336 (assembly GCF_000332275.1). Lineage (NCBI taxonomy): Bacteria > Bacillati > Cyanobacteriota > Cyanophyceae > Synechococcales > Synechococcaceae > Synechococcus > Synechococcus sp. PCC 7336. Next base: position 4,305,817 of record NZ_CM001776.1, read on the forward strand.
GAAGAGAATCTGCGTAAGGAGGCTGAGCTCCGGGGGGTCGACCCCAGCCGATTGGTATTTGCGCCGCGTCTGGACAAGCTGTCAGATCACTTAGCTCGCCAAAGATTGGCAGATTTATTTTTGGATTGTTTCCCCTACAACGCCCACTCAACAGCCAGCGATGCGTTGTGGGCGGGCTTGCCCGTGCTGACTTGTGCTGGGCGGAGCTTTGCCTCGCGGGTGGCCGGTAGCTTGCTCCAGACCATCGGCCTGCCCGAGCTCGTGACGTATAGCCTGAAAGATTACGAAGCGCTGGCACTGAAGCTGGCAATGCAGCCAAATGTGCTGGGGGAGATTCAGCAGAAGCTGGCCCGGAATCGCTCGAACTCGCCATTATTCGATCGCGATCGCTTCCGGCGCAATATCGAGGCGGCCTACCAGCAAATGCGATCGCTCTGGCAAGAGGGAGAACAGCCAAGAGCATTTGCCGTCACCCCGCCAACAGAAACAAGTCAAGCTGTTCCAGAGAAAACCCAGTCAAATCCCTCCCCAAACGGGTCCGCCCCCCAGCATCAACCCGAGCCTGCTAAAGGAGCTAGAGCATCCGAGCAGATAGCGTCCGATCGCATCAAAGAGCAGCTCGAATTAGGCGTGCGGCACTGTCATGCCGGAAAGTTATCAGAAGCGGAAGCTTGTTTGCAGCAGGTGCTGCAATGGCAACCCGATCGTTCTCATGCCTGGAATCTGCTGGGGGCCATTGCCGGCCAACAGAAGCAATATCCCATTGCGATTGAAAAGATTAGCCGTGCCATTGAGCTAAATCCAAAAGTTCCTAATTATTACCTCAACCTCGGTGCAGTCTACGCGCAGCAACAGAGGTGGGCTGAAGCAATCGAGTGTTATCAAAAAGCGAGTGACCTTCAACCTAATAATGCCGATACCCACTACAAACTGGGTGCTGCCTTTCTCGCGCAACGCAACTCAGCGGAGGCCATCGCCTCCTGCCAACGAGCTCTTCAGATCCAGCCCAACTTTTATGAAGCCTACGCCAGCCTGGGTCACGCCTATAAACAGCAAGGGGAATTAGACGAGGCTATTACTTGTTATCGACGAGCGATCCAGCTCCGGCCCGACTGCGATCGAACCCATTACAACTTGGGTAATGCTTTGAAACAGCAAGGGAAGTTTGAAGCAGCGATTGTCTGTTACCAACGAACTCTCCAGCTCCAGCCCGAATTCCACCAAGCCTACAACAACCTCGGCACCGCCTATCAAGCGCAAGGGAAGTTTGAAGCAGCGATCGCGTCCTATCGGCGAGTCATCCAGCTCCAACCGGACTTTTACCAAGCTCACGCCAGCCTGGGTAATACCTTCAGACAGCAAGGAAAGTTTGAAGCAGCGATTGTCTGTTACCAACGAGCTCTCCAACTCCAGCCCGATTGTGCAGAAGTTCTAATCGAATACGTCTTGGCGCGGCGGGGGATGTTCGGTTGGGATGGACTATCAGTGCAGGAACAATCCCTTGTCGCAGCATCCCAATTAGAGCAATGGGCAGCAGCGTCTCCCTTCGCAATGTTGGCAGTCAGCGATGACCCAGCAGTGCACTTGAGCGCAGCCCAACAATTCTGCGCCAACAGCATCGGCATTTCTCGTTCGCCCTTGTGGAATGGCGAGCGGTACGCGCATGACAAAATCCGTCTTGCCTATTTATCGGGGGACTACCGCGAGCATCCCGTGGCTCGCGCGATCGTGGAGTTATTCGAGCGGCACGACCGGTCTCGGTTCGAACTGGTGGCAATCTCTTTCGGTCCCGAAGATGCCAGCCCAATGCGCCAGCGATTGGTTCGAGCATTCGATCGTTTCATAGATGTCTCTCAGATGTCTTACCGCGAGGCAGCACAATCGATCCGGGATCTGGAGATCGATATTGCCGTCGACCTTACTGGCTATACCGGAAATTGTCGGGCACAGATCCTCTCCTATCGCCCTGCTCCCATTCAGGTTAACTATCTCGGCTATCCCGCCACAATGGGAACAGACTTCATTGACTATATTCTGGTCGATCCGTTCGTTGTACCTGCAGAGCAACAGCCCTACTTCACCGAAAAGCTGGTGCATTTACCCGACTGCTATCTGGGCCATGACAGTACGCAGGCGATCGCCGAACGCATGTTGTCGCGGACTGAGTTTGGCCTGCCCGATGATGGTTTCGTGTTCTGCAGCTTTAATAACTCATATAAGATTTCACCAGCATTGTTCGATGTCTGGATGCGCCTGCTCGGTGCAGTTCCCGGCAGTGTGTTGTGGTTGAAACAGGGCCAGTCAGGGGCCAAAGCAAACTTGCGGAAGGAGGCCGAGGGTCGGGGCATCGTCCCTGACCGATTGGTGTTTGCGCCGCGTCTAGACCAGTTGTCGGACCACTTAGCCCGCCATCAATTAGCAGATTTGTTTTTAGATTGCTTCCCCTACAATGCCCACTCGACCGCCAGCGATGCGTTGTGGGCGGGCTTGCCCGTGCTGACTTGTGCTGGGCGGAGCTTTGCCTCGCGGGTAGCTGGGAGTTTGCTTCAGACAATTGGCCTGTCAGAGCTCGTGACGTACACCCTGGAAGATTACGAGGCGCTGGCGCTGAAGCTGGCAACTCAACCCGATGTGCTGTGGGAAATTAAACGAAAGCTGGCCCAGAATCGTTTAAGCGAGCCCTTATTCGATCGCGATCGAATAAGGCGCAATATCGAAGCAGCCTATACGCAAATGCGATCGATTTGGCAGCGGGGAGAACAGCCGAGGGCGTTTGCTGTCACTCCGTCAACAGAGACAGTTCGAGCTGTTCTGGAGACAACATCGCCGATTGGACCAGTTGAGCCAGGTCAACGCTTCGTTGAGATTGAGGGAGGCGTCAAGGTTTGCGTTGAAGACAATCTCAATAGCTTGACGACCTATGTCTTGCTCGAACAGGGGGATTGGTTTGAAGCAGAGATGGCGTTTATCCGCAGACTGATTGTGCCAGGGATGCAGGTTGTAGACATTGGGGCCAATCATGGGGTTTACACCTTAACGATGGCTAAGTTACTACAAGGACAAGGGCAAGTCACCGCATATGAGCCCGCCCATTCGGTGTGCAAACGCTTGCAGCAAGGTGTGAAAGCCAATTCTTTATCGACAGTAGAAGTTGTCAATGCAGGTCTATCCGATCGCGAGGGTGAAGCCACCCTATTCCTTTCCGCCAACAGCGAGCTGAATTCTTTACAACAAAGCAGTACCCACACAGAGCGAGAAACAATTCAATTATTGACCCTGGATGGAGAATTGGGTCGCAAAGACTGGTGGGCAATCGATTTTCTCAAGCTCGATGCAGAGGGGGAAGAATCGAAGATACTTGCAGGTGGGCAAGAATTTTTTGCAAAGCACTCTCCGCTAGTCATGTTTGAACTCAAACATGGCCGACACATCAATTTGTCTCTCATTCAGCAGTTTCAGAACTTGGGTTATGAACCCTACTCCTTCGTTCCGGGCTTGACACTCTTAGCTCCTTTTGATTCGACTCAGCCCGTCGACGGCTACCAACTGAACCTATTTGCTTGCAAGGAGGATCGAGCGCAGCAGTTAGCCGAACGAGGGCTGCTGGTTAGAGAACTCCGAAAACCGCCAAGGCCACCGCAGCCGTCCTACTGGTTGAAGGCGATCGCAGAATTGGCTTATGCAAAACCTTTTCTCAGTCAGTGGCAGCATTTTTCTACGAATTCTAATTCCGACCGTCAAGTTTACTTAGAGGGACTCAATGGCTATCTTCTCGCCAGATCGGAGCAGATCGGCCCTGGCGAAAAACTGGCAGCCTTACAACATGCTTTTGCATGTCTTCAGCAAGCTGTCCTTGCTAAAGCAACTTTTGCAAGATGTTGCAGCTTAGCTCGGGTCGCAATGGATTTAGGACAGCGACAGATTGCCGTCCAGATCCTTCAATCCTTGGTGAGAACCCTAGGATCGGGGAAGTCGATCGCGATCGGAGAGCCATTTTTACCTGTTCATCCACAATATGATACTCAACGATTTGGTGACAATTTACAAGACTGGTTGTTCGTCAGTATTTTTGAAACCTACGAGAACAGTCGTGCGTTCTCCTCTTACTTCTCAGTTCGAGAAACCGTATCCTTACTCAGCCAGGTTGTTCGGAAATCCTTTCATAGCTCTCAGTCAGAACGCCGACTGCAGCTCGCTCGCAATCGTCAGCCGGTTCCAGTGAGCCAAGCGTAGGAGGCTAACGCGATCTGTTTTCTATGTGGATTCTGTGCTGATATGCCAAGGATCGGAAAGTCCAAAAAGCTGACCCCCATCCCTTGCCTGCATCAGCTAGGGTTCGCGATCGATTAGGGTTCGCGATCGATGCCATGAATTTGGGTTTGGAGAGCGTTGCAGTGACTTGAATTTATAGGAGCTTCTACTTGACATTTAAGCTGATTGTTTTGTATGTTTAAGTGAGTGGTGGATCTCGCCAAATTATTGCTTTAATTGATTTAAATAGCTTAGAAGTCGCTATCAACTCACTTCAAGACACGAGTGGACTGCCAAGAAGTCTGTGGTGATGATTTAGCCCTGCTTTTGGAGAAGTGTTTGGGCTATTTCAAAAGCTTGTCCTGTTTAATCGAGAATTCTCCTTCTAAGGGAAAGTAGAAATTACCAGTATTAGGCTTATATTTCTTCACCTAACTTTGATGTTCGAATGAATGCCCTTATATTCTGCGGATGGAGGATCTAATCGCAGCCTAGCAGCTATTTAAAAGTTATCAATTGGAGGTAGAAATGGCTGATAATCTCGAACCTGTCACCAGACTTAGCAGTATCAGGTCTTCAGCTTTTGATACTCGCGAAGATGCCCGAGACACTAGTGAATACATTGGGGACAGTGAAAATACTACTCTGGCTGGGGAGGAGGACATAGCGAGCGATCCACTCTTCAGCGAAGAACCGATCGACGATCCTTTATTCGACGAGACGGCGATCGACCATACTCAGACAGAGGGGGGGCCAGTCGATACCGCCATTCCCTCAGACTCCTCTTTAGGTTCAGAGGGAGTTGGCATGGAAACTCAGGCTGAAGCAGATGCCTCTATTGACCCAGTGAGTCCTTTCAACCCCGACCTTGTCTTCGAAAAACCTGTATTTACCAGCGATACTACTACCGAAACATCCGATATTGAGGGCAATCAGGCACTGCTGACTGCAGATGTGAATACCCTCGGTCCCTATGGGGTCTCAACCATTGATGGTTCGGCCTTTGCGATCGAAGGTCACCTATCAACTGCTGCTCTGGAAATTGTCAATGTGGCAGACACGTTACCGACCGGGCTTTGAGGGCGCATCCCAACACTGCTGGTAGCGCAAGGCCGATGTCGGGCGGTTGTCCAGTAGACGAGCTACAACACCATAAAGTCTGCCACGGTGATGTTCGAGGCCGCCACACCAGAGAGAATCGCCAAATCTTCACCCGTGGCAATAACCTGAATCAGAGCGAACCCGCCAGCACCGATCGCCCTCACATCGCCGATGCCCAAGTCTACAAGACCCAACTTATCCATCCCAACTTCAAAGTCAGTCACAGTATCGAGTCCTTCTCCCTCTGCTAGCACAAAGGTATTAAAACCAGCATTGCCGCTCAAGCTGTCGTTACCGAAGCCACCCCGCAGGAAGTCATCGCCGATTCCCCCCACTAAGGTGTCATTGCCATCGCCGCCAATCAGGGTGTCGTTGCCGCTATTGCCTTGCAGCAAGTCATTGTCATCGCCGCCATCGAGGGTGTCATCTCCCCTATGGCCAAAGAGGCTATCTCGATCGTCGCCGCCGTGCAGCAGATCGTTACCGCCATTGCCTTCTAGCAAGTCATTGCCCTCGCCGCCATCGAGGGTGTCATCCCCCTGACCGCCCAAGAGACTATCTCGATCGCCACCGCCGTAGAGCAGATCGCTATCAGTTCTGCCTTTCAGTAAGTCACGGCCCTCGCCGCCATCGAGGGTGTCGTTGCCCCCACCGCCGAAGAGCGTGTCTCTACCGCGATCGCCACTGAGATCGTCGTTGCCAGCTTTGCCCTTCAGCTCGTCATCTCCCTCACCCCCCGCGAGGGTATCGTTGCCAAATGCCCCTACGATCGTGTCCCGGCCGGCACCGCCGCTAATAACATCGTCGCCCCTGTTGCCGTTCAGGTCGTCATTGCCCGAGGCACCGAAAATGAAATCGTTACCGCTACGGCCCCGAATAGTGTCGTTTCCTCTGCCGCCGTCTTGTACATCGAGGCTAGCCCGTCCATCCACAACGTCACTGCCATTGAGAGCTTCGATAATATCGATGCCGAGAGTACCGCTAATGTCGTCTGGCCCATTGGTGCCGTCAACAATGTTTGGCAACTCTGGCTCGGGATCGGGTATATCGTCAGTGTCAGTGGCAACCTCGATCGAGCCATTCACGAGGGTAAACGAATCTGCAACCGTCAGGACTGCGTTTTCCGAATCCACAAACGTGTCCTCTCCAACCGCGTCCGCCTGGATGTCGAGCTGAGAGACATTGCTGTTAAAGTCCGTCGTCGCGACGATCTCGTCAATATTGTTGCGCCGCTCTATTTCTAGAGGGGTGCGTCTGGGCAGGTCGAGGCGATCGAGGTTTTCTGCAGTGGCGGCAAAAAAGTCGCCCGCATCCAACTGACTGACGGTTAAGCCGAGCAGAATAATATAGCCGCCCGCATAGAGGTCGATCCGAACGCCATCCGCCGTATCATCGATGCGGCCATCAATGTTCAACTGTTCGAACCAGGCTGCAACCAGCTCGCTATCGTCAGAGAATTGAGTCAGGACATCATCGCCAAACGCACTCAGCAATTCGGTAGCGCTGATGCCAATGCGATCGAGGCCGACCTCAAAGTCTCCAACGAAATCAACGTCCTCTTCCTGCAAGCTGTCATCCGCAAAAATAAAATAGTCGCTGCCGTCTCCCCCCACTAAAAAGTCTCTGCCAGCACCGCCGTCAAGATTGTCGTCTCCCCAGCCGCCGTGGATGGCATCATTGCCCAGGCTGCCGTAGAGCTCGTCATTGCCCCCTCCTCCCTCAATCGTGTCATTGCCGCGCAGGCCATTCACAAAATCGTCCCCCAGGCTGGCATATATCTTGTCATCGCCCTGGGTGCCTCTGAGGGCAAAATCGCCAAAAATACTGCCATAGATAACGTCATCGCCCAATGCGCCAATCAGAGCGTCTCCCAGCAGATAATTGCTACTCAAGTTAACTGAAACGAGCGAAATCTCTGCGCCCGAATCGAAGGTACGCTCGTAGGTCCCGAATGCGAACCCCGTTGCAGCATTGGTGCTGCCCTCGGCATCTGCGCCGCCATCGAGGGCAATCAAGCTGATGTTATCGCTGAACTCGATCTCGATCTCGCTAATCTCCAGAGGAGAGACGAGAAAGCTATCCAAAATGAAGTAATCGAGGACGTTAGGATTGGCGCTATCTGCGGTATCCACTACAAAAAAGGCAGTGGTTAGTTCCGTCTGGCTGAAGTAGGCATCGGGGTTCTCAGCTCCCTGCGCGAACAGATCGATTTCTGCGTCGAAATCAAATGAGAATGTCATGCCGGGGGCAATCTCAAAATTAGAGATCGTTCTGGTATCGAGTTCGCTATCGACCAGAAACGTCCCCTCTATACCGGCTGAAAAGCGATCGGTCACCAGACTGGCAAATGTTGGCCCTTCTGTTAAGAAAGTATCGAGACTGCCAATAGCTAAGGCTTCAGTCCCCGCGACCAACATATTGACTTCGGTTGGCACCCATCCTCCTGTCGCTTCTTGGCTGAAGTCAAACAGACTGAGACCTCCAAATACCTCGTCAGAACTCGATTCCGAACTGACAGGTAAGACAGGGGACAAAAAAAAAGTTTCAGATGACATGATTGATTTTCCCTCTCCAGACCGAAATTATATTTAGTATAAAACTTGGCCAATATTAACTGGATTAGCTTGTCTGTATGTGCCATCCAAAGGCGTGCATTTAGCTTGCCAAACATCCCCAATACGAAAGCAAAAAAGCTCGACCGGAGAGCCTATTGGCTGTTACAGTCCGGCAAGATTGGACTGCAACAAAATATGTTTTCAGTACCTACGTCGGTGGCTATGGATGTCGACAAGATAACCCCTCTATTAGACTAATTATTACACTTTTGGGGAATCTTGTACAGTAATAGAAACAAGACTGGTTCTGTCAGATACTATAAAGACATTTTTTTGGCTCCCAATATATATTTAAGGTATAATATAGATCCAAAGCATAGAGGGTTGTTTAGGTGGTGTCACAAATCTCAATAGCAGGGCTATTCTTGGCTTAGCAGTGCGAATCTTTGGGCGAACGTTTTACAACGGGGAGTCTGGGATTTAGGGTTGGCTTTTAAAAAGTGCAATGACTATTCATACATTGCGCGTGGATTGTATGGCGTCAAAGCTAAAGAAAATTGAATATTTTTGACAAATTATATATAAAGCTAATGCGCATTTTGCAGCAATCTATAATGGAAAGTTTGTAGTTAAATTCCCACCTTCGACACGGTCATAATTTTTAATTATTTGAGCTCAACCATTATCGCGGACCAGGCAATATAGACTATCCAATCGATGCTTAAAAATCTTGGCAATCGATCTAAATTTTAACTTTAGTTCGTGCATTCAGCTCAAACAAGCTGCTACTGTTTTTACACTGAATGGCTTTCCTGTTTCTGCTTATTTCAAGCCTCTTCCTTAGTATCGACAGCAACCACGATCGCGCCAGTGACACTGATGAATGAATCTGCCACCGTTAGCACTGCATTCGATGTATCGATTAGAGTTTCCTCTCCAATCGCATCCACGGCGATGTCGAGTTGGGAGACATTGTTGCTAAAGTCGATCGCCGCAACGATCTCGTCAATATTGTTGCGCCGCTCTATTTCTAGAGGGGTGCGTCTGGGCAAATCGAGGCGATCGAGATTGTCTGCGGTGGCGGCAAAAAAGTCATTCGCATCGAGCTGAGCGAGGGTCACATCTTGCAGAAAGATCGATCCGCCTTCAAACAGATCGATCTGGACGCCTTCCGCTGTATCCTCAATGCGGCCATCGGCGTTCAACTGTGCGAACCATGCTGCGACCAACTCTGCTTCAGAAATCTGAGGCGGAGCTGCCCCGCCAAACGCGGCCTCCAGTTCGGTGGTGCTGATGCCAATGCGATCGAGATCGACCTCAAAATCTTTAATGCGATCTATATCTTCTTCCTGCAGGCTATTATCTGGAAAGATGAAGTAGTCTGCGCCGTCGCCTCCAACCAACGTGTCGCTACCGGCTCCACCATAGATATCGTCATCCCCTCGCCCGCCGTGAATGGCATCATCGCCCAGGCTGCCGTGGAGTTCGTCATTGCCTCCCCCCCCTTCAATCGTGTCGCTGCCGCGCAGGCCATTCACATAATCGTCACCCAAACTGGCATATATCCGATCGTCACCCTGGGTCCCTCTCAAGGCGAAATCGCCAAAGATGCTGCCATAGATGACATCTGCTCCCAATGTGCCAATTAGGCCATCTCCAAACAGATAATTGCTACTCAAATTCATTGAAACGAGCGAAAGCTGAGTGTTCGAGCTGAAGCTGCGCTCGTAGCTCCCGAGTGCAGACCCCATAGCGATGTTCGTAGTGCCGTCGGCATAGGCGGTACCGCCAGCATTAATCAAGCTAATGTTTTCGCTGAAATCGAGCGAGATCTCGCTAATCTCTAGCGGAGAGACGAGAAAGGCATCCAGAATGAAGTAATCGAGGACGTTAGGGTTAGCACTATCCGTGGTGTCAAACAGAAAAAAGGCTGTGGTGACTTCCGTCTGACTGAAGAAGGCATCGGGGTTATCCATCCCTTGGGCGAATAGATCGATCTCTGCATCGAAATCAAACGAGAATGTATCTCCCGAGGCAATTCCAAAATTGGCGATCGTCCTGGTATCGAGTTCGCTGTCAACCAGAAATGTTCCCTCGATGCCCGCTGAATAATGCTCGGTCGCCAGACTCGTAAATGTTGCCCCTTCTGTTAAGACGGTATCGAAGTTGCCGACCGTTATGGCTTCACTGCCCTCGACTAACATATCGACTTCAGCCGGAACCCATCCCCCGCTCGTTTCTTGACTGAAGTCGAACAGGTTGAGGCTGCCAAATGCCTCCACAGAAACCGGCGGTAAAAGGGCTGTGGGTTGGACAGGTTCTAGAAAAAAAGTTTCAGATAACATAGCTGATTTTCCCTTCCCAGACTGAGACCGAAACTGTTAGATATAAAATTTAGCCAGCATCGGCCAGATCGACTTCTCTATATATGTCATTGACTTTCGATAGGTGCTATTCAAAGGGATGAGATTTGCCGAGCACATATCCTCAATGCGAGAGCATATACACTTGCCTGAGGCACCTATTGTATTTTCAAAATCTAGCAAGAGTTAGCTCGACAAAAGGCATTTCAGTATCTACGCTGCCACCACAAGCACTAACTAGAGATGCCTCCAAAGAGGCATTTATTATACTTTATCTTGGGATGCTCGAACTGCAAGGCAAACAATTTTAGGTCTGTTAGATACTGAAACTACAGCGATCTACGATCGCTCATGCTATTTTGGTACAATGCATCTCCCAAAATTAGCATACCGTCTAGAACATACCACATTCCTCAATAGCTGTATTCAATGTGGTCATAATTGTTAATCATTAGATGCGATTTTCGATCGCGCCTTCGAGGGCTTTTACTTCATAAATGTCTACACTACAGGCTCGCTTATATCTGGGGATAATCTCCTCGAAGCGAGGTAGACATTGCACAGATATGCGATCGCATAATACTGGCTTGCCTCTGAAAACATTAGAGAATCTCGATTTTCCTCGGTTGCGTTCAACCGCATCTCAATTTTGCTGCCGTACTCTGTTCCTACAGTATAGCGACGCGACACAGATGGGCGAGCGCGTGAAGAATCAGCTCCATCGCAAACAAGTTAAGCCTTGCCATTTTGGCAACATGAATCTTCTGAAAAACCTAAAAATTTTCAGAGTGGTTGAGTAAAAAGCACTCGACCTCAAAGGGATGCTCTTCTGGCTAGACCCACCGAGTCTGGCCCCGGTAACCTGTTTCTTCTGTGAGGGGGTAGTCACATGTTCGGATGATGAAGCTGTCAGCTCTAGCCACCATCGCTGCAGGGAAAATACAAATTTTTTGAAGCCAGTACTTTTCTTCAAGGATATCTGTCAGAGGTGTTGCTGACTTGAAGGCGAGACATAAAACTGATGTTTTGAGAATCTGAGATCGAAGCGAGTTTAGGCGCTCAATCGCTGACTAGAAAAGATTGGTATCGAGGTAGAACGCAGCATCGAACTCAGTGTTTAGCAAAAGCGCTAGGAGATAATAGTCATGGCCACTAGGATTAGGATTTCGGGTTCGAGTCCCAGAACGAGCACGCGGACGAGTCGGACTAGAACAGGCAGAACGAGTACGCAGACGACTGTTGCTGGAGACACCATTGCAGCAAGTCTCATCGAAACCACGAATGAAACCACCGACGAGTTGGAAGGCAGTATTGAGCCCACTGCTGAGAATGGAGCTGACTCCACAACAACGCAGACCTCAACGACACAAACGAGTCGTGACCCGCTAGAGAGTGCCGAGAATACCATTGAGCCCTCTTCCTCTGAGGAAGAAGAGGACGCAAGCCCTACGTCTAACCTTTCACAAAACTTTGTGCAAACTGCGGCCGTTCAGGCATTAGTAGCTGGAGAAACATTCATCGGAACTGAGGCGGGTGACTTTTTTAGAGGTGGCCCGGATAACGACACCATTGATGGCTTGGGCGGCGACGATCTGCTGTTTGGCGACGAGGGTGACGATAGCATCACTGGCGGGGCTGGAGAAGACATCTTAGGTGGCGATGAAGGCAATGACACCCTCGATGGTGGCGATAGCGATGACGTGCTCAGAGGTGGCGATGGCGATGACGAAATCACTAGTGGCGATGGCGATGATTTACTCAGAGGTGACGATGGCAATGACCTGCTGATTAGCGGGCCGGGTAGCAACCAGCTATTTGGCAATGATGGTGACGATACGCTGGCGGCGACAGAGGGTGGCGGAGATAACATCCTGAATGGCGGCAACGGCGACGATTTGCTGATTGGCGGCGATGGTAACGATACCCTGATTGGGGGTAACAATAGTCGCGATCCTGTCACCCGAGAGGTGATTGGTGGGGATAGCCTCGCAGGGGGGGCTGGAGAAGATTTGATTACGGGTGGTTTTGGCAACGATGTTCTCGATGGGGGGGATGGCAACGACCAAATTATTGAGTCGTTCGGTCAAAACTCGATCGATGGCGGGGCTGGCGACGACGAGATTTCTGGCGGTCTCGATCGCGATGTCATCGAGGGGGGAGCTGACAATGATTTCTTTCTCGGCAGTGGCGGCAATGACGAGATTTTCGGAGACCGGGACGAGGCCGTTGTCGATGGCAACGATGAAGTCATTTCGGGATCGGGCAGTGACTATGTTGCCGGTGGCGGTGGTTCCGATACGATTCGGGGTGGCTTAGCCGATGACATTATCGATGGGGGCGACGGCGAGTTCATCGATAGTAATGGCACTGGTGCATTTGACGACCTGAACGACATTGGCTTCGCCCTCAGGGAACTCGACCCCAGCTTGAGCGCCTCTTTCTCGGGGGGCGATGACGAGCTGTTTGGCAATGAAGGCAATGATACGATTACTGGCGGCTTTGGTAACGACCTGCTCGATGGAGGGGGCACCCAGCCTGGAGAGATCGATAGCCTCTATGGCGGACAACTGGTCTATTTTCGAGGTGTAGATCCGGACCCAGACGGGGATCCAGACACGGATGATGCCGTAACGGCGATCGCCCCCATATTTGTCTTGAGTGAAGATGAACTCGGCCTCGGGCTGGCTGCAGATGCAGATACATTTGTCCTCGGTACCGAAACGGGTTTCCGCTATGCTGCTGGGGCGGGTGACTTGGGGATTGGCGATCGCGCCATTATTTTCGACTACCAGCCAGGTGTGGATAGCATTCAACTGACTCAGCCCAGTGCTGTGGGGTCTTTCGAAGATAGTGGAGATACCTTCCTATTTATCAATCTCGGCGGCGGCGACATTGAAATCATTGCTCAGTTAGTGGGAATCACCGGTTTCGATGCCAGTGGGTTTATCAGCAACCAAGTCGGCACCGATGGAGACGATACCCTCACGGGGGGCGAAGGGTCGGATACCCTCGATGGCGGTGCCGGTAACGATTCTCTCAGTGGCTTGGGGGGTGGCGATCTCTTGGAAGGGGGATCGGGAGCTGACACCATTGATGGGGGCGATGGCACCGATACCGTTCGCTATGACAATGACCCGTCTGGCGTCTTTGTAGACTTAACCAACAATGCCGCCATTGACGGCTTTGGCGATATTGATACCATTACCAACGTCGAGAACGTAATCGGCTCGGCCTTTGGAGACACGATCGTTGGCGATGGCCAAAACAACGACATCGTGGCGGGCAACGGCAACGATACGGTTTTCGGTCGCGGCGGTTCCGACACGATTGCAGGAGGGAGCGGTAACGATTTCCTCGATGGTAGCGACAGCGATTTCGCTCTATCTCAGACCGATTTTCCCTCAGGCAATGACAGTATCTCTGGCGGCACGGGCAATGACACCCTGGTGGGCGGCTTTGGCAGCGACACCCTCAATGGGGGTGGCACCCAGGTCGGCGAGGTAGACACCTTAATTGGCGGCCTATTCCTCGATTTTTCTCCGGCTGACGGCGTTCCAGAGACCGTTTTGGCTGAACCGGCGGTTGGAGCTCCCCCCAGCCCAGATGTCTATGTTCTGGGCGATGCCAGTGGAGCCTTCTATACCGGTGGCGATCCGGGTGGTGTTGGATTGGGCTTCGGCGATCGAGCCATTATCCAAGGCTTTGAAACTGCCGACCAAATCCAGGTCAATGGGGCAACGTTTGCAGGTATTAGCACCCTAGGGACTGGAGACACCTTCATTCTCGCTAGCGGCAATGAAATTATTGGTCAGGTTGTGGGGGTAACCGCCTTAACTGGGGCCAATTTTATCTTTGTGTGATAGCGATCGATCGCGAGGGGATGTTGCCAAGTTTTGCCACTTGGCAATACCGCAATGGTTTCTCTCAATCTGGGTGCAATTTTAGGACTGAGGGAATTCCAACCCGATCGGACATAAACTGGATTGTTAATCCTCAACCCCGATCCGTCTGATATGAGCCATCCCCGAACCTGGGCCAACTGCCGTCCCCTGCGGATTGTGGGGGTGATGAGCGGCACTTCGGTGGATGCGATCGATGCGGTCTGCGTCGAGATTCAACCTTCGCTGCAGGCAGGGGCACCCTTGCAGGTGCAGTTGCTCGGGGCTAAAACTCGCGCCTACCCGCCTCAACTGCGCCAGCGCATTTTAGAGATTGCTGGAGGAGAAGCTCTGACTCTACCGGAGTTGAATCGGGTGGACGATGCCATTGCGGCAGCATTTGCAGCGGCGATCGCGGATGTGGCGGCTGGCCGTCCTATTGACGCGATTGGCTCCCACGGTCAAACCGTATTTCACCGTCCGCCCTCGGGCGATCGCCTCGGCTACAGCTTGCAATTGGGTCGCGGCGAGGCGATCGCCGCCCTCACCGGCATTCCCACCGTCAGTAATTTCCGGGCTGCTGATATTGCCCTCGGCGGTCACGGGGCTCCCCTCGTACCCCGCATCGATGCCCTGCTGCTGCGGCACGAGCGCGAACGTCGCTGCATTCAAAATATTGGCGGCATTGGCAACGTTACCCTGCTGCCCCCCCTCTCATCCTCAGAGGCAGTTGTCGGTTGGGATACCGGCCCCGGCAACCTGCCAATCGATCTTGCCGCTTGCCGACTCAGTGGCGGCAAGCTGAGCTACGACAAAGACGGTCGTTGGGCCGCCAGCGGCACCCCCCATCACCCCTTGGTCGACGAATGGCTCGAAGGGGAATTCTTCCAGCAACGTCCCCCCAAATCCACAGGCCGCGAACTGTTTTCCGCCGCTTATCTGGAACGCTGCTTGGCAGACTGCGCCGCAGCAGGACTCTCGGACTGCGACATCATGGCTACCCTGACCGAACTCACCGCCGTTTCGATCGCCGATAGCTACCGCCGCTTTTTACCCGCCCCTCCCGATCGGGTTGCCTTATGCGGTGGCGGTATCCGCAATCCCTATCTCGTGCAGCGGTTGCAAGACCATCTCGACCCCATCCCTGTCGTCACCACCGCCGAGCTGGGCCTCGACCCCGATCTCAAAGAGGCGATCGCCTTTGCCGTCCTCGCCTACCTGCGACTGCACCAAATCCCCGGCAACCTCCCCTCCGTCACCGGAGCCAGCCATGGATGTTTGCTCGGAGAGCTGCATGGGGACAAAAATCGGCATAATGTTCCACAGTTACTCGCGCTTTGTTAGGGTACCGAGAACGAGGGAACGAGAATATCTTGCCAAGACCCAGTCATCTCCTGCCGCCCGATCTCCGCCTATGCTGATTTCTCACTTGCTCGTTGCAATTTCGCTCATTGTTTCCGCTGCACTGTGGGCCTACACCACGTTATTGGTGTTTTGGGTGCTGCTCGAAGATACGGGATCGCTCTATGCCTATCCCATGCGCACAGCCCTCGATCGGTTTGTCGACACATTCGGCATGAGCTGGCTCAAACCCCTGCACCAACTGCACATTGCCGAGCGACGACCCCTGAGTTATGGCTTATTTGCGGCGGTGACGGTGGCGATTGGACTGTTGTTGTGGATCTCTGGGTAAAGGATGGGCAATCGCGCTAGCGCAGGCAAAGTCTATCTGGTCGGTACTGGCTTGGGGGGATTGGATACCCTGACGCTGCGGGCTTGGGAGATCCTGCAACGGGCTGAGGTGGCGATCGCGGACGATCTGGTGGGACCGCAAGTTTTGGCGGCGTTGCCCGACCATTGCGAACTGATTCGAGCGGGCAAGCGGGGCGGTCGGCCCAGCACGAAACAGGCGGAGATCGATCGCCTCGCCGTCAGTCGGGCGCGGGCAGGTCTGCGGGTCGTGCGGCTGAAATCGGGCGATCCGGGCATGTTTGGACGGTTGGTGGAGGAAGTGCGGGCGCTGCGAGCGGCGGGATGTGCTTGCGAGATTGTGCCGGGGATTTCTGCGGCGATCTCTGGGTCGCTGATGGCGGGTATTCCTCTGACTGAAAAAACTTTGAGTCGATCGGTGACCGTCGCGACTGCCCACGATCTGGATGCCCTCCCTTGGGGAGCACTCGCCCAATTGGACACTGTGGTGTTTTTGATGGGGACGCGGGGTTTAGCTCAACTGTGCGATCGCCTCGTGGCTGCCGGTAAAGATCCCGCCACGGCGATCGCCTTAGTCCGCCACGCCGGACGCCCCGAGCAACAGGTTTGGACGGGGGAATTGGCTTCGTTTGCCCGCCAAATGGCATCGCTAGCGGCTCCACTGTCCCCTGCTGTGATAGTGGTGGGAGAAACTGTTCGATTGAGGGATGACATCCACATGACAGGCAAAACCCCTCTGGCAGGCAAAACTGTTGTTGTCACGCGGGCTAATGCTCAATCGGGCGCACTTGTCCGGCAACTGCAGGATTTGGGGGCAGTGGTGGCAGACATGCCCACTTTAGAAATTGTGCCTCCGTCCGATCTCGGACCATTAGATGAGGCGATCGCCCAGTTGTCCGCGTTTGGCTGGCTGGTGCTGGCGTCTGGAAATGGGGTGCGTGCGTTCTTCGAGCGATTGCAAGCAACAGAGTTGGACAGTCGCGCCCTGCACTCAGTCAAAGTCGCCGTTGTGGGTCGAAAAACTGCTGAGGTTTTGCAGGAATATGGCATTCGCCCCGATTTTATTCCCCCAGAGTTTGTCGCCGATGCGCTTGCGGAGACACTGCCTCTGTCTGGCGGCGATCGCATTCTCTTCCCCCGCGTCGAATCGGGCGGGCGGGCCACCCTCATCCGCGATCTCGCCGCTCGCGGCGCGCAAGTCGCCGAAGTCGCTGCTTACCAATCCCGCTGTCCCGATCGCATCGATCCGGCGGTCCTCGCCCTCCTGCAACACCAGCAAGTGGACGTGCTCACCTTCGCCAGCTCCAAAACTGTTCTTCACTTCCACCAATTGTTGACGAATGAGGAGTTTGATTTCAACCTGCTCGATCGCGCCAAAATTGCCGCCATTGGTCCCAAAACTGCTGAAACTTGCGACGATCTGTTAGGCCGCACCGACATTTGCGCGAGCGAATACACCCTCAATGGCTTAGTCGAAGCTGTCGTACAGTTTTACCGCTAGCGATCGGTCAACTGTGCTCCGATCGCCGCAGACCCCGATCGCCGTTGTCGAATCGTTTGCCCAGTTAGCAACTCAACCACCTCCATAAAGGTATAGTTAAGTTAGTTCAATCGGCAGCAATTCTCTGCTAGCGTTGCACTCCTACATGCCGATCTTATGAATTACGATCTGCCAACAGAGGGATTGCGACACAAAAATAAAGCTAAGATTTAAGCGCTGCACTCTTGTAGCAAAAATAGAATTTAATTTTCTATAGGATTCGAAGAGAGTTTGAACGGCTATTCGATCGGCATGAGAGAACTATTGCGATCGGCCCCCTAAATCCCCCACCAGTGGGGGACTTGCGAGAGTCTATTGGCTTCGTTCTACAACTTTAATCATCCCGATCTCCATCGCCTTCCCCGCCTCCCAACCCTCAACTGGAACTGTGCTCAAGTCCCCCAGAATGGGGGATTTAGGGGGCGAATGCAGCCAACAACAGCGTTAATAATCAGATGAGTCAAACTGAATCTATATGATGACTGCACTGGCTTATTTGATGAAAGTTGCTGTGAAATATTTCAAGTCAGTATAATCTCAATCTTTCGATTTATATCCGACTGAACTAAAAGACAGGTGGCTTAGCAAGTGCTGCACTATAATAGTAAAGCTATTTGTGAGATGCTCATCCCGCCAGAAACCTGAATCTCTGGCTAGCGATTGGAGAAATCTAGTCATTGCGCTTGGCTCAACTGTTCATAGACACATTCTAAATCCGCGATCGCGCAATATCGCAAACGAGGTAATCGTGCAGGGGTTTCGACTCGGTTCTATTTGGGGCTTTGAGGTTCGAATTGACGCCTCTTGGTTTGTTATCTTCTTTCTAATCCTGTGGACCTTAAGCGCAGGTGCGTTCCCCACGCAGTTTCCAGAGCTCTCCGCCGGGACTCACTTAGCCATGGGGCTCGCAGGAACCCTGCTCTTTTTTGTTTCTTTGGTGCTCCACGAGCTGTCTCATTCGCTGGTCGCCCGCTCGAAAGGGATTCCCATTGAAGGAATTACTCTATTCATTTTTGGCGGAGTGGCCCGCATTAGTCGCGAGGCGAAAACCCCCGGAGACGAGTTTCAAATTGCGGTGGTCGGTCCCCTCGCTAGTTTTGCGATCGCCCTCTGCTCCGGCCTAACTGCATGGGTGGGGGGAATGGCTGGCTGGAGCATTGCCGTGACTGGGGTCGCCAACTACCTGGCCTATATCAATCTAGCCCTCGGCATTTTTAACCTCCTACCCGGCTTCCCCTTAGATGGCGGTCGCCTGTTTCGCGCGATTGTTTGGAAATGGACGGGGAACCAGACTCGGGCGACTCAAATTGCATCGTCGAGCGGTAAAGCTTTGGGATTCGCAATCGTTTTTCTGGGGGTATTACTGCTGTTGCGCGGCTTGATTTTCAACGGTCTGTGGTTTGTCTTAATGGGTATGTTTTTGCAGAACTCCGCTGAAGCAGGCTACCAGCAGCAGCTCTTACAAGTGGGTTTGGCTGGAGTGCAAGCCTGGGAAGTGATGACGCGCCATCCAGAGACCGTCCCCCACGATCTGTCGCTCCAGCAATTGGTGGACGAGTATTTTCTGCACCGACGCCATCACTCTTTTCCCGTCCTCCGAGGCGGCCATCCCTGCGGCATTGTCACGCTGAATCAGGTGAAGCAGGTGCCGCGAGAGCAGTGGCAGCGGCTGACAGTGGGGGACATCATGAAGCCCCTCGATCGCACCGTCGTCGTTCGTCCCGAAGAAAAAATACTCGACACGTTGAAGAGAATGGACGAGTCGCAGGTGGGGAGGGTATTAGTCATTCTTGACGGGGCTTTAGAGGGCATCATTTCCGCTCGGGACATTGCCGATTGGTTGCGGCAGACTGGAGATTTATCCGATTTACAGCACCGGTTCTGACGCCCAAAGTTTAGCGAAGCGGCGATTGGCTCGCTCCCCGGCGAAAACGCCAAAATGAACTTAGGGCTGTAGTGGAGTAATCGATGGCAGAGTTTAACTGGTTCACTGCTTTGCTGGGGGGAGTTGCGATCGGTATCAGTGCTACTGTGCTGTTTGCCTTTAACGGACGGATTGCTGGCATTAGCGGTATTCTCAACGGCGCAATTCAATTTTCAGCCGCCGAGAGTTGGCGGTGGATTTTCTTGCTCGGCATGTTGCTGGGGGGAGCCCTATACGAATATGCGATCGCCCCTCTACCCACGCCGCGATCGAGTTTTGTGCCCGCCAGCATGGTGCTAGGGGGCTTTTTAGTGGGTTGGGGCACCCGCATGGGTAGTGGCTGCACCAGCGGTCACGGCGTTTGCGGATTGGGGCGTTTATCCAGTCGTTCCTTTGCTGCAGTTCTCACGTTTTTGGCAACGGGTTTTATGACAGTATTTGCGATTCGGCACCTGTTTGGACTTTAAGCAGCACTCATCCCTGGAGGAGAAAACTCGTGAAACAGAAAGCGATCGCATTGATATCCGGCCTCTTGTTCGGCTTCGGACTGGGTCTGTCTCAGATGATTGACCGCGAGCGGGTGCTGGGCTTTCTAGACATTGCCGGAGTGTGGGACCCAACTCTCCTGTTCGTGCTGGGTGGAGCGGTGGGAGTCACGCTTGTTGCCTTTCGCTTCGTCCTTCGCCTGCCCCAGCCGTGGTTTGGCGATCGCTTTTTCTTGCCGACTAAAACTGCGATCGATCGCCCCTTGCTCGTCGGGGCGGCACTGTTTGGCATTGGCTGGGGCATCGCAGGCTATTGCCCCGGCCCCGGCATTACCGCTCTAACATTGGGGATGTGGAATCCGGCCATCTTCGTGCTATCGGCGATCGCCGGTTCTCTCACCTATCGATGGATATCCACTCGTCCCCATTCGCCCACTCAACCCCCACCCAGCCAATCGTCAACCTCTGCTTCGCGCTAGTTTCAATCTCCTGACCTATCCCGTACAGCCAAAGTTCGCCGCTCTATTGTTGCTGCCTAACTGGAGGGCCACAGCATGTTATTTCGTCAAATGTTCGATCGCGAAACCTGTACCTATACTTATCTAATTGCCGACCCCAATGCTAAAACTGCGGTGTTGGTCGATCCGGTGTTAGAGCAGGTGGAGCGGGATCTCCAACTCTTAAAAGAGCTGGCACTAACACTGCTTTACTGTCTGGAAACTCACATTCACGCCGATCACATCACCGGCACCGATCGCCTGCGCCAAACCACAGGTTGCCAGGGGTGCGTGCCTGCAGGAGCCAGTGCCGCTTGCGCCGATCGCCACATTTCAGATGGCGAAGTGTTAACTGTGGGAGCGATCGCGATTGAGGCGATCTCGACTCCCGGCCACACCGACAGCCATTTAGCTTATCGGGTGAATGGAGAGCGCCTGCTGACCGGAGATGCGTTGTTTGTGCGGGGATGCGGTCGCACCGATTTCCAAAGTGGCGATGCGGGCATTCTCTACGATTCGGTGACGCAGCGGCTGTTTGCATTGCCCGAGGAGACCGTCGTTTATCCGGGCCACGACTATCGCGGCCACACTTGCTCCACGATCGGCGAAGAAAAACGCTGGAACCCCCGCTTTGCCGGACGCACGCGCTCGGGCTTCATCGACTTCATGGGGCAGCTCGACTTACCTCACCCCAAAAAGATGATGGAGGCAGTCCCGGCAAACGAACTGTGTGGAAATTTGGCTGTCACGGCGTAAAGGCTCACAGTCCCCCTCTCTCAATTGCTGCCTCTTGGGCTAAGACCTGCACCATACTCAAGAGGTGTTACCCAAAACTATCAGTTTACGATCGTGCATCCTCTTCAAAAGGAACTGCTCGGGGAAGGTCGGCGCGGTCGGGGAGCTCAATCTCCCCCAAACCTTTCATATTGGCTAGAAGCCAGTCCCCCAACTTAGGCGTCTCATTAGAAACACGCTGCCATTCCTTCTCGGTACAGTCTCAATCCCTAGAGGGATAAAACTCGGTCGTCTGGCTTAAAAAAAAAGCAGGAGTCCCGCACTAGGCAAGACTCCCGACCGTCAAAGGTTAAGTTTTCTCTCAGCTTACAGAGCGTTACCGCGAGGCAGAACCTCTTCGGGGAAAACATAGTTGCGCTGAGGCTGGTCCTGAGGAGCCATCCAAGCGCGAATCCCTTCATTGAGCAGGATGTTCTTGGTGTAGAACGTCTCGAACTCGGGGTCTTCCGCCGCCCGAATCTCCTGGCTGACAAAGTCGTATGCCCGCAGATTCAAGGCCACACCCACAATGCCAATCGACGCCATCCACAACCCCATCACCGGCACAAACAGCATGAAAAAGTGCAGCCAGCGCTTGTTGGAAAAGGCAATCCCGAAAATCTGACTCCAGAATCGGTTCGCCGTCACCATCGAGTAGGTCTCTTCCGCCTGCGTGGGCTCGAAGGCGCGGAAGGTGTTGGCCGAATCTTCATCTTCGTACAAGGTGTTCTCCACCGTCGCGCCGTGAATGGCACACAGCAGCGCACCCCCCAGCACGCCGGCCACCCCCATCATGTGGAAGGGATTGAGCGTCCAGTTGTGGAACCCTTGCAAAAACAGCAAGAAGCGGAAAATTGCCGCCACCCCAAAGCTGGGGGCAAAAAACCAGCCCGCTTGCCCCAAGGGGTACATCAAAAACACCGACACAAACACCGCAATCGGCGCGGAGAAGGCGATCGCGTTATAGGGACGAATCCCCACCAAACGAGCCACCTCGAACTGACGCAGCATGAAGCCGATCAGGGCAAAAGCACCGTGCAAGGCGACGAAGGTCCACAGACCGCCGATTTGGCACCAGCGGGTGAAGTCCCCTTGGGCTTCGGGGCCCCACAGCAGCAGCAGGGAGTGACCCATGCTTTCAGCCGGGGTGGAGACGGCCACCGTCAGGAAGTTCGCCCCTTCGAGATAGGAGCTCGCCAATCCGTGGGTGTACCAAGAAGTTACAAACGTTGTACCGGTCAGCCAACCGCCGATGGACAGGAACGCACAGGGAAAAAGCAGCAAGCCGGACCAGCCTACGAAAACGAAGCGGTCCCGCTTGAGCCAGTCGTCCATGATGTCGAACCAGCCCCGGCTGACTTGACCGCGACCCATTGCAATGGTCATGGAATCAACCTCCAAACAGGGAAAATATACAGATAAAAACGCGCAAACTACTGACGATCGAACTTGCTTGTCACAATGAAGACTGTAAAGATAGTTTGCGAACCTTCTCATTATAGGTCACGTTCTGGTAATTGGCGGAAAGGTCTATCCCCTCGACCTGCAGAACCGCTCACATAGTGGTCCCACGAGGTCGCTGCCCGACTAAAATAAGTGCGACCCCTCGGACTGAGCCATGACCGCCACTGCCCCAACCGCCGATCTTTGGCCTCAAGTGCTGCAGCAGTTGTTAGATGGCGAGTCGCTATCCGAGAGGCAGGCGGAGCAGTTAATGAATGGCTGGCTGGCCGGCCAAGTGGCTGACGCGATGTCGGGGGCGTTATTGGCGGCACTGCAAGCTAAAGGGGTTACTGCCGCGGAATTGGCGGGCATGGCGCGGGTGTTGCAGCGGGCCTCTAAGGGCGATCCACTCGATTTGCCAGTCTTAGTCGATACCTGCGGCACGGGTGGCGATGGAGCCGGGACGTTTAATATCTCGACAGCGGTGGCGTTTGCGGTCGCAGCGGCTGGCATCCCAGTGGCCAAGCACGGCAACCGTTCGGCCTCTAGCAAAGTGGGCTCTGCCGATGTCCTAGAAGCATTGGGGGTGAATTTGCAGGCTCCCGGCGATCGCATTCGGGCGGCAGTAGAAGCGGTCGGCATTACCTTTCTGTTTGCTCCAGGCTGGCACCCGGCCATGAAGGCAGTGGTGCCCTACCGCAAAACCCTGAAGGTGCGCACCATCTTCAATTTGTTAGGACCGCTGGTGAATCCGTTGGGACCCACCGGTCAGGTGGTGGGGGTATACAGCCCCAAGTTGGTGATGACGATCGCCGAAGCATTACAGTTGCTGGGCTGCCAGCGGGCGATCGCCCTCCACGGTCGCGAGGGCTTGGACGAAGCGGGCTTGGGCGCACCCACCGATTTAGCTCTGCTCGCAGGCGGTGCGGTTACGACTGCCGCGATCGATCCGCAGGCGCTGGGATTGACGCCAGCAACGCTTGCCGACTTGAAGGGGGGCGAGGTGGAGCACAATGCGGCCATTCTGCGGGCGGTCTTGCAGGGCAAGGCAACGGCCCCACAGACCCAGGTAGTTGCTCTCAATACAGCTCTAGCCCTATGGGTGGCGGGCGTAGTGGAAAATTGGGGGGAAGGGATCGAGCGAGCGCAGGCGATCTTGGCCAGTGGCGCAGCTTGGCAGAAGTTAACGGTGCTGGTGGACTTTTTGAAGGGCTAGACAATCTGGTTTGGATTTAGGACTGGCCTTGTGTGCTTGCCTCGATCGCGGGATAGGGCGAGTGAGCGGGGGCTAGGCGCGCTCGCCTCGACACCAACCCCATCAACGGATCGCCAATCGCGGTCACTCTCCAGGGTCGAGAATCGAGCCAGCGAGAGGCGATCGCCAGAGGAATTCCCCTCAGAAGGCGATCGATCGCGATCTTCGGGGGTACAAATGCGGACAAAAACGGTTCGTGGACGCTACCGACATAGAAATAAGCTCCATTCTCCAGCCACCGCCCTGCCACAGTATTGCCATCCTCGGGATCGGCAGCCGAGAAACTGTGAATCAAATAAATGGCCAGCGGCACTTCTAAACTGGGAATATCTTGCACCGCCGCTCGCTCGCCCCCCACATCGAAACTGTGGGGGCCACCCAGGGAATTCATCCACATCAGATCGAACCCCAAAGGCTCTGCCCCCAACTCCAACCACCCCGATCGCGTGGCTTCAGGTCGCTGCACCAATTGAGTCTCTATCCCCGCTCGAGCTAATTGGCGAGCTGAGGTTTCTAGCTCGTAAACCTGCCAAGGTTCCCCCGCCCCATAGCTGTCGTACAGCAGTGCTGTCTCCCGAGCCAAAAAAATAGCGGCCATTGCTTGATACAGCGACCGCTCGCTCCCACCGGCAATCGCGCTTGCCACCGCCCATCTCTGTCCTGTTGGGAAGCGAGCCAACCCATCGGTCACCGACCTGGGCTCGGCTCCCACATCCGGCGCATACTTCACGGGCACATCCCCCACCAGAGTGACCGTCTCGATTGCATCGCCCAAGTCTCCATACGAAAACCCCGTTGCCGCTACTTTGGCTTCCACTTCAGCAGTTAAGGCTTGCCACTGGCGAGCTAACAGGCGATCGCCATGTCTGCGATAATTCCCCTCCAAAAACAGCAGTGGCTGTCCCCGATCGGCAGCCAAGGCAAGGGCTGCCGGCCAAGCGGGATCGCCTGCGATCGCCACTACCGCCCCTGGTGGCCTCCAGTGCAGGCTTCCCCACTGCCGATACAGACTGTCGGTATCGGCTGCATTCCAGGCGGTGGCGGCGGCTTGTCGGAGGCGAGCTGGCAATGCGGACCCGCTGGGTACAGGGGTTTCGGCGGCAGGCAAGCGAATGATTTCGGCGGGTTGAAACCGCTGTAGGAATAAGGGGGTATAGCGATCGTCCTCGATTAAGATGGGCCATCGCCCCGCGAGACTCCACTGTTCGATTGCCTCTAAGAATGTGGCCGTATCGGGTACCAGAACGACTCGATCGACGGTTGGCACCCCCAATCGTAAGGTGCGCATACGCCTGCCCACATCTACGGCCCAGGCCGGATAGAGCCGCTCGCTGCGCTCGGGGGAGAATGTCTCCGGTTGACCGGGTGGATTGGGGGAGGGCAATGGAGGGATGAGCAGCAACCCCCAGAGCATTCCGACGAACGCGAGCGAGCGAAAGCAATATCTGGAGCGCAGAGATCTGGAGAGGCGTTGGAGCAACACAAGCGAGGCCGGAAGTCTGTCGTGCTGGCATCATAGCTGAAGCAAGCGAATTTACCCCACTCAAATGAAACCTGTGCAAATACAGACTGGAATCATGACGGCCCCTTCAGAGCCTTGTTAGGCTGCTGGCAATCACGGTCGCGGGCGATCTCGCGGCTTCAATATTGCCGCAACACTAAAACTATCCCGATCGATGGTCGCAATCGGCGATTTCATCGATAGAACTGTAATAGATTCTCCCGGCACTATTTGAGGAGCCCAAACAGATGCCTACGTTACTGGATCGACTCAAAGAGGTCACCGTCGTTGTCGCCGATACGGGCGACATACAGGCGATCGAACAGTTCACGCCACGGGATGCCACCACTAACCCGTCTCTGATTGGTGCAGCGGCTCAGATGCCCGAGTATCGCGAGATTGTGGACGACACCCTCAAACAGGCCAGCGCCGAACTGGGGGCCGATGCCTCGCCCGCCGATGTGGTTGCCCTCGCGTTCGATCGCCTTGCGGTGGCATTCGGCCTCAAAATTTTGCAGATTGTGCCGGGGCGCGTCTCGACAGAAGTGGATGCGCGGCTGTCTTACGACACAGAAGCCACCCTCGAGAAAGCTCGGTTTTTGATTTCTGCCTACGAAGCAGCAGGAGTCTCCCGCGATCGCATCTTAATTAAGATAGCCTCCACCTGGGAGGGCATCCGCGCCGCCGAAATTTTGGAAACAGAAGGCATCCATTGCAACTTAACTCTCCTGTTTGGCCTCCATCAGGCGGTGGCTTGCGCCGAAGCAGGGGTAACGCTAATTTCGCCATTTGTGGGCCGCATTTTAGATTGGCATAAGAAGGATACAGGGCGAGACAGCTATCCCTCCACAGAAGATCCTGGCGTACTGTCGGTAACCGAGATCTACAACTATTACAAGAAATTTGGCTATGCCACTGAAGTGATGGGGGCGAGCTTTAGGAATATTGGCGAGATTTGCGAACTGGCCGGATGCGACCTGCTGACCATTTCGCCGAAGTTGTTGGAGCAATTGCGATCGACGCAAGCGGAGTTGCCCCGCAAACTGGACCCGGCGTTAGCCGCAGAGGCCGAGATCGAGAAGATCCCGATGGATAAAGCGAACTTCGACCGCATGCACGCTGACAATCGAATGGCGTCAGAGAAATTGGCTGAAGGGATTAAAGGGTTTTCTAAAGCACTGGAAGTTTTGGAAGAGCTCTTGAAGGTGCGGCTAACTCGTTTAGAAGAGGAACGAGACGCGGTCAGCCATGCCGCACAGGATCTCTTTCTGGTTTATGACATGGACGAAGATGGGTTTATTACCCGCGAAGAATGGGGCGGGACCGATGCCGTGTTTGACGCCTTCGATGTGGATGGCGACGGGAAAGTGGCTCCTGCAGAAATCGCAGCGGGCTTGGGAGCTGCTCTACCTCTCAACCTGTTCGAGCAATCGGCAAGTGCCACTCCCGTGCATTGAATCTCAACGCTCCCAGCACCGCTATCGACTGGCAGTCGCAGGAGCCCGCTTGCACTGCTACTGCCACCTCGCCCTTTCCCCAAAGTCAGCTTGCCACAGTCCTAATTTGTCGAAAAACCCCTAAAGCTTACGGATTATGTCGAGTTATCACACTCGCTACATCCGACACGGTTGCTGGCGGCACAGGGCATTATAGTGTAAACGTTAAAAGATCCTAAAGGTGAGAAGTGTATGACTCCTGTTGCTATCCGCCAGTTTTGGAGGACGATCGACAGTCTCGACTGGAGCGGATTGCCGCGCCAGGATGACGACCAACTCGTTCCCATTCTGCTTGACGCCTGCAAGCGTCAACCCGATCTCGACCAGTTAGAGCCCTCTGCGCTCAATTCCTACATCACCAACCGGTTACCCCTCATTCGCGAAATTGCTTCATCTTTCTAGAGATTGGCGGGGCTAAGCATCGGGCGATCGCGGCTGGCCGATGGCAGTTAGATAGAGAACCGCTTCTTCAGCCGGTATCCCCAGAACCTCGTTGACGAGGTTGTCGAAAAATCCTGCAATTCCACTGACCCCCAAGCCTAACTGGACGGCAGCTAAGTTGAGCCGTTGCCCCAGCCGCCCAGCATCGAGATGGAGATAGCGATAGCTGCGATCGCCGTACCGAGCAATGGCGCGATCGAGATCGGCAGTGTGGAACACGATCGCCGCTGCATCTCGACCCAAGTCTTGCCCCAAACAGAGATAGTGCAATTCTTGGCGAAAGGATTTGAAGCGAATTTGACGCAGTTCCTGAGCTTGAGGGGCATAGTAGTAGCACCCCGGATCGAGTCCCGAGACGCGATCGATCGCCACAAATGTTTCCACCAGCGAGAGGTCTAAAGAGTCTGGCAGCGGATCGAGACCCTGCGGGCGATAGTGTTCGCAATGGTAGCTGAAGTCCAGTAATTGCAAGAGTTCTTGCTGAGAGATACCTTCTCCTGTGAACTGTCGAGTCGATCGCCTCGTCAACATAATTTCCGCCAGAGCCTGCAGCATCTCCCCCCACTGAATGCTGTCTGTTTCAGTCTCGATGCGATCGCAAAAGGGAAAATTGTATTTGTCGCCGTTGGGTTTGAGGTCGGGCCTGTCATCCCCGTGACTGGGCTCCACTTGCTCGTGGGGCAGCGGGGGGAGGGGGCTCCAGATGCGTGGGTTCAGATCGGATGCTTCAATGCGGGTGTGTTCGTGCAGGTACGACAGCCATTCTCCCCGCTGGATATCGGGGGGGGTCGGAGCGGGTTTGGGGCGCTCCCCCTCCCACTGGAGGCGATAGCGAGTCACCATCGGAGCCTGCAGCAGATCCTGAAGGGGCAGTACCAACAGGGGCGCTTCTTCGCGCCCTTCGAGGGAAAGCAGTCGTTCGATATCGCGATCGCGATATTCCCCGATGGTGGCGATGCGAAAGCCCGTCATGTTGGCCGCCAACTCAATATTGCCGAGCAGGTGACCCGTATCCAAACAGACGCGACGGTAGGCGCGATCTTCGTATCGCCATGCAGAGCGAAAAAAGATGGCCGTGGCAACTAGCACAATTTGGCTGTACTCCACCATCGGATGGTAGAAACAGGCGCGCTGCAGTTGCACCCAATTACACTCATCCCAAAAGCGCCACAGGGAATGATCTCGCACTTGATAGTTATAGATACCGGCAGGTAACTGCTCCAGACCGCGAGACAGGAGATACAGTTCGGCAGGATAGAGACCCCCTGCTGACGGTGCCGTTCTGAGATAGAGCTGGCGATCGGCTTGAGGAATTCGAGCCGTCACCCCATAGCTCATTAGCAGCAGTCGAGAGATACGCTGTAACAGTCTTCGCCCCCGCTCGCCAACCTCTGGATTGAGGGCGAGATGGGGCTTGAGTTCCAATCGCTGGCCGATGGGATAGGTTTTGAACGGCTCGGGCTGGTTATCCCAATCTAACTGGCGACTCTGCTGCGCCAATGTTTCAGGTGCGTACTTGGTGAATTCGTGATAGTGCGGGCTAATGGCAAACACGATGGGCGGGCCTGAGTAAGTCCATAAGCGAATTGTCGAGAGACGTTCCTGTTCTGTCAACACAATCGGGAACGGAGAATGGCTCGAGCCAGAGTTCCATTTTTGGCAACACTCCAGGGTTTCAACCCTTTATCAAACAAGCATGCGAGATATCTGGGCGCCATCTGTAACGCCGTCCTTCAGCTCAGTATTTTCACTATGTCTAATTTTCCTCGTACTCGACCAGCAGCTCTAAGCCGCGAGCATCGCCACAATTAAAGTAAAATTTATTGCAAATAAAATGACACTCTACATGGCTTTGTGTAGGTACCTGAGTATATCCTCTTAGGACAGATCTAAAAACGTGCAATTTCAGTAAAAAAATACATCTAACTGGGTAAGCTCAGAATAATCTCATCCATGCCTCAGGGGTGGAATAGCTCAATGGCCAAAAAGTTAAATATGATGCACCGTCTCTCCCCTAGAGCTTTGTTATCGCCATCCGCCATCTCAAATGGCTCGCCCACGAACTTAGGGACTGAGAGTTTCTCATGTTAACTGTTTTCAAACGGTGTAAGTTGCCTTCCGCTTGTCGCTGGAAATCTAGCGAAGGTAGGGGAGTAACGATGTTGGAACTGATGGCAGTTGCAGCAATCGTCAGTATTACGACCGCTATCGCGGGCTTCAGCATGTATAACCTGCGGAACCCGCTGGAGGCTTCTGCCCGCGAAATGACGAGCCAGTTTAAGCTGGCTCGCGCCCGCGCGATGTCTTCAACCTCGGCTTACCGCCTCTTACCCACTTCGGGAACGCAAATTTCCGCTCAATATGCGATCTCTTGCGATGCTGACTCAGCTGATTGGACCAATGACAATCAGCTAACGATCGACTTGAGCAACCCTGTCAGTGTCACGACAGGTTGGACACTTTGCTTCAACAGCAGAGGAACTGTGAGTACTCTGCCTGCGGGAGATAGTCCGATTGTTCTGACTAATTCTGAATCAGGAGGAGGAACAGCAGAGATTATTGTCTTTTTGGGGGGCTCGGTTGAAGCCGTGTACTCAGATTGAGGTTGTTCGCGCAATGAAGTTGACATTCATCCTGCAATAAACCTAGGAGCATATGCACGTTTCTTCAAGTACATGTTTTTCAATGCCGAATAACAGTTCGGTGAAATTTCAAATGATTAGTACGAAAATAGAGATCGGTCTCACTTGGAGCGATCGTTCCTCGAGGATAAAAAGGTAATCAACCGTGTTTTCTAAAGCTAAATTCAACCAGTTATATCTACAGAGCCAGCGAGCTAGACGCGGTTCTAGCTTGGTAGAAGTGATGGTTGCCACAGTCATTCTGCTACTCGCATTAACTGGAGTATCGAATGGATTTATGGTATTTTCCCTGCAAAATCGAAAGTCTGAACTGAGTGGCGATGCCGTTGCATCTGCGCGGCAAGTTTTGGATAGACTGCGTCTCGCAACAGTTGAAAACTTACCCAATGGCGGCGATCGCCAAATCTGCAACCCAGATAATAACTACGTATGCGTAGACTTCAACGCGAATTTACAACAGCAGGGGTCTGTCATTGTTACTTATTGCCCTAATGTCAATCCCAGTTATTGCAGTGCTAGCGAACCTAAAACTCGCCACATCTTGATAGATGTTTTGGATAACAATGGTAATGGCGGGCTCGATGTTGTTTTCTCGACTGAAACAGTGTTTTCCGATCTGCGAGATTTGTAAACCACTTCAGCTCACGACTCACTTTTAAGAATGCTTGGTTGTACTTTGAGTTTGAAGAATATGAAGTCGCTCTCTAAATTAGCTCCGATTGCAAAGCAAACTCTGCTGCAAAGTGGCTACACTCTGGTGGAATTGTTAGTGGGTTTGGTTGTCGCTTCAACTACCCTGGGTCTTGCATTTACAGTTGTCTTTTTCAATCGAAATCTCTACGTGAAAGACAATGCCAGAATCAATACCAATCAAAATCTCAGAACATCGCTAGACATCATTGGTTCCGACATTCGACAAGCGGGTGAGTATATCACCGATCGCAACTTTCCCGTGTTAATCGTGCAAAACGATCCGATGAATGGAGATACACTAACACTTCGTCGCGGTCTAGAAGACACGATTCTACCCGTATGCATTAATGTTTCGAATGGCACGAGCAATATTGCGATCGCAATTCCCAACCCAGTCCAAGATGAGTGCAGTCGTGTCGCTCGCGATGCAGACCCGACAGAAATTTGGCCGGATAACATCTATGCCTGGCAAAACCTGCGTTCGAGCCTGTCTGGAAACCAAGCAAGAGCATTCATTTTTGATGTCGATAATAGCCCTATCGATGGGGAGTATTTTATTTATTCCGGTGAGGTCAGAAATCCTGAATCTACTCCGGCAAATCCAGACACTCCATCGACTTACTCCATTACCAGCACCACCAGTGGTTGGACGAATAGCTATTCGACTGGCGGTACCGAACTACCTTCTTTAGCTTTGTTAGAAGAGCGAAAATTTTATCTCGATGGCAACAATTTAGTCCTCGAAATAACTGATACAGAGGAGACTAGCGGCGTTCAGCCCGTGGCTGGTAACGTTACTGACTTTCAGGTTACAGTCACGATGCAAGACGGTACTGTCGTGAATCAGTTCAGTCCGGGGGATAATTGGTCGAAAATTGCCTCAGTCGATGTCACGCTTTCTGGCGAAACTTCTTATTCTGCCACTGAATCTATCGAGCAGACATTGACGTCAAGTTTCTTGCCAAGGAACGTCCTATCTTTTATCTTAAATTAACCATTGACTGCAAGTGAAACTTGCCCTTTCTTCGGTACTCTCCGCGCTATGAAGTAATAGGAAAAAATATGAAATCCCAACAACAGTCAGTTTCCATAGCCAAGTATTTACTATCAATTTTGAGCCGACCCAGGCGGCGCGATCGTGGCTATGCACTGATGCTAGCGATGAGTGTTGCGGTTGTTCTATCGATGATTCTTGCTGCATATGCCACGATTACAAAATACGAAGCACTCACCGCAGGAAGTGCAGAAGAGGGCAGCTCAGGTTTCTTTGCCGCTGAAGCGGGATTGAACTTGCGAGCTAGCAATATTCGCGCTCTATTTGATGATTTCAATACCCCGAGCGGGACGTCCCCAGATATCAGTGATGGTTCGTATCCCTGTCGCAACGGCAATACTGGTACTGGAGATTTTCAATGCGATACTTACTCCTTTCAAGACTATTCGGTGGATACCGGTCTTGCCTTTATTGAATTTACAAATGTAACGATTCCCGATGGCGATCCCTTTGAAGGTTTGGACGCACAAGAGTTTCGCTATATGTCGTCAGCGACATCGTATCGTTTGGATGCGAATCGGCCCCAAGCAATCCTGGGCATGATTTTTCGGAGTCGAAGGGTTCCGATGTTTCAGTTTATGGCGTTCTACGATAAAGATCTCGAGATTACGCCTGGATCCGATATGACCTTGAATGGCCCAATCCATTCGAATGGTAATGTATTTCTCAATGCCCAAGGGGGCGATACACTGACACTTTTAGGTCAGCTAACAATCGGACATTATAACGGGGCTGCATCAAATTTCTATAGAGGTCGAAAGCACAACTTTAATTGCAATAACAATTCGGTTGCAATTGCCACTAACTCCAGTGGCACTACAACTGCCACCCTCGCGTGTAACAGCCATACACCATTCACTCAGACCGATCTCGAAGCTTGGGGCGATCGCATTCAGCTCGGATTGGAGGAATTAGATATTCCCGATGCCGAGACATTTGAAGTTGGTGCGGGCAATCCTTATTGGGATTTAGCGGATTTAAGACTGGTGTTGGATCTGAATGGCGCGACTCCCACAATTGAAGTTAGAAACCCGAGTGGAACGGTTAACACTGTTCTATCAAACTTGCTCGATGGCGGTGCGTGCGATGCAGCGGCAATGCATGCCGACGAAACTTTCTTCAATCTGCGCGAAAATACAGCGATTGAGATGCTCGACATCGATATGGTGGAGTTACTGAACTGCATAGACGACAATACTGGCAGTTTTGGATTTTCCCTCGATGACAATACGCAGAACGGGTTAGTTTTCTACCTGTCAGTACTCGGCCCCGACTCCGATACTGCTAATAACTACGGCACGAGACTCTTAAACGGAGATACTTTACTCAGTACGAATGCTGGTGCTCCTACCCCTGAGGGGCTAACGGTGGTTACCGATCAAGCTGTCTACATCCAGGGAGACTACAACTCTCCAGCATTAGCCAACGATTGGATTCCTGCTGCCGTCATCTCCGACTCCCTCAACGTTCTGTCCAATGCTTGGAGTGATTTTGATAATGATGGAGACGGTTTTAATGATTCAGGTACTGGCTTGGCCTGTACGGCATCTAACGATGCTAACTGTCCATGGGAAGAGCGCTTGGCAACCAGTACAACCATCCATACAGCGATTCTCACGGGCACAACGAGTACGGGCGGGGGTGAAGGAGGATTGAATACTGGAACTTATAACGGCGGCATGCACAACCTACCCCGGTTCCACGAAGTTTGGGATAGCAATTCCAATACCATAGAGACAGATGCGACTCTGACCCTTCTCACTTCCTTCGTCAGTTTGAAACAGCCCGACCACGTTGATGGTACGTGGCGGCAAACACAAGGTTCTCTCTGGTATTATCAGCAACCGATTCGGAACTGGTCGTTCGATACTAGATTTAGAGATCCCACTCAACTGCCCCCGATGACTCCGTCGGTAGCTTACTTGAGGCAGGAGCTTTTTGTACGAGATTTCGATCGCTAGTCAGGAGAGCTTTTGTGCGAGTATCCCTACAAAGAGCTTGACGATCCCGACGTTACACAATGCAAGGCATCACACGCTTTGGCTGACCCCAATCTTTTAAGAGCGTGCGATGCGAGTAGGATCGAGACGGTGATGCAACAGTGCAATGGCCAAAATTCAGATTCACCATTTTGTGCAGTCCAAACAGGCTCGGCGGCGGCTAGTTGCTTTGACAGCAGCCGACTACACGATCGCCCAGCTCCTCGATCGGAGCGAGATCGATCTCGTGTTGGTGGGAGACAGTCTGGCCATGACGGCATTGGGATATGCCAATACTCTGCCGCTGACACTAGATGAATTAATCCACCACTGTGCTGCAGTCGAGCGGGCGGTCGAGCGGGCCTTTTTAGTGGCCGATCTGCCATTTTTGACCTACCAAGTCAGCCGCGAACAGGCCCTATATTCAGCAGGACGATTGCTCAAAGAAGCAGGGGCTGCCGCCGTCAAGCTGGAAGGGGGCTATCCGGCAATGGCGGAGACTGTGGCGGCGTTAGTAGAGGCGGGAATCCCGGTCATGGGCCATATTGGCTTGACGCCACAGGCGGTGCATCAAATGGGTGGCTTTCGGCAACAAGGCACCACTCGCGAGGCGGCCGATCGCCTCCTGCACGAAGCTAAAGACTTGCAGCAAGCCGGCATCTTTGCTCTCGTTCTGGAACATATCCCGGCAGATCTAGCCCGATCGATCTCCGAACAACTGGTGGTGCCGACCTTCGGTATCGGTGCTGGTGAGGGGTGTGACGGCCAAATTTTAGTAACTCACGACCTCTTGGGCTTAACCGAACGCATGCCCCCCTTTGCCAAATCCTATGTCAACCTGCGAGAGATCGTCGCTGAGGCGATCGCCCAATTTTGCGATGAGGTCAGAACGGGCCAGTTTCCGCTAGGGGATCGCGAGTCTTAAGCGAAAGCCCGCACGATCAGCCACAGGGCATATCCCACATACAGCAAAATCATGACCGTTCCTTCCAGGCGGGAAATTTGCTTGTTGGTCATGACCAGAGGGAATAACAGCAATGTGGTGAGCACCATCCAGGGCAAATCAAACCGGGCCAGATCGGGGGCCACCTGTAGGGGGTGAATCAGTCCGGCGATGCCCAAAATCCCCAAGAGATTAAAAATATTACTGCCCAGAGCATTGCCGATCGCAATATCGCCCTCCCCTTTGATCGCTGCTACCGTTGAAGTCATCAACTCCGGCAAGGAGGTTCCTGTCGCCACCACGGTCAAGCCAATAATGGTTTGGGACACCCCCAAGGCGGCGGCGATCGTCGAAGCTCCCAATACCACCAAACGAGCCCCCAGCATTAAGAGAACTATTCCTCCTGCCACCATGAATAGCGATCGCCCCGTGGGGGTTTCGGGGCCAATGCCTTCGTCGTATTCCTCGACAATTTGGTCGGGTTCGGCGCGGGCGGCCCAGTAGCTATAGCTAATAAACGAGATCAGTCCCAAACACAAGACAGCGGCTTCGGGGCGATTGAGTTGGTTGCCGATCCGTGCCAGAGCCGTCGCCACGATGGTCACGGTAAATAGAATTGGTAATTCTCGCGATAGCAAACTCATGGAGGTTTTGATGGATGTAATGGCAGCGGGGACACCGATCGCCACGAGCACATTAAAAATATTGCTGCCCACGACATTGGCGATCGCCAACTCGTCTTTCCCCTGCAGTCCTGCCAAAATACTGACCCCTAGTTCGGGCGAAGAAGTGCCAAAGGCCACCACCGTCAACCCAATGATCAGGGGCGAAATCGAGAGTTTGCGCGCCAAACTAGCAGCACCCCGCACGACCCCTTCCCCTCCCGCCACCAAGAGAGCAAAGCCAATCGCCACCCACAGAATGCTCACTGCAATTTCATCCAGACTTTTGTGCCAACGATCTCTATCTTGATTGGTAACGGATACAACTCACAAGCACTTATTTGCGATCGACAACAATAGTCCCGCACCGCAGCTTCCCCCAAAATTTGTTTTGGAGATTCTGATACGCTCGCTGCCGCCAGTCGAGATAGCTGATTGCTCTCAGCTCTATTTCAGCCCGAGCGATCGCCAAGTGCAATGAGAAAAGGCTCACATTCAACCCCATCACTCGCCCTCGCTCCCCTCGATCTGCGATTTTTCTGCAATCGCGACAGCGGCTGGTCCAGGTGACAGGATACAATCTGCTTGGTTTTTGGGGTTGAGCAACAATGGGGGAATCCATTCGCGTCGTCATTGTGAGGCATGGGGAGAGTACGTACAACCTCGAGCAACGCTTTCAGGGGCGACTCGATCGATCTGTCCTGACGCAGCGGGGCCGCGAGCAAGCCGATTGCGTCGGTCGGGCACTGCGGGAGATTCCGTTTTCAGCTTGTTTTTCCAGTCCTTTGCAGCGGGCTCGCCAGACAACCGATGTCATTGCCACTGCGCTATCTGCCCCCCTACAGATTGAAGACACTCCTTTATTGCGCGAGATCGCGCTGTATGACTGGGAAGGACTGAGGTTTGACGACGTTCGCGATCGCTTTCCCGCAGATTATCAACTGTGGCGCAGCCGTCCCCAAGACTTGCGCCTGGGCGATCGCTATCCCCTGCGCGATCTGTGGCAGCAGGCACGAGAGTTTTGGCAACTGTTGCAATCTAGGGAGTGGAGTACGCTCTCTACAGCGATCGGCAGCGACGAACCCAAGAGTTTTTTGGTCGTTGGCCACAGCGGTATCAATCGCGCTCTCATTGCAACCGCCTTGGGCCTTGACGAAACCGCCTATGCCCAATTGGGCATGAATAACTGCTCCATCAGCGTGCTCAACTTCGCCAACGGCCTAGGCTCGACAGCGCAGGTGGAATCTCTCAATCTCACCGGTCATCTAGGCGACTGTCTGCCCCCCACGAAAGGAGGCATCCGGCTATTATTGGTACGCCACGGCGAAACGGAATGGAATCGGCAAAAGCGCTTCCAGGGCCAGCGGGATATTCCCCTCAACGACAATGGCGAATTGCAGGCTCGTCAGGCGGCGGCTTTCTTGCGGGAACAACCCTTAGACTTGGCGTTCTCCAGCCCCCTGAAGCGGCCCTGGAGGACGGCTGAGATCGTTCTCGAAGAAAACCTCAGTGCCCAAACGACCCCCCTAGAACTGCAGCCGGTGGAGGCTCTGCAAGAAATTAGCCACGGGCTCTGGGAAGGTTTGCTCGAACAGGAGATCGAGGCTAACTTTCCCGGCCAGTTGCCCATTTGGCAAACCACCCCCGCAAAGGTACAGATGCCGGAGGGGGAAAACCTGCAGCAGGTCTGGGATCGCTCGCTCTCAGCTTGGCAGCAGCTGGTGGAGCAGGTTAGAGCGCACAGCGAGACCGCAACGGCACTAGTGGTGGCTCACGATGCGGTGAATAAGGGAATTTTGTCCGGCTTGATGGGGTTGGGGCCAGAGGCGTTTTGGTTTTTTAAGCAGGGGAACGGTGCCGTGAGCGCGATCGACTACCCTTACGGTCCTAACGGGGCCCCTGTTTTGCGGGCTGTCAACATCACCAGTCACATTGGTGGGGTGCTGGATTGTACGGCAGCGGGAGCACTCTAGAAGCGATGGGGGGATGCATCAGTCCTGACTGATGAACTGGCTGAGAGCGCTATTGTGCTACCTCTCTGCCTAGCAAACTGCCGCATCGTTTGTATTTGTCGATCGGTTAAAATCCAGCCCGTTGTCCCGCTGGCTTGTAAGTTGTTGGGGTCCCGGACGTGGACCAGCCCCAATTGATGGCCGATTTCGTGGGCGATCGTGCGGGCTTGCTCGACACGATCGCGATCGATCGCAATCCTGTCATGCGAAACCTCCCCCGGCCAATACCGTGGCAGCGAGAGAGGGGCTGGCGGACGGCGATCGTCAACTTTGTGCAAAGCGACATCATCGCGCACAAATACTTCTCTAGCGCCCCGGCGAAAACTCACCCCATTCAAGCTGCGACCCCAACGCCGAATGAACGGTACCAGGTATACATCAATATGCTCGGTTTCCCGCTCGGACTGAGCAAAGATGGGCTGAATCTCGATCTTGGCTTGGTCCAAAATTCGCTGAGTTTCGGCTATCACTTCCACCAGACTGTGGGGAGATTGCCAGCGTTGGGAACCGCTGAGATGAAACACTACCGGTAAAACAATTGGGGCGGAGCTGGCGGCAACACACTCCGCTAATCCTGGCTGAGTGCATTCAAGCCGCTCCAACAGGTCAGATTCGGTTGCTCCTGCGCTTGCGGAGAAGGTCCAAGTGGAGATGGCGAAGAGGGCACAGAGACATGTCAGTTTTTGAGTCAATCTCGTCATGGCAGTGCCAATCTAGAGTGCTATTGTTGCCAAGCTACCCTATCTGGCACAAAGATCCATCTCTGTTTTGTCCCCAAAGCATCACTCGCGCATTACAAATGACTCGCTCTAAAGACTGACAGTGCGATCGCCCTGTTGGGCAATCAATTCCTCCAACCCAGCCTCAGCTGGAAATCTAAGCTTGAGGAACCGCTGCCGTTTCTGCAACTGCGGGTAAATGGGTGAGTTCGGTATTGTCTTCCGAGGGAGGAATCACTTGCCAGAATTGAGGCAGGTACTCATCCCAATTTTCTAGAATGCGCGCTGCCTTAGGACTGCCAGTGCGATCGCGGTGCAGGGCAATCAAATCCCGCAACTCAGCTTCAGCCGCAGGGGTTTGCACCCGCTGAATGCGCACGATCTCCCCATTCACCTTGGCAGGAAAATTGCCTTCCTCGTCGAGGAAGTAAGCCAAACCGCCCGTCATCCCGGCACCGACATTGCGACCCACCTTGCCCAGTACAACCACGCGACCGCCGGTCATGTACTCGCAGCAGTGATCTCCTGCCCCTTCGATCGCGGCAGTTCCTTGCGAGTTACGTACGGCAAAGCGCTCGCCCGCCCGCCCGCTAGCCAGCAAAATACCGCCTGTTGCACCATACAGACAGGTGTTGCCGATAATGACGTTGCCTTCTGGGGGGCGATGGGCAGAAACGGGAGGGCGGATGGCGATCTCGCCACCGTTCATGCCTTTGCCGACATAATCGTTGGCCTCCCCCTCCAGCGTCAAACTCATCCCGGGCAAAGTGAAGGCACCAAAACTCTGACCGGCACTGCCACTGAAATGGAGGTGAATGCGGCCACCTTTGGCTGCAAAGTTATCGTTGCCGTAGCGCTTGGCAATTTGACCGGCAATGCGCGCGCCCACCGTGCGATCGGTGTTGGCGATTGGAGAATAGATGCGAGCGGTGCCAACGCGCTCGATCGCCACCTTGAGTTCGGGGTTTTCCAAGAGCTCGTCATCGAGCACCGCCCCATTACTGTGTACGTCTTCCCGATCCAACCAACTGCGGTCGTCCCGAGTATCGGGCAGATTCAGCAAACAACCGAGATCGAGTGCATTCACTTTAGAGAGCCGAACCTGTTGGCGGGCGCTCAATAGATCGGCGCGGCCAATGACTTGTTTGAGGGAGCGATAGCCCAGGCGGGCCAAAATCTGACGCACCTCTTCGGCCACAAACGTGAAGAAGGTCACCACATCGCCAGGGACGCCAGAGAAGCGCTTGCGCAGCCGTTCCTGCTGGGTCGTGACGCCCACCGGGCAATTGTTGGTGTGGCAGACGCGGGCCATAATGCAGCCGGTCGCAATCATCGCGACAGTCCCGAAGCCAAATTCCTCGGCTCCTAACATAGCTGCCACGACCACTTCCCAGCCGCTGCGAATGCCGCCATCCACCCGCAAGATCGAACGATCGCGCAAACCGTTATCCATCAGAGCGCGGTGAACCTCTGTAATGCCCAATTCCCAAGGACCGCCAGCGTGTTTGATCGAGCTGAGGGGGGAGGCTCCAGTGCCGCCGTCGTGGCCGGAAATTTGGATGATGTCGGCATTCGCTTTCGCCACCCCTGCAGCAACAGTGCCAATACCAATTTCTGCCACCAATTTGACAGAAACCTTGGCGGTGGGATTGATTTGGTGCAGGTCGAAGATCAGCTGAGCCAAATCTTCAATCGAATAAATATCGTGATGGGGAGGAGGAGAAATTAGCGGGACGCCAGGTTTAGAGCGGCGCAGACCGGCAATATAAGGACTGACCTTGTGGCCGGGAAGTTGACCGCCTTCGCCGGGTTTTGCCCCTTGAGCCACTTTAATCTCAATTTGTCGGGCACTGAGCAGATATTCGGGGGTGACGCCAAAGCGTCCCGAGGCCACCTGCTTGATGGCAGAGCTGACACTGTCCCCCGACTGCAATCCTTTCAGATGGGGAAAACCGGTCGATCGCCCATCGGCGCTGACATCAGTAATGGCGATAAAGCGGCTGGGATCTTCCCCCCCTTCGCCCGAGTTCGACTTGCCGCCAATCCGGTTCATGGCGATCGCCAAGGTTTCGTGGGCCTCTCGACTGAGGGCACCCAACGACATACCGCCCGTGGCAAACCGCTTGAAGATCTCTTCAACTGGCTCCACCTCGTCGATGGAGATGGACTCGCGATCGCTGTCGAACTCCAATAAGTCTCGCAGGGCTGTGGGGGGGCGTTCGGCAATGCTGGCGCGGTAGATCTCGTACAGATCGGGTTCGCCGGACTGCAATGCTTTGTGCAGTTTCTTGGCCATCAAGGGGCTATTGATATGATGCTCTCCCCGAGGCCGCGATTGAATAAAGCCGTAGTTTTCTAGCTTGCTGCCCCGCAACTCGGGGAAGGCCCGCTGGTGGAAATCAATCACCTCCTGAGCCAAATCCTGCAAGGTCAGCCCCCCCACGCGGGAGACCGTGCCGCAGAAGGCCAAATCGACCAGCTTGCGATCGAGCCCAATCGCCTCGAAGATTTGTGCCCCTTGATAGCTAGTCAGCAGGGAGATGCCCATTTTCGACAAAATTTTCAGCAAACCCAGATCCACTGCCGCCCGATATTGCAACTGCACCTCTTCAAGCGTTTGCGGCTCTAGCTTGCCTTCTGACATTTGGGTTTGGGTTTTCGTTTTGCCCCACCACTGACGCACCGTCTCGAAGGCCAGATAGGGACAGACAGCACTGGCACCGTAGCCAATTAGGCAGGCGTAGTGATGGGTGCTCCAACACTGGGCAGTTTCCACCACAATCGAGGCTTGCAGCCGCAAGCCAGCGCGAATTAAGTGGTGGTGGATGGCTCCAACCGCCAGCAGTGGAGGAATAAAGGCATGTTCGGCATCCAGATCGCGATCGCTCAAATGCAGGATCTCGACCCCCGCTCGCACGGCGGCCTCCGCCCGCTCGCAGAGGGATTTCACCGCTCTTTCCAATCCTGTCGGGCCATCGGCGATCGCAAACACCATCGGCAGCTTTGCAGTGGCGAATCCCCTGCTGGAGAGCGACTGCAACTCTGCTTCGTTAATGACCGGGCTCTTGAGATGCAGTAGGCGAGCAGCCTGGGGTTGCGGATCGAGCAGATTGCCCTTCCGACCCAAATACACATCGAGGGACATCACCAGACTTTCCCGCAGGGGGTCGATGGGGGGGTTCGTGACTTGGGCAAACCGCTGTTTGAAATAGTCGTAGAGGGGGTGCGGACGTTGGGAAAGAATCGCCAGAGGCGCATCGTCACCCATGCAGAAGATGGGCTCTTTGCCTTTGGCCGCCATCGCTTCGACGATCATCTCCACATCTTCTAGCGAGAAGCCAAAGGCCGTCTGCATTTGCACGAGCTCCCGTTCGGACAGTTCGGCTGCAGGCGCAAACCCTGCGGACTGCAGTTCGACCCGATACTCTTGCAGCCACTGACCGTAGGGATGCTGCGCCGCCACCTGCTGTTTGATGTCCCAATTTTTCAGTACTTGGTTGCTGGAAAGATCCACCGCCAACATCTGACCGGGGCCGAGGCGACCTTTCTCGACAATACTATCTTCAGCAATCTCGACAACGCCTGCTTCCGACCCCACCAAAATCAGGCCGTCGCAGGTAATCACATAGCGGGCGGGGCGCAGCCCGTTGCGATCGAGCGCAGCCCCGACTGTCGTCCCATCACTAAACACAATCAGGGCAGGACCGTCCCAAGGCTCTTGTATTCCGCCAAAAAACTCGTAGAAGTCAGCAATTTCGGGATGGCCATTCAGTTCGGGCTGGTTGCAATAGGCTTCCGGCACCAACACCATCATGGCTTGGGTCGTGGGGTGTCCGGCCCGGACCATCAACTCCAAAGCATTATCCAGCGCCCCAGAATCGCTAGATCCCTCAGCCACAATGGGCTTGATTTCCTCGACAATCCCCTCTAGCTGTGGAGCGCTCAGGCTGCTTTCGCGAGCCGCCAACCAGTTCGCATTGCCCAAAAAGGTATTAATTTCACCGTTGTGGGCTAAGTAGCGCATGGGCTGAGCCAGCGGCCAGCGGGGGTAAGTATTGGTGCTGAAGCGGCGGTGGAAGGTGGCAAAGGGACTGATGAATAGGGGGTTCTGCAGGTCGAGATAGAACTGGCCCAACACAGCCGATCGCACCATGCCTTTATAAACAATGGTGCGGCTGGATAGAGACGCGGCGTAAAAAGCTTCGGGACCGAACTGGCTTGCCACCTGCTTTGTCAGTTGACGGCGCAATACATACAGCGAGCGCTCCAAGCGATCGCCAGTCAAATCGGGGTGAGAGAGGACGAGCTGAGCGATAAACGGCTGATTGGCCTTGGCAACAGCCCCCAGCACATCGGGGCGAGTGGGAACATCCCGCCAGCCAATCTTGTTAAAATCACTCTGCTCTACAGACTCGTCAATACGGGCGCAGACTCGAGCCCGCTGGCTCTCATCTCGGGGCAGAAAGAACATGCCCACTGCGGTACGTTCTGGGGCAGGCAAATCGATCTTGTCAATCGCAGCCCATTCTCGAAATAGGTTCCAAGGGATGGCCGTCAAAATACCAGCGCCATCTCCGCTATCGCTGTCACTGCCGCAGCCACCCCGGTGTTCCATGCAGGTCAGTGCTTTGAGCGTTTGCTGGATTAGCAAATTCGTTGCCCGCCCCAATCGATCTGCCAAAAAACCAACACCGCAAGCATCTCGTTCTTCCGTAAGCCAGCGCAGTGGGGATTCATTCATGGTAGTTCGCGGTGTCTAGTGAAAAGTAGAGCGTTCTAAGAAGTCCTATTCGGCATGGGGGCGAGCAGTTGGGCCGTTGAAGCGCGGCTGACGGTTCCCCATCGAGAAGAAGCTAAGGAAATCTAAAACATTTAGGCAGTGGATGCTGCTCGATCGAAAAAGGGTGGGTGATTAGCTTAACCTAACGAGTCATAAGAACTCAACTATTTCTTAACGATGTGTTGAAAACAGCTATGCGCGAGCGTCTTGGCGATCTAGCCAGACGCCATGCTTCCCTAGAAGAGAGGTCTGGGGGCTTCAGCGCGAGTACTCGGTCGAGCAGCGAGGTTCAGCAGAACTAGCAAAAATGCCCTCTCCCGGGTAGGAAGGGGCATTGAGACAACTGCAGTTAAAAGTTTTGCAATATTGAGACTTAGTACAGAGCTTCTTCTTGGTGGGTTTCGATTTTGCAGTCGGAGGTAGCGTAAGCGACGCAGGTCAGCACGTAGCCAGCTTCGATTTGGTCGTCGTCTAAGAAGGATTGATCGTCCTGGTTAATGGTGCCTGATTGCAGCTTGCCAGCACAGGTAGAGCAAGCGCCAGCACGGCAGGAGAAGGGCAGGTCAATGCCTTGCTCTTCAGCGACATCGAGAATGTACTCGTCGTCGGGACAATCGATCGTGACATCGATGCCTTCGGCTGCATTAACGAGCTGTACTTTATAGGTCGCCATTGATGGCAGTCTCCAGAAATTACTCCAACACCCATCCTGCCACTTTTCAGTTAAAGAATTCCTGCGGATTGCGAGCCCCTCGCCCTCGCCACTTCAGACCTCGGGGCTGGCGATAAAACCGGTTTTCGATTGCTGGAGCGCTCTCTTTGCGCCTAGGAGTTATTGCCTACGGTCCTCAATTCTGTCTGGATGTCTTGCGGGCAAAGGTTTTGCCCGTGCGATCGGGGGATGGTGAGAAGCAGGGGGGGAGGGCGATCGCCGCCTGCGATCTCCCGAAAATCAACCTGTTTCAGATTACCCAGCCTTATCACTTCAAGCTTTGGGATAAGTAGAAAAAATGGTTGGGGAGAGAGGAAATTATCGAGAGAGGGCATTAATGAGCGGTCCCGCCCACCGCGACATTGCGGATGCGCAAGCTCGGACCTCCCACACCCACGGGCAAGCCATTTTGGCCCCCCTTGCCGCAGCCCCCCGATTCATCCCAGATAAAGTCGTCGCCAATCGCCTCGATATCCGCCAGCGTTTGAAACACGTTGCCCGACAGCGTGACATCCCGGACGGGTTCGGCCAGTTGACCGTTGCGAATCATGCGGGCTTCGCCCGCGCTGAAGGTAAATAGCTCGCCATTCGTACTGCCTCCCACCCAGTTGGCAGCATAGAGGCCGCGATCGATGCCGCGCCAGAGTTCGGCCACAGGGGTCTGGCCGCGATCGATCCAGGTGTTGGTCATGCGGACGATGGGGGCGTAGTGATAGTCGAGACAGCGGCTGTTGCCCGTGGGCGTCTCTGCTAAGACTCCGGCAGTTTCGCGCGAATGCAGGCGTCCGACTAAGCAACCCTCTCGGATCAGCTGAGTGGCGCTGGCAGGGGTGCCTTCGTCGTCGTAAGCGTAGCTACCTCGATGGCCGCTGGGGGCCGCCCCATCCCAGATTTGCAGGTTATCCGGGCCAAAGCGACGACCTAAGGTCATGACTTCGAGCAGGTCGGGGTTTTCGTAGATAGCATCGGCTTCTGATAAATGTCCGAAGGCTTCGTGAACGAACAGACCCGCGAGAATGGGGTCGATGACGACAGTGTAGGTGTCCCCTCGGACGGGGGGGAGAGTTAGGGCGGCGATCGCCCGATCGGCGGCACCTGCAACCTGTGGTTCCAATCCTTCTAAATCTTCAAACCCTTGGCGCGAGCCAGTGGTTTCCCGACCCGTTTGGACGATATCCCCCTGTCGGGCGGTGGCGAAAAACCGCATTTCCAGATCGGTCCAGGTCTGTTCGATACGGCTGCCTTCGGAGGTGGCGATCCACACCTGCTGGGTGCTGTCGCTGTAGCGCACTCCGGTGGAGGCGATCGCCTCTCCCCCTTGTTGCAGCAGGCGGTTGTAGCGATCGCATAACTGTTTTTTGCGAACTAGGGGGACGTGGCGGGGATC
Source organism: Synechococcus sp. PCC 7336 (assembly GCF_000332275.1). Classification (NCBI taxonomy): domain Bacteria; kingdom Bacillati; phylum Cyanobacteriota; class Cyanophyceae; order Synechococcales; family Synechococcaceae; genus Synechococcus; species Synechococcus sp. PCC 7336. Next base: position 4,350,614 of record NZ_CM001776.1, read on the forward strand.
GGTGCCACTCAAGTGGAGGGGAAGGGTAGTTTTGTGGATGGGGATGGGCGCTAATTGAGAAGTCTCGTCTCCTACCCAGCGGGCGGCAGAAATGGCAGTATCGATCTGGCGATCGAGATCGTCGAGGTCATTGAAGCTGGCAAAGCCCCATCCCCCTTTGTGGCAGGCACGGACGTGACCGCCGACGACAAGGGTTTCGCACAAGGTTTCGAGGCGATCGTCTTTGATGGCAATATCGGTGCTGTCGGCACTTTCGAGCCGGATGAGTAAGAAGTCAACGCGATCGCGATGGCGGTTGACCCGATCGTCGAGTCGATTGAGCCCGTCGAGATAAGTGGTAAGGGATCTCATGGATTTAAGGGGCAATCCTCAGAAGTTTTTCCTACAATAGAACCGCTGAGCCTAAAGTTGCAGACAAGTCGAGAATAGATGAGAACCACACCTCGGGTAACAGCCCAGCAGGCGCAGGCAGTAGCCAATCATTTTTTGAGCGATCGCCTTCCAGATCGCTTTACTGCCGATCTGGCTCGACAGAGTGATGCAAAGGATGTCTGGCTTGTGCCCGTCATACTGGCTTATCCCTTCATCGGCTCTCTGGGAAAAGTGGGAGAGATTCTAGTTGGCACTAGTTCGGCAGAGATTGTATCCTATACTTCGACTGAAAAAATGAAGCAAGTAGGACAAAGCATTTACGAAGCACGGCAGGATAAAGCAGATCTCAAGTGGTGTATTCCGCGTTGATGCGCACGTAGTCGTAACTGAGATCGCAGCCCCAAGCAACACCACTCGCTTCCCCCCGATGTAAATCGACACCGATCGCCACTGGATCTCCTTTGAGATAGTCGGAAGCCGCAGCGCGATCGAAGGGGAGGGGTTTACCCGCTTGCATCAGTTGGAACTTGCCCAGAAAGATATCGAGAGCGCGATCGTCAAAAGGCACGCCAGCTCGACCTGCGGCCATCGCAATGCGACCCCAATTGGGATCGTTGCCATAGGCTGCGGCTTTGACGAGGGGAGAACTGGCGATCGTGCGAGCGATCTGGCGAGCACTGGCGACATCCTCAGCCCCCCGCACGCAGACCTCCAGCAGTTTTGTGGCTCCTTCGCCATCGCGGGCGATCGCCTTAGCCAAGTGAATGCAAACCGCCTCCAACATGCCTGCCAAACCTTCAGCCTCTGGTGCATCGGCAACAATCGGCAGACCTCCAGACTGGCCGTTGGCTAGCGCCAAGACCATATCGTTGGTGCTGGTATCGCAATCCACAGTGATTTGGTTAAAGCTGGCATCCACCGCCCCCGAGACCATCGTTTGCCAAGTCATGGGGTCTACCGCCGCATCGCAGGTGATAAAGGCCAACATCGTCGCCATATTGGGATGGATCATGCCCGAGCCTTTGGCCATGCCTCCCATGCGAATGACGCGATCGCCGAGCTGGGCTTCGAGGGCAACCGTCTTGTCGGTTAAGTCGGTGGTCAAAATCGCTTTGGCGGCGGTCGTTCCGCCGTCCAGATCTGCATCCGAGGCTACTCGGGCGGCTAGCGCTGGAATCGAGTGCTCCAGTTTAGTCAGATCGATCCGCTGGCCAATCACCCCAGTGGAAGCGGTAAATACCTGCATAGGCTCAACGCCGAGGGCTTGTGCCGCCAACTGGGCCATTTTGGCATTATCGCGATCGCCCTCTGCCCCCGTGCAAGCATTGGCCTGTCCCGCATTGCAAAGAATGGCCCGCACGGGCTTGCCGGCAGCCAGAATCGCCCGATCGTAGGTAACGCAAGCGGCTTTTACTGCATTTCGAGTCAAGGTACCGGCAGCGATCGCCTCCACCTCCGACACCACCAAGGCTAAATCCAGCCCCCCCGAAGGCTTCAGTCCGACTGCTGCCCCTGCCGCTCGAAACCCCCTCGGCGCAGTCACTCCCCCTGGAATCTCCGTCCACGACTGACCCACAGCCTTTCTCCCCCAACCCCTTGAAATAAAAACATCATAACTGCGGCTGTTCCCAGACTTCGAGCTTACCGATCGATCCACAGGCCCCACTGGAGGCGGATGCGCGCAATGTGAGTGAATGGAACAGCCGAATCTGACAGCGCGAGGTTGGCGGGAGGGTTGCAGTCGTACCGTCGCTTGACAGCCAGCGAAATGTTTAAATTGAGGAGCGCTCGGGAGGATGAACTGTTTGCCCTATCTGTTGCTAGTCATGTTGTTACAGATGGCGAATCTCGGATCGCAGCCGGTACTGGCTCAATCTGTGGAGGAATTGTCTCCCGAAAACTTGCCCTCCCTCTATTGGGCCTCCCAACGGTTCGGCCAAGGGGTGGTCGAGGAATGGAGGGTTCCGCCTCGCGGGCGACAGGTGCGGGTGCAGGTGTCTGAAGATTGGCAGCGCCTGCCTTACCTCGATCGCTATCGGTTGGTTCAAGGGTTGGGGGATGTGGCGGCGCGGGAGGGATATTTGCTGGTTCTGGAAGAGGAAGGCACAATTCGCGCCACCTACGGTTGCAGCCGCAGAGGGAATGGGAAAACTTGCCGGATGAACCTCACCCCCAGACTCAACTCTGTCAGAGATATTGAGTGACCACAGGCATTTAAGGTACAACAACGGCGATCGCCGATTGCTCCGGCACGGCTTCTCGAAAAGCACGATCCGCAGCGGCGATCGCGACAAATTCAGCAGTTTGACCGGGGTCGAGGGCGAGGTCGTGCCAGGGAATGGCTAGCTCCAAACACCGATCTAGCCCCATCTGCACCTTGTGAGCAATGTCGTGCCAACTGGAGTGCTCCCCCGCCTGCTGCAGTTGCACCCGACGCTCGGGCAGATGCACCCTTAAACCGTGGCGGAAGTGGTAGTTGAGGGGGGGGTGCTCGGGCAGATTGTCTAAGGGGATGGGACTGTTCAGAGTCGTTTGATTGGGGTAATACCAATACACCTGCAACTGCTCTGGCGGCTGTAAGACCGAGCTGAAATCAAACCGCAGGTAGAGCTGAAAGTGATCGTAACCGTACCAGAACTGGCGGACGAGGGTGCTGCGGTTCATGGTGCCGCTGGCACCGCTGATTTCCAGCCGTCCGGCACAGTCCCATTCCCGTTCCTCCGGCTGACCGTTAATGGTGGGATGAACAAAGCCTTCCGGCAGGCGATCGCCCCCTGCGGCATGGTCTTCGAGGGGGAAACTCAAGGCGGTGGGGGCTGGTTCCCCCAAGGCACGATACAGCGATGCCAGATGCTCCCGAAACAGTTCGTCAAAGTAGGCATCGTGCAGCGAAGAGTGACCGGCCCCAAACCACCAGAACCAGTCCGAGCCTTCTGCCGCCAGTAAAGCCTCCCAAGCGCGATCGTCGGCGCGGGGGTGATCCTCGATCGTTTCGCGGGCCTGAGCGAGCAACTCCCAGGCCCGGTTCTTAACCGGATCGCCAATCCAAGTGGTGAAATCTGACTCGATCCAGGAGCCGCTGTGCAATTGCTCCGCAGGTAACGTCTTAGTGGGAGAGAATCGATCGAGATATTCCGACACCGTGACCAGCTGAATGCGATCGCTGCCACTCAAGCGGGAATAGAGGGTTTCTAAAAACTCAGCGCCATCGCCAGGATAATGGCTCCAACAATTTTCGCCATCCAGAGCAACGGTCACCAGCCAAGGGCGATCGCCCCCCAAGCGCTCCCGCACCGACTCTAGGTGACCGACAAAATCCGCCACAGCCTCGCGAGCTGGCATCGAACTGTAACTAAAGCCAATCAGATCGGATAAGCGGCGATCGCGAAACACAATCGCTAACTCCCCCCAATCCCCCTGCAGGCGATAGGGCTGATAGAGGCGATCGGCTTCGTATACGTGACCGGCCTCATCCCGATGCCAGTGGGTGCCCAAACTCCAGCCCAACACCCCTTCATCCGAGGCAATCCACTCAAACCCTTCCGCCCGGATGTAAGGCAGGACAGCAGGGCTGACCGACTGTTCCGAGGGCCACAAGCCGCGCGGGTGGCAGTCGAAGCGCTCGCGATGAATCTGCTTACTCTTTTGTAAGTGCCGCGAAATATCCTTTTCCCAGCGAAACGGATAGCGGGGCAGGGGCAACCCCGGACGGGCCACCCGAGCAGCATGTTCGTTGGCCAACAGCGGCAAGATCGGGTGGGTATAGGGGGTGGTGGTCAACTCTAATTGACCGCTGGCCTGCATCTTGGCATGTTGCGGCACGATCCGAGCCAGCAGTTCTCGCTGTTTGGTATAGATGCGCTGGCGATCGCCCGCCGTAAATCCCCGCTGCTGCTTCAGCCAGCCCTCAATCTCGGGCTCGTCGTGGAAGAGCGGATCGAACCAAGCCAGATTGTGCCAAGCCAATAAATCGCTAAAGTCCTGCAGTTCCCAGTGGCGCAAACACCACTCTCTTCCCCGCTGCTCCCGCTGATGGAACAGTTCTCGATAGCGGTCGTAGGGCTCGATTTCGGTGGGATAGTTGGCGTCGAAGAAGCGATCGACAATAAACTCTCGCTGGGGACCGGACAGATGCTCCACCGGCATCAACATCAGTTCTAGATAGGGATCGAACGCCTGCCCGTCTACATAGTCTTGGATTTGCAGCAATAGGGAGGGTACTAAGTTGACCGTTTGATGCAGTTGAGGATAGCGCTCCATCCGCAACACCATATCTAAATAGTCTTTGGTGCCGTGCAGCCGCACCCACGGCAAACGATATTTACCGGCCACCGGACTTTTATAAAAGGGCTGATGTTGGTGCCAAATCAAGGCGACGTATAGCGGATGAGTCATAAGGATTGCAGGCAAGCTAGCGGTTAGACAGATTTCAGATAGATATGTCGATTGAAACAGGTCGAGTATTGGCGTGCAATGCGATCGCGACTGGCAGGCAGGCAAGCACGGCAGCGCGGAGCATCGATCTGGGTCATTGCTGAGCCAATGGCCTCTTGGCTGAATTCTATGCGATCTCCATCGGGATACCTGTTCAATTTTCAGGACCGTATCCGTGTTTCTAAGGACAAACGGCTGGTTCCAAAGTTAGAGGCGCTCGAAGGATACTGAGAAGATTCTCAGTGAAATCCTATCGTCAAACCAGATAACTCTCGGAAAGCCCGCGAGGCTACTCAGGCAGCCAGCCTAGAATAAGCCTGTGACAGTCATAATTCTGTCCGAACAATTGTCCGCCGGCCATCTGCGATGGCTTTTGAGTTGAGTGTTGCAATGGTGAAGTTGCCAAAATTTTGCTCGTCTTTACAATGTCAGCTCATGAGTATCTCCATGGCGGCAACCGTGGCCGTGATGGGCTCTGCAGGTGGCATTACCGCTTGGACCATGCATCGCCAAATCTTTGCTGGCGCAAAAATACAACAGCAAAACGAGCTCTCGCGAGCTTTCCAGGATGCCAACACTTACCAAGAAATGATGCCTCCTGAGAAGTCTTTGCAGCGAGTGGTTGAGAAATATAGTGACAGTAATACCTGGCTGCAGGTCGAGAGTGAAAGCGGAGAGGTGCTCTTTCAATCCATCCCCCTCGCCGGAAACGGGCCAATGGCCGACACCGGCCCCAGCGAGCCGCACCTAATTCATATGGATGGAGAATATTGGATTGCCTGCAGCAAGTGGCTGGACTTGCAAGATGGCTCCCGCGTGTTGATTAGTATGATCGACGACGTGACGCTGTCCTACCACGCCTATTGGGGATTTATTCGGGCGCTGGCGCTGACGGGAGGGGGTGCGGTTGCGATTGTGACGGCGATCGGGGTGACTCTGATTCGGCGATCGCTCAGGCCGCTCAATACCCTCAGCCAAATGGCAGAACAAGTGTCACTCGACCAGTTAGAAGATGCCCGTTTGAGCATGGATCGCGCTCCGGCTGAAGTGGAGCAATTGGTTTTGGCCTTTAACACCATGATCGATCGCCTCTCCGATTCTTGGGAAATGGAACAGCAGCTCTTGGGGGATATCTCCCACGAACTGCGCACCCCGCTGGCGATCGTGCAGGGCTATCTGGAAAGTACGCTGAGGCGCGGCCACAATCTCACTGACATTCAGCGGGAATCGTTGGATACAGCAGTGGAAGAAATTCAGCGGACGGTGCGGCTACTTAAAGAAATGATGGATTTAGCCCGTGTAGAGGTGGGTGGCGCTCACCTGCGGCTGGAAGCAATTGAGATGGGCGAGTTTGCCAGCGATGTCGAAATGCTAGCCCATCAAATTGTCTCCAATCCGTTCGAGCTGGATGTGCCCGAGGCGCCCGTGTGGGCGCAAGCCGATCGCGATCGACTCAAGCAGGTGCTGTTCAACTTGATCGCCAATGCTAGCCGCTATTCTGCCTGCGACAGTCCCATCACGCTGCGAGTCAAGGCAAGCTCTACAGAGATTCTGCTCGAAGTGCAGGATCGGGGCATTGGCATCGCCCCCGAGCAGCAAACTCGCATCTTCGATCGATTCTTTCGTGCCGATGATTCCCGCTGCCGCGAGCGAGGTGGCGTTGGCTTGGGCCTGTCGATCGCCAGTGCCTTAATGGAACAGATGCGTGGCTCGATCTCAGTCGATTCGAAGCTGGATGAAGGCAGCATTTTTACCTTGCACCTCCCTAGGACATTAAGCGTCCCAAAGCTTCACCCCGACACGAGTAGCGCAGGTGGCACAACCCGCAAACCCCAACCAGTTCTGTCCGGCAGCCGCTAATCTCAACGCTAAAACTGCCGACCTAATGTCACAGACTTCGGACATTTGCCGAGCCAAATCTTTCTAAAGCTAAATTTTTTTGAATCTTTATCGCCGCACCCATTTGGCTGCTCGCTCGGGCAAACTAGTGCAATGGCACACTTTAATAGATAAATTCTCTCGATAAGGTACTGCCGATCGCAACAGAGTAGTAATAGTTTGGAAAACTTGGCTGGTCAATAGCGTTCGGAAAAACTGCAAGCGTTAAAACCGCATACGTTTCGCCAGACAAGGCATAGGTTAACGAGAATAGTTAAGTTTGCTTGGACTTCGTAGGCAAGTGAGACAATTAAGTTCGACTACTGCTGCTCCAACTTTAAGACCACTGAAACCTTCTATGGGCTCATCATCGAGATACTGGAGGTTCGTGCGGATTGATGCTGCTGGCGCGCGTAAAGTTGAAACCCTCACTCCCGCGAAGACCTTCTTCCTGCAGCAATTTGCCGATCCTACCCGCCAGCTCAACGTCGCCGACGCAGAAGTGCAGCACCAGCTTGTAGAGTGGGTGCGCTCTGCCGATTCGGGTAGCGAGCTATCGGAGGCAGATCTCGGTCGCCGCGAGTTCGCCGAGATCTGCCTGCGCTGCTTTATCTCGAATGTGATCGAGCAAGTGTGCGTGCAGCTTGAATCGCAATTCGGCACCAAGCACGGATTTTCCCGTTACGACCTGTTCCCGTTCGTTCTAGACGAAGGCAACCCGCTGAAGCGATCGCGCCAGTCCCGCAGTGGAACCTATCGCTCGTCGATCGGCGAGATTTTGCAAACCTTCGATCCCAGCCGTGGGGGCCTAGCGACCTGGACGGTGCGACTGGTGCGCCGCAATCGCTCTCTCAACGCCTATCTACTAGAATGTGGCGTTTATTTGATCAGTGACTGGGCCATCTTGAACGACACCAGCCTGCCACAGGCTCGTCGCATTCTGTCGGAGTTTCACACCCTCACAGCGGTGGAGATTCGCGATGCCTGCCAGCTTTTGGAGAGCTATCACGCCGTCTACCGACGCGATCGCCTCGAACAGCGACGCACTGGCTCGGCGGGACGCTGCCAGCAGCCCAGCAACGCTCAGTTAGCAGAGATGGCCCGCTACGCGATCGGGCCAGGAGCACTCGGTCGAGCTGTCGAGCCCGAACGAGCGATCGCCTTACCTGCAAAGGTCGAGACCGATCCCGAGCGCCTGCTGAGTCAACTGCAACGACTGGCAGAGCGGTTGCGTCAGTACCGCATTTACGTGCGGGGTGGACCGGCCCCCGTCGAATCGCTCGATCGCGACTCCAGCCACAGCGGCAGGAGTGCGTTACAAGTGGCTGCTCCAGATGAGGACCTGCCGGAGCGAGAAGATCGGAATGAGTTTCTGACCTACTACCGGGCTCAGTTCTCGCGGTGTTTGGATCGTGCCATCTCCGACACGGTCGAACGCTGGGTGACCCAGTTACAGCGCAAGAAAACCCCCAAGCACCAACCCTTCTTGCTCGGTCTATCGCTGTTTCACTGTCAGGGGATGTCGATGGGAGACATTGCCCCCCATGTGGGACTGCGAGCTCAATATCAAGTGTCGCGCTTACTCAAGCTGAAAGAATTGCGAGCCGATATTCGCCAAGCGCTGCTGCTCGAGTTACGCAACTGCATTCTCCAAAAACTGGAGAGCTATAAGGAGTTAGAGCAACTTCAAGAGTGGGATCGCAAGCTCGATGCAGCACTGTCGGAACAAATCGACGAGATGCTGCAAGAAGCAGCCGCTGAAGCCAGCGTGGCCCAACATTCTCCCGCCCGCAGCCTTTATGCCCGCAGGCTTTGTCAGTACTTAGACTCCCGGGGTGCCGAATGATGATCTATGACGCAACTGTGACTAACTTGATTCCCGACTTTGAAACCATGCCCCTCGGGGGGATATCCCTCTCGGAATTCCGCCTGCAGCAAGCGAGTCAGTTAGGCCAATCGGCCCTTCAGAATGCGCAGCAATGGTCGGCCTACCTTCAGGCACTGGCTGTTTTTGGGGTAGAAGAGTGGCTGGCCGAGCGCGGTTCGATCGCTCGCTACGATCGCTGTACCACTCTGCAACCGTCCTACGCCAGTTTCCTCTCGACGGCTTGCAACGTGCAGGTGGGTGAATTCAAGCTCTGTTTGATTCCCAGCGGTAGTTTGACGGACGAGTGGGTGAGCCTGTCGCGGGCAGCCGTAGAGTTAGCAGAGTTTGCCGCTCATTTCTACGTCATGGTTGACGTGCGAGAAGAAAACCTCTGGGTCAATGTCAAAGGCTGCGTTTCACGCGATCGCCTCTTGGAACGCTTACAGGCGCAGCAACTGCAACCGCAGGTGGATTGGACCTACGACTGTCCGGTTGCATGGTTCGATAGCACGCCCGAAGACTTAGTATTGTGGCTGCAAGCGGCTTCCTCCAGCGCTGTCGATTTACCTGAGGTGGCTACTCCGTCGGTTACACAGCAGTTGCGCAATCGGCTAATTGAATTGCAGCCTTCTTTGGGATCGGCCCCCCTCTGGCAGGTGTTGAGCTGGGACGAGATGGCTGCCGTACTGGCAAATGCCGATTGGTCTAGCTGGCTGTACAGCACCCTCAGTGCGGCCCGCGATCGCGCATTACAACCGGAGACACCAGCCTCGATCGCAGAACTAGAGGACTCGACAGAGAGAGAGGGACAAACCTCCAGCTCCAGTCGACCTGCGGTCTCGGATCGAGCCATCAATGTCGGGCTGTGGCTGCAGGATAAGATGGATGCGGTCGCCCGAGAATTCGCTTGGGTATTGATGCCGCCGATGGAGAGCCAAATGCGTCTGGCTAGTGGGATGCGCACCACCGGAGAAGATGTCGATACCATCATTGGCGAATTAGAGCGGGAAGGGCTCGAAATTCCACCCCACGCTCGCGGCGCTTATCGCGACCTGCAATGGGCCGATACCTGTTTGAGGCTGTACGCGATCACTTGGCCCCATCTATCGTCTGCAAATGTACCGGAGTGGACGCTCTTAGTGGTGCTCGGACCTCAGACGGGTCGTTCGCTGCCGCCCTCCGCCCGCCTGTTGGTGCGCGATTCCGCCCAATTGTTGGTGGAGCAAACCACCACCCCCGATCGCAAAGACACCTATCTCTACGCCCGCGTTGTCGGCACTTGGGAAGAAAAATTCTGGGTGACCGTCGATCTCGATCTCAGTGCCCCCGGTTCTTCCATCTATCTTCCGCCCTTTCAGTTTCATCCCGGCTCCACACAATTATGACCGTCCCGTTTGTTGCTTACCGACTGAAAGTGCAGCAGGTGGAGCGTGCCTGTCTCTTTCAGCTCTCTTGGGGGGTCAGCCAGCAACTGTCAGCGGCATTGCCTTACCCTCCAAAGCTAGCAGAAGCCTACGAGCACTGGCGACGGACCTATCTCAATTTCTACGGTCAGTCCGCGATCGACAGGCCGCTCTCGCCGCCCAGCTCTAAACCCCCAATCTCTGGCGTTTCACCGAACTCGCTGCCCGTCCCTCCGCCACTAGTTCCCCCTCCACCCGATCCGCCGCCCGAACCCCCCGATGCCCTGCGGGGCCGCGTTGTGGAAACTGGCAGCATGACCCCCGCTGCCAACGATTTACACGCTCGACTGGCCAAAGCTGAAGCCACACTACTCCATCAATTTCATCGCTGGTTGCGCAGTTCGGAACTCTACGAAATTCGCTCGGAGATTGCTCGCGCCGCCTTGCGTGTCAATCGGGGTTTTGCCTTTGCTGACGAGGAACCCAGAGTCGATGTGTTTCTCACCTGTACTCCCTTCGAACTAGAACGCTTGCCCTGGGAAGCTTGGGAAATTGGCGAAGAATTTGCGGCAGCAAATAATATCCGCATTGCTCGCTACCCCGCGAACGTGCGGGAAGAACCGACTCAGCTCCCCCAACGGCGACACAATCGCATGCGGGTACTGGCGATTTTGGGGGACGATACCGGACTGGATTTCAAAGCCGATCGAGAAGCGGTGGAGCGGCTCGCTCCGGTTGCCGATGTGGAATTTATTGGCTACCAGCCGGAGCAGTCGGTGACAGAGCTCAAGCAGCAGATTGCTGAGGCTTTGGACGACGATCGCGGCTGGGACATCTTGTTTTTTGCCGGACACAGTAACGAAACGGAAGTGACGGGGGGAGAACTGGCGATCGCGCCTGGGGCGGCCCTCTCCATTCGCGAACTCACTCCCCATCTGAAACGGGCTCGCCAGCAGGGACTCCAGTTTGCCATGTTCAATTCCTGCAGCGGTCTCAGCATTGCCAATGCCTCGATCGACTTGGGCTTGAGTCAAGTGGCGATCGTGCGAGAGCCGATTCACAATCAGGTGGCTCAAGAGTTTTTGGTGCGGTTATTGCAAAATCTGGCAGACGGCCAAGATTCCCACGATGCCCTGCGCTCGGCCAGCAAATTTTTAAAGTCAGAAAAAAGTCTGACCTATCCTTCCTCCTACCTAATTCCGTCAATCTTTCGCCATCCCAATACCGAGCTGTTTCGCATCGAGCGGCGGTCTTGGCGGCAGCGATTGCAGCAGGTATTGCCCAATCGGGCTCAGGCGATCGCCTTAGGAGCATTATCCCTGCTCAGTCTCTTGCCGGGGGTGCAAAATGCTCTATTGGAAGGTCGCACCTTCGGGCAGGCGATTTATCGAGATCTCACCGGTCAGCTACCCGAGACTGGAGAGCCGCCGGTTTTATTGGTGCAAATCGATCGCGAGTCGATCTTTCGCGAGGGCATCCCCGATCCCACGCCAATGGATCGGGGGTATTTAGCCAAGTTGGTGCGTGCCTTAAGCGAGCGATCGGCTGTAACAGTCGGGATTGACTACCTGCTCGATCGCCAGCAACCCGATACCGATCCCGTGTTTGCAGCAGCGGTCGAAACAGCGATAGAAAAGTGCAGCATGTGGATGGTTTTAGCCTCCATCAGCGATCGATACCCTGCTGTGGAAGCTGCCGATATTGCCCCTTTGGAATGGACGTTGCGGGGGAATATCAATGGCAGTCATACGCATCTCAAATTGCCGCCACTACAGGGATATGACGGGCAAAACCTGCCATTTGGCTATCTGCTGGCGTTGGTTTGGGCGATCGAGGAGGAGCCCCTCGGAGCCGATCGGGTAGAGCCAGATTTAACCAGTGAGATGCTGTTGCAGGTGCAGCTCCTATCGACAGCATCGGCGATCGACGCGCCCGAGAGTCCCGTCAGCCATCTCAAGCGATTGCGATCTTCCCCAATTACCGAGGGGTCTACCTATTTCGGGCAGCGCTGGCTGCATCCCATTATTGATTTTTCGATTCCCCCCGATCGCGTCTACGAGCGCATGCCCGCTTGGCAACTTTTAGAAGGGCCTGCCCAACTTGCTGGCGATGGAGCAACCGATCGCCAGCAAATTGCGATTGTTGCTCCTGGCGGATACGAAGAGGCAGGCATTGGTAAGGCTGACTATTTCCCCCTGCCTGCTGCCATGAGCTACTGGCGGGAGAAGGGGGCTGCAGGAGAGATCGAGTTTGAGGGGATAGGGCTCGAAAACGCTGCTGTTTATACCGGTGCCGAAGTTCACGCTTACAATATTCATCACTTTCTCAACCGCCATTTAGTCACTCCGGTACCAGATTTATGGTTGGTAGCACTATCGGCGGTGGGGGGTAAAACGATCGCGGTTTGGATGGAGAAGCAACAACGCCAATCCCCCACGCGGTGGCTGGCTGTGAAGCTGCTGGCGATCGGGACGGGTCTGTACGCGCTGATTAGCGTACAACTCTATATTTCTTCGACTGTGCTGCTGCCGGTGGTTTTGCCTGCGACAACGCTATGGACCTATGTATTGCTGTCTTGGAGGAGAACGAGTCGTGATTAATCTACACAGACAGAGATCGATCGGTTGGGCGATCGCCGCCTCGATTGTTTTGACTGGGGGAGGATTGTATCGAGCCGTCTGGGCTCAAACCAATACCGCTGTATCAGTGCCGACAGCCACAGAGGCTGCTGGCCGTGCTGGCGATGTCTCGACCCGCGCTCGCACTTCCCCGTTGATTGCTGCTCTGAACACCTTGCGCAATAAATTGAGACAGGAGGAACGGCCTTTGGGCTCCCGCGCCTTGGCCTGTCCTTATACGCCGGGGTTGTTGGGGGAGGATGACAGCATTTGGAGCGATTTACCGGTTTTTATGTGGTATGCCTCGGTGCAGCAGGTGATGCTGTACGACTACGAAACGAATGAGTTGCTGTGGCAGCAGAGGGTGGAGGAGGGCGATCGCCGCGTTGACTACACTGGCGATCGACTGCAGCCCGGTCGCATCTATCGCTGGAAGTTAACTCATCCCGATACGGCGGATTTTGAAGGTACGTTTGCGGTTTTGCCTGCAGAAGAGCGCGCTCGCATTGCGATCGAGTTAGAGCAATTGAAAGCGGAACTGGTTGGGGGGGGAGCGAATGATAGCGATCTTGCGGTAGCGCGGGCTAACTATTTTGGGGCGCGCCAGCTCTGGTCGGATGCCCTGAGCGAACTCCACGCGATCGGCGATGCTGACATGGAAGTGGCGGCGGCGGCGGAAGAAATGGCGAATTATCTCTGCAATCCGGGGGGATTGCAGGCGGATGGCGAGGGTGGCCATTCCGAGGACAATAGCTAGCTAGGGCTGAGGCAGGTAGAAGGGGCAGCGCTGGTCACCACCTGACTGGAGACTTCAATCGGGTTTGCGGTCAGAACCACTTGCCCTGCCGCGTTAACGTACCATCCTTGAGCTTCGACGATGCGCTGTCTGGGTTCGGTTTGACGGATGGATTGATTCGGCGGTGGTGTTGAAAGGGTCGAGGTGCTGGCAAGGTTGTCGGGGCGGGTAACCCATTGACGTTCTATCAGGGCTTCGCCGGTCAGGGGTTCGTTGGGATCGGGGGATAATCCGCCTCGTCCTGCCAAGATGAATTGGCTTTGTTCGTCGTCGGGACTGCCAAAGTTGCAGGTGGAGCCAATCAAGTTGGAGAGATCGCTGAATTGGACTTGGCGTTCTTCTAGACCTCGTGCGGGATCGGTGTCGAGCACGTCGATGATGATGTCTCCATCGACGCCAAGTTCCGAACTGGCACTGATGTTGTTGGCTTCTGCGGGGTCGGGACCGAGGGTAAAGCCCAAGACTGAGAAGGCGGTGAGGGTAATGTTGCCCCCATCCCCTTCAAAGGCATTGGCAATAATGTTGACATCTTCGCCGGGGATACCGACGATAAAGTCTGCTTCGATGTCGATATCGCCGCCGTTACCGTCGTTTCCAGCTTCAGTCGTAATGTTGCTATTGCGGCGCAGCAGGAGTAGGTCGTGAATGTTGAAGCTCAGATCTCCTCCTTCTCCGCTGGCGGTGGCTGCCGAGATCGAAGATCCGGTATCTAGGGTTAGGTCGCCAGATACGATATGCAGTGCGCCTGCGTCTCCATCGCCCAGACTATCCACCGCAATGGAGGCTTGTTCGAATAGAGAGGTGTCTTCGGATTTGATAGATATACTGCCTCCCGAACCGGTAGAACCAGCGGTGGTATTGGCAAAGATGCCGCTGGGGTTGCCTGCTGGGTCTGTGCCTCTGACGAGCAGATCTTCTTTGACGTGAATGCTAATATCGCCTGCGTCGCCTGCTGCCGATGTGCTGGTTTCAATGGTGCTGCCTCCTAAGAGAGCCAGTCTGTTACCGGTGAGGTTAATATCGCCTGCGTTGCTTGCTCCTGCGGTAGAGGCTGCGACGGTACTGTCTCCGGTTAGGCGGGTATTGGCAACGTCGATGTCGATGCTTCCTCCCAAGCCGCCGTTTTCTGATGTCGAACTGGTGATGGTGGAGCGATCGTTCAAGCGCAGCAGGTTGCCGTGCAGGTCAATTGTTCCGGCGTTTCCCGGCCCGGTGGTTTCTGCGGTAATGGTGCCATTCGTTAAGTCAATTCTGTCTACAGCTAGTGAGATATTTCCACCTTCTCCAGTACCAGTCTGAGTTTCACTAGAAATAACAGAATTTTCGGATAGAGACAGAGCATTTCCAGTAATGGATATTTCTCCAGCATCTCCAATGCCCGTTCCAGAGGTCCGTTGTGTGCTAATTTCACTGCCACCGCTCAAGCTGACATGATTTACCGAAATTTCAATATTTCCTGGCGTAATAGCATCGCCAGCTGTTTGACTAGAGATACTCGCTCCTTCTGTCAAGTTCAAACTTTTACCAAAGATCGAAATAGCTCCAGCCTGTTGAGCATTACCGATGGAGCTGGTATCAATATCAATGCCAGATAGAGTAACCTCTCTAGCTTGAATCGAGATTTCACCAGCACTTGTACCTACTCCAGCGGCATTGGCAGATATTGTCACGCCATCTGTAATGATAATAGAGCCTGTTTCTAAAGATGTTTCAAAAGAAATTTCACCACTATTACCTCCTCCAGAGCTATCAGCAGAAATGATTACGTTACCTTGCAAGAAAATCTCGTTACCAGCATAAAAGGAGATGCTTCCAGCATCATCCGTATCACTAGCTATTGATGAAATATTAGTTTCAAGTCCTTGAGGAGAATCAATTATTGAAATTGAGTCGCGTGCATTCAGGTCGATATTACCTTCACTACTTTCACCTTGTGTGATTTGCACATCCATTACGTCAATAGAACCTCCAAAAACCACAACATCTCCTCCGAAGAACTCAGAAATATTAGAATTTAGCAACGAGATATTTCCGCCATCGAGAACATTTTCAAATTGTGCAAACGGAGCAGTACCATAGTTGTTATCGCCAAACTGGCTTTGAAGTTCTACTCTTCCTCCTCCAGTTCCTATTGCTCCAAAGGCAATTTGTCCAGGAGCTTCAGAAGCAGAAGGACTAAGTGGTAGACGACTTATCAAAAGATTATTGTTTATATTAACCTCTCCACCAATTAGCAGCAAACTGGAATCTGGATTTACAATCAATAAATTATTTTCAACATTGATCGAGCCTAGCTGAGGGCTCATACTTCCTACTTGAGGTAGCTGATTAAATATTAGTGCTGTCGGATTAATTGCTAGCATTGGTGCTGGTTCGCTAGAGTCCAAAGCACTAAAGACCCCTTGAGAGCCAAACTCAATTGCTGAGGCTGTAGTACCAACAAAAGCCCCTTGAACATTAAGCAAAGCATTAGGGCCAAATGAAATTCCGTTTGGATTAATTAAAAATAGATTAGCTGGTTGAGGACCTATGGTTGAGATAGATCCATCAATATTTGAGACGCTGTTGCCCGTTACACGACTAATAATATTTTGGATGTTATTCATTATTCCAGCAGGAAGACTCGTGTCAAATACAACTGCCTCTCCAGTAGGCACTGAAAAATCTGTAAAGCTGTGGAATTGATTGATACCTATGACCGTATTGCCAGTAACTAAGCAACCTCCGACACAATTGCCTGCCATATTATCATCAACGTTTGTATAAGTTGAACCATCTGCCACGGGTTGTGATTGAGAAACCCTTGCTATGAAAATCATCGTGAGGGTTAAGCCAATACTGCGTGTAACCACACGCCAAAGAGAAAATCTCATAACAAGGTAGCCTCTGCAACTTCAATCACAAGAAGAGTTTTAATACCCTCCCTATTAACACGCTCAGCTCAAGCAGATAAATACAGCTAACCCAAAGGGAATTAGTTGAGCTTTCTGTAGGAAGGCTAAAATTTAGTCCAGACTTCAATACATATTGAAGTCATTATACTACACTAAGATTTAATTTCTTGAAATTTTTTCACTTTAATAAAACGTAACACAAACTATGTGTATTCAGAAAAATGTAGCGTTAAAAATAGGGCCAAAGCACTTGCGGAGTAGTGGTTTCAGTCTCCAGCAACTGCCTCCAGAAAAATCCAGGTTTCTACGTGGACGAGGTCATAGTTAAATTTTCAAGATAAAGCTTATGTATTCAACGCAACCGTGATTTCTACTTTTGCATGTGTGCAGAGGGCAATACCTGAATACCTTGCGACTGCATCTCGGATCAATGTTCCAGGACTATCGAGGTGTATATTATCAATAGTAAATAGTATTCGATTACCATTACTAGGATCGACTATAAGCAAATCCACTAAATCATTAGGATCTAAATCCGTACTACATGGCGGGTTAGAGAAAGAATTCTTACCTGTTTTGGTTGAAAGTACTTGAGCAGCGTTTTCACTCACGAGTGTATCTTTGTTTGGACAGCAGAAGCAGATTGTGTCTGGCACAGCAGTGCAGTTAAATCCAAGAGTGAAGTCTAAATAGTTTACTGTTAGCGTTGTTGTTTGCATAATAAATCTCCTTATATGGCCAGAAACAAATGAATTTATTTAACTCAAGTGCAAGACGAAACTTTATTGCCCTGCTGGCAGGTTGAGCAGTGGTTCGGACAGTTTTGGCATGGAGCCTGAAATTCTTGATTATTTCGTAGGCAGGGATAGAAAGCCAGAGGGATGAAACTTGCCTTTCTATAGCCAGAAGAACACTCTATCACTGAAAACCTTGCTTAGTCTAGAAACAGAAAAATCTTGGTTGTTCCATTAATCATCTTCGTAGTGAGATATCTGGATAATAGAATAAATAAAAGTCGGAACTTAAGAGCATTTAGCACCCCGTCACTAAAGTCAAGCGAGAGAGTTGATGATTTAGTAGTAAGTAGACATTCAGAGTACCTTTGACTGCCATGTAATGAATAGCATCAAATGAACATTACTCTTAGAACATATCCAAAATATTCCCGAGCATCTTATGCTCATCATCAAGCATGTTCAATAAACACAGATAAGTCGCAGTAGACTCATATTCTAATTAGACCATAAAGCAAATAGAACAATTGTGTTCGACCTTCAGCCAGACAATGGAGATAGCATACCTACAAGTAGGTTGTCTAGATCGTGAAAATCTTTAAATTATATTAAGACGCTGAATTGAGATAAGCACCGCTATCGCGATATCCAATGCCATACAAAAGGTTCCAGAGTATTAACTTGCACTATCACTCTTATTGCTTGGGCGATAACTGTTTTGAGCTATCAGCATTTCCAGAGTGGTGAAAATCGAAGTAGTTGATTACTCGCTAGGATAAGAAATCAAACTATGAATCGGCACATCATTAGGCAAAAGCTCGCGTCCATTCAAGAAACTCAGCTCTACCACAAAACCAAACCCACATAATTCAGCCCCCGCCTGCCGCACCAGATTAGCCGTTGCCAACGCCGTCCCCCCCGTAGCAATCAAATCATCCACGATCGCCACTCGACTCCCCGACTCAAACGCATCCACATGAATCTCCAAACAATCGGTCCCGTACTCCAGACTGTATTCCTCACTCAGAGTATCCGCCGGTAACTTCCCCGGCTTGCGCACCGGCACAAACCCCGCCCCCAACCGATACGCCAGCGGCGTCCCAAACATAAACCCCCGCGACTCGGCCCCCACCACATAATCCACCCGACTGTCAGCAAACCGCTCGTACAGCCGATCGATCGTCACCTGCAACCCCTGGGGATCGCTAAGCAGCGTGGTAATATCCCGAAACACAATCCCCGGCTTGGGAAAATCGGGAACACTGCGAATCAAGGATTTGAGATCCATCAGAGTCAGTCCTCGCAAGCCATACCAACGACAGCGATTCTAATATGAATGCCCTCATCCAAATCAGCCTGATGGCGCTGCTGGCCAGTTCAATCCGGCTCTGTGCCACAGCAGGCCAATGGATTCAGGTCGGCGCGATCGCCGCTATCTCCATCCCCCTCTGGCTCCTCCTCGACGGCCTCTGGCAAACTCCCTGGCTCTTCACAACCCTCGAACCCGCCCTACTCGCCGCCCTGCAAGTGGGAATCTTATTGGGCTACACCCGCTTCGGTCTCAAGTTTGCGCGGCAGGCGATCGCCACCTTTCTCCTCGCTGGTGCCGCGATCGCAGCAGCAGCCACAACCTGGGGATCGCCCAACACATATGGCATTGAGGAAACCTTCAATGCTGGCATCCCCATCCTAATCGCGGCGATCGCTACTGTATCGATCTATCAAGTGCTCGCCAGCTCTAGCCCAGCCAGACCCAGTTGGGCAGCAATGGCGATCGCACTGGCGAGCGGTCTGGCGATCGACAGCTTTCTATACGTTGCCCTCAGCTCGGCAATCCCCCTCTGGCAAAGTGCGGCTTGGGTGAAGCCACTCGGCCTGAAACTGGCCGACAAACTCGTCCTCGCCATCGGCATAGCCGTCCCAATAGTGGCGATCGAAATGTCATCACTTGTTGATATTTTTCAGGACCTTCAGCCGCGCGATCGCTGACTGACCCCAAGGGGAACTTCAGATCTGAGATCTCATGCCGAGTGGTCAGAAGCGATCGCCCACCGAGAAATGAAAGTTGAAGTCACCGTTATCGCTCAAGGCAGGCTCCAATCGAAACAGCCCGAAAGCGGTGCGAAAGTGAAACCCCAAACCGTACCCCAACCCTTCGCCATCTTTGTCTCTCGCTTCGCCCGGTTGGCCAATGACTTCACCTTGGGTGCCGAGAGTATCGCCATAATCGACAAACACCGCTCCCCTGACCTTGATGTCAGAACCAAACACGGTGAAAGAAGAAATCGGATAGCGGTATTCAACCGTAGCCTGAACGAAGCTGCTACTCGTCCCTGCATCGCCAGTATCGAATCCCCGTATCGTGCTATTGCCGCCCAAAGAAAAGGCCGCATAAGGGGGCACATCATTCAGAATCGTGCCCCCCTGAGCATTGAGAATTAGGATGTGTGGATTTTCAGACCCCAACAGAGGAATAAATTGAGAGACATTGGCGGCTAACTGAGTCATCTCGATATCGGCATCGCCAATTGGAATCGATTGTTCGAGACTAAATCTCAACCGAGTGCCGCGAGTGGGAAAGGTGCGATCGTCCACTGCATTTAAGACGGCGGCAAGATTGACCGACAAAAGGGGATCGATACCGTCATCACTCACAGTGACTGGGTTGCCCAGCTCGTCCACCGAGAAAACATCATTGGAAAACACGCCGTTGCGAACCGAGACCACTCGGTAGTTAATGCCCGAGGCAATATCGAATTGCGGTGTCAGGGCTTGAAAATATTCCAGTCCGCCCCCCCATTGATTGACGTGAGGGTCGGCACCGCTCGGTAAGGAAACATTCGTATCCCCATTTTCAAACGCCCCCGCTAAATTACTCTGACTTTGCAGATTGAGGGAAAAAGTCCCTGGCAAGCCTGCTGGAGAAATGGAGTAAACCAAATCGGCAGCCACAGCATTGAGATCGAGATCCCCTAGCAACTCCAGCAAGAGTCTTTGATTGGGTCCCAACCCCTGCTGGACATATCCTCTAACGGGGAAAAACAGGTCTCGTAGTGCTTCTGCTGAAACGGTCTGAATGCGGGTTCCTCCAAACAGAGCAGTCGGTTCCACCAGACGCGAGCCAAAGCCGTACCCAAACCCCCGAGGATCGTCGCTGCCAAAACCAAATTGGAGGCGATCGCCGCGATCTGACTGCGGGATCGAGCCATTGCCAGACTGGGGCGAAACCTCTGCGCCAGTTCCTTCGCCCTCGCCGCCCGCTTCACTCAGTAGAACGCTGCTGTGATTTTCTGGCATCTGCTCGGCATAGATGGCAGGGGGGTCGGCGATCGCCTCGCCAGAATTGCCAAGCCCAGAATTCCCAATCCAATCGGTAGAGGGTTGTCCCCAAGCGGCTGTTCCCGCCAGTTCGGGGCCGAACATCAGGGCCGCGATCGCTGCCCCCCAACCCGCCAGCAACACTGACTTATCCACGATTTGCATGCGATTGCTCCTTGTGACCCTCACCCTAGGCTCTAGCATGCCCAATGGCACACAATCCCCTCAGCCCGAACAATTCCGAGCAGCATTCATACGAAGCATCCTATACGCATGTGGCTGGGATGGCTCGCACTCGTGCGGGAGGGCAAGCTCCGTTCGATGCTTGAGGAAGACCCGATACAATCGTGCTCGACGACTGCGATCGCCTACTGCACTCGATAAACCGGCAGGGTGAAGTGAAAGCTGCTGCCTTCCCCCGGTTCCGAATTGACCCAAATGCGACCGTAATGGGAGCGGATGATGCGGCGACAGAGGAAAAGACCGATGCCGTAGCCTTCGCTGTTGCGATCGCGCGCGAGACGGACCATATCGCTAAAGACTCGTTCTCGAGCCTCCGCCGGGATTCCCGGTCCTGTATCGGTGACACTCACTTCGACTTTTTGGCTGGTGCGGTGTAAGGCCGCCAAGCAGATGGTGCCGTTCTCGGGAGTGTATTTAATCGCGTTGTCCAAGAGATTCATCAACACTTGCCGAATTTTGTCGCGATCGGCGTGGACGGTGGGCAATACATCTGGAATATCGGTTTTGAGGGTCAGTTTCTTGGCTGCAGCTCGCTGGGCAACTTCCTCGATCGCCTCTCGACAGAGGTCGGCAAATGGCAATTCAGCCGTGGACAAACTCAATTCGGAGGATGTCCCCCGCGCCGCCTCCAAAAGATCGGCAATCATGCTCTCCATCACCCGAGTTTGAGTGCGGGCGTGACCGAATAACTGCTCGCTCAACTCGGGGGTGAGTTTGCCTTGGTTCTGTTCTAGAGTTTCGATCGCCATTGACGCGGCTGACAGTGGGTTGCGCAGGTCGTGGGCCAACATCGCCAAGATGCGATCTTTAAACAGCAATTGCTCTTTTAATTCCACTTGCTGCTGCCGCAACTTGAAGACTTCTTCAGAGAGTTGTAACAACTCCGCTGTCTGCTCCAGAACTTCCCCTCGCTCTTCGGCATCGCGATCTTCATCTAAAAGCTGCAGTTGCCCTTGCCAGCGGGGCCACCAAACCTCTAACTGCGAAGCTAAATCTTTGCCTGCCAAGACCTGGGCAGGAGTAGGATGGGTTTTGACCAGAGCGGGGGTAGCCACGAGCTTGTAATGCTCGACTAAATAGGGACGCTCTCCTACCTCCACCAATTCAATCTGAGTGGGATAGTCACCGGACAAATGCTCCAGTTGCTGCCGAATGCGCTGAATCAACTCTCGGGCACCGGCACGGCGGTCTACAAACACCAAGAGTCGCAGGGTTAGTGCTGTCGAATAGTCTTCCGAAACCGCCATAACGCTGGGTTTAAGCTCAAAAACTTGCAATCATCTCAATCGGTCTCAAGTCATTCTACTTGGATATCTCAAGTTTTCTTAAGATTTTCTTCCAGTTTACGACAAGCTTACAAACCTGTCGGTCGAAGGTTCCTGTGGCTGTCATGTTTCGCAACACCTCGGCGTCGGCCTCCTCCTCGGCTACAGTATCGTCATAGAGCTTTGTGGATGGCGATCGCAGGTGGCAGTCATGAATGGTCAAGCCTGGTTGGGGTGGGGGGTCTCTATCTGTCTGGCGAGTGCTGGAGGATGGGCGGCGTTCGGGATAGAGCCAGCAGTTCTGGCTCGCGATCCTGCTGTCTTGTCCGCCGAGATTGCTGCCACTCCCAATACGCCTATCGCGGCCAATTCGATCGCGGCTACTGTTACTCCTCTTTCTCCTCAATTGGGCGATACGCTGACCGTGCGCATTCAAATTCCTACAGGCGGCGAGGTTCCTCAAGTGGCGATGGGCGATCGCCAGTTTCCTGTGTTTGTCGCTGTGGCTGCAGACGAGCGCGGACTGACGACCTATCGAGCGCTCGTTCCCACTTCTCCCCTCGATCGGCCCGGTGCCCGCAACATTGTAGTGACAGTCGCGGGACAGCAGCAGCAACTATCGACACTCCTGCGCGATCGCCAGTTTCCCACCCAGTCGATTACCGTGCGCGAAGGGGGTTTGCAGGCCACTCAATTGGAATGGGATGCGGTCAGTGCCTTTAAGGCGATTGTCTCGCCCGAGCAGCTTTGGCAGGGGTCGTTTTTGCGACCCACCCAAGGGGCAGTGAGCAGCATTTACGGGGTGCGGCGCTACTACAATGGCGTCTTTGCCCGCGACTATTACCATCGCGGGGTCGATTATGCAGCAGCCACGGGGACACCGGTCTACGCGCCTGCGGCCGGTCGCATTGCTCTAGTTGGGCGCGAGGCAGAGGGGTTTGCGATCCACGGCAATACCGTGGGCATCGATCACGGGCAGGGGGTGGTCAGTATTTTTTTGCACTTAAATCGCATCAGCGTCAGCGAAGGGGAAAGGGTGACTGCTGGCACGCCCATCGGTCAGGTGGGTTCGACTGGGGCGAGTACGGGCCCTCACTTGCACTGGGGCTTGTACGTCCATAACGTGGCTGTCGATCCGGTGCCCTGGCGCTATGGAAAAATTGAATGACCTCTCGCTGGGATGGGGAACGGTTTTAGCGCCGATCGGCGATCGATTTATCGATTGGCTTGACAGCAGAACGGGCAATCCGGCATGTTTGAAAAGCGTCGGGCGGAACTGGCGGAATTGGTAGACGCGCTAGATTCAGGTTCTAGTGTCCTTTTCGGACTTCCGGGTTCAAGTCCCGGGTTCCGCATCTCCATCGATATCTCGCTGCAAGTCGATCGTTCGGGTTGGCGATCGCCGATCTGTCATCGGTTGCGCGGCAAGCGGCTCATTAACGGACCGACAATTCCCGGCAAGAGTTGATAGGCGGCGGTGGCGACCTGCAGGGGACCGACCACCACATCTTTTTGGCCGGTCGTACTGGCACGGACGATCGCCTCGGCAATCTCTTCCGGTTGTTGGGCCACCATGCTATCGAGCGTCGCTTCCATTTGCTGGCGAGCACTGCCGCCATTGCTGCTGGCCGCGTCCCCGACAAAGATGGCCCGCTCTAAGAAGCTCGTATTCACCACCCCTGGATGCACGCCGATGATTTGAATTCCTTGGGGTTCGAGCTCCAATCGCAGTGTTTCTGTCAGCCCCGTTACGGCATATTTACTGGCGCAGTAGGCTGCCATGCGAGGGAGAGGCATTTTGCCGCCGAACGAGCCCACGTTGACGATTTGACCGTTGTTCTGCTGCAGCATGTGGGGCAAGACAGCTTGAATGGTGTGGACGTAGCCCCAGAAATTAACCTCCATTAACTGCTGTAATTGCTCCAGCGACATTTCTGCAAACGGGCCGCTGGCGCAAATTCCGGCATTGTTGACCAAAATGTCGATTGCCCCGTAGCGATCGCGCGTAGCCTCCACGAGCTGCCGAACTTGTTCTGGGTCGGTGACATCAGTGGGGATGGCTAGCACCTCGGCATTGAAGTCTTTTTCGAGGGCGATCGCCACTTCCTTGAGGGGGGCGGCAGTGCGGGCGGCGATCGCCAGTCGATATCCCCTCCGGGCAAATGCGGCAGCAGTTGCTTGTCCAATGCCAGCCGACGCGCCCGTAACCATCACAACTTTGGACATGAGCTCTCGTGCCAATGCAATCTCTTACCATTCTGCAGGATTGAGAGCTAGAAGAGCAGTCGGTGGGGCTGCGCGGGATAGATCCGTGACAGTCTAAAGATTCGTGACACACTATAGATACGTGGCACACTAGACACCCTTCACTCGATCGGGAACGCGGTTGGATGACTTTTCTATTTCTGCTTTACATCGGCTTTACACTCTATCTCTACTTCACCCGCGACCCCATTCGCATGGAGGTCAATTTTGTGGTACGCCGCTGGTACGACCAAATTGCGTCCGGCATTCGTCGCATGCGGAAAAAGTCCACTTCGATCCGCCGCCGCCGTTACTGAAGGTCGTTACTAAAGATTGAGCTCGAGTCACGACACTTCCCCGTTCGGTATAGTGACTAAATATGTTCTGGTACGCTTTGCACTTCAGTGGATTCCGCAGGATAAGGTCTGCAGATAGCACAGTAAGCAAATGTACGTATCGAACCTCGACAAAATCTTGCCCTCAAGACTCCCGGGTGTTGGGGGGCTGGTGGGAGTGATGGCATGGACAAGCGGCTCGACGGTTTGAGGATAAATTTAGGGGCGGCGATCGCGCTAGCTGCCTGCCTACCTCTGGTATCCATCTCTGCAAATGCCCAAGAAGCCCTAACGCAAGCTCGTGTCGATCGGATTGCCAATCAGGTCACGGTGGAATTGCAAGGGACTTCTCCTAGAGAGGCTCAAATTGACGACCAGTTGGTGGAGCGCGATCGCCTAGCCACAGGAGTCGCTTCGCAGGCACAACTCATTTTTAATGACGATTCATTGGTGCGGGTCGGTCAAAATTCGCTGTTTCAATTTCAAGCGGGCGGACGGCAATTTTTATTAGAAGAGGGCGTCGCGGCAGTTGTGACGCCGCCAGGGGCGGGAGGAGGGCGCTTGAGTACGCCTGCAGCAGTCGCTGCGGTGCAAGGCAGCTTTTTCCTAACGATTTCGCGCAATCGAGATGGCAGCACCATCGATGTGTTTTTTAACTTCAATGCCAGACCCCTCATCCTGCTCAACTTGGCCGGAGCAGAAATTGGCCGACTGCCTCCAGGACATGTGGCCCTAGTGATTGATGGAGAATTAGTCAGTTTGGCTCGATTCGATCCGCTCTTCG
The DNA here is from genome assembly GCF_000332275.1 of Synechococcus sp. PCC 7336. Taxonomy (NCBI): domain Bacteria; kingdom Bacillati; phylum Cyanobacteriota; class Cyanophyceae; order Synechococcales; family Synechococcaceae; genus Synechococcus; species Synechococcus sp. PCC 7336. Next base: position 4,375,799 of record NZ_CM001776.1, read on the forward strand.
TGATTGACAATGCACCGCTCTTAGCCGATCTGTGCTCGGGTGCGTTTCCATCGTCGGCAGTAGAGCAGGAATGTCAGCAGGTGGTCTCGGTCAATGCGCCGGAGGACGCTAGAGAAGAATTTTTCCGATCGCTCGGTCCCGACCCCTTCGACAATCGAGAACAGTTAAACGAGTTCCTCTTCGAAACCAACAGCGTACCCTCTATTCCACCAATCATCGATCCTGGGCCAATCGATCCCGGACCTATCGATCCCGGACCTATCGATCCCGGACCTATCGATAACGGACCCATCGATAACGGACCCATCGATAACGGACCCATCGATAACGGGCCAATCGATAACGGGCAGTTAGATTCAGTGAATGGGCTTTCTGCACCATAAGTGGTCATTGCGGGTGCTCGTCTGCCAGCCTCGCTTGGAACTGTTCGGGATAGTCTTAACGATTTCTCACCTCCTCACACCTGCTCAATTCGTTCAATACCGTTTGCTCGTTCGAGGTGCGCTATGCCCCAGTTCAATCAGTTCGAGATGCACTCCAGTCAGCTCATCCGCTCCTGGGTGGTTGGACTGGGGTGGGGACTCGCCCTTACTGTGGGAATTCACCCCATCGCCTGGGCTCAATCGCCTCCAACAGCGATCGAGACTGAAGAGGAAGAAAGTGAGAATGGCGAGCGGGAGTCGGAAGCGATCGCGACGGGCGATCGCGGCCTGCAGCTGTTGCTAGAGGCATTGGAAGAAGAGCCCGATCTGGGACCAATCCCGCTGCAGCCCGTAGCCGAGGAACCGTCTGGACCGAGTCCGTTTCGATTGTTTGTGGATATGGAGGTGCGCGGCTCCACCAATGCTGCTTTCGAGCCAGACCCCGATGCCGATCTAGTATTCTTGCCTAGCGTCACGTTTGTCGCCTCGCCATCGATCGCGCAAAACGCACAGTTGATCGCCAGCCTCAGCGGCGGCAATGGCTTTTATGCCGATCGCAACGATCTGGAGTTTGGCTTTATCAGCGGCTCGATTGGAGTGAACTGGGATTTTGCACCCTTTGCGTTTACCCGCGTGGAGCTGATCGGCCAACAGTTTTTCTCGTTTGACAATGACGATTTTCGCAGCTTGACGGCACGATTTCAGATTGGCAGCTTTCGCTTCTTTTTCGATAACGACTTATTTATACGCTATTTCTACCAATTGGATGGCAGCCTGACCAGTGAGAACGATCTCGATCGCCTCGGCAATAGCATGAACGTATCGCTGTTGTATCCCTTGTCCAGCCGCCTGCAAGGACGCTTCAACTACCGGATACTGCTCAGTAGCTTCGAGGATGTCCCCCGCACCGATCTCAATAACCAAGTGCGAGGCGAGGTGAGATACGCCATCAATTCCGCCCTGACGGTGCGCGGGTTCGCGTCCTTTACCAACAACCTTTCCACCGACAACGATCGCGATTACGACGAGTTCTCCTACGGACTGGGCTTGACCACCAGTCTGCCAGTGGGGGGAAGGCGTTAAGGGGCTGGCATTTCAAGTTGCAAAGCCAAGCTGGCCCGAATGCTGTAGGTCAGCTCGGCCAGCAGAAGGATGACAGCGATTGGAATCGAAGGGAGCTAAACTGCGGCGATTGCCCTGGGCAACGCCTCCAGCACCCGATCCACATTCTCGCGGCTGCTGTTTGCGCCCATCAAACCAATTCGCCACACACGACCGGTCAAATCTCCCAAGCCATTGCCAATCTCGATATTGTCCTCATTCAACAGCTTGAGGAAAACAGCCTTGCCATCCACCCCGTCGGGAATGCGAACTGTTGTTAGGGTGGGCAGCCGATCCTGACGCTCGACATAACAATCCAAGCCAATCTCAGTCAAACCAGACCAGAGATATTCTGCCGTGTCTCGGTGGCGCTTCCAACGGGCTGCCAAGCCTTCATCGGCAATCAGGCGCAACCCTTCTCGCAGTGCGTAGGTCATGGAAATGGGGGCGGTGTGGTGGTAGGTGCGATCGTTGCCCCAATACTTGCTCACCAGCGACATATCCAAATACCAGTTGGCCACTTGGCTAGAGCGCCGATTCAACTTCTCGATCGCCCTGGGCCCCATCGTAAAGGGGGAAATACCGGGAGGGCAACTGAGGCATTTTTGGCTGCAACTATAGGCGAGATCGATGCCCCAATCGTCAATGTAAAGGGGCACGCCCCCCATGCTGGTGACGGTATCGACCAGTAACAGACAATCGAACTCGCGACACAGGTCCCCCACCCCGTCTAGCGACTGACAGGCCCCCGTAGAGGTTTCTGCATGCACCAGCGCCAAAATCGCCGGACGGTGTTGCTCCAGCCCCTGACGAATCTCGGCCAGCGTAAACGTTTCGCCCCAAGGGCGTTGGATGGTCTGCACCTCTGCCCCGTAGCGACCCGCCATATCCACCAAGCGCAGGCCGAAATAGCCGTTGACTCCTACCAACACCCGATCGCCCGGTTCGACTGAATTAGCCAAGGTGGCTTCCATCGCAGCACTGCCGGTGCCGCTAATCGGAATCGTCAATTGATTTTCGGTCTGCCAGACGTAGCGCAGCAGCGATTGAATTTCTGACATTCGAGCTAAAAACTCGGGATCTAGGTGACTGACCTGCCGGGTGGTCATGGCATTCAACACCGCCGGATCGGCATTCGACGGCCCCGGCCCCAACAGCAGCCGCTCGGGCATTTTGAGGGGATCGAGAGAGAGCTGGTGGCGGTTGTTGATGGCGAGGGTGGCTGTCATTTCAATCAGCAGAAATACGGCAGGTTGAGGTGTTTGGAGGGGTAGGCTGCTCCAGACAAACCCAGGCTGAATTATCCCACATTCATGTCGGCAATGCTGGGTTTTGTAATATTCAATACACACTGAACCGCGAGAGCCTGTATCGAACCTGAGTTCGATGGCTCTACATTGCGAGAAAGTCCTGTCCTTTGCCCCTGCTACTGGCATGGGTGCCGCTGGCGAATTCAATCAATCGTAATTATTGTGGGTTCAAATGTCAGAGTTGGCCGGAAAACATTGGGGGGCAAAGTCGGGCTTGAGCTCCAAACGAATGCGGGCACCTGTGGGAATGGGCTGAAGTTCGTCCAGTTGGCGTACGTGCATCTCGCGACCGGACGGCAGTTGCAAGCAGTAAATCGCTTCGTGTCCCAGAAACTGACGCCCGCGTACGTAGACCTCGCTGGCCTCATCCGGCACTAGGCTGCAGTCCTCCTGCCGCACCATCACTTCAACCCGATCCTCAGGGCGATCTGAAGCCTCGTTCTCGCCCAACAGTCCAATCTCGGTTTGCCAGCCCCCATCCGTTCGACTGGCTGTGAGGAAATTGGCTTGGGTCACAAACTCTGCCACAAAGCGAGTGCGGGGAGCGCGATAAATAGTCTCGGGGCGATCGCATTGTTCTAGCCGACCTTTATGCAACACCGCTACGCGATCGGAAATGGAGAGAGCCTCCTCCTGATCGTGGGTGACAAAGACCCCAGCAATATTGGCCCGAGACAAAATCTCGCGCACTTGCAGTCTCAGGCGATAGCGAATACCGGCATCTAGATTGCTAAAGGGTTCATCTAACAAAATAAGTTGCGGTTGTGGGGCCAAGGCTCGCGCCAGAGCCACCCGCTGCTGCTGTCCCCCCGATAGCTCGGCTGGATATCGGTCTTGAAAATCTTGCAACCCCACTAGCGCGATCGCCTCTTTCACCTGCTGCCGAGCGACCTCTTTTGAGAGCGATTTGGCCGCAGCAGATTTTTTCAGGCCAAACGCGACATTTTCCTTCAGGGTTAGATGGGGAAAGAGGGCGTAGTCTTGAAACACCACCCCCACCTGTCGCTGCTCGGGGGGAACCCAATCGTGGGGACTGGCCACAACGCGATCGCGAATCAAAATCTGTCCCCGATTGGGCCGTTCAAAACCAGCAATTAATCGCAACAATGTAGTCTTGCCACTGCCAGAGATACCCAGCAAGCCCAACAACTCGCCTTCTTCTAGCTGTAACGAAAGATCCTGTAAAACATCCCGACCTCGGAAATAGTGCTTCCAAATGCCGTCAATGATAAGAACTGGTGCCATGCAGTGGAATTGGACTCGACCGAGCGAGCTGTTAAGAATACTCAATCCATTCTCAAGCATACCCACACTAATTGCAAACAAATACCAATAACTCTGGCAGGTAGGGAGCCCGATCTAACGTCAGTTCGACGGCGATTGCAGCCGAGAAAAATGGCCGATATCTGGGTGAGTAACCTGAGCTGGAGTAAAGTGATGACCATCGCCATTGCCTTCCATGCGGGCGAGATGGGGGTGACTGAAAGAGACTGGGGTGCTAGTGCCAAGGAGAGTTGGGATTGAGCGTCTGCCCACAAGTGCTAGGAGAGGGAAAGCCCGTTCGCCCGCAGGCGATCGCCATTCTTGGAGCGGGAGCTTGGGGCACGACCTTGGCCGGACTCGCTCGCTCTAACGGGGCTGATGTGCGCTTGTGGTCGCGGCGGGGGGAGCGATCCCTAGCTGAGGTGGCGGGCGAGGCTGGGATTGTCCTATCGGCGATCTCCATGCAGGGAGTTTCCAGCGTTATCGAACAGCTACAGCAGGGGCAGCTTGCCCCCGACTGCATTCTGGTCAGTGCCACCAAAGGGCTGGATGCAGCAACGTTGCAGACGCCCTCGCAACTCTGGCAGCAAGCATTTCCCGAACATCCCGCCGTCGTATTGTCGGGGCCGAATTTATCGCAAGAAATCGATCGCGGTTTACCTGCAGCTACCGTAGTGGCGAGCGATTCCGAATTGGCGGCAGCTACCGTACAGGTGGCCTTGGCCTCCGATCGCTTTCGGATTTACACCAATACCGATCCGATTGGCACCGAACTGGGGGGCAGCCTCAAAAATATTATGGCGATCGCCGTCGGTGTCTGCGACGGTCTGGACTTAGGGGCCAATGCCAAAGCAGCTCTGGTTACCCGAGGGTTGGCCGAAATGCTGCGCATTGGCCTGCATTTTGGCGCTCGGGCAGAAACCTTTAGCGGTTTGTCGGGGTTAGGGGATTTACTGGCCACTTGCAGCGGGCTGCTCAGTCGCAATTATCAGGTGGGATATTACTTGGCCGAGGGGCGATCGCTGGCAGAGGCTCTCGATCTCGTAGCAGGGACTGCGGAGGGGGTCAACACGACCCCGGTAATGCTGGAAATTGCCCATCGCGAGGGCATTCCCGTTCCGATTGTCCGTCAAGTCAACCGACTGCTGCAGGGGCTCGATACTCCAGTTGCAGCAGTCGAAGCACTGATGGACCGAGAACTAACATCGGAAGTCTCTAGCTGAGCCGATCGGCTGCCTGTCGATCGACCCGCAAGCTGACTCGCACTATCGCGTCCTGGCGATCGCCTAACAACATCAGTTCGACAAGTGTCTGGCCCCCATCCCCTAGCCCCTTCCACCAACTCTGATGCTGCTGGCGAAATTCATATTCCGAAACATTGGCCATTTGTCTAGATGCCTGTGGCCCCCTTCCCCTAACCCCTACCCCCAACTTTGGGGGCAGGGGAACAAGGCCCCGTAAGGATTTTCGGCTGTTTCTCCCCTCTCCCAAACTTACGGCTGACGCCACGCTTCGCGAGGGGAGAGGGGCCGGGGGTGAGGGCCATGCAGAGTCATCGAACTCAGACCTAACAGCAGCCAGCGGCTAGCGGATCGAAGCCAGCGGGGAATTTGGTGTAGGAGTCGTAGGTTGCACCGGCTAGGCTAGCGCCATCGAGCTTCGCTTCCATGAACTTAGCCCCAGAGGTCAAGTCCGCCCGCTCTAGGTTGGCCCCGCTTAAATCAGCCCGTTCAAAACTGGATCGGCGCAGGCTAGAGCCTCGCAGATCGGCATTCTGGAGGGTGGTTTCAATCATATTGGCCCGCCGCAGATCGGCACCGCGCAGGTCAGCTTCAGTCAAATCGGAGCCGCGCAGGTTCACAAACCACAGCTTGGCCTTATACAGACTGGCTCCACGCAAGTTGGAGTTGCGAAAGTCTCGTTCGCCTGAGGCATATTGTTCGAGCAATTCTTCAACGCTGCTAACCGCGGCCATTCGGACCCTCCCAAAAGGCATTTAATATATTGTCAGAGACCGGCTGGATAAGGCCCAGCACTGCTCTTTATTAAATCACCAAGCGGTCCCTTCTCCAGTTCTGGGGCTGACGAGGAGATGGGATTTGTTCGATCGGGCTAATCAGCCCCTTTCGAGGCTCGATCCCGCCACTGTTGCATTAACTGCACCCCTCGCGACGTGCCCAATCTCGTGGCCCCAGCTTCAATCAATGCGATCGCCCCCTCCACCGTCTTAATGCCCCCCGACGCCTTAATGCCCACCTGCCCCCCCGTCACCTCCTGCAACAGAGCTACATCTGCCAGCGTGGCTCCGCCGCGCCAGCCCGTCGATGTTTTTAAATAGGCCACCCCAGCATCCGCACACAACTCCGCTGCCAAGCGCTTTTCCGCCTCCGTCAGCACGGTCATTTCCAAAATGGCTTTAACGGTCAGCCCCGTCTCCTCGACAATGCGAGCGATTTCAGCGTGAACGCGATCGCTCTTGCCCGCTTTGAGCCAGCCCAAGTTCAGAACCACATCCAATTCCTGCGCCCCGGCCTCTTTAGCCTCTAGAGCTTCGTAGAGTTTAACGGCGGTGGTGGAAGCCCCCAATGGAAAACTAATCACAGTGGAGACTTTAGGTCGACAGTTGTGCAGGAGTTCGACGGCTCGCGAGACGTGGCAGGGCAGAATGCAGACGCTGGCAAAGCCAAATCGGTCCGCCTGTCGGCAGAGGTCGTCGATGCGTTCGGGGGGGGCGATCGGATCGAGCAAAGAGTGATCGATGTAGGGGGCGAGATCGATCTCGGAGGGGCGATCGGGCACGGCAGTTAGGGAGCGCAGATACACCGATTACTGTAACGAAGATCGACCGGAGTATTGGGATAGAGCAATTTTCAGGTGGACAACGTACGCTCTAATTTTCAAACCTAGAATCTCCAATTTCCTTCGGTACAGAAGGTATACCACCAACCTGGAAAATGCTCTAAGTGACAGTTCTGGCAGGATCTCCACTAAGGTTCTAGGCGCATTCCTGCAGCGACGGGATCGAACCCTGCGGGAAACTGAGTGAATGCGTTGTAAACTGCCCCTTGCAGCGAGACCTGTAAAGTGGGAGCGCGTTCCAGAGATGTTTGCAGTTGCCAGCCGCCCACATCGTTAGACGCCACGATCGCCCTCGGGCGAGAGGGCGCGATCTCCGATACAACCTCCGAAGAGTCTTCGGCAAACACCAACGCCTGCGATAAATTCGCTCCGCGCAAATCAGCTCCCGCCAACTGGGTACCCCGCAGATCGGCCGCAAACAAGTTTGCCCTCCGCAAGTTGGCAGCCTGTAGATTGGTGCCGCGCAAATTGACCAACCGCAAATCGGCATCCCTCAGATCGGCCCCTTCTAGATCGCTGCCCTCCAAACTGGCTGGAAGCGGGCCGCCTCCATAAAACTTGGCTCCGCGCAGATCGGCACCGGTTAACTTGACGTAACTCAAATCGGCCCCCTGAAAGTTGGCTTGCTGGAGCTGACAGGTCTGGCACTGGCCGGTAACCTGCAATTGACGGATGGCATCGAACTCTCCAGCACGAACGGCTGCCCCTGTCGCGATCGCCGCGATTGCGATCGCTGCACCCCAGTCATACCGCAATGGCACAAACACATTACCCCCTGCTGCAAACGCAGAATCATCTGGGTGACCCCGCAGGATTCAGATCGGCAGAGTCCGAGTCTGAAACCACGTATATAGTGGATTGGCTACCCTTCAATCTCGATTGTACTCAATATGTAGTGTAAAATCTCGATTGTACTCAATATGTAGTGTAAATGTAGTGCGATTGTTACCTGTGTTGCGGATTGGCTAACCGCTTCTCGGCCATCTGCAATTTGTGCAGGCGTTGGTAGAGCCCTAAATTCGAGCGCATCAGTTCCTGGTGGGTACCCCGTTCCACAATCCTCCCCCCTTCCATCACCACAATGATGTCGGCTTCGCGGATGGTAGAGAGGCGATGGGCAATGACGATGACGGTGCAAGTGCCTAGCAAATTGCGCAATGCCTGCTGAATCAGGTGCTCCGATTCCGAATCGAGATTGGAGGTGGCTTCATCCAAAATTAGCACCGCCGGTCGCATCAAAATGGCGCGAGCAATGCCTAACCGCTGCCGCTGTCCTCCCGACAGACGCACTCCCCGTTCACCCACATTGGTGTGATAGCCCCGAGGCAATTCCACAATGAAGTCGTGGGCGCGGGCCAATTTAGCGGCTGCGACCGCTTGTTCTGGGGAGAACTTGGGGCGACCGTAGAGGAGATTGTGCATGACTGTCCCGTTGAATACCTCCACTTCCTGCGGCACCATGGCCAAGCGCGATCGATAGAGCTGCAAATGGAACTGCCGAATATCTTTTCCATCCCATAGAATCCTTCCTCGGGTAGGGTCTGCAAATCGATAGAGCAGCTTGGTCAAGGTGGATTTGCCCGAGCCCGACGGCCCCACTAAAGCCACAGTGGCATAGGGGGGAACGTCGAGGGAGAGATCGATCAAGGTGGGGGGAAGCTCGGGTCGGTAGCGAAAGTAGATGTGATGGAGGGAGAGGCGTCCGGGAGTTCTAGGGAGGCGAGTTTGGCTGCGGTTGGAGGGTTCTTTGAGGGGTAAGTGGAGAAATTCGTGCAACCAGACGATTGCGCTCACGCTAGTGGTTAAGAGTTCTGTCGGTTCTTGCAGGCGACTCACATCTGCCCGCACAATTTGGGCAATGGTAATGGCAGTAATCATGCCTCCCACAGAAATCTCGTTTTGGATCGCCAGATAGGCACTCAGGCCGACGATCGCACTCAAGGATAAATTGAGAAACATCCACATGACGGTTTCAGTGGCAAACAGTCGCACGAATGTTTTGCGAGCCATAAAGCGCTCGTAGCGATCGAGCCAGTGTTGTCCCCGCTTGTATTCCCGCACCTCTTGAGTAAATGCTTTCACAGTTTTGATATTCAGCACCACCTCGGCCAGACGGCTCATACTGCGGTCGAGCAAGCGTTCGCTAAACGCCACATAAGGCTGTAAAAAGGTAAATAGCTTGAAGATGATAGTGGCACACAGCGCGATCGATAAGGTGAAAACCCAGCCCAATCGCACGTCGATAATAAAGAACATGGCGATCGCAATAGTGAGGGTGGAGACCACTAAAATGCCACTTTGCACCAGGCTGATGTAGAGCAATTGCAGTTTAGAAATTGCCCGCTCCAAGCGCGAGACCAACAAGCCACTGTTATGGCTTTCGAAATAGCTCAGGGGGAGGGTTAGCACCTTGCGATAGGCGGCTTGGTTCAGTTGCGAAACCATATGCAAGGCCACCATTCGCTTGGGTAAGTGGGAAAACAGATCCTCAAACGGCGAGATTAAATTGAGACTAAAAAATAGCAGGCAGACCGTGGCGATCGCCAGATGTCGGGGCTCCCATCCCTCCAGGAGGGGAGATAGGAGCTGAATGCCGGGTTCTAAATATCCTGGAATGGGCTCGGACTGCGCGAGCAGGTTGGCAAACAGACCTAATAGATAGGGTCTGAGCAAATTGATGAACGCGAATAACAAGCCCCCCAATGAAATGGCAATGGTTGCCAGCGTATAGGGAGCAAAGAAGGACAGCACGCGTTGGATGGAGTTCATGCTGTGGCTCGATCGACATTGTGGAGAGGGCAAGCTGCTGCCGATTGGCTGGCTCCACAACTTATCGAGACAGCAGCAGAGATTTAAGTCTGAACGTCAACCCGGTCTAGTCATACCATTCTTATCTGACTTTACGCTCAATCCTCTAAAATTCACACTGTCTGGATTGCTGAGACGAGATTTCAAGCAGTCTAGGGGTGAAGGATCGAGCACAGCCTCAGCTCGGTTGGGTCTCGACCCATCGAAGCGGCGATCGCCTTGTCAGTCCTCGTTTGTCGGTGCGGGCAGACTCACGGCAGGAGTCGAAAGGGCTTGGCGATTGACGCTAGAGAGCTCTGTTTGCAGTCGTTTCAGCTTGCGCAGCGCTCGTCGCTCGATTTGCCGAACCCGCTCTCGCGATAGACCGATATGCTCGCCAATCTCGCGCAGGGTCAGCCCGTTACTGCCATCTAAGCCGTAGCGAGCCACAATCACCTCCCGCTCGCGCTCGCCCAGATGCTCCACTAGCATGTGAACTTCCTCGCGATGGGCCACCTGGTTCAGGTAGTCCACCGGATCGCTATCTTCATCTTGAATGAAATGCTGCAATTCGGTCCCATCTTCATCTCCTACGACCAAATTGAGCGATCGCATTTCGGACATGTGGCGAGTGATCAGATCGCGATAGTTATCGCCAATTTCGAGGGAGTCGAAGACATCGTTAACGGGGGGACGGATGCCGGATGTGGCAGAGAGTTCCCGGTACTTGCGCTTGACTTTCGAGACTTTCTCGTACATGTGAGCGGGCAGGCGGATCATGCGCCCTTTATTCTGAATGCCGCGATTGACGCTCTGGCGAATCCACCAAGTGGCATAGGTGGAAAACTTATAGCCGCGAGTGGGGTCAAATTTCTCCACTGCCCGCGTCAGACCAATCGTGCCTTCCTGGATCAGATCGAGGAAAGGGAGGCCGCGATTGCGATACCGCTTAGCGATGGACACCACCAAACGCAGGTTACATTCCACCATGCGCCGTTTGGCAATCTTGCCCTCTTCCAACTGCCGTTGCAGATCGGCCAACTCCAGATTCATATCAATGGCCCACTGCTCGTGAGTCGCACCGGGTTTGCGCTGCTCTTCTAGCGCGATCGCCCGCTGGACTTGATGGGCCAATAGCAGCTCTTCATCGGGAGCCAATAGTCTATAGCGACCAATGGTTTTGAGGAAGCGGCCTACAGCATCTTGGTGTTGGACTGTGCTTTCCATAAGACTGCTCTAAGTGGGTATGGCACCTTATTAATAACAATCTTTGTTTATTTCGTAAAGCCTTTTCTAAGCTTTTTGCTAGTACTTTTTCAGAATTTTGTGTAATAAAAGTTAAGATCCGCAGTTGAGGTCACCTACTACAGGTAGTGTCTACCATCGAAAAACAACGATCTACACCCCTGTATAGAGGTTCTGGAGAACCTTCGCAACATTCTGGAAAACTCATGCTGAGCATGGTTTACAGCGAAACTTAAGAATCTAAAATCTTTGTAAAATCGTCCCAAAGACAACTTCTTTAGCCGGAGGGGGACCCTCCGATCGAGCTTCGCAACAAAACTTTCTCCCCGGTTTGGGGAGAAAAAGTGCAGATGAGCGATCGCATCGCTGGCGATCGCTCTTAGGAGGCGTCTCTCACCCCAGGAGGCACTAGGCGCAGTGGCTCCAGACGGCGGCGAGGCGCTGGGGCCGGTGTTGTCTGAGTCCCAATGCTGCGATCGGCGGCTGGGGTCGGTTCTGGCATTGGCGTTGGAGTGGGTCTGGGTGTCGGGGTTGGCGTCGGTCTGGAGGTTGGCGTTGGAGTGGGTCTGGGTGTCGGGGTTGGAGTGGGCCTGGGGGTTGGCGTTGGCGTCGGCGCTGCTTTAGGGGTTGGCGAGGGTTCGGGTGGTGTCACTGCTTGCCGATCGCCTTGAAAGCGCTCGATCCAACTGCTAATCCTTTTGGATAAGGGTGTAACTTCAGGCTCGGCGATCGGTGGGGCTACGGATTCAGCTTCGGGGGTAGGGGTGGAGATTGGTGTTGGCGTTGATGGGGGAGTTGGCGGGACGGTAGGAGTTGTTTTGGGGGTCGAGGTCGGTGTGGGCGTCGGCTTGGGCGTCGGCGTCGGGGTTGGCCTGGGGGTCGGCGTGGGAGTCGGCGTGGGAGTCGGGGTCGGCGTGGGAGTCGGCGTCGGAGTCGGCGTAGGAGTCGGTGTCGGTGTCGGTGTGGGAGTCGGTGTGGGAGTCGGCGTCGGTTCGGGAACGGCACCGACAATGGCTAGGGCATCTGTGGCTTTTAGATCTCCCCGCACCAGACGGGAGAGGGTATCTGAGCCCCCTGGCTGGTAAGTGACAATACGGGCTGCGCTGTTGAACAGATTGCGGATAGACTGCCCTCGGCCATCCACCAGCTCGACCACCACGACATTTTGACCGGGCTTAAGTCCTTCGAGGTAAATCGGCTCCCATTCAGCCAATATCGCGCTGGCATCGTTGAGGGTGTAGCGGACGCGCCAGTCTTTCGGTGCATTGGGCAGGAGTGATTCGCGAATAGGGGCATTGGCCAGCCAAAAATCCAACAGGATCGGTTCAGCTCCGTAGGCTTTGACGGGACGACTGTAGGTTAAGACTGGCAAATCTGGCTGGGGAGCATATTCGGGGGTTTTGGCCAAGACGTGAAAGGTGACTTGGGCGTAGGCATCGGAGTTTTTAAAACTTTCGTGCCAGGGACGAGAGGCAAACACCCGCAGAGTATGGGTGCCCGGCGCCAAATTCTCCAGCACCAGAGGCTTATCGGCATCGTAATGGGCGATGTAGGGATCGTTATCGAGGATGACGTGCAGGTGAGGGCCTAGGCCCAATTCTTCATCTTTGAATAGCGGATAGCCTTCGACCTCAAACCGCACGGACAGCGACGAGCGAGTCAGCACTTCATCCGGTCGGGGACTGAGAATACTGACGTGAGGGGTATAGCGCTCCAGATAGCGATCGAGCTTGGCAATTTCGGGGGGTGTGGGAACAACGGCGATCGCCTTTCCTCTCGACCCCGAAGCGAGGTCTGGTTGCGAGGGTTGCGAGCAGCCAGTCAAGGCGATCGCCACAATCAGCATTAGCCCCACAAATAGCTTCCAGATGGGCCGAACCGTCAACGAATACCGCAGTTGCTTCGCCATGTCAGCTCACCACACCTCATCATTTTGCTTCGCTTGACGGGCCGGCAGCAAACCAGCCCAGATCACTTAAAAGCGTAAAGCGGCAGGCGCACATTTGGGAGCGAAGCAGCCCTCCAGATCGAACCTCGACACATTTTTTCATCTAGCCTCTCAACTGCCGTGCCCGCGATCCGGTAACGGGGTTAGCAATTTCACGAGATAACGGCACATGCCTGTTTACAATCGTTCGTAAGCATCAAGATCGGCTCCGAGGCTCGGAGAGTCACGGTATTGCAGTATTTCCCCCAAATTCCTCTACAGAAGCGATCGCATCAAAGGCATGGCGAGACTGCAAAGAGCGAAGCAATTAAAGCCCTAGCAGGCTAGATTAATCTGGCTGATAGACAGGCAAATTCAGAAATTGATTGAGTTCGTCAATAAAGTACTCAACTGCCTTGTAAGCCCATTCAATTCCCTGCATATCTCCATGCAGCCGATAGAGAGATAAAGATAGACTCATCAATTCAAATGCCTTGCGACGGGCAGTTAATTTGCCTCTCATCACAAGCGTACAAAGTCCAGTAAGATAAGTGACATCAGCATCATAACAGCAGTCAGAGATCGCAGCATATTGCCGACATATCTCACTCCATCGCCCCAAGCTAAAGAGCAATTTAATATACATTTGCCGCCACAAGATTGTGGTATCCTGAGGAGATTTAAAAATAGCCTTTCGAATATGTTGTTCCGCTTCAGTGAGGCGGTTGATGCTAAAGTACATCACACCCAAATTATATTGTTCTACTGGGCTGATAGCACCTATTTTTGCTTGTTTTTTAAGACGAGCGAGAACCTCATGAAAACAGCTCCCATGACAGCAGATTAAGCTCATATCCTTTCGACTAGGCGCAATCCGACTTAAATCGAAGAATTGGAACAATTCAATTTCCATAGGGATCTATATCCTTTTGAACTGGCAGGTTTTAGACCGAACAAATACCTCAGGCTAAGTTGATGACTAGCTCGGCATTTTTTATTCAGTCAATACTTCATCAGAAGGTGTTCTTATATATAGACAGTAAAATGTGAACTACTTGTGATTATTGGTTTGTTCTAAGATACTTCTCTAGATGTAAAGCCCAACTACAGAGCTTGCAGTCATGCCATCAATTAGACTAGCGATTTCGAACTACGATCGCCATAAGATCTGGGACTATCAGACTTAGAAAACTGTTAGCAGGATTCTTATTAAAGCTTTGCAAAGAAGCTAGCAACCTCAAACAAGTCCCCCATTGCTGGAGGACTAGGGGGCAAATGGAGGCCGACAGTACTAGCAAGATCGATCGAGCTACTTACATTTCAGGCTGGAGTATTTCAGAGAAAGTCCTGAAAATCTTAGAGTTTTTGTTCTGAAAGATGCTTAGGTATCTCTCCAAAATATAGTTTTCAAGCTGGCATGGTTGACACCTAATCTTGATGATTTAGAAGAGTCACCACTATTGCTGGATTTACGATTTTTGGATGAGCCACCAAATTTACACGAATAACGCAATAATGACTTGTTAAGTTTCTTCAGTTTTCGTAATTCCTGATTTAAGTCAGATTTTTTTCTAAGCTTTAATGACAGGAGCATTGCATGATAGGTAGATAATGGACCAATCGCTGAAACGGCTATTTTTGCTGCAATATTCCCCGAGCCAACAAACAAAGTCAAATAGCATAGAACGCTGGCAGATAGAGACTCTAGAATCCGTTTCGGCAGATTCTTTTTGATAGCCTTCAATTTTTTGATGCCACCTTCAACTTCTTGTCTCAGAAGATGTGTATCGCTAAAGCTCTTCATAGTCATCCTTTAAATTACAAACAGATCGTTTTATATGTATACTCTGCCTCCATTACTTAAGGTGAAGTGAATCGGGCCGATCGGATTAATAGTCCAAACCATAGCACCCATGTGTAACAGAAATTGTGTCACAGGCAGAGTGTAAAATATTACCAAACCTTATATTGAATCGCAGAGCTTGCGAGAAATAATTTTAATGTAGGAAACTTTTAGGCAGAGGCAAGTCCAGTCAACGGCACAAGCTTTGAGGGCGCGATATATAAATATTGCTGTAAAATATCAGCAACTATATCTTTCGCAATTGGCTTAGCAATGAATCCGTCAGCTCCAACTAACTTAGCCCTCACGCGATCGATAACGCCGTCACTACTAGTGACAATAATAATCGGAGTATTTTTGAATTTAGAAGTTCGGCGTAGCTGAGCGCAAATTTCATATCCATTTGCTACTGGCATTACTAGATCTAAAAAAATCAAGCTTGGAGATATCTCTAGCAAGGTAGGAATTGCATTGACTGTATCGCTGATTAGAAATGGGTTCAAATTATGCTCTATTAATATTTGCTTCATAGTTTTGGAATCGATCGGGCTATCATCGATATACGCAACATTTAGCTTCCCATTCTGCTTGGGCTTTCGTGCTGATGATTTGTTTTTTGAGCCTAAGGAGCCAATTGCCTGAGTTACCCCCTGCGATCTCGAGCTCTGAGCCTTTAGGTCAGAAGTTTTGAAAGCTAGATCGTCTGGTTGCTCAATCAGATCGATTTCGCCAGAACGAACATAAGGCTTGAACAGTCTTGCTACAGAAACTACATCTTTACCGATCGCAAGCGATATATCGCGCAAAGTACTCTTCTCCTTTAGGAGTGTAGATAGATGAGCAAAGCTTGTCTCAGAAAGTCTTTGCTGCAGTTGTTCGCGATTGGTGATGATGGGAGCTAAGTTGGGATGATAGGGATCTAGCTCTGCACCAAACCATGCTTGAACTTGGCGCTCGACATTCTCCCAGAGATAGTCCACTTTAAGAGGAAATACTTGAGTGTGCTGTAAAGCTAGATCGTCTTCTGGAAATATTGAGTACGATAGCGGCGCTAAATTAGCGTGTCTTTTTGTAGACTCTTGCTCTGCGAGATCGAATAGAACCTCGATCGCGCTTCCTCGGATCATTGCGATCGCTTGCCTCCGATTAATGACTTTTTGTTCTAGAAGAATACTAACCAACTGATAGCTCCACATCTGATTTGAACCCAGATTGAGACTTTCTAAATAATTTGGATTTAGATCGGGAGCATACTGGCGTAACTGTCTTCGCCAACGCTTATAAGGATGACATCCGCCTGAATCACCAATGAGTCTGCCGAACAAAAAACGTAGGTTCCACTGGCAACCGTTTAAACCGTCAAACACAAAGAGACCTGTAAATTGACTTTGGCTGCAAGTTGTGATGTATTGTTCTAGGTTTCTATGCTGGAGAGAACTCATGGATTTTGCCGCTATCTAAAATTTTTATTTACTAGAACACGAACACATTTAAATTATCTCTGTTTTCTATATATAAATCATCAGTATTAATGCGTAAAATTTGCTTGACAAAAGATAAAATTAGGCAATAATTTGAGCTTCACAATATAGCTTTCAGAAAACATGGATTACTTTATTTTGTCCGAGCTCAATGCAGAGAAATAACTTTATTCAAACAGCTCGATTGACTGAGATATCTCGATCGGGTCTTCATATTTCCCATACTCTCAAGCTCGAGTGGCAAGGGAATAAGTTACCCTGCCACATCCTTCCATAAGACTTAAACGTCTTGGAGGGAAGAATCCTTAGGCCGTGGCGATTTGCTGTTGTTTGAGAGCTCGTACAATCTTATCTCGGGCAATTGGTTTAGAAATGAATCCGTTAGCTCCGCTTAGATTGGCACGCATGCGATCGACAACGCCGTCATGACTGGTCACAATAATAATGGGAACGTCTTTAAATTTAGACACCTGGCGTAGCTGAGTGCAAATTTCATAGCCACTTGCTACAGACATGATTAGATCGAGGAAGATTGCATCGGGCTGGTATTCCAAGAGTGCTGTTACAGCTGTCATGGCTGAATTGATGCCCATGAAAGGATGTCCTGAATCTTCCAACAGGCGCCTCATCCTTTGAGTTTCAGCGATACTATCGTCCAAATAGGCAATTTTGGCAAGCGGGCGATCGCTATGTGACGGCTGACTAACTTCACCGATGCCTTTGTTTGAGATAGCCAGTAATTCATCACTCCCCAGAATCAGTCGAATTCCCCCAGAACGCACATAAGGAGCAATGCCCTTGGCTACCACGGAGAGGGGGCGTTTCAGGTAAAGGGCCACATCCCATAAGGTACGCTGGCCATCAAGTGCCCGATTGAGGAGACTAATCTTACTGTCAGTAACGGTTTGACTGAGTTTTTCTGGATGCTGAATTACAGGTATAAAGCGGGGATGAAAATCAGCTAGGTCTTCTGAGATCCAGTACTGGATTTGCTGTTTGATGGGTTGCCACTGTTTGTCTGTATTGATATTCAGTAGGGGAACCGTCTCAAAGTCTAAGAGCTTCTCTGGCGATATTGAGTAGGAGGGAAACTCAGAACTACACTTTCCGCCTAATTGCTCTTCCCAAGCCATCTGAAATAGGACTTCACGAATACTTCCTTCCAAAATGGCTTGCATTTGCTGCTGAGAGATTTTTCCGTTTCGCAGCAGAGGTTCTAGGAGTAGATAGTTCCATCGATCGCAGTCTGGGGCAGAGATCTGTGTGAGGTCGACCTCGGGAGCAAAGCGCATAAACTGACGCTGCCAACGTCGGATGGGGTGAAATCCACCGGCATCTCCGACGATTCGCCCGAGGAAAAACCGAAGTTTCCAAGCTTGTCCGTCAACTCCACTAGATTCGAGGGTGCCTGTAAAATTGTTCCGAATGCAAGTATCGAGATGTTGCTCTAACGAAGTCATTTGGGGTCGGCCGTTCATGGAGCAATAAAACCTAAAGTGCAACCTAGTGACAAGTCAGCCTGAGTCGAGCTAATTTTGTGCCGTATTTGCGTTCCTTCAATAGAATGGCTGCACTTTGTGAATTCGTTGTGAATTAAAAATGACCAGGCTAAACCCCGTCTAAGCAGAGACCCGCAGTTTTGAGAATGTGTCTATTAGACCCTCTCACTAGCGCTGTGGTTCGCTGCATTAGCCCCCTAAATCCCCCACTGATGGGGGATTTAGGGGGCCGAGTGCAATGCCTGAAAACTCCAGAAAGAGCTCATCAATGAACTTCTACTTGCGCTTGAATATCTCCACGTGCGACGCTTTAAACTTGCCTCTTCTGTGAATTGCGGAAACTATGGCTGCTCCCACTCCAAAAATTCTGACCGTTTGAATGAGCGGTTATGAAAAGAGTTAATTTCGAGAGGAAGCGTAGATATTGATACGGCTGTCATAAAAAATACCTCTGCTGCCACCCGGCATTGCAGAGATTCAGCCAAGGCTAAAGCCTGACAATCCTTGTAGGGGAAGCTACCGGTTACAGACTGGGTTGCAGATCGTCGTCTCCCGAGTCCGAATCCCCCCGATAAAGGGCATCGAGGCGTTCGCGAGCTTCTTCCAAATTGGTCGAGCGAATGACCAATAGGGGCTCATCCGTGACATTGCCGTCTTCATCCAACAATTCCGGGTGCAGGTTCGCTTTTCGCTTCCGGGCCGAAGGGGGTTGCATTTCACTACGACTCAAAGCAATCAGATTCATCGCAAGATTGCGAATCACTAAAAAGCTAACGATAGCAAATGCGGTGAGATAGAGAACTTGTAGCATCGAACAATCCGTAGGGAAACCGAGGTGATGGCAAGGAAACTGGGGAAATAACCGTCGCGTGGGGAGAGAGCTAGTGTACGGGAAGGGAGGCTTAAGGAGTCGAGTCGGGCTCCACTCGCGGGTGTAGTTGGCGATAGCGACGTCCGACATTGCCGCATTCCAAGAGCAAACGGTGCCACTTCACCACTAACTGAGGATCGATCCCCACTTCATTCTCTGACAAATTATAGAGTAGCTCGGCAGATTGAAGCTCCGCTTGCGCGGTAAGAATCCGCTGCAATAGATCGGACTGCTCGCTGGAGGTCATGAAATCAATGCGATGGCCTTCGAGCAACGTGGCCGATCGCCCAAACCAGTATCGAAAGTCATCGATGAGGGGATCGAGCAGATCTTTGAGGAGAGATTGAGGATTGGGGCCTGACATAAAGTTTGGCTTGCCTTAGCGATCGGGGCTGGGGGAGGTACTACTAGCGTAGCTTGGGCTTCAATATCGGATCTTCACCGAAACAATCTTGCAATCGATGGCGTCTCGAAACGTGCAGGGACTGCTGTTGAAGTTCAATTTCAAGACAGGCTCGATTTCAGGACATAGACGAAAACGTACGGTCGAATTCCTCTAGCAAGTCATCAATTTCTTCAAGTGCTTGATTGACATCCACCCGCAGCGTGCCTAAATCAGTGCGATCCAACAGTTGTGCCACTGACGGGCGACGGCTGCGAATGTCTTCTATGCGGGCTTTGAGCGCCTGTACGGCAGCTTCATCCATCATCTCGCCATCCTTGCAAGTTAGGTTTCTATTCTAGATTGTATCAAAACGTTAAGACAGTGCTTCCCTTCCCCTCAGTCCGAGAGGGCAGCCATCAACTCCACCAAAATGGTGTTGGAAAATAGCCACCCCTCGGGCGGAACGAGCTGCAACCGCCCCTGGCTGACGCTTGCCCAACCGCGATCGCCGTAAGACTGGAGGATCTCTAGCACTATGGCGATCGCCTCAGAACCAAATAGGTTTTCCAATTGAGAGATGCTTAACCCTTCCCGCAGCCGCAAGCCCAACATCAAAGTATCCACCAGCCGGTCGGCAGATGGTGTGACGGGAGCTGTGGGGAGTTGTCCCGTTGTTACTACCTGAAAATAATCGGCCAGATTGCGCGGCTGCTCGTAGCGCCTGCCATTCACATAGCCGGTGGCTCCCATCCCCAAGCCGTGATAGCTGCGGTTTTCCCAATAGACGCGGTTGTGGCGGCATTGGGCTCCCGCTCGGGCAAAGTTGGAAATTTCGTAATGGTCGTATCCCGCTATTGCGAGGGTGGCGATCGCCATGCGGTACATCTGCACCGTCTCCGCATCGCTGGGGAGAGGGGCATCACCGGGCTGGTAGAGGCGACCGAAGCGAGTGCCCGCTTCGATGGTGAGATCGTAGAGAGAAACGTGACGGGGAGCGATCGCCACAACGGCATCGAGGGAAGCTTGCCACTGTTCTAAGGTCTGTTCGGGCAAGCCAAACATCAGATCGAGGCTGAAATTCTCGAAGCCTGCCGCCCGCAAATCTTCAATCGCTCGAAAGACCTCCTCCACCCCGTGCAGGCGTCCGCAGGCAGCTAATAATTCCGCTTGAAAGGCTTGGACCCCCAAGCTAATGCGATTGACCCCCGCCTCTCGATAGCCAGCCAATTGGGGGCGATCGACGGTGCCGGGATTGGCTTCTAAAGAAATTTCGATGTCGGGGGCAAAGGGTTGTCTCTGTTCGAGCACGCGCAAAATCTGCTGCAGTTGTTGGGGAGATAAAAGCGAGGGGGTGCCGCCGCCAAAAAAAATAGTTTGCAGGGGAAGGGAACTGCAGGAGAGCTGTTGGATTTGGCGACAGAGAGCTCGGACATAGCGTTCGATTAACTCTGGGGTGCCCCGCCCGGTGGCGAAATCACAGTAGTGGCAGCGGCGGCGACAAAAGGGAATGTGCAGGTATGCGGCCTCTGGGGGCGCAAAGGGGGAAGGGGCGATCGCCGTTTGGGAGGGAAAGTTCAACAGTTATAATTCTTAAGAGCGGGCGGGAGCGCAGTTGCACAGCCATTCGGTAGGGTTATAGCAATCGTCGCTGCCCTCGACTCGGGAGTCATACGGCCGATTTTCGAACGTCTTTTGGAAGCGATCTTCTCAATGCTAGACGTCTTACTCATCTTAATTTTCATCCTAGCAGGTGCGGGGGTGGGGACTTATGGCCTGGACTTTCTGCCCCAGGCAGTTTTGGCCAATGCCAATGTTGCAGGAGCGCGGTTTGTGACCGGCGGCTTTGGCGCTCTAACCGGCTTGCTGCTGGGGGCGATCGTGCGCTGGGGCTACCGCCGCTTCGAGCGGACTGTGCGATCGCTGCCCGCCGATGTCTTGGTCACGCGATCGATTGGTCTGGTGGTGGGGCTGCTATTGGCCAATCTAGCGATGGGGCCAGTGTACCTTTTGCCGTTGCCCAAAGAACTCAACTTTATCGAACCCCTCACATCGGTTTTCTTTAGCCTCTGCTTTGCCTATCTGGGGGTGAGTTTGGGGGATACCCACGGGCGATCGCTTTTACGCCTATTCAATCCAAATCTCGCCATGCAGGCCACTCTGATGGCAGAAGGATCGGTCCAACCCGCCTCCGCCAAGATTGTGGATACGAGCTGCATTATTGACGGTCGCATTGTCAAGCTGATCGAGACTGGCTTTGTGGAGGGCACGATTGTGGTGCCTCGGTTCGTCTTGCTGGAGCTGCAAGCAATTGCCGATAAGGCCGATCCTCAAAAGCGAGAACGAGGCCGTCGCGGTTTGGATATGCTCAAGCAGTTGCAGGAAACCTACCTCGATCGGATTGTGGTTCACGAAGCGGATTATCCCGAGTTGACGACTGTGGATGAAAAGCTCGTGCGGCTGACACAGATTAGTAATGGAGCGTTACTGACCACCGATTTCAACCTCAATAAAGTGGCCTCGCTGCAGAATGTTGCAGTCCTGAATGTGAATGAACTGGCAGAGGCCATGCGTCCAGCTTATCTGCCGGGAGACAATATCGAGCTGAAAATCGTACGGGAGGGCACGGAACCCGGCCAAGGGGTGGGCTATCTCGAAGACGGCACGATGGTGGTGGTGGAGGAAGGGGTGAAGTTAGTAGGCAAGAAACGCCCCGTTGAAGTGACTAGCGCTTTGCAAACGGCTGCAGGTCGGATGATTTTTGCCAAGTTAGTGAAAAGAAAGAAGGCTGAACCCGTTCAGTCATCATAGGATCTCAGTCTCGAACGCGACATGCTGGCCGCCCTCAGATACTGCTATGGTGATACCGAGGAGGCACTCGCAGTGGTTCCTTTTGGTACTGTACCATTGCTTTAAATGGATAGAACGAGTCCGTTCATCCCAGCGCTTTTCGACCTAACGTCTAAAGCCCGATATGACAACTTAGCCAGCACGGCCTTAGTTTGCTGCCAAGGCAATTTGAATTTCAATGTTCGGACTTAAGTACAACCTTGGCATTCGCACTACGATTGTTCTTGCAATTGTCGTGCCCATTGCTGCAGCTGTGGGGATAAGTGGGTGGCTCAGCATTCGGAATGGACGGAGAGCCGTTGAGGATCTAGCGAATCAGCTCATCAACGAGGTTAGCGATCGCGTCGAACAAAAGCTAGAGAGTCATCTGGAAATCCCCCATCTGATTAATCAGCTAACGGCGAATGCATTTGAGAATCGTTTATTGGATATCGACGATCCGAATGAGATCGAGCGCCATCTGTTCGGGCAGGTCAAGACGTTTGAATGGGTGAGCTATGTCTACATGGGAAGTGCTGGCGGCGGACTGATCTCCCCCGGACGCAGACTCGATGGCACCTATGCCATCGAAGTCACACCCGAGTTCCAATCCCCTGGCACTTATTTCATCTATACTGCCGATCGTCAGGGCAATCGGGGCGAACGGCAGCAGAGCTTTCCAGATTACGATGCGCGGGTGCGGCCTTGGTACAGGGCGGCAGTGGAGCATCGAGGCGCGACTTGGGGCGAACCCTATATTTACTTCGGTCAAGGGGGAATTGCCCTACCCGCCGTGCAACCCCTTTACAGTGACGATGGCGAGTTTTTGGGAGTACTCGCCGCAGATTTGCTTTTGGATGCCCTCAGCAGATTTCTCAAAACGTTTGAGATTGGCCGAACCGGACAGGTGTTTGCGATCGAACGTTCGGGATTGTTAGTGGCGACTTCCACAGGCGAAGCCATGGCGGTCTCAGCAGAGAACGGGACCGAACGAAGGGTAGAGGCAGTAAACAGTCAGAATCCGCTGACCCAAAGCGTGACTCAACGCTTGCTCGAACAGACCAATGGCATGGCGGAGATTGAGAGTCCGCAGTCTTTTCGGCTGATGGCCGACAACCAACGTCAATTTGTTCGGGTGACCCCCTGGCAGGATGCCTACGGCCTCGATTGGTTGATTGTCATCGCAGTACCGGAGACTGACTTTTTTGCTCAGATCGATGCCAATCAGCGAAACACTGTTGCGGCGATCGGCATTGCACTCGTGGCAGCCACGCTGGTGGGCGTTACCACCTCTCGATGGATTGCGGTACCGATCGTGCGGCTCAGTCGCTCGGCAGAGGCGATCGCCCGTGGGAATCTCAGCCAAACAGTTGCAGTCGCTGGTGTGGGCGAGGTTGATGCTTTGGCAGATGCGTTCAATCAAATGTCCCAAAAACTGCAAGAGTCGTTTGCGGAGTTGGCGCGAGCCAATCGGGAGCTGGAGCAGCGGGTGGAAGAACGTACCGCAGCACTCAAACAGGCCAGAGATACGGCGACTGCCGCAAATCGGGCGAAAAGCGAATTTCTCGCTACGATGAGCCACGAAATTCGCACCCCCATGAATGCCATCATCGGCATGACAGGATTGCTACTCGATGAAACGCTTACCCCGAAACAGCAAGAATTTGCCAGAACCATTCGCACTGGTAGCGAAACCCTGCTGGCAATCGTGAACGACATTCTGGACTTTTCCAAAATTGAGGCGGGGCGGCTGGAACTGGAGCGGCATTCATTCAATTTACGTCAGTGCGCAGAAGATTCGCTGGAGTTTGTCTCGCCCCAAGCCGCTGCCCGACAGCTCAATCTGATCGGCGAGATCGATCCGCAGGTACCCCAAACTGTTTTAGGAGATGCCACCCGCATTCAGCAAATTGTGGTCAATCTGCTATCCAATGCGGTCAAATTCACCCACCAGGGGGAGGTGATGCTATCGGTCTTTGCTCGTCCGCTAGATGCGGCAGCGAATTGGGAGCTGCATTTCGCGGTGAAAGATACCGGGATTGGCATTCCGCCGGAGCGCATGAATTGTCTGTTTGAGCCCTTCGTGCAGGTGGATGCGTCAATGACGCGGGAATATGGCGGCACTGGCTTGGGCCTAGCGATCTGCCACCGCCTGACGACGGCAATGGGCGGCAGGATATGGGTTGAGAGTGAGGTGGATCGGGGCTCGACCTTCTCCTTTACCGTGCCCGTGCAGTCAGTGAACGACGGACAGGTGGACAACGCGCTGCAAGCAAGCAAGAGCGGGCAGATTGCGAATCGCACGCTCCCGACTGCTCTGGGTAGCGAGTTGCCCCCTCAGGAGTCAGCTTCTGCGACTCCATTTGCTTTTGATGAAACATTGGCGCAACAGCTTCCCCTGAAGATTTTGCTAGCGGAAGATGTGGCGGTGAATCAAAAGGTGATGCTCAGAATTTTGCAACGATTGGGGTATCGTGCCGATGTGGCCAGCAATGGACGAGAGGTGCTGGAGGCATTACAGCGCCAGCGCTACGATGTGATTTTGATGGACGTACAGATGCCCGAGCTAGACGGTTTGGAAACCGCTCGCTGTATTTGCGCTCAGACAGTGGCTGAAGATGCCCCCTGGATCGTCGCATTAACTGCCAATGCAACTCCAGGCGATCGCCAAGCCTGTTTAGAGGCGGGTATGAACGATTACATCAGCAAGCCCATTCGCACCGAAAAACTGATTCAAGCCCTGAAAAACTATCGATCGGACCGATCCGCATAGGAGCGTTCGAGCTCGGTCTCAGGTCTCATTAAGAATTGTAAACAATATGTAACGAAAAGTCAAATATACTTGACAAATTCATTTTGTTTGCCTTTCTTCAATTGGCATAGAGGTTGAGAGTGACGAGCTGCACAGAACTCCAGCAGGTAAGATCCCTATTGATGGCGCAATACCGGATCTGTGCCCCAACCCCTTCCCCTACAAGATTTTCTCCATGCCGACGGCATCATCCTGGACGTGCGCAGTCCGGGGGAATTCGAGCAGGCCCACATTCCGGGGGCGATGAATTTGCCGCTGTTTAGCAATGAAGAGCGAGCACGGGTGGGCACTTGCTACAAACGACAGGGACGAGATGCCGCCGTCGAGTTGGGCTTTGAGATTGCCGGTCCCAAGTTTGTCAGTTTTGTGCGGCGGGCCAAGCAGTTAGTCGGCGATCGCCCCATCCGCTTGCATTGCTGGCGGGGGGGATTGCGCAGCGAAACGATGGCCTGGGTGTTGCGCACTGCAGGGCTCTCGGTGGAGGTTTTAGAGGGGGGATATAAAGCGTTTCGGCGCTGGTGTTTATCGACGTTTGCAGAAACTCGTCCCATCGCCATCTTGGGAGGAATGACCGGTACGGGAAAAACCTATACGTTGCATGCTTTAGCAGCTCGGGGAGAGCAAATTCTCGATTTAGAGGGGTTAGCCAACCATCGAGGCAGTAGTTATGGCGCTTTGGGCTTGCCGCCGCAGCCGTCCACCGAACAGTACGAAAATGCGATCGCGATGCAGTGGGCTGCTCTAGATCCGCACAAACTGGTGTGGATCGAGGCTGAAAGTCGAACGGTGGGGTGCTGTCGGGTGCCGCAGGCAGTGTTTGCTCAAATGGAACGGGCTGTCGTTTTTCGCATTCAACGGACTCGTCAAGAACGGATTGACTCGATCGTCGATGTATATGGCAGCGAGGATCGGAGGGGATTGATTGAAGCAACGCAACGAATTCGCAAGCGCTTGGGAGGGGAAAGAACTCAAGCGGCGATCGCCTTGCTCGAACAGGGCAAATTGGCCGAAGCATTCGATATCGTATTGCACTATTACGACAAGACCTATACCTACGATCTGGAACGACGCAGTTCGGATAGTTACACCATTGATGTGTCTGGGTTGTTGTATGAAGAAGCGGCAGGAATACTCATTGAAAAAGCTCGGTTTTTCCTGTCGGAATCAGGGTTGGGTTAATGCGGGCTCCTCTGTCTCGCCAGAGTCAGTCGAATCAGAGTCAGTCGAATCGGACAAGCGGTTTTCCTCTGTTAATTCGGACTCCACCGGCAGGGGCACTTCCGGCCTGAATTCAACCAGTTGCCAAACGGGTCGATCGCCCTGCTGGGATTGTGGATAGGCCAGTCTCCAGATGGGGCGATCGTCCGTGTCGTTCTGCAATTGCGCCAGCGTCAGTTGAAAGGGTTCTCCGCGTCGCTTGTATCGGGTCTTTCGATAGGGAAGGCGAACCGCCAGAGTATAGCTTCCAGAAATGTCATAGCCGGGATAGATTTCTTCCCGGACAGTGGGAAGTCTAACGAAATGCTGCGATCGCACCTCAATATCCTGCACTTCCGTCCACTGCTCTAGCAATTCGTGTCCCACCAAGAGACCCTCTGCCCCCTCTAAGTGGGCGATATCGTAGCGCAAGGCTTCTGCCACCACCGATGTGGGTGCATTGCCGCCGCAAGCCACCAAGACTGCCCCCACCAAAAGAACGAGCACTACTTGCGTCAACCATTGCCGAATCTTTTGCCTCATGGGTGCTTTGTCCTCGCGATCGCTGCGATCCCAAAATACTCCTCTCTGCGGGACAGCTCCAAGGGAGATATCTCGGTTGAGCGATCGTTCGGCAAATCGTCAGCGGCACACCCAAAAGCATGTGTTGTAAAGACTCACGAGTCGCCGGAGACATAATTGGGAGATGTATAATGTGATGTATACAATTAGGTTGCGACGATGTCTAAGATTCGCAAGCAAGTCTATATCGAACCCCATCAAGAATTACTGCTGAAGTCACTCTGCAAGCAAACAGGCAACAGTGAGGCCGAACTGATTCGGCAGGCGATCGACAATCATTTAGCACAAAGGGGGGGCGATCGTGAATTCATCTCCTCTAGGGATCATTTAACGGCTTGGGAGTCAGAAACCATTTTCATCTCCGAACACCGTCAGCGGGCACCCTCTCCCGGTAAGCGTGACTGGAGCCGAGAAGATTTATATGAACGGTAGAGTCTTGCTCGACACCAATATCCTCGTCTATCTCTACGATGGCTCAGATTCAGATAAGCAAGCGAAAGCATTTGCCGCTGTCGATCGCCTCATTCGCTCGCAAAAGGCTGTTATCAGTCCCCAAATCTTGGGAGAGTTCTTTGTCGCGACAACGAGAACTAGACGTCAACTCCTAACGCCTAATGAAGCTGCCGAGAGAATTTGCAATTACTGGGCTGCTTGCTCGATCGTTCCTGTTACTGGAGCGATTTCACTCGAAGCAACGCGCGGGGTACTGGTTTATCAGATGAGCTTTTGGGATGCTCAGATTTGGGCAACTGCCAAGCTCAACCAAATTCAACATATTTACAGTGAAGATTTTTCTACAGGAGCCATCATAGAAGGGGTTGAATTTCTCAATCCCTTTCTATAAAAAGTTTGCTCTATCCTCTTGCATATTGCTGCAAAAATTCAGAGATTTTCCCGATCGCCTTTTCCAAGATCTCCATCTCGTGCATCAAGGCAAACCGAATGTAACCTTCTCCCATTTCCCCAAACCCTCGACCCGGAGCCAGTGCCACTCCAGTCGTTTTGACTAAATCCAAACAAAAGCGCATCGAATTGCCAGGGTAGCGCGGCGGCAGAGGAGCCCAGAGATACATGCCCATTGAGGGGGTGGGAATCGACCAGCCAATGGCGGCGAGGGCAGCGGTGCTGCGATCGCGCCGCTCTCGATAAATCTCTCGGGAGGTCTCCACCACATCGCCCGGATTATCCAGTACGGCTGCGGCAGCCCGCAAGATACCACGATATTGATTGAAATCGATCGCTGCCTTTACCTGACGCAAGGCCCGCACAATCTCCGCATTCCCAATCGCGAACCCGACCCGAAATCCCCCCATATGAAAAGATTTGGACATCGAGAACAGCTCGACAGACACTGATTTTTCTCGATCCACCGTTAGCACTGATGTCGGTGGGGGACCGTCGAGGGCCATATCTACGTAGGGGAAGTCGTGGATGAGGGCGATGTTGTGGGCTTGGCAGAAGTGGACCGCCTGCTGCCAAAAGTTGGGGGGAGCCACTGCGGTGGTGGGGTTATTGGGATAGCTCAACACCATCAGGCGGGCGCGATCGCAGACTCTAGCGGGGATATCGTCGAAGTTGGGCAGAAAATTGCGATCGGCGACGAGGGGCATACTGTGGATCTCTCCTCCGGCTAAATACACGCCGCCCACATAGGAGGGATAGCCCGGATCGGTCAATAGAGCGATACTGCCGGGGTCCATCAACGCTAGAGGCAAGTGGGCAGTGCCTTCCTGAGAGCCAATTAGGGTCAGTACTTCTGTTTCGGCATCGACGGCTAGACCAAATTTGCGCTCGTACCAGCGAGCACAAGCTGCGCGGAAAAAGTGGGTGCTGTGGAAGAGGGTGTAGCTGTAGGTTTCGGGATCGTCGAGGGCTTTGTGGAGCGTGGCGATCGCCGCTGCAGGTGGGTACAAGTCTGTAGAGCCGAGGGACAAATCGATGAGGGACTGACCGGAGGCGATCGCCGCCGCTTTGGCACCGTCCATGTCGGCAAACACATTGGTTTGGAGCGGCTGAATGCGCTGAGCGAGGCGAATCATGAGAAGAATAGTACTGAAATAAGGGAGTAGAAAAAGCCCTACGACATGATGTGGAAAAATCTCAGCTTGAAGAGCCCTACAGCAACGTCAGTTCGACCAGAGTCTGTCCCTTACCCCTACACTCCCGCTGAGCGTTGCATCAACCATAACTTTGGGGCCAGAGGAATAAAATCTAGCCAAGATTTGCGGCTGTTTCTCCCCTCTCCCTGGGGAGAGGGGCTGGGGGTGAGGGCCATGCAGAGCTATCGAACTCAGGTTACAGCAATTACCCCCAATCTGCCGAATCGAGCCGAGAATCCCCAATCGTGTTCTAAATATATTATGCTTCCACCGATCGCTCAGGGTTCTACCTTCAACTCAAAGCCCGGAAGCACCGCTTCTCCAGAGAGCAGGGTAGGCATTGCGATAATTTCTACTGCTTGGTTGGGGCGATAAATCTCTACTTGCTTGTCCGTTCGATCGATCGACCAGCCCAATCGTACCCCGCATCTGATGTACTCCTTCATTTTCTCTTGGAGCGGGGGCAGTCGGTCAGTGCGAGATCGCAGTTCAATGATAAAGTCGGGGCCGAACGGGGGAAATCCTTCCCGTTCCTCCTGAGTCAAGGCTTGCCAGCGATTCAGATCCACCCAAGCCACGTCGGGAGCGCGATCGCCCCCACCGGGTAAGCTAAAAACAGTTTGAGAGCTGAAAACGATGCCCAATTGGGTTTGTTCGTTCCAGATGCCGACTTTGACAATCAGGTTGGCTGCTTGACTTCCGCCTTCTCCACCGACCGGCGACATAATAACTAGTTCTCCATTGGGGGAACGTTCCAGAGGTAAATCGGGATTTGCCAAACACAGTCGATAAAACTGTTGTCGGGTCAGATTAATAATGGGGTCCAAGTTTTAATACTGCCGTCATGGCTCCGTTCCCTATCGGGCATAGCAAAGGCAATATAGTGAAGCTAGGAAGGATTGAGAGTTGGCCCATCGCCCAACGCCGCTGCACCGCCCACCTTCACCCAAGGCAGCACAAACGTCCGTTTCTCTCCCGCACTGCGTTCCTCAAGGGCACAGTCGAGTACCTCCGCGAGATATTCCACCGGACGCAATTCCAGATTTCGCGTGACTTCATCGGGTACCGATTGCAGATCTTTGGTATTGCCCTTCGGAAACAATACCGTGCGAATGCCCACCTGCTTGGCAGCTAAAGATTTCTCTTTTAAGCCGCCAATGGGCAAAATCCGACCGCGCAGGGTAATTTCGCCCGTCATGGCGACATCGTGGCGCACCGCCCGCCCCGACAGCGCGGATACCAATGCAGTGGCCATCGCAATTCCTGCCGAAGGGCCGTCTTTGGGGGTGGCCCCTTCAGGAATGTGAATGTGAACGTCGATTTGATCGGGGAAGCCGTCGGTGACTTGCAGCTCTTTGCGGTGGGAGCGGATGAAACTGAAGGCGGCTTGGGCCGATTCCTTCATCACATCCCCCAATTGCCCCGTGAGCTGCAGCTTGCCTTTACCGGGCATGACGTTGACTTCGATGGGCAGGGTGCAGCCACCGTAGGGAGTCCAAGCTAGACCGGTGCAGATGCCCACTTGATTTTGGAGATCTTTCTCCTCGGGTAAGAAGGGGGGGGTGCCCAGATAAGATTCGAGGTTGCGCTCGGTGATGCGGCGGCGCTTGTCACTAGCGGTCAGGGATTTGCGCGCGACTTTGCGGCAGAGTGCTCCCACTTTGCGCTCTAGATTGCGCACTCCCGCCTCGCGGGTATATTCGCAGATCAGCCGTTGCAGGGCAGAGGTTTGCAATTCGAGGGTGTCTTTTTCGAGGCCATTGCGCTCGATTTGTTTGGGAATCAGGTGTTGGCGGGCGATCGCCATTTTTTCAGCCACGGTATAGCCCCCCAAGCGAACTACATCCATGCGATCGAGCAGTGGTGCGGGGATGGTGTCGTCAGTGTTGGCAGTACAGATAAAGAAAACTTGACTGAGGTCGAAGGGAATTTCGACAAAGTGATCGCTAAAGCTAGCGTTTTGTTCGGGGTCGAGCACCTCCAGCAAGGCCGCTGCCGGATCCCCCTGGAAGGAAGTGCTGAGTTTATCGATTTCGTCCAGCAGCATCACCGGATTGCGGGTCCCCACATCCCGCAATGCCTGCAAGATCCGACCGGGCATCGAACCGATATAGGTGCGGCGGTGACCGCGAATGGCGGATTCGTCGTGAACGCCCCCCAAACTGACGCGGACGAGCTTGCGATCGAGGCTATTGGCAATGGATCGGGCCAAGCTCGTCTTGCCCACTCCCGGCGGGCCGACGAGGCAAAGGATGGCGGGACCGCCCGATCGCGATCGATCGCGATCGGCCAGCAATTGCCGCACGGCTAAAAACTCTAGAATGCGCTCTTTAACTTTTTCCTGGCCGTAGTGGTCGGCATTGAGCACCCGTTCTGCCCGCAACAAATCGAGGGTTTCAGAGCCCATCTGTTGCCAGGGCAAGGCTGCCAGCCATTCCAAATAGTTCTGGATGGTCCCAGCTTCTGCCGTCATGGGGGGCAATTGCTCCAGCCGTTTCAACTCCCGCTCGACTCGCGGCCAAGACTCTGTGGGGATGCCGATGGTTTCCAGCTTGCGGCGCAAACTGACCATTTCATCAGTCTCATCTCCCAACTCCGACTGAATCACCTTGAGCTGTTCGCGCAGGTAATACTCTTTCTGATTGGCATCAATCCGTTCGCGCACGCGAGCGTGAATTTCCTGCTCGATCTCCATCAACTGCATTTGGCCGTGCAGCAATTGGCTCACCTGCATGAGACGAGGGCTGACATTGGCTTCTGCCAGGAGTTGCTGTTTGGCCTCTAGATCGATGGGCAGAAAAGATGCAATGAGGTCGGTGAGGCGAGTGGGGTCGACAATTTCCTGTACGGATTCGTAAGCGGCATCGGGTAGTTTGGGGTGGGCGCTAACATATTTGGCAAACTCGTCCACCAACATCCGCTGCATGACTTCGAGACGGTCCCGTCGCTCTCCCTCCTCTGCTAAGCCCACAGTCTCGATCGGTTCGGCTTCCACTTGAAATCCTGGCTGGCGACGACGGAATCGGGTTATCGCCACCCGTTCTTGGCCCTCCACCAAAATTTTGACGGACTCGTCAGGCAGTCGCATGACTTGATGAATTTTGGCCAGTGTACCCACCCGATAGATCTGTTTGGCTAGGGGATCTTCGCAGTCGCTGTCTTTTTGCGCGGCTAAGATCACCAGTTGGTCGTCAGTGGCCAGAACAGCCTTCAGGGCCGCCAGCGATCGCGAGCGGCCAATCAGTAGCGGTACCGTGAGACACGGGAACACCACTGTGTCCCGTAGGGGAATCAGGGGAAGCAGCAGGGGGGCAGGCACAAATCGTTTGGGGTGTGAAATCTTAACCCCATCTTATCGTTTGGGGGGCACGGATTAGCGGGTTGCCGAAACGCTATGAGAGAGACTATTGAGGGCTTCTACGAGAGCGCGCACTTGAGCGATCGCGGCCACTTCGACATCGAGCTGGCTAATGGCAGAGCCCACCCCTACCCCTGCTGCACCAGCGGCGATCGCCATACCGACTGTCGCGGTGGAGAGGCCGGAGGCACAGATGACGGGGATAGAGACGGCGCGGCTAATTTCGTAGGCGGCGGCTAGAGTGGGTGCTGCTTTTTCAATCGCGCCCAGGGTACCGCTGTGGGCGGGGGTGCTGCTGGTGCCGCCTTCCGTTTGGATGAAGTCTGCACCGTGGAGTTCTAACTGCTCGGCCAGCTCGGCTTGCCGGTCGAGGGGCAGGGTGTGGGGAACGGTGACGGAGAGTAGGGTGCGGGGTAGGAGGGCACGAGTTTGGCGAGTCAGACTGATAACATCTGCGGCGGAGAACTGGCGACCGGCGGCGTAAAAGCTATCAAAATTACCAATTTCCACCAGATCGGCCCCCGCCAGTACGGCGTCTTTGAGCGCGTTGGGGTCGATTGCCGAGACGCAGATGGGGAGTGTGGTTTCCGAGCGGGCCAGTTCGATTAATGCGGGCGAAGCAGCGATATCTACCCAGGTAGCTCCACCGAACTCGGCAGCGCGAACCACGCGGCGAACGCGATCGCTATCAAAGTTTTGCAAGCCGCTAATGACTTTAAGGGCGCGGCGATCGGCAAGAGCCTCTAGCATTGCAGCGATCTTGGTCGAGGTCATAGCAGGGTTCTCACAACGACAGGAGGTTGAGGGACGGCTGGCGGTCTGTTGCGTTTCAACCGGGCCTCGACATCCCAGTTTAGGGGCTTTGACCCAGCCTCACAAGCAGGCAAGGAGGGCAACTTAGCGATAGCTGCGAGTCCGAGCCTTACGCTTGCCCAACTTCCAACGCATTACCTCTGCCTTATAGCGAGTTTTTCCATCCTGGTGCTCGTACACTTGCAGCCCCACCGAACTAGACCCCGGCAACGCTTTGCGCTCCGTTTGGGGCTCCTCTCCCTCTAACGCCACAAAAAATTTCAGCTTGGCCAACAGTTCTACCACCGACATCGATTGGGAATCTTCGGGTACTAAAGCCCCCACCGACAAATTGGCATCGCGATTGCGCTTGAAGAGTTGCCCGAGAATATTGTTTTGTCCCGAACGCACCAAGACTTTGAAATCCTTCAAGGGATTCAATCCGTAGGTGAGCAATACGGTATACATCCTAAAAATTGCGCTCCGACAGTGACGCTCTCAACAGGGTGCCCGAAATTTGGCACCGCTATCCTAGCACTTTGACCCCGGATAGGGGTCTGTAGCGATCGGTAATCAATGGTATCGTTGGCTCCAGTTTCGAGAGAATCTATAGCATTTGGGCCAGGATATCTCGGGCGGTTTGGGCGACTTGCTCGATGTCGTCATCGGCTAGCGTTTCTAAAGTGGGTCGAGCGCCACCAGCGCCAATTTTTCCCAACGCAATACAGGCACGGTGGCGAATTTGCCAATCCTCCTCAGCAGCGAGTCGAATCAGGGCATCGAGACCGCGAGGATCGCCTAGATCGCCCAAAGCACTCGCAGCGGTAGCCCGAATTAAGCCATTGTCGTCTCCTGTCGCCTGCTGGATTCTGTCAAAAGCAGCTAGATCTCCCAGTTCTCCTAATGCTGCAATGATGCTGAGCACGGCCAGCCATTCGGTTTCGCGATCGCAGGCTGCCAGCAAATCGGGCAGCACCTCTGGCTGTTTCAGATCTCCCATAGCTGCCGCTGCTGCCGCTCGCACGTCAATTTCACTATCCGAGAGCAGGCGATCGCGCAAGAGAGGTAATGGAGCCGTCGGATCGTCCAGTTTGAGGGTGCCAATTTGGCTAATTGCGGCGTAGCGAACGCGGGTGTGCGGATCGACTGCAGCCTGCGAGAGCAGTTTGAGAGCATCTGTACCCGTTAGGGTACGGGTTTGGTTGACGGCCTTGAGGCGATCGCCCCAATCCTCCGACTGCAGCAGGGCTGCCACTTCTTCTACAGAACTTTCGGTCAAGGCAAACCCCTCGGCAATACACCTTCAATTCCTCTATCAGAGTAAGGGCTGAGCTGGGTTTCGCAAACCTATCCTAGACTGGACATACCCCTTCTATCGCTGTGGGAGCTAACATGCTGAGGGCATTGTAAAAAAGCCTGCGCTCCAGCGTCGCCCCTCGTAGCTTGACATCTACAATCTAGTTCCAATAAAGATTATGAGTCAGCTCCAACAACGATTTCAAAGTTTTGAGGAGTATCTGTCTTACGACGATGGGACAGATAGTCTGTACGAGCTGTTCAACGGAGAATTAATCGAGGTGCCACCCGAATCGGGCTTGAATGTTGAGATTGCCAATTTTCTATTTACAGTTTTGCTGCCAATTGTGGGCTATCGTTGCCTCAGAGGGCACGGTCTAGAGCTCGAAGTGCGAGGAGAGCCGAGAAACCGATACCCAGACTTAACGGTGATTCGAGCAGAGCACATCGAACAGTTAAAGCAGCGCAATACCATTCGGCTATCAATGGATCCGCCAGTGTTGGCGATCGAAGTTGTGAGTTCTGGAGAGGTTCAGCGCAACAGAGATTATGTTGCCAAGCGAATGCAATATCGAGATTTGGGCGTTCGCGAGTACTGGATTGTCGATCCGCAAGCAGAGACGATCTTGGTTTTAGAACTGACAAATGGCCTGTATACCGAGGTCGAGACCTTCAGTGGAAAAAGTGTCATCCACTCTCCTCAGCTAGGAGCGTTGAACCTGACTGCCGCTGAGGTATTTGCTGCCGCCCACTCTGGAGTTTAACCTTGCCAAGGTTTCCGACAGCAGAAGCATCGGCCTACGCCTTTAAAACAGGAAGTAGCGCTGGGCCATCGGCAGCACTGCGGCTGGCTCGCAGGTGAGCAGTTCCCCGTCAGCGCGGACTTCGTAGGTTTCGGGGTTGACTTCGATCTGGGGAGTGCCGGTATTGAGTTTGAGATTGGCTTTACCGATATCGCGGCAGTTTTTGACGCCAAACACCGGACGCTGCAGGCCGAGGCGATCGGGAACGCCGTTTTCGATCGCCGCCCGCGACATAAAAGTCAGGCTAGTTTGTTCGAGGGCTTTGCCAAATCCGCCAAACATCGGTCGCGGGTATACCGGTTGCGGAGTCGGGATAGAGGCATTGGGATCGCCCATTTGGGCATAGGCAATACAGCCCCCTTTCAAAACCATTTCCGGTTTGACACCAAAAAAGGCAGGCTTCCAGATACAGAGGTCGGCGAGCTTGCCCACTTCGATGGAGCCAACAACACTGTCGAGACCGTGGGCGATCGCCGGACAGATAGTGTACTTCGCGACGTAGCGCTTGGCTCGATGGTTGTCGTGGCGATCGCTATCCTGTGGCAATGGCCCCCGCTGGTCTTTCATCTTCGAAGCCGTCTGCCAGGTGCGCACAATCACCTCCCCGACGCGGCCCATTGCCTGCGAGTCAGAGGCAATAATGCTGAATACCCCCATGTCGTGCAGGATGTCTTCGGCGGCGATTGTCTGGGGACGAATGCGGGATTCGGCAAAGGCAATGTCTTCTGGCACATCCTTGCTGAGATGGTGGCACACCATCAACATGTCGAGGTGTTCTTCGATCGTGTTGACAGTAAAGGGGCGGGTGGGGTTGGTGGAACTGGGCAGGACGTTAGGCTCGCCAGCAATACGAATGATGTCGGGGGCATGCCCGCCCCCTGCCCCCTCGGTGTGAAAGGTGTGGATGGTGCGTCCGTTAATGGCGGCGATGGTGTCTTCGACAAATGCCGATTCGTTCAAGGTATCGGTGTGGATGAGGGCTTGAATATCGTAGCGATCGCACACAGCCAAACAGGTATCGATAACAGCGGGTGTGGAGCCCCAGTCTTCGTGCATTTTGAGACCGCAAGCCCCCGCTTCCACCTGTTCCGTCAGCGCGTCGGGCAAGGCACTGTTACCTTTGCCAAAAAAGCCGAGATTGAGGGGAAACGCTTCAGCCGCTTGAAACATCTTGCCCAGATGCCAAGCACCGGGGGTGCATGTCGTGGCATTAGTCCCCGTGGCCGGCCCCGTGCCGCCGCCGAGTAGTGTGGTCAAGCCCGAGGCAATGGCAAACTCGCACAGTTGCGGACAAATGAAGTGAACGTGGGTATCCAGACCGCCTGCCGTCACAATCGTATTTTCCCCCGCGATCGCCTCGGTCGAGGCTCCCACCACCATGCCCGGAGTAACCCCGGTCTGAATGTTGGGATTGCCCGCTTTGCCAATCCCGACGATATAGCCGTCTTTAATGCCGATATCGGCTTTGACAATCCCCCACCAATCGAGAATCAGGGCGTTGGTAATGACCAGATCGAGTGCGCCATTGGCACGAGTGGCCGTAGGGGACTGTCCCATGCCGTCGCGAATGGTTTTACCGCCGCCAAATTTGACCTCTTCGCCATAGGTGGTGAAATCCCGTTCTACCTCGATAATAAGAGAGGTATCGGCCAACCGCAGGCGATCGCCCACGGTCGGACCGTAGGTGCTGACGTACTGGCGGCGCGGAATTTCGAGAGTCATGACGGCAAGTCTCCACAGATCTGCTGCGTATATATCACATGTGCAGAGGAGAGCAAGAGCTACTGTCAGGTTTTGCTAGACACTTCAGCCAGCTAGTCTCGAAATCTTACGAAAATATGTCAATCACGAGAAACTGAGGGGAAGATTAAGTAGTATTGGCGATCGCTCAGGTTGATTCACAATGAGTTCGGCCGATTTGGAGGCGATCGCTTTCAGCCTGTAGGCAATTGCTGCAGCGTCAGCGTATTCCCCTGGGTACAGCGTTCTAGGCTCTAGTATTTTTGTGCCTAGAGCGACTGAGTCGGCAGTTTTCCAGTCGCCAACATCACTGTGTGCGACCTGTTCGCCGATTGTTCTCGATCGGGAGTTCGTATCTGCCCAATCTTTGCATAAGCTTTGTATCGCTAGAGATAAACAAGAGCGGTAACCAGGGAACTCAGCTGGAACAAACTGACGGTAGATTGCCATTTGGCAGGAGCCCTAGCCAGAGCTTCCCAAAGCCCCCACTAGGCCGTATAATAAGATACGGTATCGACCCCGAAGTTCTGTCTCAATTCGACTAGGAGATTGAACGCCCTGGAACCCATATCGACCGCATTTTCCGACCCCTGCGCCTTTTCTGACATTCATCCATCATGCTTATCCTCAGTGCAAACAGAGTCCAAGCCTTCCCCGCTCACTTGCCC
This sequence comes from Synechococcus sp. PCC 7336, assembly GCF_000332275.1. NCBI lineage: Bacteria > Bacillati > Cyanobacteriota > Cyanophyceae > Synechococcales > Synechococcaceae > Synechococcus > Synechococcus sp. PCC 7336. Next base: position 4,412,965 of record NZ_CM001776.1, read on the forward strand.
TGGGGAACCGAAGCAGTCGTGCAAGTCGAAGGCCGGATCTATCTGGCTTGGGCTACATTCGAAACTCGTGACGAAGCGATATCTGCTGGTTCCCAACTCAAGAGCGAAGGGGAAAGTTGCCTTCTAGTTCGAGCCCGCGATCGCTTCACGGTATGGCAAGCTGCTTCCAAAAAGATTCAGGCCGAGATCCTCGGCTCTTCAGAAAACGTGGCGGTATTTCGGGGCAGACCGTTCGATCCTTCCCAAACCCCAGACACAGCAGCCGATTCAGCAACGATCGAAAAGATTCGGTTTCGCGGTCGGAAGATTGCCCCAGACGTATAGCCGACCCTCTGTCGCAGGTCACAGTTTGGCGATCGCGGGTGCAATACCTCCTCCCGGATCTGCGCATTACGAGTCAACAGCCAAGTTGTCGTAGATGGTGTGCTCGAAGTCGCGCCATCAAAAAATGCATAACCCGATCGCCTTCCAGAGATATAAACTATTGAACTATTTAATCCGCATTTAGGTTTGATAAAGTACGCTTCACAGTTTGAAGTTGCCCTGCTGATGAGATGCTTCAGTCAAGTCACAGCAGGAGATTGCCTTATCAGTTACCGATTGCGAAATGACCGTAGGGATAACGCATTCAAGCGAACTCTTTCTTTCTGGATAGGTGCCATGTTTATTCTCAGTGCAGATCGACTCAATATTTTGTCTGTAGACATGACTGAGCGCAGCGCAAAAGTGCTGCAAATTCAAGGGCATTGGTTTATGGATCGGGAAGCCTTCAGCAGTCTCAACGACGCTATTCTGGCCTGCCGTCGCCTGCTCGATCGAGACGCAGTTTGCATTCTGGTGGACGAAGGCAATTGCGTCAGCCTGTGGCAAAAACTCTCCAACAGCATGTACTCGAAGCTAGTCACCGCTATTTCGGCGATCGCCACCGAAGCACCCCAGCCCGACCCAAACGCTGCACCCATCAGCCGACAAACTCACTTTCGCGGCAGAGCCGTCGATTCCGGCACGAGCAAATCACTCCAGTCCAAAACCTTCGAGTTTCGGGGTCACAAAGTCTTATCCGATCGCGCTGAAGAGGGCGATCGCAGCCAGCAAAAGATCGCTTTTCGGGGTCGACAGGCTTAGCGACAAACAGCAAAGGCGATCGTGCAAAACTGCCTGCATACCCCCCTCGCGCTCATATCTATACCTATGTGTTAGGGCAGTAATTCCTGGCCCTCTCCGATCGCAAAAGTCCGCGTGTTCTTCCTTCCTCTCATCGGTCTCCAGTCACGCACTGGAGACCATTTTTATTCATTAGGGACAATCTCGATCGATGTGTCTGCCTCTACTTTGGGTTGTTGCCCAGAACGCTCGAGTTGGAACTGAGGCCAAAGTCGCCAGCCTCCCCAACCTATGCCTAACATGAGGAGTAGAAGCAACAGCAAGGGCCATAGGTTCAATCGTTTCGGTTTGCCGGATTGCGATCGCCGTACCATGTTCCCCATCACATACTGCAAAGGACTGTCGTAGAAATCGTCTTAACTCAGCCTTGAGTGCCATCGAGCGGCATCGCGCTGGCGATAGTTCCGAGAAAGTCTGCCCAAAGACACTTTCCAAAGTAAGAATCTACACTCTAGCTGTTTCGTCCTGAGAATCGCTGACTGCCCCATTCGTAGAGGCTGCCGAGTCTCCTGTCACAGAGATGGCTGTATCTTCTGTATCTGCTGCAGGTGGTGAAATATTGGCAACTGGTTTCGCCTGTTTCTCCAGACTGGAGACCTGTTCTGCTTCGCGCTTGATTTCAGCTTCGAACTCTTTAGAGGCATCTTGCAAGCTCTTGATGGTCTTGGCCACCGTGCGGCCAATTTCAGGCAACTTCTTGGGACCAAACACCAAGAGTGCCACGGCTAGAATCACGATCGCCTCGGGAAGACCGACACCAAAGATATTCATAAACTGGCTACCGTACTGAACTGTCGATACATCAATTATCCCTGCCTGTGGGAGGCGATCGCTTCCCACATATTCGGTAAAACCATTACCAACAACAACGTCCCAGCTAGATAGCCGGGACGGACTCAATCGTAGAAATCAGAATTGGGACTAGCCGCCGAAATTCTGCCAGGTGACTTTTACGCTGTCCAAAATTAGAGACTTATTGTAGATTTCCAGGATGATGAGCAGGAAGACTGCAAATAGGCCCATGAATATCCCCATCACGGGGGTGGTGCCCCAACCGGGAGCGACTTTACCATATTCGGAATTGAGGGGGCGGAGTAGGTTGCCTAGCTTAGTGCGGATTGCCATAGTTCTTTTATCGTCCCGTCGATAGACACGCGAATTGTAAACTTACGTAATACTATAAAGGAAGTCATTCGAAATCGGAACGATTTCTCTTGGAACCAGCAATATCTCTTATCATTGGCATTGCCGTCATCCTCGTTGCCATCACCGCCTTTGGCATCTACGTTGCTTTCGGGCCTCCCTCGAAAGAGCTGGAAGACCCCTACGAAATGCATGAGGATTGATCGAGCAAATCCTTTACTGTCATTAACTTCGGGGCATTCTGCTCGCGCAGATAATGCGATCGGCAATCCAGATGGTGTCGAGCCACGATCGAGTGCCTCAATGCCAACTGGCCTGCTTGAGGCCGAACCCTCTTCTCAGATGCGTTACTTAACGTAATGCAATCATTGAGTTGGAGTTTACAAACCACTGACCGGAGGGAAGAACTCGTCTCCCTCTCGGGCTGGTTTGAGGCAGGTAAAGTTTGCCCGGTCGATACCGTCGTTCGAGGATAGTAGGAGACTCGTTTACCCTTGGGAATCCTCTCGCTCGGGAAAGCGCGAATTCGACGATGCCGAACCGCCCTCACCCCCAGCCCCTCTCCCAACATTGGGAGAGGGGAGCAACAGCCGAAAACCTTTAGGTTTCGTCAAGTTCCCCTTCCCCCAAAATTACGGCTGACGCCACGCTTCGCGAGGGGGGAAGGGGTTAGGGGATGAGGGCTAGTCCAGTATCGAACTCACGTGGGAAACATCTCTTCGAGGGCTTGCCAACCGGCTATCCAGAGCTGGCGATTGTTCAACTGGCGCACATTCAGCCACAGGCTCGCGCTGTCGTCGCACACCGATTGCAAGTGGGCGAAGGTTGTCCCCTGCCGTTCTTGGCGATCGCGCACTTGGAAATGCCTCCATCCCATCACCGGCTCTACCGCAGTCCATTTCGAACCCAGCAGGTGGGGAAACTTTTGCTTGCGAGATTTACCTTTAGCCATCGACTCCTCCATCGACGAAATGAAGCTCGATCGCGCAATATAGCTAGATTGAGCGGCTCTTCCTATCGAGCGTTTACGCACCAAACAGAGTTAGTTAAGTTTTCTTAAGCTACGCGATACACTGAGTGAAACACAAAACATTGTCGAGCATCGCATGGGAATAACTGGAATGAGACAAGACAAACCTTGGCTGTGGCAGCGGTTGGCCCTCCTATGCTTGCTTCTAACAGCAACGCTCGCACTGCAGCAGCCCAGTTGGGCAGCCCAGCCTCCCAGCTCCGAATTATCTGGGGATGTCTATGGCGAAACCTGGCGAGCGGCGTCAGCAGAGGAAAAGCTAGCCTATTGTCGTAAAGCCTATATTGCGCTTCGCTCTGCCCCCTCCCAAAGCTATATCATCAGCTCTAACGTTCAAGCCATCTCTCCGGAAGGGTTCTGCAAGCGTCTGGATCGGTTCTATAGTTTCGAGATCGATCTCGAAACCCCCTTGTCGGAAGCAGCGGCGATCGCCCCCCTGCTCTTTGCCGATGTCCCGATGGAATAAGCTAGCAATCTATGCCCGATCGTTCCATGCTCGATCGTTCGGCGAGTAAGAATTACTGCCAGTCCCCCTTTAACGACCTCAACCTCAGTGCGCTATGTGGAAATTGTGGAGTTTTAATAAGCGTCGCCAGATTGCGCGCATCGAAATTGAAGGGGCGATCGACGGTCGCACCCGCAGCCGCGTGCTCAAAGCAATCCAACGGGTCGAAGAGGAGCAATTTTCCGCACTGCTACTGCGCATCGACAGCCCTGGCGGCACCGTCGTCGATTCTCACGAAATCTATCAAGCACTCAAGCATTTGCAGGAAAAAGACATCCCCATCCTGGCTAGCTTTGGCAATATCTCTGCCTCTGGTGGCGTTTATATTGCCATGGGCGCCTCCCACATTATGTCTAACCCCGGCACCATTACGGGAAGTGTGGGGGTGATTTTGCGGGGCAATAACTTAGAGCGACTGCTCGATAAAGTTGGCATTTCCTTCAAGGTAATTAAATCCGGCCCCTACAAAGACATCCTCTCTTTCGATCGCGAACTGACCCCCTCCGAACAGCAAATTCTACAATCTCTGATCGACACCACTTACAACCAGTTTGTGGCAACCATTGCAGAGGCCCGCAAGCTATCCCTCGCCACCGTGCATGCGTTTGCCGACGGACGCATTTTTACGGGCGAACAGGCGTTAGAACTGGGCATGGTCGATCGCCTCGGCACAGAAGCAGATGCCCGCCAATGGGCAGCAGAACTCGTCGACCTCGATCCAGATGAGGCCAAGTTTGTCGAGCTGGGCAAGCCCAAAAAGTTCGGTCTTCTCGGTCGCCTGATTCCGGGCCAACAACTGTGGCAGCGCCTGCGCTTCGAGCTGACAACGTCAGGTATACCGCTATGGCTCTATTGGCCCTAAAAAGGTCTAGAGCAGTAGAAGGTAGCAACCGCGAAGCGGATAAGCAGTCTTTTAAGGAAAGGGAGCTCAGCCAATGGGACGGCCCCGATACATGAGGCGAGGTTTGGGGGGAGTTTTTGCAACAGCGGCAGAGATAGGCTTGGTCTCTGAAGTGGGGGGAACTGTTTCTGGAGCTTTTTCTTCAAATGATTGAGGTCGATCGGAGGTAGCCTTTGCAGATTTTCGTTTTGGCAATACGGCCTCTAACGCGGTGCGATCTAAAGAAATGCTGCTGGTAGAAAGTTCGAGAACCCGCTGCAGAGCACTGCACAGCTCGCTCAAACTGGTGGGATCGGCGATTAAGTCCGAGGCTCCTTGCTGTATAGCCCATCGACGCTCCACCTCCGCAATCGGGCGTTCTGCGTGATTGGTCAAGACAATGGGGAGAGTTGGAAATCGATCGCGACACTTGCGGCTGACTTCATAGGGATTGAACTGTCCGCTGCTGATATCCAGCAGAACAGCATCGGGAGAAACTCGGCCCAAGAGATCGAGCATGTCGCCCTCGGTCGTTTCGACAATTGTAGATACCCCTTGCGATGCCAGAGCAGTTTTCCACAACCATTTTTGTTGTTTGGAACTATGAATGACGAGAATCGTTGTTGCATATTTCGGCATAGCTCAACCCTGAGAGCAGTTTGCGCCAGACAGTAGAAATTTCAACTTACCCAAAGAAAATCTTGAGTATAACCAATTATTGCAACATCTAGGTATTTTTTCTGCATCTCACGTCACATTATTGCCCGAGAAAACACTCAAAGCCGTATGAAACCGCATTTGAAGAGATTAAGTTTTTCTCATAGAACAATCAATCGTTGGCGAAAACATCAGTATCCGATGGAATGCTCGCACTGCACGGGAGGCTATTGAGGGGCTAACTCGGCTGTAGAGCAAACGATCCTCAGTCGCGCCTTAGCGGCGAGCAGCTTTCAGCTGAGCTTTCCGCAAGCGCACGCATACAGGGGTGACTTCCACCAGTTCGTCCTTGGCAATATACTCTAATGCCCGCTCCAAACTCATCTCTTCAGGTGCTTGCAAATGGACTAATTCATCGCCAGTAGCAGCACGATGATTGGTGAGCTGCTTTGTTTTACAGACATTCAGTTCGATGTCTTGAGGGCGATTGTGTTCGCCCACAATCATGCCGGCATACACTTTAGTCCCCGGAGTAATGAAGAATACACCGCGATCTTCAGCGTTGCGCAGGGCATAGGTGGTTGAGTCGCCTTGGCTGAAGGAAATCATGACGCCATTGCGTCGCTTTTCAAGTGCTCCCACCATCGGGCGATAGTCTAAAAAGCTGTGGCTCATGATGCCCTCCCCTTTGGTCACCCGAATAAATTCACTGCGAAAACCAATCAGGCTGCGGGCGGGAATGACGAATTCGAGGTTGGTGCGACCATTGCCGGTTACTTGCATGTCCTGCATTTCGGCTTTGCGGGTGCCCAGCCGCTCGATACAGGAGCCACTGGCCTCATCTGGCACATCCATCACTAAATATTCGAAGGGTTCGCAGGGCTGTCCGCTGACTTCGCGGAAGATGACGCGGGGTTGAGCCACTTGGAATTCATAGCCTTCTCTGCGCATGTTTTCAATCAAAATACCCAGGTGTAATTCACCGCGACCGGAGACTAAGAAGCGATCGGGGGAATCGGTCGGCTCGACCCGCAAGGCCACATTGGTTTCTAATTCGCGCATGAGGCGATCGCGCAGTTGCCGCGAGGTGACAAAATCCCCCTCTTTGCCGGCAAAGGGGGAATCGTTGACACTAAACAGCATTTGCAGGGTGGGTTCGTCCACCGAAATCAGGGGCAATGCTTGGGGATTGTCGGGGCTGGTGAGGGTAAAGCCAATATTGGCATCGGCAAATCCGGCCACAGCCACAATATTGCCTGCTGAAGCGTCTGCCAATTCAACCCGCGATAGCCCTTCAAACCCGAACAGTTTGCTGACTCGGCCTTTCTGAATGGTGCCGTCGTCTTTTACCATCGCAATGGTTTCTCCAGCGCGAATGGTGCCGTTGTGGACCTTGCCCACCACGATGCGACCCAAGAAGTCGGAATATTCCAGAGTGGTGACTTGCAACTGCAGGGGCTTGTCGGGATCGCCAGCGGGGGGCGGAACGTGGGCGATGACGGCATCGAGCAGAGGCTGCATGTCTAACTTGCCGTCGTATTCGTCTGCCAATACCGCATCGAGATCGTCTTCTTCTACCACATACCCCTGCATACCTGACGCAAACAGGTAGGGAAATTCGCACTGATCGTCGTCTGCTCCCAATTCGATGAATAGGTCGAGGACTTTATCGACGGCGGTCATGGGCTCGGCCCGAGGGCGATCGATTTTATTGACAATGACAATCGGTCGCAGCCCTTTTTCTAATGCCTTGCGCAGCACAAACCGCGTTTGGGGCATCGGGCCTTCATTGGCGTCCACCAGCAACAGACAGCCTTCCACCATGCCCAACACCCGCTCCACTTCGCCACCAAAGTCAGCGTGACCGGGGGTATCCACAATATTGATCGAGGTATTGCTGTAACGCACAGCGGTATTTTTCGAAAGGATGGTGATGCCCCGCTCTCGCTCGAGATCGTTGGAATCCATGACGCAGGTGGGCACCACTTCGCCATCGCGAAATAAGCCAGACTGCTTCAGTAGGGCGTCCACAAGGGTGGTTTTGCCGTGATCGACGTGGGCAATAATCGCAACGTTGCGGATGGGGGTAGTCATGGGTGGGGGGATCGGGAGTAACGGCTCGATTGCGCCTCGGGCAGGCGGAAAGTAAAAAAACGATAGAAAACCTTAACGATTGTAACGTGCCCGACGAGTGTTGTCGTACAGACAGGCAAAATAGCAAAGCCCGACTCGGGGTCGGGCTAGCAAGCCAAACAAAATTGTCGATCCGTCGTTTGTCGATTTACCTCGGTCTTGACATTACCTCGGTCGTGACATTACCTCGGTCGTGAAACAGGACTGACCCCGTCCATTGGCTGGGATGGACCGCGATGCATTACATGTCAGCGCCACGGAAGTACAGAACGAAAATAACCGCAGGACCCGCTAAGAGCACTAAAGCCAACAAGAATAGTTGAATAAAGACTTCAAAGTTCCCAAACATCGTAAAAGCCCCTTCTGAATTTGATGCGATCGATTGTAACGCAGTTGGCTTCGATCTCGCGAGGCCGCGCAGCTCTCCTCCCGGCTTGCGACCCAACGCTCCCCCCACGTCGCCATGCTACTCAAATAGTCTAAATGGAGAATAGCGGGGAGGAGGACCAACTTCTTGGGTGAGTTCGAAGTTAATTGCCGACCAGCGATCGCTACTCTCTTCGCTATCGGCCTCGGAACTGAAGCTAACCGGTAGGCCGTAAAGCTGCCACTGACCGTTTCGATAGCGGCGGGAGGGACTGTTTTCCAAATAGGATTTCAGCAGGCTGCTGTAGCGCTTGGCGATGGTGACCGCCGTCGCTCGCATCCCTTGGGCATGTAGGCGATCGAGTTCTTCGTGGATTTCAAATCGGATGCCATCCACGTGGGTGTGTTGGCGAAACCAGCGATCGTTCCACAGTCGCCAACGCCGTCCTGATTGTAAGTGGACGAGTTCTTGAGTTTCTGGCCTAGCTTCGAATGCTCCGTGGCGCTGGCAAAGATACGAATCGGTTAGTGTCAGGGCAGGGATGGTCTGATGACAGTGGGGGCACCGAATCTCGGGCCCAAACAGGGGATGGGCAAAACTGACTTCCATAGTCAACTGCGGTCGAGTAACGGGCTGTAGGGGTGAACGGGCAAAAGCACGAGCTTTTTTTAAATGTTCGAGCCAAAGGGGGGGTCGAACGAGGTCGCAAGGGTCTAAACAAACTTCCGTACCGACGGCGGGCGATCGCACTTAGCAGCATCAGTATACCGAGCTCGTCTGAGCTCTGCTCGCTTGAGGCTGGATCTGGAGTTTTTTGTTACGTTCCTCCATTGCCGCAGTGGATGTGCCTTGCGGCGGCCGGACTCCAGACTCCGATCGCCGCAAGGCGATCGATGACAGAGGCAATGACAGTATTTTGCACTTTAGCAGTGAAATCTCTGCAGCCCAGCTCAGAAAATAGTGCTACTGTAATTTCAGGCAAGGTTAGAGGGTTCTATAACCCTGCTACCAATACTCAATTACCGTTAAGGATTAAGGAGGTGATGCCCATGAGTAGTAGTCATAAACGCATCTTGGGTCGTCTATCTGCAGTAAGTCGGCTGTGTGCCGGGGCTGTTCTCGCCATTTAACTTGCAGGCTGTGAGTTGATGCTGGGTTCCTCCCGGCAGTCAGACGCAGGAGATTATCCGACTAGACCGCCCCCTCACTGTAATGCCACCGAGCATGCAGTGAGGGGGCGGATAGTTTTTTAAAATAGACAAAACAGCCAGCCTCGATTTCGAGCTGGCTGCGGTAACGAACTCAAGTGGGGAACAGTTGGCCCGTTCGAGAATTATTCGAGATCGCGGCGCTTGGGGTTGCGGGCAGGGTCGCTGTTGAGAAAACCAAACACAAACAGGCCCACAAAGAAGATGACAACAGCGTAGACAGTGATTTTCAGTAACAGCATGACGTTAAATCGGTAAACGGTATTGATGGCTGCCATTCGGGCTGTAGAAAACTAGCCCAAACGTTAAGCAACGTGAATTTCTCTAATAGTAACGTGAAATCTTCCCGATCGAAGAGGGCCGAGAGATTCTTCTTGGCGATTGTTTAGGCTGCGGTTAGGGGCACGACATCGCGGGCGTTGAAGCCGTGGGATTGCAGTTCTTGGGTGCGCTGAATGTCATTCTCGACCCGATCGACAAATACAATCCCATTGAGGTGATCGATTTCGTGCTGAATGACGCGAGCGAGCAGTCCGTCTGTTTTGAGGCGGTGGGGGCGACCGCGTTCGTCTTTATAGGTCACGGTGATGCGGGTAGGGCGCTTCACGTTGAGAAAGACTTCGGGGATGCTGAGGCAGCCTTCTTCGCCCAATACAGCATCGTCGGAGTGCTCGAGAATTTGGGGATTGATCAGCACTAAGGGCTCGGCTTTGGGATCGTCGGGCTTGCAATCCACGACGATGAGACGCTTGTGAATCCCCACTTGGGGAGCTGCCAAGCCGATGCCGTCAGAGCTATACATGGTCTGCAGCATTTGTCGGGCCAAGTCGCGAATGCTGTTGTCAATTTTGGAGACCCGCTTGGCGGGCTGACGCAGGACGCGATCGCCTAGCGTATGAATATTGAGGGGCGGACGCTTGAGCTTGGTTTTGGGGACGGCTACGGAGGTGGGCATCGTTGTGCGGAATGATGTAAATTCTAGGATGGTCTGAAATATTTCTTGTTATTTCATCCTAACGAACTTTTGAGATTTAGTCGAAATCACTCCGATGTACTGCGGTTCGTGTGCTAGAGACTGCAACGCGATCGCTTCCCATCGCTACGGCATCGAACCCAAGCCTCAATCCAATTGTTCGTCTGGCGTCGAAGAAGGGGATGGGTCAGTCCGCTGTTCTACCGCTTGCTTGAAGCCCAGTACCACCACCACATTCGAGAGGGTCAGAAACGTTTCTGCGCCACCGTGCAGCCAATCGACATTGGCTAGCGATGTACCGAATTGGGTTTTGGCCACAATTCCGGCGGGAATGGTGATGGCGACAAACACGAGCAAAAGATAGAAGCCTATCAGAGCGAGGCGGGGGGTGGAAGGGGTGCGGGTGAGGAAATAGAGAAACAGCAGGTAGGGAAATAGGGAGAGCGCAAATAAACTTTCCATGTTTGAGTGAGTTGTTAAAGCGATCGCGAATTGGACTGGCGAGACTGATACCAGATCGACCCTGCGGCGAGGGCGAGGGTGCAGTTTCCCATCAAGGTCAAGCTGGCCTGAAGGGTAACAATCCAATCCAGCTCGGGACTGTTATCAAAAAAATGCCAGGTTAAGGCTGACATTGCGCCCGCCAAGGCGGGCAGCATAGCCCAGGCCAACCCCCGCCATGCCCGCTGCCCAGTCACCGTGGCAAACCGCCAGACCAAGAAGATGGCAGCAATCCATTCCACAACGCTAGCAATATGAATGAACCAAGTGGGTAGCGACAGAGCGTTCACGCGAGCGGGTTGAAAGCAACCGTATCAGTCTAGCCCTCGGCGGTTAGTTGCAGGCTGGGGGAGAGGCGATCGCCGCAGATTCTGGCACTGAGGAGACCGACGTTGCCTCAAAAGGCCGATATTGCACAAAATCCCTCGCCTGAATCGGGGTTTTGCCCAAGCCAATCGCGATGTGTAATTGTCGCTGGTGCGGGTCCAGAATAGCGCTATGGAGCGTCCCCCAGTTATTGACGGCAGCTGAAGTCCACCACGGATCGCAATCGCCCAACGGGTAGTCGGGGGCAATTTGTGCATCGGTCATCGCTTGCATCAAGCCATCGACTTCAATGCGGTCGGCCATTGCTACGCTCCAATGACGGAGGCGATCGTAGCGAGATTGAGAGCCTGAAGCCGTAACGCGGCGATAGAGATTGGTGTGGGTTTGGGCCAGTTGCGGATCGAGATAGTGATTGGAAATTCCCAAGGGTTTGTCCTCCAGGGAAGAGAGGGCGCGGCGACGACTGGTAAATTCTAGCCGCACTCCGTCTGAGGCATCCGCCAGCATGAGGTTATTGCCTTGGGCGGGAGAATGGCGATCGAAGGCAGACAGCGCCTCGGAGACAGTGGAGCAGCGATCGAGCAAGAGTCGATAGAGCACCGACACCCCTAAGCCATCCCAATTTTGTTCGTGGGTCTGGGAGGTCATCGATCCCAAACTCAACCCAGCTTGGTTCATGCCGGTCAACACCCCCACCTGTCCTGCCACGGCAACGCTGACAGTGCTGGCACCGGAGTCGGGCTGGCGGACCAAAATCGCCTGAAAGTGGCGCACTAGATCCCCCACGGGACCGTTGTAGTCGAGATTTCGCCCCATCAAAACGCGATCGCCCCGGCCTCTGGCCACTAGAGTGGAGCAGGCAAACGCCCAACCCAACTCCAATAAATTCAACACATCGTCAAAAAAATTAATCAGCAAAATATCTTTGAGGGGCAATTGAGCGCCATCTGCCACCCCTTGCAATTCCTGGCGGTAAGGTTCGGGCACCGCTTGCCACAAGTGATAGAGTCGTCCGGGTACGAGGTGGCGATAGAACAGCTTGGCGGGACCTCGGGCAAATTGGCTAAAAAACTGCTGGGTGAGGGTGCGGATAGGCTCTTTTAACTGATGGCCGTGCTGCCAACCCATTTCGTAGTGGGAGCCGCGCAGGTAGAGGACGGGAAGACTCCAGTCGGGTGCTTGTAGAGTCTCTTGCCGAGTTTGTTCGGCATCGGGCACTGGTTGAGGGGTCAGCGCGGGGGGAACGGCAGAGGGGGACTGAACTACATTCCACAACAGCGGCCAAAGGGCCATAGAGCGTTTCTCCTACGGAGTTGTTTTAGAATTATCGCCCAAGGATCTCGCTGCTGTTGTATCTCCACCTGCACTCTCTAAACCTGTGGCGGTAGTGAGGGCTTTGGCCCGATACTGTTGCGCGAGTTGGTGAATGCGTTTGCGGGTGGAGGAAGGGGCCTTAGATTCCGCCAAATCGAAGAGTTGGCGGGCAGCCGCCAGATCGATCGCGTCTTTGGGGCCGCTGCTGAGGGCGATCGCCTTTTCGAGGGCGGGTCGGAAATCGGCAGGGTTATCGGCCAGCAGGCGATCGTACAAGGCCAGAGCGGCAGGGCGGCGATCGCCATTCAGATAAGTCTTGGCCAATAGGAGAGAGAGATTGAGCTCCGTCGTCTCGGAGCGATCGCCTGACTTCTGAAGTTGCTGCTCTAAAAAGGCGATGGCCGCGTCTGTGTCGCCCGAGGCCACTTGCGCGCCGATTAAGTTTTCTAAAATATCGGAGCGTTCGGGATGGCGATCGTAGAGGGCTTGAAAGGTTTTGACAGCCGCTGCGCGATCGCCTGTTTGGAACTGCAATTGTCCTAACTGCAGGGCCAGTCCCGTACGGTCGGGTTGCAGTGCCATCCACTGTTGCAAAGGGGCGATCGCCTCGTCGATTCGGCCCAATTGCAGTAAGTCATCCGTCAGCCCCTGCAACGCAGTCAGATTCTCGGGCTCTCTATCTAGCACAATCCGATAGCCAGCCAGCTCGCGTTCTAGCTTCGCAACGGGCAATCCGGTTGCTGGCAAGTCGTTACGGTTTAATCTCGTTAAGAGGCCGAGGGCTGGGGCCAAGGAAAACCCGACAAATGCCAAAACGGCAATTCCAATCGCAGCTTGGAAGATCCAGTTCCGTTTTGAAGGCTTGCCCATCTTGCGCTCCCGAGGCACGATCTGTTGCTCAATCTCAACTCATTGCTGCAAGTTTCATCGATCGCTGCAGCAGCCCTTAGCGGCATTCCAGTACAAAAGCATTCCATCGAAGCATAACTTCGCGTTTGAAGGGAGGGTCAAGATCAGCTACAACCATAATACCGATGGCAGCCAGACACGTTTAACGTAACGCCTGCCGCGATCGCCACTCGCCAGACGGTGTTTGCCAATCGGTCTACTCTCTTGCTTGCCGCCAACATTGCCGGAACCCCTACCATGACCTCCGAGCTAGGTGCCCCGATCCCCCCCAAGCGGCCCCAGCGGCCCATCCCGCCGAAACCCAAAGCTGAGCCCCCTCGCCCAGCATCCATCGCGCCGACTCGTGCAGAAGTCTCCAACCTGCCACCGCCGACATTTCCCCAAGACCCTTCAGAAGAGGGCGTCCGCAACCATCCGATTGCACCGCCAGATGCCCCCATGCAATTCCGGGCAATTGGTTTAGTAGAAGGGCGCTACGAACCGTCAGAAGAGCAGTTCACTCGCGGCACTTTATATACGCCAGATGGAGGGCAAATCGATGCGGTGTTGCTGGGTCGGGTAATGAGTTTGGTGCGCAAATACCTGCAGCCCGAGCGCGATTATATGTGGGTGGTCTATCCCCGCACTAGTGCCAACAACAAGCAAGAACGACTGCACCTCCAAGTGGCAGGCGTGTGGGCGCCTGAAGAGATTGCCCGCAAGGCAAAAGAAGATGCGGATCTTCCTCGCGACGGTGTCGCAGACCCGGCTAGAGAGGACAGCGATCGGCAGCCCTTAACAGCCCAGATGCCGAACGTAGCACCTGGTTATTTCTCTATACGAGGCGAAGTGGTTCGCGTGACTCCCGAACAGGAATCCGTCACTGTCAAAATCGTTCAAAACGCCCGCAATCCTTCCCCCAAGCGCAAAACCAGTGCCTTTAAGTTGTATCTCAAAGGCAAACTTCCACCCAATTCCCCCGGTCAATTTTGGGATCTCGAAGCCCGCCGTCAAGACGCCACCCTAGAAATCGTCAGGGCAACTGCAATCGGGCCTGCCCCCAAGCCTCGCCCCAAAAAGCGGCGAAAATCGTCCGATCGGGACAGACCTCATTCTGGTCCCAGGCATCAGGCAAATCGATCGGCGAGTGGATCGACCGCTCCACCTCCTCCCAAGCCCCAACGCAAAACGTTTTCCCCGCCATCCCCTTAACGTTCTGGCAATATCCTGGCGAAATCTCTGGACGACGGCAGCGGAGACTACTCTATGGGGTTGCCAAATGTCAGATGGCGGATACAATCGCACCGTATGAGAACTTCTCGATTGAAGTCATAGGACGTAGCTTTATGCAGCGTTCTACGGATTTGAGTCTAGCGCTTTGCGAAGCATAAAAGCTCTAGTCGCCGAGAGGAAAAACAATCTTTTTCAGGGTGTGAGATATGCGGTATCTAGTAGCTTTGTCATTGGCTGCGATCGGCCTGTCGCTCGGTGCAAGGGCTAGCCTAGCGCAGGTGCCTATCTACGACGATCTCGATGATATTTTGTACGGTCGCATTAACCGTCCCAAACCGTTGTTTCACCCGGACCTAGTCATTACCGAGCAATACTTCGAGTTTGCGGAGTTTCATGCGGACTTTTACGTGGAACAATTTGTCGGTCAGCCCACCATTAACACCCCCGATTTGGCGAATCCCTTCAATTCGACAGTGGGCAGCCAAGCGGGATATTATCGCGCGACTCAAACGGAACCCAGTTTGGAGTTTATCGAAGCCAGCAGTCCAGAGTAAGCGCACTCGGTAAATTCCTATTGATTGGCAGCCTTAGCTGACGTTGCAACTAGTGGGAATTGGCTGGGAACCGCCAGTCGCTGAATGCTGGAATTGTGCCATTGCAGAGTAACGATATTGTCCATTTCAGCGGTTAGCAAGGTTTTGACCCCATTGACATCGAGGGGGGGAGCAATCAGGTAGCCCTGACAGAATTCGCACTTCAGATTGCCGAGGCAAACGAGTTGCTCGTGGGTTTCTACCCCCTCGGCAACCACCTCTAAGCCCAGTGCGTGAGCTAGGGTGACAATCGATTGGACGATTTGCCAACTGCTGGAACTATTGCAAATTTTGCTAACGAAGGCGCGATCGACCTTGAGGGCATCGACGGGTAGATCTTGGAGGTAGCTGAAGGAGGAGTAGCCCGTACCGAAATCATCGATATAAACTTTGGTGCCCAATACGTGCAGATCGTCTAATTTGGCGATCGCCACATCGAGATTATCCATAATGATGCTTTCGGTGATCTCCAGCTTGAGAGATTCAGCCGCGAGATTGCTCATTTGAAGGGTGCGCTGCACTCGTTCAACAAAGTCCGGTCGCGCGATTTGTTTGCTGGATACATTCACACTCACATTCAAGCGATCGCCGCCGACAAACTGCCGCTGCCACTGAGCTAGCTGGCGGCAGGCTTCTAACATCACCCAATCTCCGATCGACACAATCGCGCCAGTTTCTTCCGCCAAAGGAATGAACTCTGCTGGCGAAACCAGTCCTCGCTCGGGATGGTTCCAGCGCAGCAGGGCTTCGAACCCGACAATACGTCCGCTAGAGAGCGACAAAATCGGTTGGTAGTGTAGCGAAAATTCCTCTCGTTCCACAGCTCGACGCAAATCCGTTTCGGACTGCAAGCGGGCGATCGCCCGAGCTCGCATGGCGGCGTCAAACACGACATACTGGTCTTTGCCACCGGCTTTAGCGCGATACATGGCTAAGTCAGCGTCTCGCAAAATTTCTTCGGGACGACTGTAACCAGAGGTGTGTGACACAATACCGATACTGACAGCAGTAAAAATTTCCCGTCCTTCAATCGCAAAGGGCTTGCGCAACTTGCTGAAAATGCGCTCTGCCACTTGAGTTGCTTCTGCTGGGGTATTGATACCTTCTAAAAGCAGCACGAATTCATCTCCCCCGAGACGGGCAACCGTGTCGATGGGCCTGAGGGTATATTCCAGTTGGCGGGCTATCTCGCACAGCAGTCGATCGCCAATAGTATGTCCCAAGCTATCGTTGATCACCTTGAACCGATCGCAATCCAGGAATAACACGGCGAAGACAAAATTAGGCTCCCGCTTGCTACTCGCAATCGCCTGTCGGAGACGTTCCATAAACAGAGCCCGATTGGGCAGGCCCGTGAGGGTATCGTAGTAGGCCCCTTGCCGCAATTTCTCTTCAGCGGCTTTGCGTGCGGTAATGTCGGTTTGAGAGCCCGCAATTCGATAGGCACGTCCGCGCTTGTCCCTGACCGCCAAACCGCGACTGAGCATCCACTGATACTCGCCTTTGATGTTTAAAATGCGGTGCTCGTTTTCGAAGTGGGAGGTATGCCCGTCAATGTGGGCCATGATGTCGGTTTTGAGGCTATCGAGATCGTCTGGATGAACCCGCTCGAACCAATCGTAGAGACTGTTGCCCATCTCCTCTTCGCTGTAGCCGAGCAGCGATTTCCAGCGGGGGGAAAAATACATTTGATTGGTTTTGAGCTCCCAATCCCAAATGCCGTCGTTGGCACCGCGCACTGCCAATGCATATCGCTCCTCGCTTTCCTTCAGAGCGGCGGCGGATTGCAGGCGTTTGGCAATATCGCGGGCGATCAGGGTAAACAGTGGCGTTTCGGCCACAGGGATGCGGCTGATGGAAATTTCCATCGGAACTTTGCTGCCGTTCGCACGGCGGGCAAACACCCCCATTTTTTTACCGATCGCGTATTGCGTTCCCCAATCGCTGTAGCGGCTCATATGTTCCCGCATCCGCTGGTTCCAAGGGGCCAAAAACACAAAGCCCAAATCCATACCCAGTACCTGTTTGCGGTTAAATCCAAAGGTGCGTTCGGCGGCTGGATTAAATTCGACAATTTTGCCGTCTGCGCTGACGGTGATGATGGGGTCTAAGGCACAGAAGAAGAGGGACTGCTGGCGAGCTTGCATTTGGGCAAACTCGAACTCCATCCGTTTGCGATCGCTAATATCGGTTTGAGACCCCGCTAAGCGATAGGGCTGACCACTCTCGTTCCGCAGCGCGATGCCGCGACTACTCATCCAGCGATACTGTCCCTCGGTATGGCGGAGGCGGTATTCGCACTGAAAGATGGGAGCTTTTCCCTGTAGGTGCCCCTCGATCGCCACCTGCAAGCGACTTCGATCGTCGGGATGCACCCGTTTAAACCAGTCTTGCGGGCGATCGCCGATCTCCCCTTTCCTCAACCCCAGCATGGCTTGCCAGCGGGCAGAAAATGTCATGCGTTGCTCGTTCAACCGCCAATCCCACAAGCCGTCTCGGCTGCCTGCTGCGGTTAGGGCATAGCGCTCTTCACTCTTGTGGAGAGCTGTTGCGAGAGCCTTCTGCTGGGTCAGATCGCGGGCGATCGCAATGTATAGATTGACAGGCTCGAGCGCGATCGGTTCGACAGAGAGCGAGATCGAGCGGGGCGGTCCATTGGGGGGACGTACGATCGCTTCTAGGATGCGATTTTCGGCGATCGCAGCGACATCTTGTAAGGACAGAATGGGCGAGTCCGCTCGCAGCAGAGCGATCGCGTCATCGAATAGCTTGCAGCCGATCAGATCCGCTCGTTTGCGTTGCAAAAACCGTTCGGCAGCAGGATTGCAATTGGAAATCGTGCCGTCGGCATCGATCGCAAACACTGCCTCGGGGCATGCTTGCAACAGTGCATTCCAATAGGATTGGATCTGTGTAGCCTGTCCGAGAACTCGTTCGATCCCGGCACTGAGGGCTTCGATTTCGTTGCTGGTTTCCCCTGGCGGACCCTCGTGCTCCAGCACTCCCGAGGCGAACTGCGGCCACGCTCGCGATCGGCGAGCCAGTTGGCGTAATGGGGCGGTTAATGTCCAGCTCGCCAAACCGACAACTGTGCCTCCTGCTGCCGCCCCTGCCATCCACCCCATCCAAGGGGCTGGCAAACGGGACTCTGCCCGGACAGACAATTCTGAGGAGGAATCTGGCGATCGCAGATCCGCACTGGCCGCCAAAAGTGCTACGGCTGCACCGGTCGCAGCCGTCAGACCAGCCAACACCAGGGTCAATCGCACCGAGAGCGAACTCAACCTCAATCGAAAGCGGTAATTGTGGCGAGCGTTCCGAACGCCCTGGCGATGTACCATATCCTCAATTCTAATGAGAAAACTTTAAGCAATCCTGAAAAGTATCAAAACATTCAACAAGTAGAGTACCCGAGGGGCAATCTCGACCTGCAGTCTTCCTCTACATTTCCCACTGGGCGGCAGACCGTGTAGTTCGGAATCATCCCCCATTAGTTTTTAGATAACTTGCTGTAGTAATTTTATACTAGATTTTCGCTTTTCTTGCAAATCCTAGTTTTTTTGGCGGCCAGTTCTGCCCAAAGTCACTGCTCCCGTATGAGGAGGGGATTGTTTCAATTTATTTTATACTGGCTTTAGGGCTTATGCTGCGAATATGTATCTTGTAGCACTTAACTTGGTTTCCTCACCTAAAATAACAATTGCAACTGAGGATCGTTAGCTGTTATGTCTGTTCCTGTTTCTCCGATCGCCACTCGCATAGCGCGCAAATTAGAATCGCAACTCCAGGCAACGGTAGTGCAGGTGGAAAACGAAAGTCACCTCCATGCCGGTCACGTTGGGGCGGGAGAAGGCAGTCACTTTCGCGTGGCGGTAGTATCGGCAGCCTTCGCAGGGCGATCGACGATCGAACAGCACCGTTTGGTCTACGAAGCTCTAGCGGAAGAGATGCGGGGTTCGATCCATGCACTGGCCCTCAAAACTTATACGCCCCAGCAGTGGGAAAAGGCTGATGGAAGGCAGGGGTAGAGTTAGACGGATCTGGGTTTGGCGGCAGGGATTGTAGGGGGTGAAGGCATTGCCAGAAGGGCAGTATAGGTGGTTTCAATGGCGGCTAGGAGGTGGGGTTGCGACCAATCGGCATACAAACTGGCCGCGATCGCCAAGCCTCCAGCACCGACGCCTTCTTTGACATATCCCCGCTCGTAAGCCTGCAGTTGGGAGAATTGGGACTGCAAGAAGCTGAGCTGAGTGGCCAGCAGCGGTAGGGGGGCGAGCAGCTCGGCCAAATCGACCGTCCGACCGGTGGGATCTTCGGCCACCCAACGGGTGGTGCCGACGGCAACTCGGCTGGGCTGCCAAGGAATGTGGAACTCGCTTGCCAGTCGTCGGGCGAGGGCGTAGACGGCCAGCATTTGAGTGCCTCCGGCCAACAGCACCGGCATTGTGCGGGAAGCGCTCAGGGTCATGCCTGCCGCAAACGGCTGCACGGGATCGCCTACTGCAGCAGCAATGGCAAGGGCGTCAGGGCGATCGGGAAGCTGTGCCAGCCCCTGTCGCACGAGAGCGAGTTTCTGGGGGTGGTTGCAAACGGGATGGCTGCTGTTGACCATGCCGTCAGCATCGAAGCCCAAAGCCATCAAAACAGCCAGTGCCGTGGTTGTGCCGCCTGCGACACATTCGCCGATCGCCACATAGGGATGCTCTGCCGCCAATCTTTCTCCCCAGTGCAGACCGCACTCAAACAAGGTTTCGACCGTGTCGCGGCTGAGGGCACGCCCCGTGCTCAGGCAGGCGGCAGTAGTGCTGGGGGAATGGGGTTGAACGGCGATCGCCCCTGGAACGCGCTCGGGCAAACCGCAGTCGAAGACAGCGAGGGGAAGGTCGAGCTGCTGGCAAATGGCTTGGCTGATGACGACGGGGGAAGGATAGCCTTCGGGGGCGGTGGGCAGTCGGCTAGAGTAGCCTTGCAGGAGAACTTCCGCGTCGGCGATCGCCGTCCAGCGGCGGGCGGCGGGGGTGGCACCGGCAGCCGAGATTCCAGGTATTAGGGCGGTTTCGGTGAAGCCCACAGCGCAGGCGAAAAAGGGTTGCAGGCCGCGCACAGATTGACACCAGGCTCGTGCGGCGTCCAGTTGGGTATAGGCTTTGCAGGTAGGGGAAATCAAGCCTTTCACTTGATGCTAGAGGCGATCGCCTGCGTTAGAGCAGTGCCGTCACCTGCCAGTATCTCATCTAGGGCTGTTGAGGGCGATGGCGGGCAACCGCAGTTTAATAGGATCGATCTTCCACCCATAACCCCACTAAGGCACTGTTGCCGCGATCGTCTACTTTTACTTCGACCAAGGTGCTGTTGCGGTGCTCTAGAATATCTCGTTCTAACTCGTCGCCGATCGCCTCGGGAATAAAGTACTGACTCAAGCCCACATCAATGTTGCCATAGCGGGAATAGCGGGCTTTTAAGATGCGCTGGCGCTCTGCGAGATCGGTGGGAAGGTCAAACGCGACTCGCACCACCTGCCAGGGACGAACGGGATTGGCAGAATCCTCCTCCAGCTCCATGACTAAATAGATCGAGTCGGGCAGATTGCCACCGGCATCGCGCAATTCCTCTTCCGATTCCCAGCCGGGAAGGTTGCTCAGGCTACGGTGATTTTCGATTGCGTAGGCGAGGGTAATATAGCGGCCGCGCAGGAGATCGTAGGGATCGATAGGGACGGTTTGGAGGTAGAGGGTTTCGCCTGTGGCGAGGGTGAGAGCTTTGGGGATGGGGATGGCGAGGACGATCGCCAGTTGGAAAAGGAGGGGAAGAGCAAATTTCCAGGGGAAGCGGCGGCGAAGGGGGGAAGAGGTCATCAGAGCAATCCTTTATCTGTTGTCACGAGTTATGGGGGAGGACTTGAGGCGATCGGGGGCGGCGTTCGAAGCTGAGCCCAGCGAGGATAATGCCGATACCGCAAGCGACGAGGACGAGGGATTTGACCAGTAAGCCGGTGTCGTATTCGAAGAAGCGACTGAGGATTTGCAGGGTGAGGGCGAGGAGGCCCAGCCAGTAGCGCCAGCGGATCCCCAGTTGCAAGCCTTGCCACGCTAAGGTGCCGGATAGTCCGAAGTAGAGGGCGTTGACGGCGATGAGGGAGAAACCCCAGAAGCTGCCGATATGGAGGATGAGGAGCATGCTGGCGGCAACGATGGCGATCGCGGTGTCCATCACTCGCACTGGTTGGGGAAAGGATTGTCGATCGCGCCAGTTAGCAATCCAGGCAATGAGGGCAATCGCCCAGTAGATAGCGACGAAGAGACCCGGCAACCCGGCTTGGGGGAGGTTGAGGGTGGTTCGGAGAGGGGTAAAGTCCCAACCGCTTGTGCCCCAGCGATAGAGGGTGTCTGCAAAGCCGAGGACGTACAGATAGCTCAGCCAGCCAAACAGACTGAGAAATTGAGCAATAGGGGCAAAGTCGAGCTGTTTTTCAAGGCGATCGCTCGGGTGAGCCAACCCCAGTTTTTCCTGCAGTTGCGGTAGATAGCGCTGGTGGCAGAAGCTGCCTGCCCAGAGACCGAAGGCGATCGCGAAGGAGCCGAGTAAAAACCAATGTTCGATCGCGTTGTCACTCCAAGCCGCGCGAGCGAAGGTGGTGCCGACGAAAGAGAAGCAGGTGGCTAGGGTGGCGAAGGCAAATATCCAGCGGGAATGGCACCAATAGGCTAGGGGTAGAAAAATGGCGGGGATGAGGAGGGGCATCCAGTCGATGACAAGGTCGATGTAAGCAGCTTGCGAGGGGGAATTGAGGCCGCTGAAAAAGGCGGCCAGAATCAGGAGGACGGACAATGCGCCACTGAAGACATGTCGGAGGCTGTAGGCCATAACAGTGACGCCGATGCCCCACCACAAAAACAAGCCGCTGGGGGGGCCGCTGATTTGCAGCCATTGGGCCATTAAAGCGATGCTGGCTCCCAGCATCAATTGACCGACAAGTAGTAGGGCTGTGCCCAAACGCTGCAATGCCGCTCGAGTGCTGCCTTGCCATAGTTGGTAGCCTGCGATGTCGAAGCCGAGCATGAGCGCGAGAATGCCGATCGCTCTGACGCTGGGGAGGATAGAGTCCCAGTTGGCGGCGACAAATGAGATAGCCCCTAGGCCGATGAGGATAGATCCAATGGTGAGTAAGACGGTGGTGAAGCGATTGCTGGCGGAGCTGTTGAGGCGATCGAGCTGGTAATGCTGCCGCAGGCGATCGCGTTGTTGGGGGGCGATGAGAGTTTCGGCAACCCAGCGATCGAGTTCGGTGGCGAGTTGGCGGCGGAAGCGATCGTCGACAGTCATGGGGATATCCTCTAGCCCGCTGGAGAGCGGGGGATAGCTCTATTGTGGCGAACGCTTTTAGGTTGGCGGGAAGAGGGTGTGACAGTTTTTTGATTGGCTGGGCCGATTTCACTGATGAACGGTGCTTTGACTGTTACCTGGAATGAACCTTGCCCGAGCTCTTTACTCTGTTATGTCCCGAATGACGCGACAGGGGTTACCGGCGGCGAAGGTTTTAGCAGGGATATCCCTTGTAACTACGCTGCCTGCGCCGATGACAGATTTAGAGCCAATTGTCACTCCCGGACAGACGATTGCTCCGCCTCCAACCCACACATCAGACCCTATGTCGATGGGCTTGGCGAACTCATGGGTACGACGTAAGTCGGGATTCATCGGGTGAGTAGCGGTATAAATCTGGACAAACGGTCCGAGCAGAGTGAAATCACCTATTTTTACCTGAAATCTTCAATTAACCCGTAATCGCTGGTATCTGCGGTAAAGGCGTTGCCATCACTGTAGAAAACACTACTCGCATCCCCCAGTACGAACACATCGGCACCCGCCCCGCCGGTAAGAGAATCGATTTCGCCCACGCCAAAGCCAAATGCGGGCACAAAGACGTTGACGCCCGCGAGGGTGTCGAGACCGTCGCCGCCCTCCAGAGAATCATTGTCGAGGCCGCCCACTAACTCGTCGTTGCCGCTATCCCCGAGCAGGATATCGCTGCCACTCGCACCGAAGAGAAAATCATCGTCGCGGCCGCCACTCAGCGCGTCGTCGCCAAGATCGCCATTGAGAGAATCATTACCGTCTTGACCCGCTAGCTCGTCGTTGCCATCGCCGCCAAAAGCGCGATCGTCATCTTGGCCGCCCGCGATCGAGTCGTTGCCAGCACCGCCGTCGAGGATATCGTCGCCATTGTCGCCATTGAGTACATCATCCCCATCGCCCCCTGAAATGACATCGTTACCGTCATCGCCGATAAGCACGTCGACTCCAAGACCGCCATTAATAATGTCGCGACCGTTGCCGCCAAACACGATATCGTTGCCGGCATCGCCATTCACGATATCGTCCCCGTTGCCTGCCGTAATCTGCCTTTAACTCATCGAGAATGTAGGCTCGCGTCAACGGCACCTCGTAGAAGCAGTGAGTCAGGGCTGTACCAGCCTGCCGAGCTGCTTCAATCATGTACATCCCCGGTACGTGATCTTTAGGATGCTCGTAGAAAAAAGGATGATTCACATCTTGGGTCATCTCTCCGATGATGACGTTTGCTTCCAATAACAGCGGCTGCGGTAGATAAGGCTGCAGCAACTCCGCGCAGCGATCGAGTGTGCGACGGAATGTAGGCTGGGTCGCGTACAGTTCTGCCGCCATGTGGGGATACTGCGATCCTTGGCCGGTAAACAGGAAGGCAAGCTTGGGCGGGCGGCTGCAGCGCTCGGAACTCTGCAGCAATGGCGTGGATGTGCCATCCGTGCTGAAAGCGAGTAATTCCTGCTGCAACGTCTGGATCGAGTCAGCTTGCACCGACAGACGATAGTCGAGAGCCGAGCGCCCAACATTGGCGGTAAAGCAGATGTTGGCGATCGCGAGCTGGGCATGGGAGTCGAGCCAGTCAGTGTAGCTCGCAGCTATTGCCTGTAACGCCTCGGGCGTTTTTGCCGACAGCGTGAGGACGTGCCAGGGGCGTTCTCGATGGTTAGGAGTGACTGTACCTGCAGGCATAGTTGCGGAAATATCGGGACAAGACTGGACAGGAGCTTCTTCGAGAACAACATGGGCATTGGTTCCCCCAAAGCTAAAGGCACTGACGCCAGCACAACGAGACTCTTCACCCCTCGGCCACGGTTGCAGTTGGGTAGGGATGTGGAAGGCACCACTGTTGAACGCCAGCTCGGGGTTGAGCTGTTTCAAGTTGAGATTGGGGGGAATTACCTCGTGCTGCATCGCCAGCACAGCTTCGATCGGGCCGGCAATACCCGCTGCTGCTTCCAAGTGCCCGATGTTGGTTTTGGCCGAGCCGACGTAACATGGGCGATCGCTTTTTTCATCCGGACGCAGTACTTCTGCCAAAACCCGAGCTTCTGTGCGATCGCCGAGGGAGGTGCCAGTGCCGTGGGCCTCCACGTAACTAATGCGATCGGCACTGACACTGAATTAAAGCGCTACAGTTGCCAGAGATGCACCCTCGATAACCTCGAGAAACTTTAGAAGGATGGGAGAAGCGTTCTCGCCATGCCATGCTGCTGCTAACTCGAGCTTGGGAGAGGGTTCCTGCAGCGGCCGATAAGCCACCCCAGGTCGTCCCAAATTTTGCAGGGACTCGGCCACTAGGGCAATGCCAATCCCCGCTGCAACTAAACCTACGGCTGTCGGTTGGGGAGCCGCCTCTTGCACGACATTCGGGCTGAAACCCGCGTCTCGACACAACTCCAGAATCTGGGCATACAAATTGGGTCCCATGTGGCGGGGAAACAGAATAAAGGGTTCGTCAGCTAGCTGACCGAAGGGCAGCTCGTCGCAATTTGCCAAAGCATGGCCTTCTGGCAGAGCCACAATCAAGGATTCGCGTCTTAGCGGAATGAGCTGTAACTGTTGAACAGCCACTGGGGGATGGAGAAAGCCAATATCAATTTGCTCGGCCTGCAGAGCCGCTTCCTGCTCGGGAGTGCACAGTTCTTCCAACACCACTTCCACCTGAGGAAAACGCTCGCGGAATTGTCTGACCATCTCGGGCAGGATTGTGTACCAGGCAGGGCCGGTGAACCCAACGGTCAATTGTCCGATTTCGCCGCGACTGACCTTCTGTACCGATTCCACGGCGCGCTCGGCCTGCTGCAAGAGTTGCGTGCTTCGTGAAGGAGGGTGCGACCGGCGTCAGTCATACGAACGCTACGTTTGGTGCGGGCAAAAAGCTGTGCGTCCAGACTGCTTTCAAGACGGCGAATTTGTTGACTCAGGACCGGCTGCGTGATGTATGGCCGTTTGGCTGCTCGCCCGAAATGCAACTCTTCGGCTACGGCAACAAAATAGCGGAGTTGGCGAAGATCCATGATTGCTTGATAGTTTTAGGCTATTAGTTTATCGCAGATAGCTATTGGACTTACTTGTTACCAGACTTTACATTAAGTTTGTGACTCCCAAGGTCTACAGATCTACATGGTTTTTCCATCACCCCACAATCTCTAGTTCCAAAGTTTGATGAGATAAATCTCAGGGAAATGCCCCTCTAAAGATACTCTTTGGCTTGCCTCGACGCTGAAATCCTTCTGAATCTCCCTAGCAAATTAGCTGAGTAGAGCAACGTCGCTGTGGAGAGTTTAACTGTGAGAACCTCACTACCAATGGATGTATTTGCTACACTTCTCATTCACGTTTGGCGCGAGCGAGTTGGGTCGAGCACTTCGAGTAGAGATGATGAATGGCGCGATTGAGTCATGGCTCTTCCGCCTCACTTGATGTCAATTATTGAAAAGGGATGGTGCATGAAATTCTCGATCTACCTACTTTTGCCGACAATTGTCCTATGTTTGTTAACTAGCTCTGAGTCTGTCTTCGGGCAGGGACGGAGGGCAAGCATGGATTTTCAGGGACGCTATCTGGTATCTGTCTCGGATGCAGATATGCTGGCATCGGCCTATGTCGATGGCGCGCTCGGCCCCCGAGAAGGTGAGGATGCTTTGAGCGTGATTCCGCTCCAGGGCGATCGCTCCAACTGGCGAGCCAATGAAGTTTCGGTTTCGAATTCGGTTGCCGGCCCACCCACAGCAGTGGCAGTTTCGCCCGATGGCAAATGGGCATTTGTGGTAGAGACCTTCGGCCCCCGTCCCAATGGTGGCGAACAATTTGGCGATTTACCCATTGGCAACGCTCTCACGGTTGTCGATCTCAGCAATCCGCGCAATCCGCGCATTCATCAAAGTATCGAGATCGGCGAACGTCCAGAGGCAGTGACAGTGAGTCCAGACGGTAGCGCGATCGCCGTTACCCTCCATCCTCCAGCCGATCGCCAAGTGGCGATTGTTCCCTTTGATGGCGGCAGGCTGGGAGAACCTGCATACTTTGCCATTCCGCAAGTAGCACCAGCAGTACGTGCATCCCACGTCGAGTGGCATCCATCTGGCGAGTTCCTCGCCGCAACTCTAGTGGATGCCGGACAATTGGTGATGCTACGCGTGGTGCGCGATCGCGGCGAGCTAGAAATTGAGCCCTGGGGCCCTCCAACTTTTTTGGGCAAATATCCGTTCATGGGACGTTTTACGCCAGATGGCCAGTATTTTATTGCCAGCAATCTGTATTGGGGCGATGACGTGGCGGGATTTTGGATTGAAGCTCCACGCGGCGATGTGGTTGCTGTCCGAATAGCGACAGCGGCGGATGCAGACGGAAACGTCCGCCATCCGTTGGTGTCGCGGACCACCACCGGCATCAGCCCTGAAGGATTGGCAATTTCGCCAGATGGAGCGTTAGTCGTCACCACTAACCTGGAACGCAGCTATCTTCCTTACGACGACGATCGCATTACCTTTTACAGTTCTTTGACACTCGTCGAACTCGACCCAGAGACGGGACAGCTTTCCACCGTGGGTGATTATGCTTTTGATGGGATTTTGCCGGAGGCTGCTGCTTTTGACGCCTCTGGCAACTTTCTAGCTGTGGTTAACTACGATCACTTTGATGACAGTATTCGAGGAGGTAGTGTTGATTTTTGGCGTGTAGAGAGACGAGATGGACTGCAGCTAGTCCAGACTGATTACTCGATCCCCGTCACACGCGGGGCCCATTCAATCGTATTGGTGCCGTAGGATGGCCAATGAGCCCCGAGGATCTCATTTTATACTGTCAAAAAATATTTAAGCTTTCAGCTTTGTTTGAGCCAGTCTCTTAAAAGCTGGATCGGATTTTAGTCTAGACGCACTCAAATAAGGGGCAAGCATGATTCGCGCTTACGCAGCCAAAACAGCAGGCGGAATGCTGGAGCCATTTGAATACGATCCGGGGGCGCTGGAAGACAAACAAGTCGAAATCGAGGTTGAGTACTGCGGAATTTGCCACAGCGACCTCAGCATGTTGAAGGACGACTGGGGTATGAGCCAATACCCCCTCGTGCCCGGTCATGAAGTTGTGGGAACTGTTGCAGCCATTGGCGATCGCGTTACAACTGTCGAAATCGGCCAGCGAGTCGGATTGGGTTGGTTTTCCCACTCTTGCATGAGTTGCGAGTGGTGCATGTCTGGCAATCACAACTTATGTCTCACAGCCGAACAAACCATCGTCGGTCGATACGGCGGCTTCGCTGACAAAGTGCGGGCGCATGCAGAATGGGTCACTCCTCTGCCCGAAGGCATCGATCCAGCTAAGGTCGGTCCCCTCTTCTGTGGCGGCATTACCGTCTTCAATCCCATTGTTCAGTTTGATGTCAAGCCCACCGAGCGCGTCGGCGTCATTTGCAAACCTTGGCGAGCGACGACGGCTTTGGCAGTCAGGATGGCGCGGGGCGAGACCATTTAGTCAGTGAGCCGAACCGCGTCGGGCTCGCAGCTGGAGGTTTCAATCTGCAAATTGACAAAATCAAACAGGTTGCGATCGGCTAAATGCGACGGAGACACGTTTTGCAGGCTGCGGAACAAACTGTCGATACGCCCCGGACTGTCTCGCTCCCATTGCTGCAACATTTGCTTAATCTGAGCCCGCTGCAAGTTCTCCTGCGAGCCGCAGAGATTGCAGGGAATAATCGGGAAATTGCGGGCACGAGCATAGCGTTCGATCGCCCGTTCCGCACAATAGGCCAGCGGTCGAATCACCACGTGACGGCCATCATCGCTGAGCAGCTTCGGCGGCATTGTTTTTAAGCGACCGCCGTGAAACAGATTGAGAAATAGCGTTTCCACGATATCGTCGCGATGGTGCCCCAGAGCAATTTTGCTGGCCCCTTCTTCCGCCGCCACCCGATAGAGAATGCCCCGTCGCAGTCGGGAGCAGAGACCGCACATCGTCTTGCCTGCAGGAATCACCCGCATCACCGTGCTGTAGGTATCCTCTTCCACAATCCGATAGGGAACCCCGAGGTTGTCTAAGTAGTCTGGCAAAACGTGGGTGGGAAAACCGGGCTGCTTTTGGTCGAGATTGACGGCCAATAGCTCGAATTTGACGGGGGCGCGTCGCTGCAAGCTGAGCAGCAGGTCGAGCAGGGTATAGGAGTCTTTGCCTCCCGAGAGGCAGACCATGACGCGATCGCCGTCTTCGAGCATGCCGTAATCCACGCTGGCTTTGCCCACCAACCCACGCAGGCGCGCCTGCAGCTTCTTGAAATTGTTTGAGGTGCGCACTTGGGTTGCGTCCACGGGCTTAAATCTCTCAATTTCCCCGAAGCCTATTATAGGTTCTGGCTGAAGCGTACTTGGGGTAGGGTGAGACTCGAAAAGAGTGGGAGTGAAGATGGACTCGGTTTTGTTGTCTGCGGTCGAGTTTCTGCAGTCTAGAAAGGGTCCGAAGCCCGAGCCTGCAGCAGTGGTGGCTGCTTTGTTGGAGGCTGAAAAGTATTCTCGTTCGGCAGCAACCGATCGCCGTTACCCAGACTTAGTCGGAACTTGGCGGCTCGGGTTTATAACTGGAACCCAAAAAGCTCGCCAACAGACGGGGGTCGTCTTGGGGGCGGGTCGGTTTTTGCCCCGGTTTGTAGAGGTTTCCCTGTCTTATCGGATGTCGCAGGAGAATGGCGATCGCGGGACGGTCCGCAATGCAGTTCGCATCGGGCCGCTAGAATTTGCCCTGACCGGACCGACGCAGTTTTTCCCAAAGCAAAGCTTGCTGGCCTTTGACTTCATCTATATGACTGTCTCGATGGCCGAGGTGAACCTTTATGAGGGTTACATTCGCGGCGGAGCCGAACGGGAGGCGCAGTTCTACGATGTTCCTCTGAAAGAGCGGGCATTTTTCTCGTATTTTTTGCTGGAGGAGCGCTGTGTGGCGGCGCGGGGTCGCGGTGGTGGGTTGGCGCTGTGGACGCGGGTGAAGCGGTAGAGTTGGGGGCGATCGCTGCGATTACACTGAGGAGGGATTTTCGAGAGGGTGTGAGTGGAAATGGCTTTGCAAGTTTATGGCATTCCTAATTGCGGGACCTGCAAAAAAGCGTTGAAGTGGTTAGACGAGCAGAGCGTTACCTACGAGTTTGTGAATACGAAGGAGCATCCGCCGACTAGAGAGGCGATCGCCGCTTGGGTGGCAACGCTGACGGCAAAACCGATACGCAACACGTCCGGGCAAGCCTATCGGGCTATTCCGACAGAGGAGCGCAATGCCATGACGGACGAGCAGTGGATCGATGCGTTTGCGGATAATGCCATGTTGCTCAAGCGCCCGCTGTTTGTGAAAGAGGGTACGGCGGTGCTGGCAGGTTTTCGGGGTTCTGAGGCGAGTATGCGGGCGACTTTGGGGGGTTAGGCGATTTCCAGCTCAGAAGTTACCGGGCGATCGAGCTCTGTCAGTGCAGTTCGCGATCGCCGCTGGCAGATTGCGAGAGCCCATCAGCAGCCTCGACCTTACCCTAGCGGTACTCTATAGTGAGTCAGGCGTTGTGGTTCGCCCGAGACATGACCTCACCCCGAGCAGACTTCGATACCCCCTGGAAGGAGATGCTGGAGCTCTATTTTGAGCCCTGTCTCCGGCTCTTCTTCCCCGCCGCTCAGGCCCAAATTGACTGGTCGCGTCCCTACGAGTTTCTCGACAAAGAGCTCCAGCAGATCGCCCGCGATGCCGAATTGGGCCGTCGTTATGCGGACAAACTGGTGCGGGTTTGGCTGCTCGACGGACGGGACCTGTGGATTCTCATTCATGTGGAAGTGCAGGGCCAGAGAGATGACTCTTTCCCCGAGCGCATGTATATCTACAACACCCGCATTGCCGAGCGCTACGGTCGCCCCGTGGCGAGTTTAGCCATCCTCTGCGACACCAGTCCCAACTGGCAGCCCAGCGAGTTTGTGCGCGAGGTCTTGGGCTGTCGCCTGGAATTCCGCTTTCTCACAGCAAAGTTGCTAGGCTACAAGCAGCGCTGGGCCGAATTGGAGGCCAGCAGCAATCCGTTTGCAACCATTGCGATGGCTCACCTGCAGGCGCAGGCCACTCGTGGGGACGAGCGCGATCGCCTGCAGTGGAAACTGCGGTTGATTCGGCGGCTGTACGAACGGGGCTACGAGCGCGAGGATATCATCCAGCTCTTTCACTTCATCGATTGGGTGATGGCATTGCCGGAGGAGTTGGAGCAAGAGGTTTGGGAGGAGATTCAAGCTTACGAGCGGGAGCAGAGGATGCCTTACATCAGCAGTGTGGAAAGAATCGGTCTGGCCAAAGGGCTCGAACAAGGGCTCGAACAGGGGCTCGAACGAGGGCTCGAACAAGGGCTCGAACAAGGGCTCGAACAAGGACTCGAACAGGGGCGCGAACAAGGGCTCGAACAGGGGCGACAACAAGAAGCGCTCCGTATGCTACTGCGTTTAATGGAACGTCGGTTTGGTTCTATTCCAAGTTCACTTCAGACTCAACTTCAGGAGCTGACCGTAGTGCAGCTAGAGGAGTTACTCGATACAGCTCTAACCGCTGCCTCACTCAAACAACTGGCCGAATACTTGGAGGTTCTCTGAGCGGTAAATTCTGATGGAGAAAATGCCTTAGGCAGAAGAGAAGGGAGCAGAATATATGGCATGGTTCAGTCATACTCCGAATTTGCGACACAGCTAAATTGAGAGCTTTCCATAAAATTTATCTATCGACAGCCCTGTCAAATGGTAAGTTTCAAGATTGAAAGCCAACTTGTAGTCAATTCTGTTACCGAGCATCACGACTGGCTGCAGGTTGACGCAACTGAACTGTAAAGATGACCTATCGAGCCTTTGTCTCGTCCACCTTTAAAGATCTGGAGCGACATCGGGAACAAGCGATCCTAGCATTGCGCGATGCGGGTTTCTACGTCGATCCAATGGAACACTGGTCGGCAGATGCTGGGGAGCCGAAAGCAGTGTCTCAACAACGAGTCGTTGGCTGCGAGCTTTGCCTGCTGCTGGTGGGTTTCCGACGGGGATATGTGCCACCGGGCCACCATCTCAGCATCACGCAATTGGAATATTACAAAGCCTTGGAAGAAGAGTGCGATGTCCTCGTATTCATGCTGAAAGAGGATGCACCCTGGCCGGAAGAATTTGACGACCGGCAGCGCGATGCCCTTTTGTTGGAATGGCGATCGCATTTCAAGCAAGAGAAAACACTAGCGTTCTTCGACGAGAATTCTGAGAACCTGAAATACTCAGTTGCCCAAGCACTCAACCGCTGGCAGCAAAACCCCCAGGTTAAGACCTCATCAAGCATCCGTCTTAAATCCCTATCGACACAGCTCGCTGCCCTCAATCGCCAGCTCGTACTCGTTGTCAACGAACTCACCGTAGCCGGTCCGCTCGAAGTTCCGAAATTGGAAGTCAGACGAGACTACCTGATTGGTGAAATCGAGAGATATGAGGAACAGATTCAAGACATAAGAGGGGGTGGAAGTGGCAGAGAGTGATTTGCTTCTAGAGGGTTTACGAATTCACTTAAAAGCATTGCGTCGCAGGCATAAGCTTGTTATACAACAACTGACAGTTGCCGAGCCACTTGAAGCCCCTAAGTTGGAAAATAGTCGAGACCAGTTGATTGATGAGATTGAAAGATACGAGAAATTAATACAAACAGAAGAACGAGCGGTACAAGACCGTCGAAGCGATCGCTTAATCGAGTTACTGCAACCATACCAGAACGCAATCTCAGAGCAGTTACAAACCGCTCGCTCCAGAACAGTCTCACGCGATTGGATTGCAAGTAGATCCGACTCTCTGGAAACCTCGATCGAAAAACTTAGCAGCCGCAGAAATCAGGAAAGGCAACCGGAGGCCCTCCACCTTTTTGTTCTGAACCTGCTGAATTTAGAGATTCCTCTAGAACTCAGGCAGGATTTAGAGGATTGGACGTTCGAGATCGAGAATCTTGACCCATTGCGGGCAACGATCGTGCAGGCCAATGAAGATCGAAGGGCGGCCCTATCAAGCCACCCCAGCCGCGATCGATATGGTCAATGCTGCCCTCTACCTACGTCGTCCCCTACTGGTGACTGGCAAACCCGGCACGGGCAAATCTTCCCTCGCCTATGCAGTTGCCCGAGAGCTAATGCTGGGGGAAGTTCTCTATTGGCCCATCACCACCCGCACCACTCTGAAAAACGGCCTCTACGACTACGACGCGATCGGGCGCTTGCAAGATGCCAAGCAGCTTCTGAACGAAGCCGGAATCCCCCAAGGAGAACGGGAGCCCGCAACCCCGCCATCCGAGACCGAAGCAGCCTCTGAAGTGGGCACAGAGAACAAGGCGGAGAAAGAGGGCACGACAGGAGAACTGACCGATATTGGCAGCTACATCACGCTAGGACCACTCGGTACGGCTTTACTGCCGTCTCCCAAACCCCGCGTCCTTTTAATTGACGAAATCGATAAAAGCGACATCGACCTACCCAACGACCTTTTGACTGTCCTGGAAGAAGGGACATTCAAGATCCCGGAATTGGAGCGCATTAAAGCGAAAGTTCGCAGCGTGAGAGTGCGGACTGCCTACACCGAAATCACCCCTCACCTTTCACGGGAGGAAGCAGAACTGAGAGCGCAGCAGCAACCTGAATATTGGCAGGTGGACAATGGACGGGTGACCTGTACGGCCTTTCCCTTTGTCATCCTGACCAGTAATGGGGAGCGAGCTTTTCCGCCGCCGTTTTTGCGCCGCTGCCTGCGCTTGGCCATGCCCGTTCCCACCGGAGCGGAACTGACCCGAATTGTCAATGCTCACCTGCAAAAAGACTTGGAAGCACGCCGGGACAAGCTCAAAGAAAGCGGGAGCGAGCAGGAGGCTGAGCAATGGTTCCAACAAGCTCGAAAAGAGCAAAGTGACTTAACTGAGGACTTCGAGAAGCGTTTGAAATTGGGGGATGTTGCCACAGATCAGTTGCTCAATGCCATTTTTATGGTGACGCGAGAAACCCCGATTACCCAACGAAAAGAGGATTTGCTCAACACTCTACTCAAGCATCTCAACAGTACTCAGGATTTCTGATGGAGGAGCTGGTTGCCCTATTGAGGAGAGCCGACCTGGACTTCTATTACGAAGACCTGGCCGATGCCGTATGGCTGGCCACCCACATTGGCCCGATCCCAGCCTCGGCCTCAACCCCCAAAGGGAAGCTATCCATTAGGCAAAAGTAGCTGAACCATAGACAGGCACTAGCTTTGAGAAGCCAGTTGAGCCCCTTCAAGCAAATGGTGGAGTTTGGTCAGCCCTCGCCAAAGCGTCTTCAATCCAGGGTTGCCATCGCCCTTGCGAGCCAAGAAGCCTCCCAATCGAGCAATCCACAG
This sequence comes from Synechococcus sp. PCC 7336, assembly GCF_000332275.1. Classification (NCBI taxonomy): domain Bacteria; kingdom Bacillati; phylum Cyanobacteriota; class Cyanophyceae; order Synechococcales; family Synechococcaceae; genus Synechococcus; species Synechococcus sp. PCC 7336. Next base: position 4,446,615 of record NZ_CM001776.1, read on the forward strand.
CATTGCCTGTTGCAGAGTGGGTGGCTTTTGAGAGCGACTTTTCGGCACAAACTTGCGTCGTAACAGCCGCCATTCAGCAGGCTGTAAAACGAGCTCACAGGAGGCTTGCGGGGTGAGTCGAGCGCGGTAGGTCAGCCACATCAATCGCCAAGCTACAACGTTGTAGGTTGCCAGAGCCTTGAGCAAGCGCTCATAGCTTTGCAGTTGGAGCTGTTCGATGCCACAGCCACTTTTGAGGGTGAAGTGAAACCGCTCAATCAGCCAGCGGTAGCTATACCAGCGGATGCACTGACAGACCTGCTCGAAGCTCTCAACTGGCAAGCTGGTCAGCAGAAACCAGCGAATCGGCTGAGCGCCATCATCAGGGGGGACGGTTTCTTCCACGAAGATGGCATTGAGGCGCACGGGCTCTAAGCTCGCGGCTTTGAGGTGATGCGATGGCACCTCCAGCGTCACCGCCATCGCCCGCACCTGCAACTGGGCAATGCGGGCCGCTCGCTTGGGATTACGCTGCACTTGCAGGCTCATCGCTCCCAAGACTGGGGCTTGTTCGAGGGTGGGGATGAACTTGCCCAGCTCGTGGCTAAGTTTGCGATTGTGCCTTGCGCGGATGAGTAACTCCCTGTTGTCCGCACGGGGATGGGCAAACAGTTCGAAGATGTCTGCTTCTCGATCGCCAATATGAACCACTTGCTCTTGGCCCGCGAGCTCTCGCTCTACGGCTGCGAGAGTTGCTATCCAGCGATAGCTTTCCTTTTGCTCGATGGGAGTCACTGAGCGTTTTTCTTTCTTCCCGCGCCGCTGTTTGCGATTCCAGATGAATTGACTCAACAGACCTAAGGGTTCTCCCTCGCCGCTCACCGCAAAACAACTGTGGACTTTGATTCCCTGTTGATGGCTTTGATTGATGAAGCCCAGCCCTTCGGTCTGGGGGTGAGTGGTGAAGTCGAAATCCGTTGTGTCTTGAATGGCCAGCACCGTCTTGCCCGTGAGGGCCCGCCTGACCACTCCATCACGATGACTGTCCAGAATGCTGCTCGTGCTCACCTTCGGGTTGGCCCAAAATCGATAGGTTCCTTGGGCCACTGAGGCATTCCCACTCGCCTGAGGCACGCTCGCTGTGGGCTGCTCACTCAAGTCTGTGACGATCTGCCCCAACCGCTTTGCATGTCGCAAATCGGCGAAGTGGATCGGGTTGATTTCTTGGCTGACCCAATCTTGCATGGTTTCTCTCCCTCCGGCTACAACTGCTTCAGTCTCTACTGCAGTTTATAATCCAGTCACAGTAAGCTCTCCATCGACTTGTGCCTAATGGATAGCCCAAAATTGGGAGAGGGGCCGGGGGTGAGGGCCATGCAGAGCCATCGAACTCAGGTGGCGAGAGGTAAGATAATTCAATTCCACCTCAATACACCGGGCATCCAACACAATATGAGCGTTGCTTTCAAAGACCGTACAGTTGGCGCTGACTAACTCTAGAACGGGTCGATCGCCGTTCTGTAAAGACGCGATCGCCTCATCTGCCGCCGGTTGAAATTGTTGGAGCCAGCGATCGCCCAGAGTTTCCACCGCAAGCGATCGCCGGTTGAGGAGCCATAAGTTTATATCGTACTGCTCAATAAACCCTTTGACGATATCTGCCGATGGACTGAATTGCGCCTCAATCAGGTCGGAGGCCCGCTGGCGAATTTGGCGGTAATACCCAGTGTGGTAGGGAATGGCATATTCGCGACCGACGAGGATAGACCGCTGGGCAAAGGTGGGTAGGAGATTGGCTTCTCCATCTAAACTGGCGATGAGTGAGTCTTTAGGTTGGGCTTGAAAGAACGCATAGAGACCGGGGTGGCGGCCTGTGATGTAAGTGGTGAAGGGAAATCCATGTGTGAACGCAGGGTAGAGCAGGAGCAGAGCGGCGAGGGCAGAGGCCAGGGTGACCGAGAGGAGCGATCGCAGGATTGCTCCCGGTTTATCGACGCGATCGCACCACCGCAAACCAGCCTCGATCGCCACTGCTAAAGCAATACCGGCCCCGAGGATGACCGCAATGCGCAGACTGTGTTCGGTGAAGCGGCTGGGTAGATAGAGGGTGAAAAGCGTCGCGTGGGCGGCGAAAAACCAGGCGAGTGACGAGAGGATTAGGCGGGCAAGCCAGCCCATCTGGGGGGAGAGGTGACGGATGAGGGGAAACTGCTTGGGGAACCGGACGAGAAAGAAGAGGGCCAAGGCGATCGCGTTGGTGGCAGGAGTCAGAATCGCTGCCAAGCGAATGCCTCCCCGTCCGTGCAGCCAAAACCGCTCGGGATCGCCATTGTAGAAAAACCGAGTCCGACCGCCCGCCAAAAATTCCGGCATCGATCGCGCTTGCTCCAAAGTCACCGTCGGCCCAAACTCATGCGGGTGCAGCAAAAACGGCAGCATCGCCACCACCGCCACCCCAACCCCCGACAAACAGAGAATCCATCGCTGGCGCGAGCGACACAGCCGCAACCGCCCCTCCCGCCATTCCACGACCCCCAACAGAAACATGCCCGCTGCAATCAACACCATTTGGGGATAGAACAGGCTTTGGATGGCTAGGGCAAAGAGACAGGGGAAGAGCGATCGCCGCACTAAGGCAAGTAAAAACGCTAATGCACAGGCATACACAAATGCCTTCGCCGTCCCCGAAAACACGGCATCCGTCATGGACAGTGCTTGGCCGAGCAGCAGCGAGGCACTAAAGGCTGCGGCAGGAACGGGAAAGAGTTCCAAGCACAGCCAAAAACTGAGACCGGCGTTGAGGAGGGCCAGCAAGGGGGGAATGAGCTTGCTGGCGAGGATGGGGGAGATACCGATCGAGGCGGCGAGATGGTAGACGGCAGCGAATCCTTTGGGGGCGATGCTCTGGTAATAGTCGGCAATCAAATCGTTGGGAAATAGATCGCGATCGAGAAACCGCTGCATCCAGAAGATATGCTGCCGCGCGTCGTCTTGAATCGTAAACGGCGCTTGAAAGGCTTCTTGCAAGCCCATCAGACTGAAGACCGCTGCAAACAGCAGGCTCATCCCGAACCAAAACGCCACATGGGGCTGACGCAGGGATTGACCGGTGGCAAACAGATGCTGCCGCAACCCTTTCAACTGGGACGCTGCGCCTTCAATCAAAACCAATCCTCTCTAGAAGTAGAAGTTTCCACAGCGATGTCAGGCAGACTCTTTCACTTCTACCGGTTTTTGGCGCAGCCGCTGCATCTCGCTGAAGTATTTGCCCAAAAAAGGCAGCCCGCCGATCGCCGGAAGAAAATATCGCGCCGTGGCCAACAGCCCCAAGGCCGCCCCTGTCGAGTCATCGAAATAGGATTGGTAGAACAAGATGAAAGCGGCATCCCGAGTGCCGACGCCTGCGAAGGTGAGGGGCAGCAGTCCCGCCAGCAAGGCTAGAGGGGACAAGGCAAGGTTCGCTAAAAACGGAACCGAGGCTTTCAGGGCCAAGATGAACATCCAGATTTGGAGTAGGTGGAGAAACCAAATGAAGGTGGAGGTGAGGGTAATTTTGAGCAGTTGGCGGCGATCGCGCCAAAAATAGCCGTGCATCTCCTGCCAAGCTGCAATAAGAGTATCGAACTTCGGCTTGAACTTTTTCGGCAAGAGGGAACGCCCCAGCCGAAAGAAAAATAGGGCGAAGGACTGCGAGCCTAGCAACAGCAAGCCCAAGCCTAAACCGCCTGCGACGCCAACCGTCATCGCCCAAAACAGAACATCTTTTTGGGGGTAGACAAGCAGACCAAATGCACACCAGAGCAGCAGAGACAGCATGTCGCAGGCTTTTTCGAACAGCACCATCGATAGCGACAGCGATCCACTCAACTGCGCCTTCTCCCGCATGAAATAGGATTTGGCGATATCCCCCATCTTGGACGGCAGCACCATGTTGAGGGAACTAGCGGCCAGAATGAGACGGTTGGCTTCTGCAAAGGAAAGGGGATTGGGTTCGCCTGCTTCGCGGCTGGGCATCAGTTGCTGCAATCGCCAAGCGGTCAGCATCGTCAGGGGGACGACCATGCCCAGGCTGACGGGCATCCAGAGGGGATCGCTATCGCGGAAGGTGCGCATCATCTCGACGATGTCGATCTTCCAGTAGATGGCAGCCAGGATGAGCAGGCTGATGCCAATGGAGAGGGCGCGCTTCATGGCTGGGAGTAACCTTGGGGGGCGAATTGCGAGACGAGTCTCGGTCCATACAACTGTAAATCTCCCGCTGCGGAAAAGGACGCTGTCGGCCTGTATTCGTGACAAAATTGGCTGCGAGCCCTGCTGCAGTGGGGCGAGGGCGCGATCGCTTCTGGACTGTGTTGAGTCTTGCAAATCAAACTTGGAGTTGTTTGTTGATGTCACATCGAGTTTTCAGAAAAACTCCCCTTCACGTCTTACTCCTTTTGGTATGGCTAGCCATAGGCACGATGATGCGCTTTTCAAATTTGGCATCTCTACCGCCTTGGACTGATGAATGTGCCACGATAGCTTTCAGCCTCGGCAATAGCTTTTTAACAGTACCGCTGAACGAGATCGTTAGTGCCAATGTTATTTTGCAACCGCTACAATCCAATACTGGAGCTGGAATCGGGTCAGTTGCCGAGCATTTATCGAATGAAAGCACTCATCCTCCCCTCTACTTTTTTCTGACTCATCTGTGGATGAAAGTATTTTCACCCCCGCAGGAGTTAGCATCCATCTCGGCCGCGCGATCGCTCAGTGCCTTGTTTGGAGTTTTCTCCATTCCTGCCCTGTTTAGTTGTGGTTATTTTGTCTTTCGCTCTTTGGCGATCGCTCAGATGGCAGCAGCCATGATGGCCGTTTCGCCTTATGCCATTTTTCTTGCCCGACAAGCACGTCATTACACTTTGGCTAGTTTATTGGCGATCGCTTCTTTATATTGCTTTCTGAAAGCGATTGAAATCATACAGAATCGTCGAGCTTTCCCGATTTGGATGATGTCGGCCTGGATAGTGATTAACTGTCTGGGCATAGCGACTCATTACTTCTTTGTTCTAACCCTCTGTACCCAAGCTTTGGTATTGCTGTTGCATATTTTGCGACAAATTCAGAAGGGGAAATTTGTCGAGTTACAACCCTATTGGTGGCCCATTGGCTTAGTAGCCGTGGGTACGCTGATTGGATGCTTGGTGTGGTTGCCAGCTCTGTACGGTATTTACGGCAGCGAACCAACAAACTGGGTTGCTGATGGCAATCCTCGCACTGACTGGTTCGGCCCTGTAGGAAGACTGCTCATCTGGCTCGTTAGCGTCTTTTTACTCTTGCCTTCAGCATTCACCCACTTATCTCTGACAATTGTCATCGTTTCCGGTGCAGTCAGCTTGCTATTTCTGATGTGGAGTCTACCCCACCTCCTCTCTGGCTTGAAAACCCAGCAGCAGAATCCAAACGATCGTTTAGCGATCCAAATCTTAGTTGAGTATGTTGTTGTCGCGATCGCCTTAATTTTGGGTATTACCTATGGCCTAGGTATGGACTTAACTTTGGCTGCCCGTTTCCAGTTCTTCATTGCTCCTGCGATCGTTCTTTTGTTGGCTGCTGCCCTAGCTGGGATTTGGCAGTATCCGGAGAAATTATACTCAGCTAAAAAGCAGCTCTCTCCGATTGGGAATGGAGCGGTAAGAGTGGCAATCATTTACTTTATGGCTACTTTGGGGAGTTTTACCGCAGTTGACAATTTAGGCTACCTCCAAAATCATCGCCCCGATCTTCTCGCCCCAATTATCCAAGCAAATTCTCAAGATCCAGCCTTAATTGCTACGACCCACAAACATCACGGACAAACAGGCAGAATGATGGGATTGGCTTGGGAGTTCAAACATTTCTCCGACTCCCAAGCTCCTGGCAAGGATTGGACGTTTTTTTTGGCCCACAGAGATCCCGAGACTAAGACTTATACCAGCGCTATTCAAGCCTTTCAACAGCAACTCGCACAGCTCCCGAGACCGTTCGATCTCTGGTTAGTTGATTTTCGCGCTGGGATAGATTTACAGCCTCAGCAATGTTTGCCTGACGATCGAGGACGGCAATCTGCCGGTGAATACCGCTACCAACAATATCGCTGTCAAACCACGAATTAAGCAGAATATTAAAGCTGGCGCTCGATCTCTAACACCTGTCCCGGCTGTAAAATCTCGATTTGCTCCGTTAGATCTTGCCACGGTTGTAGTTGACCCATTTGGAAGGTGCGGCTCATCACCACATAAATTGAGGTTCGATCGCAGCCAATCTCAGCCGAGATGACGTTCTCCCAAGAGTCTGCTTGCAGGCGATCGCGCACCACCCAGCGATCGCCACTCCAGTTCAATTGACGGGTGAAGCTAAAGGGGGCATCCGATTTACCCACAATCAGCAGTTTCTGCAGCAACTTGCGAATCAGGTTGGGGAAAAATCGCCCCACTGTCAGCATTACCCCCCGCAAGATGAGCAAATTGAGGGGGGTCATTGGTGTTTGCTTGGCCCAGCCGAGCTTGCCTCGAACCTCGATCTGGTTCTGCTGGATATCTAGCTCGTATTGCCCCACGAGATGCCCCACGGCATTGCGGACTTTCCGGCCCGATCGCACCTGCAGCGAAAACTGCGTGTCGGAGGTCACTAGATGGCCATCTCGAAACAGCTTGAAGGCACCGCCTTTATTGAGGGCGAGGTAGAGATCGGTGGATTGGCGGCGATCGACGAGCAACCGGGCCTCGGGCAGCCAAATGCGTTCTTCTTGACGGTCGGGAATCGGAGGGCGATCGCTGACAAAATCTCGCCAAGCTAGGAGGTAATTCCAGGTGTGGTGGCCGATCATGCGGTCGTCGGCATAGCAGGCACCGAGGCCGCTCGCCAGACCCTCTAGAAAGCGATCGTTAATCTGCAGCGCTTCGGGCAGCCATTGCCCCACCAGTTCAAATCCGTGGGGAAAAAAGTTGTAGGTATTGCGGCTCGTATATTCGCCTCCGTAGGAGCCGTCGGGATGGATGAAGTGGGCCGCGAGGCGAACGGCATTTTTGAGCGACGCTTTCAGGCGATCGCTGGGCTGCAGGCGATCGAGCCACGCCAAACAGGCGATCGTCAGGGTGTGATAGCCGGGATCGCAACCTTCGTATTCCTGAAACCACCCCTCCTGGCTCTGCCAAGACAACACCCGCTCCAGTCGTTCGGCCTTAGCCTCTTCCCAGCGTTTGGAATCCAGCAAGCGACCCAATAGCTCCAGACAGAGGGCGATCAGAGCTTGATGATTGGCGAGCTGGCCGCTTTCGTGGTAGTGGGCCAACCAATCCGCTCGACGGGCGAAAAACGCTAAAATCTCCTGACTTTCCATCCCCAGAAGCTTGTAACTCTCGATGCCAGCGAGCAGCGAGAAGGCCGCTGCTCCACTGGCTCGCTCGAAAGGAAAATAATCGTCGCAGGAGCCGTCGGGATGGGCGCTGCGGGCGGCGTAGAGAATGCCCGCTTCGACCCACGAGCGCAAATTGGACTGCCGATAAAAGGGATTGCCAGAGATATCGGTGTCGTAGACCAGCGCCAATGGCCAGACAAACTCCTGCGACATACCGCTGGGGAAATCGATGATTTTGTAATGCCAGAAACTGCGATCGAAGCAGCCGTAGGTGGGACTGTGGGGATTGCGATCGAGCAGGGTCAAAAGCTTGGGAATATTGGCGATCGCCGCCCGAGCAAATCCGTCTCTACCCATCACTTCGCGACTCGCAGGTTAATATCGCCTTCACGCATCGGTTTCATCCAACCAAATATCCAGATCTGCTCCACTCTGGAAATCCAATAGCACTTCCCCCAGTTCTTCCAATTGAGGTAGTGCCAGTGCTTCTATACGAGCTTGGCGCTGCGCAGACATCTCTCCAAAGCGTCGCGCAAGCTGGCGCAAGATCAGTGCTCGTTCCCCCTGTTCGAGTCCTTCCTGACGTGCCATGCGCTCAATCGTGCTGAGATAAGGCATCCGACCCTCCTGCTCCCATTGCTCCAACTCTGTCCGAAATTCTAGCTCCAATTCCGCTGGCAACTGTATTATCCAATCGATAAATCGATACAGATTGACGATCGCCTCGCGCTCGTAACCTCGCTCGTACAAAGGCCAAGCACTCGGCAAAATGGGCCTCGAGTATATCTTTCCAGGGATTATCGAAATCTTGGCTGGTTGAACTCATGTTGGTGAGGGGATGTTGGTGAGAGGGAAGATAGGAGTTGCAACGAAATACCTTGGAAATGTGGGGCTGGGGAACTTTCCGTCGGGGGGCGATCGCGACCGAACCCCAATCCCTAGCGCGATTGTTCCAACTTCAGCCGACCCCGCTCCGCAGACCGCTCGGTCTTGCCCCGCCAGACAAACCGAATTGGCGTACCGTCAAAACTGAGCACCTTGCGAAACTGCTTCTCCACATACCGCCGATAATTGTCCTTAAACAGCCCCGGCTGATTGACAAATAAGGCAAACGTCGGCGGTTGCACACTCACCTGCGTACCGTAATAAATCTTCCCCTGCTTGCCCTGCCGATTGGTGGGGGGAGAATGCCACATCGCCGTTTCCTCCAATACCTCATTCACCACCGAGGTGGACACCCGCCGCCGATGGCTCTCAGCCGCCCGCTCGGCTAATTCGAAAATTTTGTTCACCCGCTGCCCCGTCAGCGCACTGGTAAAGATGATAGAGGCCCACTCCACAAAATACAGCCGCTCCCGCACGTAGCGGGTGTAATCATAAATGGTTTGGCTATCCTTCTCCACTGCATCCCACTTATTCACCACCACTACGCAAGCCCGACCCTCATCCGCGATCCGCCCTGCCAATTTCTGGTCCTGCTCCCCAATGCCATCCAGCGTGTCGATAACAAACAGCACCACATCCGATCGCTGAATTGCCTTAAATGCCCGGTTAATACTAAAAAACTCCACCCCATAATCCACCCGACTCTTCTTGCGAATCCCCGCCGTGTCGATAAAGCGATATCGCTTGCCCTCGTGCTCCACCTGGGTGTCGATCGCATCCCGCGTCGTCCCCGCCACATCGCTCACAATCGTCCGCTGCTCTCCCGCCAACCGATTCAGCAAACTAGACTTACCCACATTGGGACGGCCCACAATGGCAATATTGAGCGGTTCTTCCCCCTCTTCCTCAACCGCTTCTGGCAGCAGCGGTACAATTACCTCCAGCACCTCCGCCACCCCATTCCCGTGAATGGAAGAACAGGGAATCGGTTCCCCCAAACCCAGCTCCCAAAACGCCGCCGCCTGAGCAATTCCCAGCTCAACCGATTCGCACTTGTTGGCCGCGATCGCGATCGGTAAATCCCGCTGTCGCAACCAGTTGGCAATCTCAATATCGGCAGCCGTCGGCCCCATCTGCCCGTCTACCACTAAAATGACCGCTTGCGCCTCGGCGATCGCCGCCGCTGCCTGGGCGCGAATCTCGGGCAAAAATTCGGAATCATCCTCAAACACCAAGCCGCCCGTATCCACCACGCGGAAACTTCGCCCGCCCCATTCCGCCGGACGGTAGAGGCGATCGCGAGTCACCCCCGCTTCGTCGTGGACAATCGCCGTGCGCTCGCCAGCCAAGCGGTTCACAAACGTCGATTTGCCCACATTGGGACGGCCCACAATGGCAACTAATGGCAGCGGCACAGGTTATATCGGAAAGCAGCCTGTCTATCTTAGCGATTCAGTTCCCACAGAGGCGCGATCGCCTGCTTTCTGCCTCTTGTTCGGACAAAGGCGAGCGGGTTCGAATCCGATCGAAGATCCCGACTGAGGATGGTATGACATCGAGAGGCATGGCGTAGAATAAGGACAAGAACTGTAAGATTTCTTAAAAGTTCGTTCGGAAGCTCGGAGTCTCCATGGTTTCAGTTGCATCTCTGTTTGACCCCGTAGAAGCCGACCTTCAGGAGCTTCGGCAAAACCTGACCAATTTAGTCGGAGCCCAGCATCCGGTTTTAGGGGCAGCCGCAGAGCATTTATTCACCGCTCGAGGCAAAGGGATTCGCCCTGCGATCGTCCTATTGGCTAGCCGCGCCACGGCGGTCGGCGGTCATCTTACCCCCCGTCACCGCCGCTTGGCGGAAATCACGGAAATGATTCACACGGCCAGCCTCGTTCACGATGACGTGATCGACGCTGCCGACCTGCGCCGGGGCGTAGCCACGGTCAATAGCGACTATGGCAACCGCATTGCAGTTTTAGCCGGAGACTTCCTGTTTGCCCAATCCTCCTGGTATTTAGCCAATCTCGACAATCTAGAAGTGGTCAAACTGCTCTCCAAAGTGATCAAAGATTTTGCGGAGGGCGAAATTCGCCAAAACCTGACCCAGTTCGACCCCGATTTGTCGTTTGAAGCCTATCTCGACAAAAGCTTCTACAAAACTGCCTCCCTCATGGCGGGTAGCGCCCGCGCTGCCGCCGTCCTCAGCGAAACCTCTGCCACCATCGCAGATTCCCTTTACGAATACGGCCGCAGCCTCGGCATTGCCTTCCAAATCGTTGACGATCTCTTAGACTTCACCAGTTCCACTGAGACCTTGGGCAAGCCCGCTGGGTCGGACCTCTCCCAAGGCAACCTGACCGCTCCAGTGCTGTTCGCGATGGAGGAGAAGCCCCAACTGCGAGCGGCGATCGAGCGCGAGTTTTCGAAACCGGGCGATCTGGAGCAGGCCCTTCAGTGGGTGGCAGATAGCAGCGGTCTAGAGCGCAGCCACCAATTAGCCAAACAGTTCGCCAGCCGAGCCGAGCAGCAATTGCAGGTTCTGTCCTCCTCTGAGTCGAAAGACTCCTTGATAAATTTGACCGATTACGTGCTCGCTCGGCTCAAGTAGGGTCAAAATCTAAGCTGTGCTGTTGGCGTCGAGCTGCCGCGTGACGATGGCAGCCAATGCCTCCACTGAGGTCGCGTTAGCGTTTAAATCTGCGGGAAATTCCAACCGCCAAACGGTGTCTTCGAGCCGCAGGTCCAAACCTTGGCTATCTACGTTAGCGAGCTGCGCCCGAGAGCGATTGTGGCCGAGCGCAAAGCGATCGAGCGCCTCCCGACAGAGCTGGTTTAATTCAGCTAAGTGGGCGATCGCCGCCTCCGCTATGGGGTCCGCCACAGCAAATGGCTCGGGATAAATCCACGAAATTTTCCCAAACCCACCCACAAAGCGGCCCTGCTCGAATCTAACGGTGTAGAGTCGAAAGTCGCCAAACCCGATATAGCGCCGAGCACTCGGGACCAGCGCTAAAAAGCGATCGCGTATCGCCTCTAAGTGTGTGTCCGGCACAGGTTTGACAAGGCCCATATAGGCAAACCGCCCATCTGTTTGAGTCTCAGCAGAGGTATTCGGCTCGACGACCGTCAGACAGACGTGCGGATCGGCTTGAATATTCTGGGTGTGGGCGGCCAGTTGGCTAATGCACAATATCGGCTCGCAGTTCGGAGTCAGCGCACAGGGCACGACAGACCCGAATGGAAAGCCGGGAAGCTGCTGGGAAAAGGTGGAAAGAATGCCGTAGCGGGCTCGTCTCAAGAGGGCTCTCGCCGCTGAGCTGTAGTCAGTCTGAGCGGATTGCTCGGAAGAGACTGGAGTCATTTCGCCATCCTTAAACCTCGCCATCCTTAAACCTAACGAATATACTCCTTCAGCACACTATTGCGGTTGGGGTGGCGCAGCTTGCGCAGAGCTTTCGCCTCAATTTGGCGAATGCGCTCGCGGGTGACGTTAAAGATCTGACCAATTTCTTCTAGAGTCTTCATGCGGCCGTCATCGAGACCGTAGCGCAATTTCAACACGTCGCGCTCGCGGGGGCTGAGGGTATCCAACACACTCTCCAAATCTTCCCGCAGCAGGTTCTTCGCCACTCGATCTTCAGGAGTTTCGCCGTCTGACTCGATAAAGTCTCCCAAGCGGGAATCTTCTTCTTTACCAATGGGGGTTTCCAGCGAGATCGGCAGTTGAGCGGACTTGGCAATAAAGCGCAGTTTCTCGATGGTCATTTCCATGCGAGTGGCGATTTCTTCTTCAGTGGGTTTGCGGCCAAACTCCTGCGACAGCAGCTTAGTGGTTTTCTTAATGCGCGAAATGGTTTCGTACAGGTGAACCGGCAAGCGGATCGTGCGGGATTGGTCGGCGATCGCCCGCGTAATGGCTTGCCGAATCCACCAAGTGGCATAGGTGGAGAACTTGTAGCCTTTTTCGTGATCGAACTTCTCGGCAGCTCGAATCAAGCCTAACGAGCCCTCTTGAATCAGGTCCTGAAAAGACAGGCCGCGATTCATATACTTCTTGGCAATGGATACCACCAGTCGCAGGTTAGACTGCACCATCTTGTCTTTGGCGCGGCGACCGCGACCCAGGCGGCGGCGAAAGTCGGGCAGGGCCATATCTACTTCTGCTGCCCAAGCCTCGTCTGTCACATCTTCGGGATCTTCCCACTCGTCGCTGCCATCCACCATGTCATCGCGAATGCGCTCGAGTTCCAGCAGATCGGCGATTTCGCGGGCTAGCTCGATTTCTTCATCGGCCCGCAACAGGCGAATGCGACCAATTTCCTGCAAATACAGCCGAATGGAATCTTCGGTATATTGCTTTTTCTTCGTCGTTGTGCGACGGCGCGAGCGACTCTTACTAGCAGTTGCATCTTTTCCATTCGCAGCCGCCGCAGAGCTACTCTTCTTGGTTTGAGTGGCAGCCACGTCTTTGGCAGGCGTCGCGGTACTGCCAGCGGGCGATAGAGTCGACGATTTATTCGTTAGGTCGATAACCTCAATCGCTTGCTTGGCCTGAGTCATGCCGGATTCCTCTAGTCTGTGATTGCGGTACTCTACGGACGCCTGAGGGCAGCCCTGCCTGTATCAATAGCCACCAAAGATGGGAGCACATTGCTGAACCTGCGCCATCTTTGATACATCTAAGCGCACTTTTCGTCAACTCTGCCCATCGCTAGCACCAGAGCAAATCGGCATCTCATATTAAACATTAACTCGAAAAGAAACGATCGAGAGATGAGCAGACGAAAAAATATTACTTGCATGAACTCAGTGTTTTAGCAAGGACAGCGCCTTCCTGCTGCTACCAATACAGCTTAGCCCCCTCGGCGGCTTAGAACCGATCGGCGGAAACCCCTGCTACACCAAGGCATAGCCACAATACCAGTTTGCCCCATCCCAAAGACTGGTATAACATCCATCACCCTCCCTGAAAAACACTAACCGATCGACCCACTCAATGGCGAATCAATTGTGGTTTTTCGACGCTGCCGATCGTGTTTGGCGCTCTGCCGCCTCAAGTGTTAAAGGGCCACTTGCATCGGGGAGAGCCGAGTTGATTGAAGGGAATGCTAAGTCTTCCCCTCACCCCCGCGATCGCGCGATTTCCACACCTCAAATTCAATCCCTACCAACACACTAGTTATTGAATTTAGCGCACTGATAGAACATCGCAAAAATAATTGTTGCGATTGCTTCAGATTGCACATCCAACTTATCAAGACAATTCTATCGTGGCGAGATCGATTGAGCGATTTATCTCGCTCGACCCGCTTATCCCTGCGACCCCAATCTTCGGCATTGAGGAAGAGCAAGCCACAGCCCACTTGCAACAGAACACTCGATCGCCGCAGATTTACGTAGCAAAAACGATTTGTAACGACAGCTCCAAAACTCTCGTTACCACCCAACCCAGGGGAAAAGCCGGTCCAGTTGTCTCGAATGTCGGCCACAATAAGGATGCTCGTCGCTGCACCAGCGAGATTTTGGTTAGAGATGCGATTTCTCCCAGTCTCAATGCGGAACAGCTAGGGGCGTGGTTTTCGAGGTGGAGCAAACGTATGACCGCAATAGCACCAGAGGTAGAGGCGATCGCCTCGAATGGCACTAAAGCAGCCGTTCGCGAAGCGGCACAGCTCAAAATTGGCGGCATGAGTTGTGCGGGTTGTGCGGCTAGTGTGACGCGGGTGCTCGATCGATTGCCGGGGGTGGCCCTAGCGGATGTCAATTTTGCAGCAGAACAGGCTCGGGTGGTCTTCGATCCCGAACGCGTTTCCTTGACTGACTTAGTAAACGCCGTTCGCACTAACGGATTCGAGGCAGCGCCGCTGGACTGGGATAGCAATCTGGGAGACGCCGAGACTGATGAATGGGCAGGGGTGCGCCAAGCCCGCAATCGTCTCTTGCTGGCGGCAGTTCCGGCCGGTATCTTAATGGCCGTCATGATTTACTGCATGGCCTACGGGATGCCCCACAACGAACACCACCACCTCCTGGCGCTCGTCTTAGCTTTTCCCGTCGTGTTTGTGGCAGGTTGGCCCACCCACACTGCCAGTTGGGCGGCGCTTCGGCGGCAAGCCCCCAATATGGACGTGCTGATCTCCCTCGGTACTTTGCCCACCTATTTCACTGGCTTGCTGGCGGTGCCCGAAGTGACGGTGTTTGTGGAAGTGGCAGCTATGGTGATGGCGTTTCACTTGTTCAGCCGCTACCTCGATAAGCGCGCTCGGGGACAAGCCTCGCAGGTGATTCGGCGATTGATGCAGTTGCAGGTTAAGGAAGCACACTTAGTGCAGGGGAGCAGCTCGGAGAGTTCTGCCGCCAGAGAGGGTGACTCGGAACGGATCGCTCCTGCCGATCTATCTGCATTTTTGGGAACGGCGGACGTTGTGGATGTTCCCATTCGAGCCGTGCAGGTGGGCGATCGCCTCTTGGTCAAACCAGGAGAAGTGATTCCGGCGGATAGTCGCGTCCTATCGGGGCGATCGAGTGTCGATGAAGCGATCGCCACTGGAGAGTCGCTGCCTGTGGCGAAAGCAACGGGCGATCGGGTGATTGGAGCTACGACCAATCAGCAGGGACTTCTACTGGTTGAAGTGACCCAGATCGGCAGCGGGACCTTTTTGGCCCAAATGATTCGCTTGGTGCAGCAGGCCCAAGGCAGCAAAGTCCCCATTCAGCAATTGGCGGATCGGATTACCGGATATTTTGTGCCTGTGGTGATAGTGCTGGCAGCGGTTACCTTTGTTGTCTGGACGATCGCCGCCCAGCCGCTGCATCGCTGGGTGGAGGCGATCGCCCCCATCGTCCCTTGGGTCAATGCCGACCTGTCTCCGCTGGCGCTGGCAGCCTTTAACACGATGGCGGTGCTGGTGGTAGCCTGCCCCTGCGCGCTGGGTTTGGCTACCCCGATGGCATTGATGGTGGGAGCTGGCTGTGGAGCCGAGCGGGGCATTTTGATTCGTCACGGCGAAGCGCTACAGACACTGCAGTCAGTGGACACCGTAGTCTTCGATAAGACCGGCACCCTCACCCAAGCGCGACCGGAGGTACAAGCAATTCTGCCGGCCGATCGCCGTGGCGAGGTGCTCTACTGGGCTGCAGCCGCAGAACGGGCCTCCGAACACCCTTTAGCGGGAGCGGTCGTGGCGCGAGCGGAGGCAGAGGGAATTGACGCTCCCATCGCCACTGAAATAGAAGCCATGCTCGGGCGCGGCCTGCGGGCGAGCGTGGGCGAGCGCGCGGTGCTGGTCGGCAGCCCCGATTGGGTTGCCAGCGTTGCGAGCTCGGAGATCGATTGGCAGGAGCAGATCGAGACCCTCGAAGCCGCCGGACAAACCGTCGTGCTGGTCGCGCTAGATGGCAGTATCTTGGGGGCCATTGCCATTGCCGATGCCCTCAAGCTGGATGCTGAAACTGCGATCGCCAGTTTGCAGGGGCGCGGTTTGCAGTTGGCCCTGTTGACGGGGGATAACCCTCGGGCAGCAGCGGCGATCGCCGAGCGAGTCGGGATCGCAACCGTGAGAGCGGGCGTATTGCCTGAAGGGAAAATTGAGTGGGTGCGCCAACTGCAGCAGGAAGGCCACATGGTCGCGATGGTGGGAGACGGCATTAACGATGCCCCAGCCCTCAAACAAGCCGATGTCGGCATTGCGCTGGGGACGGGGACCGATATCGCTGTGGAAGCCGCCGATATCGCCCTCGTGCGCGGCGAATTAATCGGGGTCGAGCAAGCCCTATCCTTGGCCAGAGCCACCTTTGACAAGATCGAGCAAAACCTTTGGTGGGCTTACGCTTACAACCTGATTGCGCTACCGGTGGCTGCTTGTGGCCTACTGCACCCCATCATGGCGGAAATTGCCATGGCGTTGAGCTCGTTGAATGTGGTTTGGAATTCTCTCCGACTCAAAAGCATCGAGTTCGACCCAGTTGCCAACCCTAAGGGGTAAAGCTTCGCATCTCAATGGGACACTCGCACAGCCCCACGACTCCGAGCCCTATCCCACCTGTAGTGCTTAAAACGGAAGCTCGCGGTGGGTAAATCGACGGGCATTCGGACCGCTGTAGCTGGCCACAATGTGCCCGTCTCCCTCTAGCAAATACTTATACGTCACTAACCCTTCCATGCCCACCGGGCCTCTAGGTGGTAACTTTTGAGTGCTAATCCCCACCTCGGCCCCAAAACCATAGCGGAACCCATCCGAAAATCGCGTGGACGCATTGTGAAACACACCTGCCGCATCCACCGCATTCATAAATTGCTCGGCAGTAGCGCCATCCTCCGCGACGATCGCCTCCGTATGCCGCGAGCCGTACTGCTCGATATGGGCGATCGCCTCATCCAGCGAATCTACCAGCTTTACCGCTAGGACCAAATCGCCGTACTCCGTCGCCCAATCAATCTCGCCAGCAGCAGACATTTCTGCCAAGGCACGAGCGCGATCGCAACCGCGCACCTCCACTTGCTTCGCTTGCAACGCTGCCACCGCTCTCGGCAAAAAATCAGCTGCAATCTCTTCGTGTACCAACAGCGTTTCTAAGGCATTGCAAGCTGCTGGATAATCCACCTTAGAATCCACCGTCAGCGAAATCGCTTTGTCGATATCGGCAGTGCGATCGACATACAAATGACAAATCCCATCCGCATGGCCCAAGACCGGAATCTTGGTGTTGTCCTGCACGTAGCGCACAAACGCATTCGAGCCGCGCGGAATCACTAAATCTACTAAATCGTCCAGTGCCAACAGCGCCCGCGTCTCTTCCCGAGTTGTCAGCAAACTCACCGCCGCTGTCGGAATGCCTCGCGACTCTAACGCCGCGTGAATCACCTCCACCAACATGCGGCAGGAATTGACCGCCTCTTTCCCCCCCTTGAGCACCACACCATTGCCAGTTTTGAGCGCTAGCGAGGAAATCTGAGTGACCGCATCGGGGCGGGATTCAAAAATAATGCCGAGCACCCCCAGCGGTGCAGTCTTGCGATGCAGAATTAACCCCTCGTCCAACTCCCGAGACCATTGCACCTGTCCTACCGGATCGGTCAATTTCATCACATCCCTTACGCCAGCCGCCATCGTCCCGATCTTGTCGGGAGTCAGCTTCAAGCGGGCGTAGGCAGCAGCAGTCAGCGCTCCCTTCGCAAGCATGTCGGACGCCGCTGCCAAGTCTTTGGCATTGGCCGCCAAAATCTCGTCTGTGCGGGTCTCGACCGCAGCCGCGATCGCCTCTAACGCTGTGTTTTTGATCTCAGTGGGCAAGAGAGCTAGGCGTAAAGCCGCTTGACGAGTGGCTTGCACTTGCTCGCGCAATGGCAAATCGAGAGCGCCGATCGCAGACATGATACCGATTCCAAATGGGAGAGAAAGGGATTGTTTGGCAAACTCAATTCGATCTTACTGCCACGCCGCCGTCAAGCTAGTGAACTCGCCGAGGTTAGCGCGGGGATGGCAAGTAATGCAGCCGGTCGCTCGGATTTCTCCGGGAAACTCGACATCGGGATGGAGAGCGTTAAAAAAGCGGGAGTTGGAGAGGCGATAGGGAATCGGCTCCGTTGTGCCCCGATTGCGGGAGAAGTCCCTCATAAATGCCCACGTTGCTTGCAGCAGCGGACCTCGCGGCAAATTCTCTAACTGGAGGCCGTAATGATTGGGAGACTGCAGCAGCGATCGCCAGGTATCTGCTGGCATCACCTGCGGAGGTAGGGCTGTATGGCAAGCACCGCAGGTTTCCACATACACCTCCGCCCCCAGGCGATGGCGCGTCGCCAAATCCGGTTGGGAAATGGTTTCTTGCGCCCCCAAACTCCAGCCAAATCCCCAGGCGATCGCCACCAGGAGCAACACCGTCAAAAGACGCGATCGGCGCAGGCGGCGAATGAAACGGTTCATAGGTACGAACTCCGGCAATGCGAGGTCATATCAGCTTTATTTCATATCAGCTTTACTTCATGCCCAGACGCGAACTGGCGATCGACGACCTCCTGACCAGCGTCACTAACCCCCAAAGCCCTTGCCGTCACCTCCTTTTTTCCGATTGCGCTTCTTCTTCGGCCGCCCCGAGCGCTTGCCGCGCCAACCAGGACCGCCCATCGCAGCGGGCATATTCCCCCTCGGCATTCCCCCCATTCCCGGCATACCGGGCATGCCCATGCCCCCCATATCGGGCATCATGCCGCGACCCATCTGGCCCATCATGTCCCGCATCCGTTGAAACTCTCCCACCAACTGGGTCACATCCCCCGTCGTGTAGCCAGACCCCTTCGCCACCCGACGCTTGCGACTGGCACTGCGGGCCAGCAAATCGGGATCGCGCCGCTCAGCCTTCGTCATGGAATTAATCATCGCCTCGGATCGATACAACTTCTCCTGCCCCTTCTGCAGTTGATCGTCACTCAGCTTATTCATACCGGGCACCATCTTCATCAGCCCCCCCAGTGCTCCCATCCCCTTAATCAAGCGCATTTGCTTGAGAAAATCGGTGAAATCAAACTGTGCCGAGAGCAATTTCTCGGTCATAGCCTCGGCATCAGAAATATCAATTTCTTCCTGTGCCTTTTCCACCAACGTCAGAATGTCCCCCATCCCTAAAATGCGGGAGGCCATCCGCTCGGGATAAAACGGATCGAGGGCTTCGACTTTTTCGCCAGTCCCGATAAATTTAATTGGCTGACCGGAAACTTGACGCACCGAGAGCGCCGCACCGCCGCGCGTGTCGCCGTCTAACTTGGTCAAGATGGCACCCGTCACCCCAATCCGGTTGTGGAATTCGCGGGTTAGGGTGGCCGCTTCCTGACCGGTCATGGCATCCACCACCAGCAGGGTTTCGTGGGGGTTGATGGTGGTTTTGATCTTCTCCAACTCTGCCATCATCGTTTGGTCGATTTGCAGGCGACCTGCCGTATCGACAATCACGGTATCGAAGCCCTCGTCTCGGGCTTTGGCAACCCCTTGGCGAGCAATCTCAACTGGATCGGTTTTGCCCAGATCGAAGACGGGAATGTCGATCTGTTCCCCCAGAGTTTTGAGTTGATCGATCGCCGCCGGACGGTAAATATCCCCCGCCACCAACAAGGTTTTCTTGCTCTGCTTGCGCAAAAACAGCGCTAATTTCGCAGCAGCAGTCGTTTTCCCCGTCCCCTGCAGGCCCGCCATCAATACAATGGTTGGTCCTGTCCCGTCAGCAGCCTGATTGAGGGGAGCGTTCGCTTCCCCCATCACCTTCACCAGTTCGTCGTTGACGATTTTGACGAACTGTTGGTCGGGGCTCACCCCCATAATCACATTGGCCCCGAGGGCCGCTTCGCGCACGTCCTCGACAAAGTGTTTGACCACCTCCAAGTTCACGTCCGCTTCCAGCAGGGCGCGGCGGACCTCTCGCAGGGCGTCCTTAATATTACTTTCCGTGATTTTGTCTTGCCCGCGCAGTTTTTTCCAGGCGGATTCCAGTTGGTCGGAAAGAGCGTCAAACATTGTGTTTCTGAATGATGTAACGGTTGCATACTCGTGCGAGCATCGCTCCCTTAGAATAACGCGCAAATCCCACCGACACCCATCTCCCAAACGCTATGGCCCGTACCCAGGCTAATGGCATTGCTGTCGAGCTAGTGCAACAGATAACAAAGCTGTCGATGGAAGAAGTGCTTGAGTTGCAACAGAGGATCGCCAAGAAATTAGGCCAATAGTCCCCATTCTTCTCGACCGTGAATCGCTTCAAAGCTAGTTATAGTATGGGAAAATCCCGATATATCTAAAAGCTGATGACCGGACTTGAACCGGTGACCTGCTCATTCCGTAATCTTTCAGTCTGCGGTATCGGCGATCGCATCTTTCACGAACTGAGATGCTTCTTAGGGGTAGGCCGCCTGAGGCGCTGGCATCTACTGAACCTTACCCACTCTTCTATACTGGGTCTATGCAAGAGGCAAACACTATTACTGTACGCCTGATAGGTGAAGATCTCGATCGCCTGTCGGCAGAGGCTGCCTGCCGGGGGCTGACTCCCGATCGCTTGGCAGCGGAGCTGCTGCACGAGCACTTGAAGGACGATCGCGCAAGCAAGAAGGCGCGGGCTCTCAACTCTTTGAAAAGGTTGCGACAGTTACGCGAACGCCGCTCCTCTAAGAACATTGACGTTGTTGCTTTGGTTCGCGAAGGACGCGAGGAATTGGGGCAACGGGGAGACGTTTAGTTGGTAAGGGTGGTGTTGGATGCCAATTTGCTGGTGGCTCTGGCCATTGGCGGAGAAAGAAGCAATCTTGTTGAAGCTCAGTTGATGCAATGGTTAGAGGAGAATGCCGAGCTTTACGCTCCCGATCTAGCCCGTTACGAAATTGCGAGTGCTTTTACTGGCGCGATCGCCGGTGGCGAATTCACTGTAGCTGCTCTTCCAGAGGCGTTTGGAGCCTTGGCTGACTTGCCGATTGTTTTCTGCGCTTGCCCGGAAGGGGAACGGGTAGTTGAGATTGCACTGCAGTTGAAGCGGCGCAGCGCTTACGATGCTGCTTATTTGGCTTTGGCTGAATTTCTACAGGCGGAGCTGTGGACTTTGGATGGCAAGTTGTTTCGCAATGCTATGGAATATGGGTTTGCGGTAAAGCTGTTGGATGGCGAACTCGACAGTTGAGAGCGATCGCCTGACTCTATCTTTTACCGACTGTTCGCAGGCTATCCCACCAGCTTCTTCGAGCTAGTCGGCTTACCCACAGAAGAGGCCCAGTCCTACCGATTTGATTCGGTAGAAGTCAAACAGACCGCTTTCCGCATCGATGGCGTCTTTCTCCCCCTCAGCCCCCAGCGCCCGGTCTTTTTCTGCGAAGTCCAGTTTCAAGCAGACCCCAACCTCTACAAGCGCCTGTTCTCCGAGATCTTCCTCTACCTGCGCTACGACAGCTCTAACCCCGCTTGGCGAGCAGTAGTCTTGTTTGCCAAACGCAGCCTTGAACCTATCGACACGGTTAACTACCAGCCCTTGCTAGACAGCCCTTACGTGCAGCGGCTGTATTTGGATGAGCTGGAAGCAGGAGATGGGACTCTGGGGGTGGAAATGGTAAAGATGGTTGTGGAGCCAGAGGAGGACACTAAACAGAATATCCGTCAGGTGGTGGCGCAAGCTCAGCAGATACCTGATGCGACCCTCCGCCGAGAGATCGTAGAATTGATTGAGGTGATTCTGCTGTACAAATTCCCTCGTCTGAGTCGAGAGGAGATCGAAGCCATGCTGGGTGTTAGCGACATCAAACAGACCAAGGTATACCAAGAAGCCCTTGAAGAAGGTCGCCTGGAAAGGTCGATTGAAGTGGCAACGGAGATGCTGACCCATGGCATGTCCGTCGAGCTAGTGCAACAGATGACAAAACTGTCTCGGAAAGCAGTGCTTGAGTTGCAAGAGTCGATCGCCGGGAGATAGTTCGAACTGAGCCAGGAACGGTGAAGACTACAGTCCCGAAAGCCAGTGATAGCAAGGGAAAAGCTCGATATATCTAAAAGCTGATGACCGGACTTGAACCGGTGACCTGCTCATTACGAGTGAGCTGCTCTACCAACTGAGCTACATCAGCACGGCCTATCTAAAATACCGCATTCCGATCGCCACGCGAACCCCTGAAATGCATTTGCCAATAGAACCGAACGCCTCGCGTTGGCAGCACAATGCTAACGCGATCGCCTATCTCTGCCAAGCCTTACATCCCCCAAGCGAATGGGCGGGAGCTATCTAGGCTCCCGCCCATTCGACATCGAATTGGAAGCAAGCTAGCTCACTTCCGCAGGCTGAACCACCTCAGCCTCGGCAAGCTGCCATTTCTGCCGAATCCGCTCGGCGATCGACGCACTGGTCAGTCCCAACTCCGCCAAAGATTCTTCAGCCTTAGCGTGATCCACCAACTTATCGGGCACCCCAAGCCGCAGCACGGGCACCGTCACATCCGCATCCGATAGCGCCTCAGCCACCGCCGAACCAAAACCACCCATAAGGCAGCCCTCTTCAACCGTCACCACCTTACCGATGCGGCTCGCCAGCGGCAAAATCAGCTCGGTATCGATCGGCTTGACAAAGCGAGCATTCACCACCGTGGCCTGAATGCCGTGCTCCGTCAGAATCTCAGCTGCATGCAACGACGGATGCACCATTGAACCATAGGCCACAATCAGCACGTCATCGCCCGAGCGCAAAATCTCGCCCTTGCCAATGGGCAATTCCTGCCAGCCCTCTTCAACAATGGGGACGCCAACGCCATTGCCGCGCGGGTAGCGCACCGCGATCGGGCCGTCGGTGTAATTCACCCCCGTCGCGATCATCCGCTGCAGTTCCGCCTCATCCTTGGGAGCCATCACCACCATGTTGGGGATGCAGCGCAGATAGGCAATATCGTACAGACCCTGGTGTGTGGGACCGTCAGCCCCCACCACACCGGCACGGTCCATGCAGAAGAAGACGGGTAATTTCTGAATGCAGACATCGTGAACGATCTGGTCGAAGGCCCGCTGCAGGAAGGTGGAATAGATCGTGGCGATCGGGCGCATGCCTTCGCAGGCTAAGCCTGCCGCCAGCGTCACCGCATGTTGCTCGGCAATGCCCACATCCAAGAACTGTTCGGGCAGTTTCTCCTGAAACTTCACCAACCCCGTGCCAGTGGCCATCGCCGCTGTAATCGCGACAATGCGCGAGTCGTTTTCTGCCAGCCTAGTTAGGGTATGGGAAAACACCTTGGAATAGCTGGGGGGCTTGGGTTTTGTGGACGGCTTGGGTTTGCCGGTGGAAAGGTTGAAGCTGGACTGGGCGTGATAGCCCACCTGCTCCTGTTCGGCTAAGGCGTAGCCCTTACCCTTGGTGGTGGCGACATGCACCAATACCGGTCCGGTGATGTTCTGCACTAAGGTGAACACATGCACCAATTCCTGCAGGTTGTGGCCGTCTACAGGGCCGACATAGGTAAAGCCCAATTCTTCGAAGATGATACCCACCTTGTTGTTGCGCACGGCGGTCATCAGCTTCATGCTCTCCTTCATGCGATCGATTTCGGGAGAGAGGCTAGAGCCCACCAAGGGCAAGTTTTTGAGCTGCTCTTCCAGGCGATCGGTGATGGTTTGAACGGGGGGGCTGAGGCGCAACTGGTTGAGATAGCGGGTCATGGCCCCAACATTGGGGGAAATTGACATGCCATTGTCGTTGAGCACCACCGTTAAATTGGTTTTGGGTAAGTGACCGGCGTGGTTGATGGCTTCGTAGGCCATGCCGCCCGTGAGCGCGCCGTCCCCGATGATGGCGACAACGTTGAAGCTTTCCCCGCGAGCATCGCGAGCTAGGGCCATTCCCAAAGCTGCCGAGATGCTGGTGGAGGCATGACCGGCCCCAAAGTGATCGAAGTGGCTTTCGCCGCGCTTGAGATATCCGGCAATACCGCCTTTTTGGCGCAGGGTATGGAAATCTTTGTAGCGACCCGTCAGCATTTTGTGGGGATATGCCTGGTGGCCCACATCCCAGGTGACTTTATCGCGATCGAAGTCTAGGGTTTTGTACAGGCCCAAAGTTAACTCGACTACACCGAGGCCGGGGCCGAGGTGACCGCCCGTGGCGGCGACGGTTTGAAGGTGCTTCTCCCGCATTTGACGGGCGAGCTCGCGCAGTTCGGCGATGCTCAGATCGTGGAGTTGATTGGGGTGGGTGATATCACTCAGGTGCATAGGCCGCTAGCTATTCTTTAGATATAAATATAGTTGCAATAGTGGGAACGAGCCCGCAATCGCTAGAGTTACAGCGATTGACCGGACGGTCGCAGGGAGGAATGGACGCTAGCCGAAGATAGGCACTCGACTCAATATGCGATCGAGGATACGGGCTAATACAACTGCAGAATGTGCAATGCGTACAGTTTAAACCGACTTGTAGACCGCTCGATAGAGTGGTGCCATTCCCGAGCCCACGCATTTCGCTGGCGCTTCGATGGGGCAAGGATGCCCATTCGAGCGGCGATCGCCAACACCGACGCTACAATCAGAGCCGGTATCCACTGATGCAATTTTTATTCTTATTCCGCGATCGCCATGCCCGCCGATTCCCCTACTGAATCCGCCAAGCTCTTGCTGGTAGACGGCCATTCCCTGGCCTATCGGGCCTTTTATGCGTTTGCCCTCAGTCGAGAAGGAGGGCTGCGCACCTCCACCGGCATTCCCACCAGCGTCAGTTTCGGCTTTACGAAATCCCTGCTCGACATCCTGGCGCAGGAAAATCCCACCCATGTGGCGATCGCCTTCGACTCTCGCCAACCCACGTTCCGCCACGAAGCCGATGCAAGCTATAAGGCTGGCAGAGCGGAAACCCCCGAGGAATTTTTTGTCGATATGCAAAATTTACAGGAGTTACTCGCAGCACTGGATTTACCTATCCTCACAGCACCGGGATTTGAGGCGGACGACATTATTGGAACCTTGGCGACAGCAGTGCCCGAGGGGGTAGCGGTGGCGATTTTGAGTGGCGATCGCGATTTATTCCAGCTCGTGGATGACGAACGCGAGATCGAAGTACTGTACATGGGGGGTTCCACCTACGGTCGGCGCAATAGCTCCTCTGCGCCACAAGAGATTGGCTCCGCACAGGTGTTGGAAAAGTTGGGGGTGCGGCCCGAGCAGGTGGTGGACTATAAAGCGCTCTGTGGCGATAGTTCTGACAATATTCCCGGTGTCAAAGGGATTGGGGCGAAAACAGCGGTCAAATTATTGAGTACCTACGACAGCCTCGATGGGGTCTATGCCGCTTTAGACGAGATCGAGGGGGCGGTGAAGAAAAAGCTAGAGGCAGGCCAGGAATCTGCCGAACACTCCCAATTTATGGCGCGGATTAAGTTGGACGTACCGGTGGATGCGCCGTTTGAGTCGCTGAAATTGCAGGGGTTTGACGACAGCCGTCTCATTCCCATATTGGAAAAGTTGGAGTTTCAGTCGTTTTTGCGGCGGATTAACCAAATTCAGTCGCGTTTGGGCGGAGCAACAGTTGCAGCTCAGTCGGAATCGGCTGCGAAGCAGGATGAAGCCGGAGATACGTGGTTTTTCAGTGCGGCGGATACTGCCGAGCAACAACAGGCCCAACCCGAGCCGATTCAACCGCAGATTATCGATACACCAGACAAGCTCGCCGAGCTAGTCGATCGCCTCAAAACCTATACCGATCCCCAAACTCCCGTTGCCTGGGATACCGAAACCACTTCCCTCGACCCCCGCGAGGCTGACTTAGTTGGGATTGGCTGCTGCTGGGGTGGCGAGAGGGACGATATGGCTTACATTCCTGTGGGACACTCGCAGGGACAGATGCTGGATAAAGCCACAGTGCTCGAATCCTTGCGGCAAGTGTTGGAGGGCGATCGCTACCCCAAATCTCTGCAAAATGCCAAATACGATCGCCTTATCCTGCGCAACCAGGGCATTGGTCTCAATGGGGTCGTATTCGACACCATGCTGGCTAGCTACACCCTCAATCCCGAAACCAGCCACAAACTCAGCGAGCTCTCCTCGCGCTACTTGGGCATTGTGGCGCAAGACTATGCCGATCTCGTTCCCAAAGGCAAAACCATTGCCGAGCTCGATATCCCTGCCGTTGCAAGCTATTGCGGCATGGATGTCTACTCCACCTTCCTGCTCGTGCCCAAACTGCGATCGCAATTGGAGGCCAGCCCCGAGCTGAAGGCGCTGTTCGAAACGGTCGAATTGCCCCTCGAACCCGTTCTGGCTGAAATGGAGCACTGTGGGGTTCGCATCGATATTGCCTACCTCAAAGACTTTTCCGCTCGATTGGAAACGGATTTGGCGGCGATCGAGCAACGGGCCTACGATCGCGTCGGCTCAACCTTCAATCTGGCCTCGCCCAAACAGCTCAGCGTGCTGCTATTTGAAACCCTGGGCCTCAATAGCAAAAAATCCCGCAAAACCAAATTGGGTTACTCCACCGACGCCGCCACCCTGACGAAATTGCAAGGGGAACACCCAATTGTCGACGACATCCTCGAATACCGTACTCTAGCCAAGCTCAAATCCACCTACGTTGACGCCCTGCCCGCCCTAGCCCGCCCCGATACCCAACGGGTCCACACCGATTTCAACCAAGCGGTCACCGCCACAGGGCGCCTTTCCTCCTCCAACCCCAACCTGCAAAACATCCCCATCCGCACTGCCTTCAGCCGCCAAATCCGCGCTGCTTTTTTGCCCGAAGCAGGTTGGCTGCTAGCCTCGGCAGACTATTCTCAAATCGAGCTGCGCATTCTGGCCCACCTCAGTCAGGAGCCCGTTTTGTTGGAGGCTTATCGCAACAACGACGATGTCCACAGTCTTACCGCCCGCCTACTGCTGGACAAAGATTCCGTCACCGCCGACGAGCGCCGCTTGGGCAAGACCATCAACTTTGGCGTCATTTACGGTATGGGAGCCCAGCGGTTTGCCCGCGAAACGGGGGTTTCCAGCAAGGAAGCCAAGGGGTTTATCGATCGCTTCAACCAGCGCTACCCCAAAGTTTTCGGCTATCTCAAGCGGATGGAACGAGAGGCGATCGCCAATGGCTACGTCGAAACCATTCTGGGTCGCCGCCGCTATTTCACCTTTGAGTCTGCCGCCCTCAAGCGGCTGCGGGGTCAAGATCCCGCTGAAATCGACCGGGATACCCTCAAGCTCAACCGCTTCGAAGCTGGTGCGTTGCGGGCTGCTGCCAATGCCCCCATTCAGGGGTCGAGTGCCGACATCATCAAGCTGGCGATGGTGAAGCTGCATCGCATTCTCGCAGGCTATCGCGCCCGACTGTTGCTGCAAGTCCACGACGAACTGGTGTTCGAAATTCCCCCTGAAGAATGGGACGAACTGCAAGCAAAAATTCAAACGACGATGGAAACGGCGATCGCTCTAGATGTCCCCCTTAAAGTCGATATTCAAGCGGGAAAAAACTGGATGGAAGCCAAATGAACGAGCGCACTCTAGCCGGAAAAGTCTTCGAGCGAGACTCTCTGGCCGATCGCTGTGGGCTGCTCGTAAACTCGCTTGAGGGTATTGACAGCGTGGCGGGTGACTGACGGATTGGGAAACAGCTCTGTCGCGTACATCAGATCTCGCGGGTTGGGGCTGTGGCCCCATAGCCCCAAAGCGTGACCGAGTTCGTGTCGGGCAGTGGAGGCAACCCTGCCCAGGGTTTGGAATTCAGTAATCACAATGGAAACCTTCATCTGTCGCCGAGCCTCGCTATCGATAAAGAGGCTGGGGGTTGCCACTCCCCCCACCCTGGCAATGGGGGCCGTCCTGATAATGCTGATATTGGCGTCTTCTTCGCGACGTACTTTTCTGAGGGGAATGTATTGCGACCAATCATCGATCGCCGCCTCGATACTTTGTCCCCAATCGGAATTGCCATTCTCCACGTAAACGGTGATGGGGTACTCCACCCAGCGCAGATACAGGCCATCTTCAGAGCTAATCGCGTCGAAAAAGTCGCCTGCATCTCGGTCGTAAGGGATGCGGTCCAACTTCGATGGAGCCGCCGCCACCAAGGGCGCGGATAGGCCAGAATTACTAGAAGAATTACTCCGACGGGATTGTGGCGGCGTACTGGCCGAAGAGCGGCGCACAATGGCGGACGAGTCTCTTGCCGCTGTCGTGCGAGTGCTGCCGACTCGAGAAGCCGAAAATCCCAGCAATGCTTGGCTATCTGGATCGACATCGATCCAGGCATCAATATTGGCGGGCTGCTGCTGCCACTGCGATCGCCGCACGCTGACGCGCAAGAGGGGCACTTGAGAACCACTGCGCTTGCCGAGCACCTCGAATTCCAGCGAGGCAAGCGCAGCATTGCCATTAAACTGGCGCGCGATTTCCGCCAGTGTGTCTTGCTTGGCGCGAGCGAGCAATTGCTCGTAGGTGTCGTTCGAGCTCGCTCGAACGGTGATGGGGGCGATCGCCGACGAATGGACGGGCTGGTGACCGACAAATGTCCACAATCCTGTTAGCAAACAGCCCAACACCAATAGGTATCGAAATTTACGCAAAAGCTTGCCAATCATGCTTTACCCAGCTAAATTTCTCAGCAAGACTCCTACAAATCTATACGGTTGAAGCTTAGGTGCTAGAGCGGAACAAGGCTCGTCACGCTCGACTAGATTGTTTCGTTGGGAGCCAAACTAGACAAAGCAATGGTTATAGCTCGCCGAGCCTCGAGACTTGCGGGAAATCTGGGTATTAGCATGCCCGTCAGAGCAGAAAAACGAACAAGTATTAAAGGATACTCGATGTATTCAAACACCTATCCAGTCGGAATGGTTTTATTTAAAACAGTTTTGTCGGCTGATTGGGGCTCGTATAGTAATTCGAAGACATTCCCATCCAGATCGCGACCGTAGCAGGAGGCCGTCCCGTCTCGATGATCGTGAATGGCCCCAATCTTGACCCCGAGAGCTTTGATGCGCTGGTATTCAGCCTCGAGGGAGTCGCGATCGCGAAATACGAAGCCAAAATGCGGACCGGCAGCCTTATACCCCGGTCCCAATAGCGCCAAGCCATCGCCTCCCGCCTTGAGATAGGCCCAGTCGCTGTCCGACCAAACCACAGTCATGCCTAGGCGTTGATAAAACTCCAGGGCTTTAGGAATATCTTGCACCTTGACAGCAACGTGTCCCATACCAGGAAGGGCCATAATGTTTGCGAACTCCTAGCGACACAACCATTGTAAAACTTGCGGCACTACTGCCCTAATTCTCCAGCCACCGCCTGCACCCGCTCTAAAACTTCGCGATAGCCCGCCACCGGATCTCCCAAGTCGAAGCGAAATAGGTCTTTGTCCAGCACTCGCTCGTCTGCTAAGTTCCACAGGCGACAAGTATCGGGGCTAATCTCGTCTGCCAGCAAAATATCCCCATTCGCATCGGTGCCAAATTCTAGCTTGAAATCAATTAGTTCTAACTGGCACTGGAGGAAAAACTGCTGTAACAGAGTATCGATCGCCAGTGCCTGCTGCCGCAATACCTGTACTTGTTCTGGAGTAGCTAAGTTCAAGAGTTCAATGTGGTCGGTGGTAAGGAGGGGATCTCCCAGGTCGTCATTCTTGTAGAAAAATTCCACCAAAGGGGGGGCGATCGCCTTTCCCCGCTCTAACCCCAGCCGCTTGCACAACGTTCCCGCCGCCCGATTGCGCACCACCACCTCCACTGGCAAGATCGTCACTGCCCTGACGGCCATCTCAGTCGATCCCGTTTGTCCGACAAAGTGCGTTGCTATCCCCGCCCCTTCCAGATAGCGGAACAAGAGAGCGGCAACCGTACAGTTGACCTCCCCCTTACCGGCAATTTGACCTTTCTTTTGGGCATTAAAGGCTGTTGCGTCGTCCTTGTATTGGCAGCGCAATATCCCCGGTCGGTCGGTGGCGTAAATGCGCTTGGCTTTGCCTTCGTAGAGCAAGGTGGCGTCAGACATATCGGCAGTACGGGCTTCTCAGAATGCTATATCCCAACTCTACTCACGATCGAGATCGCCAGTCCGATTCAGTCGAAATCTAGCGGACGATTTGATGTGGGGGGCGCGATCGCGTTAATCTCAAACTGTAAACATCTTTGTAGTATTGCGATATAGTAATTCGATCTATTGCAGCAGTTCCCGTAACCGGAGAGTCTCTCGCTATGACCACCCAAACAGCCAAAACCACTTCAGACATGGCCGTCTACGAGCGCGGCGGTTCTCTGGGCCTGCGGCCCACTGCCCCTGCCAGCATGAATATTGTGGCTACCTATATGGGCAACCGTCCCATTGTCTCCTCTGGCCTGAAGGTCGCTTCCACCTATTTCAACGGTCGTCCCATCCAGGCCAAAACCCAGACTGTGGCCTCCACCTTTATGAACAACCGCCCCGTGATGGCGACCACACACAATATTGTGGCCACCTATATGGGCAACCGCCCCGTCATGTCTAGCGGTCTCAAGATCTCCGCCACCTACCTTCCCGGCGGTCTCTCCAGCCTGCAGGTGGTCGACGAACCGGCTAATTAATCAGTCGCTGAATCTCAGTCAATATACGTAACAGTGCCGCTGGGCAAGCTGCTTGGGGCACTGGACTGATTGAGATCGCCGCGCGCCGTTCTAGAATGCAACCTCTCCTTCTAGCAGTACGGCCAGAAACACCTGTCTGGGCTACGCTTGTTATAGTTTTTAGATGTCGGATGTAGAGTTGCTTTTATGTCGAATCCGCTTACTCGTGCCTTCTTTCTCGGACGAGCCACCGCCAACCTTTTGGCCGAACGAGCTGAAGGTACCCTCTCCGATCTCGCTAGCGATTTAGGCAAAGTAGTTGCTGAAGCTCAGCAGCAGTGGGAACAATTTGGGGAGGATGTACTGGCCAGGGCCACAGAAGAAGAAGCTAAGGCTGCTGGCGATTTCAGTCGTAATGGCTTCTACGATAGTGCTTCGGGATTTCCTTCCAAATCCAGCGACCTGCAAGCCACCCTCGACGAGCTTCGGGCTGAAGTGGCCCAGCTTCGCTCTGAACTGCAGACCTATCGGAGTCAGTCCGCTTGACCGCCATCAACCTGCCCTTTCGCATCCAAAGCCCCACGCCGTCGAAAAAGTCTTACGACTCCTATCGTTGGGCGCGAGATAGCTATAGTCGCCAGGGTCGCCTCGTCGATATCTGGCGATTTACGCTCATGCTGGTCTATTACAACTGGCTCGACAAAAAGAACTGGAGCTACGGCTCTACTGAAGCTCCGACAGAAGCGCAGCTTGCCCGCCGCCGCCGCCAGCGAGCGATCTGGATTCGGGAAACGATTTTGGAATTGGGTCCGACCTTTATTAAGGCCGGACAGATGTTTTCGACTCGGGCCGATCTGTTTTCGGCGGAATATATCGAAGAGTTGTCGGCTCTACAAGATCGCGTACCTGCATTTGACTTCGAGCGGGCTGCCGACATTGTGGAAGGGGAACTGGGGCGATCGCTAACAGAAATTTATTCCTATTTCGACCCCACTCCAATTGCTGCTGCCAGTTTGGGTCAGGTGCATCGAGCTCAGTTACACACTGGCGAAGAAATCGTCGTGAAGGTGCAGCGTCCGGGATTGCGCCGCTTATTCGAGATCGATCTAGACATCCTGCGGGGCATTGCCGAATTTTTCCAATACCGCACCAAGTGGGGTCGGGGGGGGCGAGATTGGGTGGGCATTTACGAAGAATGTCGCCGCACTCTCTGGGAAGAGGTGGATTATCTCAACGAAGGTCGTAATGCCGATACCTTCCGGCGCAATTTTCGCGCTGTCGAGAATGTTGCGGTGCCCCGAGTCTACTGGCGCTATAGCTCTCCTCAAGTTCTGACGCTGGAATATTTGCCCGGTATTAAGATCAGCGATTTCGAAGCATTGACTGCTGCAGGGCTCGATCGCTCGGCAGTGGCCCGCTTGGGGGCGGAAGCCTATCTGCGACAGGTATTGCAGCATGGGTTTTTCCATGCCGATCCCCATCCCGGCAATTTAGCGGTAAAACCGGATGGAACCCTGATCTTTTACGACTTTGGCATGATGGGGGAAGTACAGCTAGACATCAAGGCGAAGTTGATGGTCACCCTGCAGGGGATTGCCACTCGGGATGCCAGCGTGGTGGTGGATTCAATGGTGGAGTTGGGAGCCTTGGTGCCTTCGACAGATATGAGTCCGGTGCGGCGCTCGGTCCAGTACATGTTGGATAACTTTCTCGATCGCCCGATGGGCCAGCACGGCAGCATCTCGATCGCAGAAATCAGTGAAGATTTGTACGAGTTGGCTCAGGGACAACCGTTTCGCTTCCCGGCCACGTTTACGTTTGTGATGCGGGCGTTTTCCACACTCGAAGGACTGGGCAAGGCCCTCGATCCCGAATTTAATTTTATGGAAGTTGCACAACCCTTTACGACAGAGCTGATGGCCCAAACCTCTCCGAACGAAACCAATACCCTGATCGACCAACTGGGCCGTCAGGCTGCTCAGTTTACCAATACTAGCTTGAGTTTGCCCCGCCGCATCGAGCAAACCCTCGATAAGCTAGAGCAGGGGGATATTCGAGTGCGGGTGCGATCGGTGGAAACCGATCGCCTGCTGCGGCAACTGCAGGCGGTTGGTCTGGGGGCAATTTTTGCCCTGCTGTTCGCAGCGTTTTTAATTGTCACTGTCCAGTTGGCGATTGCCGGGTTGGCTCGATTAGCACTAATCTTGTCTGTATTCGCAGCAGGCGCGGCCATTGCTACGATTCGCTCTCTCTTGCAGCTCAAGCGGTTCGATCGCTTTTGAGCTTTTCCTGTCTACCCTTCCACTATCCGTTTCGAAAGCGAGAATTGCGATTGTGATGCGATTTTCCGGTCACACAGATTGCGGCAAGGTGCGTCAAAGCAATCAAGATTCATTTTATTGCGATCCAGAGGGTCGATTTTTCATCGTGGCCGATGGCATGGGGGGGCATGCGGCTGGCGCTCAGGCCAGCATATTGGCGGTCGATACCATTCGCAAAACCCTTGCCGATGGCTGGAGGAGCAATCCGGCTCCTCAGCTACTCAACCACTCCATCGAAGCAGCGAATGAAGCCATCTTGCACGATCAAGAGACCCATCCAGAGCGAGCGGATATGGGAACCACCATTGTGGTCATCCTGCTCGACACAGAGGGCAACTGCTGGAGCGCTCACATTGGCGACTCGCGGCTCTATCGTCTGCGGGGCAAAGACATTCAACAAATGACGGAGGATCACACCTTAATTGCCCGGGCAGTGCGATTGGGGGAATTAACGCCTGCCCAATCCAAGTTACACCCCTATCGGCATATTCTGGAACGTTGTTTGGGTCGTCCCGATTCGGGTCCCCCTGCCGTCCAACCGATCCCGTTGCAGTTGGGCGATCGCCTGTTGCTGTGTAGCGACGGTCTGACTGAAGAGTTGGATGACGGGCAAATTGCTAAAACCTGTCAAGAATCTAGCGTCTTGGAGGAAATCCCTGCAGCCTTGGTGACTGCTGCTAATGAGAAAGGCGGGCGCGATAATGTCACGGTGGTGATGGCGGAATATTTGGGTTGAGCTCGGCACTGATACTGAAGCTTGCCTTGCGGGAACCCTTAAACTAGCTTGAAGTGACGATTGAAGTGTCAAGGGTCCTCAAGCTTTTGCAAGTCTAATGACGAAACTGGCTGCGCTGGCGTTGCCTGACTCGAAGCTGAGTTCGATGGCTCTGCATTGCCCTCACCCCCGGCCCCTCACCCCCGGCCCCTCTCCCCAGGGAGAGGGGAGAAACAGTCTAAAACCCGCAATCTGCCGTTCTGTTCCTCTTCCCCCAAACTTACGGCTGACGCCACGCTTCGCGAGGGGGGAAGGGGTTAGGGGATGTGGGCCAGACACTTGTCGAATTGACGTTGACTCGACCTTTACCGTGACTTTTAACCTTTTCCTATGAAGCTTGCCTACTTAGACTGTGCTGCTGGAATTGCGGGCGATATGTGCCTGGGGGCATTGCTCGATTGTGGCTTGCCATTGGATTATCTCGAGCAAGAGTTGAGCCGCCTCCACTTGGAGGAAGAATACGAATTGCAAGTGCATTCAGTGACGCGATCGGGCGTGAAAGCCACCCAGGCAATTGTTCAGACCGCCGGTCGAGAGTCCCCTTCTCGTCATTGGCCCGAGATTCAGGCGACGATCGCGTCTTCTTCTTTGTCCCCCACCATCGCCCAGCGCAGCCTCGATATCTTTCGCACCCTCGGCCAAGCGGAAGCTGCTGTCCACGGTCAGTCTCTAGAGTCGGTTCACTTCCACGAAGTGGGAGCGGTCGATGCCACGATCGATATTGTGGGTACTTGCATTGGCCTCGATTGGCTGCAAGTGGAGCGCATCATTGCCTCTCCGCAACCGGTGGGAGGGGGATGGGCCAACAGCGCCCACGGCAAGATACCAGTGCCCGTCCCTGCCGTCATGCAGTTATGGCAAGATTTTCGCGTGCCGGTCTTTAGCAATGGTGTGGAGTCAGAATTGGTCACTCCCACTGGAGCCGCAATTTCAGTCAGTTGGGCAGATGGTTTTGGCCCCTGTCCCCCCATGCAAGTGGAACAGGTGGGTGTGGGCGCGGGCACGAAAGACTTACCTCTACCCAATGTGTTGCGGTTGTGGGTGGGAGACAGTTTGGCGGAGCAACCCACTGAAACCATCGCCGTGCTAGAAACCCAAATTGACGATGTCAATCCGCAGGTGGTGGCCTACACGTTCGAACGGCTGTTCGAGGCCGGTGCCTTGGATGTATTTTCGCAGCCAGTCACGATGAAGCAAAATCGTCCCGGCACCCTCGTCACTGCGATCTGCCCCCCCCACCTGGCCGATCGGTGCGAGGGCATCTTGTTTGAGGAAACCACCACCATCGGCATTCGGCGATCGCTGCAGCAGCGGTCTGTCCTAGAGCGGGAAATTATGCGGGTCGAAACCCCCTACGGCTCGATCCAAATGAAGGTTGCTCGCCGCCACGCCCAAGTGGTCAATGCCCAGCCAGAATTCTCTGACTGTGCCGCCCTTGCCCGCAAATTTCACATCCCCGTCCAGCAGGTATGGCTGGCCGCTCAAGCAGCTTGGCATCGGACAGCGCAGTTGTAGAGGCAGAAACTAGGCGTACAAATGGGCTACATACTCTGCGTAGCCGTTGTATGGAAGTGTCGGTTGACGAGTCCATCCCCAGGCGGGGCCATCGCCAACGAGACGTTCTTCGGCTTGCGACCAGCGGGGATGGGGAACAGCAGGATTCACGTTGGATTCAAATGCGTATTCGCTGGGGGCGAGGGTATTCCAATAGGTGGCGGGTTGCTCGGTAACAAATTCGATTTTGACAATTGATTTGGCCCCTTTAAAGCCGTATTTCCAAGGCACCACCATGCGAATGGGGGCTCCGTTTTGTTTGGGCAAGTCTTTACCGTAGGTCCCGAGTGCGAAAAAAGCCAACTCATTGGCCATCTCGTCGAGACGCAGTCCTTCAGTGTAGGGCCAAGGGAGAGAGGCAGAGGGGGGCCAAAACGGACCCGTGGTGATGGCGGGATCGTAAAAAGATTGAAATCGGACGAATTTTGCTTCAGCAGTGGGCTGCACGTCTTCTAACATCAGTCGCATGGGGAAACCCAGCCAGGGCACCACCATCGCCCACGCTTCCACGCAGCGGAAGCGGTAGACGCGCTCTTCGAGGGGAAATTGGCGGCGGAGGCTGTCAAGATCGTAAATTTTGGGGTTTTGGACTAGACCGGTAACCTCGACTTTCCAGTCGTCGGTGGGCAGAGCTTGGGCTTTGCGCCAGATGGTTTTCGAGTTGCCAAATTCGTAGAAATTGTTGTAGCGGGAAACCAAAGATTCTGCTGTAGGGGTCAAGCCGGTATCGGTAAAATCGGCGTTTGGAACGTAATTTTCAGGTGCAACAGTAGTGCTGTCTCCCACTAAAGCCGAACGGGAAGGGCGATCTCCTAGGATCGATGCCGCTGCAATACCCATGCCCGCGCCAGCCAGTTGTTTCAAAAAGCGGCGGCGGCTGCGGTAGGAGCTCTCGGAGGTAATGCGACTCTCCGGCAGATGCCAGGGTTTGGGAACTCGAATCAGCGGCATAACACTCCAATTGAGGTAATCTTTTGCATTCTAAACTTAGGAGATCGATCTAGGTATTCCCTGAAAGACGACTGAGAGTGACTTGGCGTCAGCTACAATTTTGCGATCGCGTTCGACACCGTCTGGGATACAGCAAAATCATTCAGAGGTGTCAGAAGTGACGGACACCAAAATTTGGATCGGTCGGGTCGACCGCTCAAACCCCTTCGGACCTGAGTTCGATGGTTCTGCATGCCCTCACCCACAACCCCTCTCCCTGGGGAGAGGGGAGCAAGAGGGGCAATCGAACCCTCCTCCATTTAGCGTTCTTGTTCCCCTGACCCTAAACTTCGAGACCGTCAAATGGCCCCCCAGTGCCGAAGCGCTCCTCGGTCCCCTTTCCCTCGCCCTACAAACGGGAGGTCTGCACGTCAAGCGCCGCAAACTGTTGGCCCAAGCCTTCCAACCCCGAGCGCTAGATAGCTATATTCCGACCATAGAAGCCATTAGCGATCGCTACTGCCAAGCTTGGGTCGTCGCCCGAGAACTGACTTGGTACCCCCAACTGCGTCGCTACACTCTAGACATTGCCTGCAAGCTCTTCGTCGGCCTCGATCGCGGTTCGGACAGTGCCTTAGGGCAACTGTTTGAAATTTGGAGTCAAGGGCTATTCAGCATTCCTCTCAATTTGCCCTGGACCCGGTTTGGCAAGTCCATGTGCAGTCGGAGGAAATTGCTGGCGGAGTTGGAACGGCTGATTCGCGATCGCCAAGCCGCCGTAGATGGGGAAGCAAATACCGACGCCTTGGGGCTTTTACTGCAGGCTCGCGATGACGACGGCGAACGATTGAGCATTGAAGAGCTAAAAGATCGGGTGCTGTTATTGTTGTTCGCCGGTCACGAAACCCTCACCTCCCCACTGACATCCTTTTGCCTCGCAATGACCCAATACCCCGAAGTGCAGGCGAGAGCCCGAGCCGAACAAGTCCAATTGGGCGATCGCCCCCTCAGCCTCGACACCCTCAAACAAATGACCTATCTGGAGAACGTTCTCAAAGAGGTATTGCGCTTTATTCCTCCGGTCGGGGGTGGATTCCGAGAGGTGCTGCAATCGTGCGACTATGGCGGCTATCAGTTTCCCAAGGGGTGGGCAGTGCTCTACGGCATTAACCAAACCCACCGCGATCGCAGCGTTTTTGCCGACCCCGATGCGTTGGTAAAGCAAGAATCAGATAATGGGTGAAGTTTGTATAAATACTGCTACATGTGTCAACATAGGCGGACAGATTGCCTTAGGCTTTCAGCAACAAGAGGATTGTCCCTGCAATGACGCTAATAGTCGCTCCAGCAATTAGAAACGTCGCTAGCCGTTCGAGGCGTTCTCCTGCACCTTGGTAAGTTTCAAACTTATAATCGAGCTTCTCCACATCGCGTTCGAGCGACTCGACATCAGTTTTCAGATCGCTCCTTAAAGAAGCGATCGCCTCTTCGATGCGAGAGAGCTGCTCGCTCGTGTCATTCATGCCAAAATCTCTCGCGCCATCTCTCTCGCGCCATCCAAGCTGAATACTACCATACTAAAACCTAAGCAGTTTAATAAGCGACCTCTATTGCAGTAGCCCGGGCCACAAACCTAGAATTTACTCGAAAACCGCCACATCTACTTATACCGGCCTACCTCAAAAATCGGTAGTGTTCTAGAAGTCAAGATAGAGTGTCTATAGGGCGAGAGTTTTAGGATCTCATATCCTTATCTATTAAGAGCTACCCGTTATACTAAAACTGACAAGCAAAATGGATAAATCTCAAGTACATATCAGCAAGTTTCTGAGTCTAATTCTCAGGCATAAGCCCGAAACAATTGGTTTGGAGCTAGACAATTCTGGCTGGGCTAATGTCAGCGAACTTCTTGCAAAAGCAGAAGAACACAACCGCCAGATTTCAATGAAAGAATTAATAACTGTTGTTGCTGAGAATGACAAACAGCGATTTATATTTAACTCAGACAGATCGAAGATACGCGCGAATCAAGGACACTCCCTTAGCATTGAGCTTGATTTAAAACCTGTAAAACCTCCCGAAATTCTGTATCACGGGACGGCGACCCGATTTATCGACTCAATTCGAACACAAGGGCTAATCAAGGGAAGGCGACAACACGTTCACTTGTCCTCGGATATCGAAACGGCAAGGAAAGTTGGCGATCGACATGGAAAACCAGTCATTCTAGCGGTGTTGACAGACAAGATGCACGATGGCAATCATCAGTTTTTCCTCTCAGATAACAAAGTTTGGCTGACAGATTATGTGCCTGTTGAGTACATTTTGTTTCCATAGAATGGTGCATAAAGATTTCTTTGAGCTAGATCTCCCTCGAGAGATCGTTTAGATCTAGCTTTCTGTTCCGCTGATAGAAGTTACGGCTTGGAGATTCCAAGCAAATAATGTAGGACTCTAGGAAAGCGCGATCGCATATTCAACATTGAAGCGCGATCTCATATCTACTGTCTCGCGATCGCCAATATTCGTGTTGCTCAACTCCAAATTGTAGAAATCGACCGAATCGCCTTCGAAGTAAGGACCGGCATGCCAAGTGCCGAGGTCGAGTTTGACAAAACAGCTTCCAGGTATACGAAAAACCGTAATTTCCTCAGGTTCGGGGTGAGATTTCTCACCGGGGGGAGCCACCGCCAGAAACCATTCTTTTCCATCTAACGATCCCAAACATTGGGTACATTGACAGTGGCGAGTTATCTCGTGAAAGCGGAAGCTCCGTCGCTGCAAGTGCATAATGTAAAACCGAGGAACACCGCGATCTAAAATGAGTTTCGCATCCTCCCTCCCAAAGGGTTTCCCATCTGCAGTAGCCCAAATTGCCTGACCGTATGGAGAAAATGCTTCTGCAGTGAGGAAAAGGGGGCTCAACGATCGCAACTGTAATTCATCTGCCATGACAGGTACATATCCTTAGAATTGCGACCTCGATTTTAGAGTGGCACATTGAGGGGTTTGCGCTCAAATAGAACGGCACTCGGGTAAAGCATCTCCAGCAATGGGCGGCCAAATCGGTATAATATGCCTGCGAAGTCCTAGGCTACATGCCCTGCTTGCTCTCCCATCTCCAGCCTCTGGAAGCGCTAGGGGAAGTGCTACTGAACTTCTAGAGTGGGAAGATTTCGAATATTGGGTTGGATGAATCGGATACGCGAGGGCGATCGCTGACAAAATTCGCAGGGTCGATGCGTAGCCGCATAGGTTGGCGGAGC
Source organism: Synechococcus sp. PCC 7336 (assembly GCF_000332275.1). Classification (NCBI taxonomy): domain Bacteria; kingdom Bacillati; phylum Cyanobacteriota; class Cyanophyceae; order Synechococcales; family Synechococcaceae; genus Synechococcus; species Synechococcus sp. PCC 7336. The sequence goes on from NZ_CM001776.1 coordinate 4,485,712, forward strand.
TGCCAGACTACAATTTGTAGAGTTGCACTCCATCTCGATCTCTATGTCTGAGTCCTATTTTGGGCACCAACGCGATTGGTCGTGGAGAGGGTGGTCCATTCGCTATAGCTATACGCCAACTCTGGCGGTCACAGCAGCAGCACCGATTTTGCTCATTCATGGGTTTGGAGCGTCTTTAGGGCATTGGCGATCGAATATCGAGCCGTTGAGTCGGACGCGATCGGTCTACGCGATCGACTTGCTCGGGTGCGGAGCTAGCGAGAAGCCTCTGAGTGTCGAATACACAGTGGATTTGTGGGTGGAGCAAATTTATGCGTTTTGGCAGGAGCACATCCAACAGCCAATAATTTTGTCCGGACATTCTTTAGGGGGGTTGATCGCCGTGACTCTGGCGGCGCGATATCCCAAAACGGCAAAAGGCTTATGCTTAATTAGCTGCGCAGATGGCCCCCATCCCGAAGAATATCCGGCCCCAATTGCATGGGCGATCGAACGGATTTGCGAGGCAGTGGTGTGTGCGATTGGACTCCCCTGTATCTATCCATTTTTCTTTCGGCAGTTGCGACAGGAGAAGAGCTTGAAGAAAGCGATCGCCAATGTCTACAAACTCAAGTGTCGAGTCGATCTAGAACTCGTTAAAATTTTCCAAGCGCCTGCATTCGAGCAAGGAGCCGAGATAGTATTGTTAGAATTATTGCGAGCAATTTTGATCCGTAGATTTGAAAGTCCGAGGCTGCTACTGCCTCAAATTGAGGTACCAATTTTAGTTATTTGGGGACAAGAAGACCCAGCAGTACCGAGTTTCTTTGCAGACAAGTTCAAACAATGGAAGCCATCTATTCAGCTTATTAAACTACCGGGAATTGGCCATTGCGCTCACGATGAATTGCCGCAATGGGTGAGTACATTAATTTCTGAGTGGGCTGCAGCAACTGAGCTAGGCTCGGTGGAGTATGTTTTGAGAAATCAATAACTCCTACAGGATCGTTTACATAGTATTGAATAGGCCGAAACCCTTTTTTAATTGCCTATAGGGCTACCTTGTTCCAAAGATCGATCTGCAACCGATATACTGCAACCTCAGTTTCGATCGAAGGGAACAGCACTCAGGAGGGTATCTTCCACCAAGATACCCTCTTTGACTAATCCGCCGAGGAGAGGCAAAATTACGGTTTCAAGGTCACAGTCGGGTAGCCACCGGGCAACGTCTCGAATGGTAAAAACCTCTTGACTGAAGATTTTTTTGACAAGTGTTTCAACAACTTTGGGAGCTAGGTCTTTGAACTTTATTGTCTTTTGGGGCGTAACTAAAACATAGGTCTTATCATCCAGAGGTTTTAGGTTGACGGTTTGAAATCTCGGTTGTCTTAACGCTGTATTGAGCCCTTGCTCGAGGATATTAAAACCAACCTGCCCGGGTAGCGATATTTCTGGGGCATGGGTTGTGGTCATTAACTGCGAGAGGGCATACTCTCGGACAAGCAGCTCTTTCTCGCGTTCTAGGACAGTTGATAGAGAATCAAATATTTGTCGAACGTGAGCTTCCATATTTTGGGACTGACCATAGGGCATAAAAGGTAAATTATGACGTAGGGCTTCTTCGTTTTGCAGAGTTGTTTGCAGCTTTTTGAATAGCCATGCTAAGGCATCCCGCCCAGTGAAACAATAGATGCCAATGGTGACATGTAAAGCAGGTTGCTCCCGGGCAATGGCATAATGCCAGTGGCCACGAGGAATGTAGAGGAGATCGCCTGGGTTGAGAACACTGTGGATGTAGGGATCGCCCGTTGGTGGCATGTAAGATTCTGATGTTTCGTCGCGACAGGGATATTTAACCGTATCTTCAAACACAAACCATTCTTTTTGTCCGTCAATTTGCAACACAAATACTTCATGGGAATCGAAGTGATTGTTAAATCCTTGTCGGTCGGGCCAGGAGCAATAGATATTAGCTTGAACAGTTTGATGCCCCAGTTCTTGTTGAATGGCCCAGGATAAGTCTGCCAAAGATTTGACTTGGTCTTGGGCTTGGCTAACCACTAAACTTGCTCCCTCTCTACATCGCTTCACCCAGTCTTTTGGGTCGCAGGGGGGTAAGACCTTGTTGTGAAGTACAAACCGTAGATCGAGCTGGTGAAAGTTGAGCAACTCGTTGAGCTGTTGCCAAGAAAAGAAAGAGCGGAATTTATCAGGTCGATCGCCAGGTATAACGATGCCTTGTTTGACCCAGTTTTCGGATAGGAATTTTTCTAGGGAATGGGGCTGTAAGAGCTTTGCTAAGGTTGATGGTTGTTCTAACGTTGTTTTCATCACGAGCGGTGAGCATTGATGGGATTGAAGTATCCAGCGCCGAAAAGCCAAAAGCCGAATTCGGATAATGTCCCCCCATTCAATCCCATTGTGGGAAAGGTGTGCTGCCGATTTGGCAAGAGAGCTGTTAATTTTGGTAGGGTTCGATCGTGTGGATATGTCATCAGCAACAGTTCGAGGGCATGAAGTTGCTGGGTGTGGATTGTTAGCAGCTTAATGCTCGATTCTGAAGGATTTTAGTGGGCGACTGCGGGTGTCGCGAGACCCCCCAGTCCTACAGGCAACCTGCCCGCTTCAAAGGAAGAGCCTCCGCAGCCAAGACATGCCTCTAACCCCCATCCTGCTGCTGCATGGGCGTTTGAGTGTCGATGTACTCTCGCCAGCGCTGAATTTTGCTATTTTGAAAGTCGATCGCGATCGCATCCTCAGCAGAGTTGCGGCGACCGGTTGCCTTCTCGATATCCACCCAGGTCCACTCGACAGCAGCGCGATTGCCCTCAACAAGGGTGCTCTGAAGATCAATGGCGAGGACTGAGTACTGCTCGAAATAGCTGGCTGCAGCTTTCCGAATCGCCGCTGGCCCTACCCAGCGTTCTCCCGGCACCACAAACTCGCCTGAGGTCGCAAACAGCCTTGCAAAAGCGTCGGCATCAGCCTCTAACCAGGCGGCTCTCGCCAACTGAATCGCAGACAAAATTTGCTTGGAGGGCGGCTCTATCACTTTGCCGGACAGTTGGGAAACCGCTTGGGACAATGGTAGGGCGATTGCTGGCAGCGATCGCGCTTGTGCCGTTGCTGCTAAATGGAATAAAAGACAGCCCGCGAGCAAACAGGAAGTGATTCTAGGAGAGGCTGCAGTACATTTCGCCACCATTTTCGATCCAGCCGTAAATCATGCCAGAGGTCGAGTGTCCGACTGCGCACTGACCGTTCTTGTCCACCACAATGACACCGCCCAAGCCATTCACCTTCGAGACGAGATAGTCAATCCCCGCCCGGGCGGCTTCCTTCGCGTTCAACCCCTGGAAGTGAACTAGATCGGAAATGGTCTTGGACAGCACCGTCCGCAAAAACTGCTCGCCGTATCCCGTAGCAGAGACTGCGCAGGTTTCATTATCGGCAAACACCCCCGCTCCCACGATTGGACTATCGCCCACCCGGCCCCATCGCTTATTGACAATGCCACCCGTAGAGGTGGCAGCAGCAAGGTTGCCATTGATGTCGCGGGCCACAGCTCCGATGGTACCCAACTTTTTTTGGGGCATCGGCACCACATCCTCGTGATCCAGCAGCATCTTGCCCGCCACCTGTGCCTCCTTCCACTGTCGCACCCGACTCTCCACAATGAAATAATCATCGGGCATCAACTCCATGCCGCTGACTTGCGTGGCAAACTCCATTGCCCCCTTGCTCACCAGCATGACGTGTTCGCTTTTTTCCATCACCCGCCGGGCCAAGCAGGTCGGATTTTTGATGTTGTGGACGCCGGCAACCGCTCCTGCCGACAGATCGCGCCCATCCATGATGGCGGCGTCCATTTCCACTAAACCAAATTCGTTCAAGACCGAACCCCGACCTGCATTGTAGAGAGGGTCATCTTCCAGCAGTGCCGCACACAGTTCTACCGCATCGATCGCCGCCCCTCCCTTCTCCAAAACTCTTCGACCTCGCAGTAAGATGCTGCTCAGACTCTGAGTGAATGCTTCAACGCTGCCTTCCCGTTTGATGTGCTCTAGGGCACCAGCGCCGCCGTGCAGGATGAGGGAGAAGTTGGAGGTCATAGGTCTGGGGAGTGATAGAACGCAGACTTAGCACGGCGATCGCGCGATGAGAACTGCTACAAGTACAAAGTAGGCTATTGCAATCGCGCTTTAACCTTCTCTCTCAACTCTAACTGCTTGTCAGGCGGTCCCACTAACAAAACCCCCAGCTTGCCAGCCAAAATGCTGCCCCAATTCACCAAAATGATGCCCGTATGCCCGGGCTCTTCAAATTCCAAACCGCTAAAGTCGAGATCGCGTAGGGAGCGATGGGGAGTATTAAAGGTTTCGTGCGCCCAATGCTTGAGGTTGAGCTTGAGGGCAATACCGGTGGGATAGGAGGCGCCATTGTAACGGGGGTTGCATTCGATCGCCAAATATCGCGGTTGTCCGTCGATTTCCTCAACCGATACGTCAAACGCAAAAATCTCTTTCATGCCGCGATCGACTATCCAAGCCGCCATCGGCTCGACGAGATCCCAGGCATCGTAGACTGTGGGATAGCGGTTGCCCAAGTGATTGTAGCCAGCCAAAATTTGCTCCGTGATTGCTACGCGTTCGGGACCGTGGGGGGTGGCCCGATACTGTAGATTCAAAAATGTTTTGGCCTCGACTTCTTCCTGGAGCTGCAGGGGAACTTCTGCAGAGACATTGGTCAGAGCCTTCGCTAGGGCTTGCCGATCGCCACAGCGCACAATCCCCATGCCATCCACAGAAATCGCCGGTTTGAGGTAGCAGGGGTAGGGAATATGCGGGGTATCGAGATCGACCTCGGTCGGGCTGCTGAATCGCAGTGTTGTCGGAACTGACACCCCCAGCTCGTCCGCTAAAGCCATGAAATTATTTTTGGAGTTCATCCACTGGACGGTATCGAACCAGGGCTTATCGAGCTGACGGAACAGCTCAGTATCTGCGCTGTCGGGGTGGACGGCATCGCCAAAATAAAATACGGAAATTTCGCGTTCGGGATGACCGGCTAGGTGGTGGAAGGAAACATCCCAAATGGCGTTTTCCGTGTGGCTGAGACCGATGCGGTTGTAGTGAGCGGCGATCGCCTCCCACTCGCTCTTGAGGTCGGGATGGAGCTGAATCACATCGTCCGGCTCTGTGCTTCCCAGCACTCTACCGGAGAAAAGCTGATTGCCTACCACCTGCTCGTGGGTGCAGGTCATGATGTCGTGATTGAAGATTCTCATTCGCCTCTCGATGCACTCTCTAACAAGACCAAAATTCCCTAGCAATACATTGATACTATCGGCTATTTTGTTTGGGCAGGGCGATATTTCAGAGGACGATTGCTTAACTCAGCAAGAGCGATTGCACCCAGCGGGGCGGCGGCGGTAGGGGGCGCTCCAGCTTTTCCATCACCAAGGCAGAGACTAAGTGCAACGTAAAGACATAAATGATGGAATTGATCGCCAACAAACCGACAATGGCTAGCCGAATCGTCAATAGTGTCGCAGCTGCGTGAATGCCCAGCCAACTGAGGGACCAATCCAAAATCCAGTTGACAAACCCCGTTAACTGCAGGGTAAACAATGCCCAGAGATTTTCTCCCACCAATAGCGATGACAGCGCCAACTGAAAGATCAGACCCAAACTACTCAGCAGTGTTCCTGCTGCGATCGAACGAGCCCACGATCGCCCCTGCTGCCACATACAGCCCATCCACAAACCCAAAATTCCGTAAGGCACGAGATACAGAATGCTGCGGGTGGGACCGAGCAGAACGGTCAGCAGCAGTGTGGAAACCACCATACACATTTGCCCCGCCCGCCGGTTCCAGCGCAAAACGGCGATCGCCACCGGCAGTGGGAAAAACAGACGTACGAGCGGTAGTGCCGGGTTGATGTAAACCGACACCAACCACAACAGCGCTGACGTGCTGGCGAGAAAAGCTGTTTCCACCAAGCGCAGAGCCTGCTGCTTGGGGGAAGGAGAAGAGGGCGGTAAAGAAGGATTGGGCACAGAATCGAGAGGGCAATATTTTCAGGCTAGATATTTTCAGACTAGATTACGAAACGGGGACAGTCCCGCTCTCGGAGGCTGGAGAGACAGAGGTTGGGGCGCTCGACGCAAAGTGACAGGCGAGTAACCAACCGATCGTGCGTGCCGTCACTCGGACAGAGAGGGAAAGGCCGGATTCCCCCCTCAAGCCTCCAATCGCCGCCCCCACCACCGTACGATTGGCGAAGAGTTCCCGACACAAATCTGCCAACTGCTGCCATTGCAGCCCTCCGGGCTCGGGATGGGGCACCGCAGCCACCAGGCTGGGATCGAAGACACTGCAATCGATCGCCAAAAATACCGGTCGCTCGGAGGGGAGAGCGGCGATCGCCGCCTCTAACGTCCAGTCCGAGGCTAAAAACACGGGAGTCTGTCGAGTTTGCAACCACTGCCAGGCCGAAGCACTACAACTGCGCAGTCCCACATGTACGATGGCAGGGTCGTAGGATTCCACTGACTCTAACCAGGATTCAGCCATGTCGTCAGCCAGTGGCTCGGGGGGCAGCAGGCCCGCGCGAGCACTACAGTGTAGCAGTGTTAAGGGACCGTACCGCTTCCATAAGGCCCGCACGGCTCCTCGGGTGGCGGCTAGAGAGGATGGCACTAATAACGGCCAGCGGGCGGTATCGAAGCATGTCCGAAAAGCCGCTTCGCTCATGCCAAATGGAGCTTCGTCACGGATGGCCGACAGTCGAGCAACAGGATAGGCATCCACATCGAGGTCCAACTGCGGCTCGAAACCGCAAAGGCGATCGCCTGCTGCCACAATAGCGGCAGGCAGATCGGCACGAGCATCGCAGATAACAGGTACGATCGCTGCCTTAGCAAATTCTAGTCGAGCGGGGCGGGAAGACCACTGGGCCATAAGTCATCCAAAGAAATAGGGGGAATTCATTCAAGTCGCCCAACAATTGGCGCATGGGTTGGGGGGGAAACATACATTTTAGATGTTACCGATGGCGAGTCTAGTGATGCTTTTTGCATAATACTTAACGCCTCAGATCTCCACACCCCAGTCAGTCCGCTGTAGAGTTGGAATACTAGCGGTATAGTAGCTGGCAATAGCCCAAATGCCAGCACTGATTGGTACTCCAGCACCGATTGGTTCAGTTGAGGCACTCGGGCATATTAGTTTGGCCTGCATAGGGAGCATTCAATGGATGCAGCTGCATTCCTCAAGCAATATGGATTCGATCTGGGGGGGCAGTCGTCTGGTGACTGGGTTAGGTCTTGGGAGCAACGCTTCCCGAAATCTTGGGTGTCTTCAGCACTGGTGGAAGCACTGTATCGGGGACGGTACAAAGCACGCTCGGTCGAACAACTCTTAAACATGTGGAAGAGTCGTGGTTGCCCCTGCGTAGGCTTTAACTTAGATTTCGGTCGCGAGGTGTGGCCGGATGGGCTCGAACGCCTTCAAATAGGCCTGGAGCAGGGAGCACTACATTCCAGCGCGGCAGCCATCCGCAGTTACGCATTTGAGTCCTTCGCCACCGTTAAAAAGACTGCGGTAGAGCAAAATAACTGCATCACCGTCTATCCCCTGTGCAAGCAGTTGCGCCGCGAAGCATTGCCCGCGAAGTTACAGGATTTGCTGCACGTGTAGGCGATCGCTAGCCCGCCCGAACGGACAATTCGGCCAGAATGAAACTTGTAGCATTTGCCAAACTGGGCAGGATGGCCGCAGGTTTGTACCGCTCTAGCTGGCGGCGATTGCGAATACCGCACAACAGGCCGAGGGTGGGAATGCGATGGGTAGACCCCGCCACCAGATCCGCCTCGGTATCTCCAATCATCCAACTGCAGGCAGCGGGCGGCAGTTCCGCTAGGGCTTTGGCCAATAGATTGGGCTTATCGCGGGTATCTCCCTGTTTGACATGATTGTCAGCCAAGCAATAGCGATGGGAGGAAGGGAAAAATTCAGTTAACCCAAACCGTTCGAGAGCGGGCTCTAGCTCGCAGGTGCGACGCATGGTCATGGTCGCCAATTCGATGCCGGCGTCTCTCAAGCAGGTCAAAGCAGCGATCGCATCCGCTTGCAAGACATCGTAAGGAAAGTAAGGCTGGCTGTGGACGTGCTCTCGACGCAGGCGAACAAACTCGATCGCTTGTTCTTCCCGAAAGCCCGAGGCGATCGCAATTTGATATTCTGGAATGCGATCGCGCTTGCAGGCCCAAAACTCCGCTCTAGCCAGGGGCGACAAGGGTTGCCCCGGCTCCGCCACCTGCTCCAGACAAAATTGATAGACCCGAAAATAGCGAGCCGACACATCCACCAGCGGACCGTCAAAGTCTGTAAATACCCGAATGCTCATGCAGTATTCCCCAGCGTTACCCCTTGTATGCGGTGCATCTGGCAAACACCACCCCAGTGATATGTATTAATACTTATTCTATATTAATACCCATTCTGCTGCTGGCGCTTTAATTCCTCCAACTCCAGATCGGTTTCCAGATCGCGAAATTTCGTTTCTAATTCATCCCAATCGCTAGACGGTTGCGACCAGCCACTCCAACTGAAGGTCTGGGCACTAGCTGAAGCGGTCTGGCGCTCAGCTTGTTCTCGCTGCATGGCGCGCAACTTTTGCTCGACCTCCTGCCGCCGCAATTGCGCCTGCTGCAGCAACTTTTCCATCTGTTGAATGCGCTCTTTCACACCGGTCATCTGCCCCCAGAACTGGTTGCCCTGGCTGAGCAGATCGGCCTCCCGCTGCCGCGCTCCCTGGGCCAAATCGGGACGATTGGCTGCCTCTGCTTGGGTGACTCGTTCGTGCCAGCGTTTGATTTCTCGGGCGGTGGCCAAAATACTATCTTGCAGCCGCTGCTGCTCTGCCCGACTTTGGGCGATCGCCCGAGTGGTATCGGCTTCCTGCTGGCGCAGTTGCTCTTCCAATGCCTGCAACTCTAGTTCTGGATGTGCCCGCAGAAATTCCTCTAGGCGCAGTTCGAGAAAGCGGATGAGATCGTCGATCGGGTTCATATATCCCCACTGCTTATTGCAATCCCACCTGCAAGGTTAACGTGCGTCTGCCATTGGTCACTCTAACTTGGCGATCGCGAATGGATGCCACCCTCCAACCGTTTTCGATCGTTGCCCCTGCTGGAATCGTTTGCAGCAGGTCATCGACGATCAGGAGGGCCACTGGCTGACCGTCGGAACCACCGTCCATAATGCCCATTAACTGGAAGTCGGGGACGGCGGCATCGATGGGGGCAGCAGCGGCAATGGCAGGGGGGCTGGGGACAGTGGCAGGGGAAGGGGCCACAGTAGCTGGAGGGGAGACTGCGGGAGCAGGTGGAGCCGGTCTGCTAGCGGGAGGAGCCGCCGCAAGGTCTTCAGACTCCAGTGAAGCTACGTTGGAAACCTCAGCCTCGCTGCTGGCAAGAGTCAAGGCAGAGTCGGTGACTCCAACAGCGTTCTCGAAGTCGAGGGCGGCGTCAGGGGTCGGGATGGGGGGGGATTGGGCAGCAAATTTCTGGGGGAGATGGACAAAACTCCACCACAGGGCAAGAGCGGCGATCGCTACCGTCCCCAAAGCCCCAATTGCCACCCACAGCATCGAAGCCATCAGCGGGGCTGGCGGTCGAGCGGGCTCGACCGATTGGGAATGGGAATGGACTTCTGACTGCTCCCCCTCTTTGAGGGTTGCTTCCACCTCGCCAAATAATTCGTCTAAGAGGCGATCGGCCTCGGCTTCAGCCTGAGCTAAGGAGGGAATAAACGATTGGGAAGACATGATTGATATCCGCTAGAGCAGCTGTAGCTGCGGATATTCCGTCAACAGTTCGGTGGCGGTGAGGGTATCGCCTGCAGCTTGAGGGCTCCATAGCACCTCCATAGCCGCGAGACGTTCCGCCGGAATAGCCCCCAACTGCATTAGGCAACGCCGCAGCGATTCAGCAGAATCCACTACAGGTAGTGTACCCGAAGTGGACTGATACGCCACCAGTAGAGTCACCACAATATATTCCCCCAGCTCGGAGAATTCTTCGGCAAGCGTCTCTCCAGAACTATCTGCCTTAAAAGTCGGTTGAGAGTTGGCTGCTTGTCGGCGACCGTCAACGTTGCTCAGGGTTTCGAGGTCGACCTTGCTGCGCTCTTGCAGCGACAGTTGGTTGATGCGCTGCTCGGCACGATTCAGCTTCATGGTTTCGGCGATGGCGTTGCCGTAGACCCAATAGTCATCGTGACGTACCAACAGCAGCGACACCTCTTGCAAGAGTTGGCTCAACCCAGCGGGGTCGGAGGGATCGGAGGAGCGAGCCAATTGGTCAATTTCCGCTTGCAGGCTGCGGGCACTCGACAGCAAGCCCACTTGAATTTCGCTGACGGTCATATCGGGATTGGCCTCGCGGTCAGCTTGGCGATTTTCGTTGGCCGATCGCAAAGCCCGAATCGCAAAACTCCCCACCCCCAAAATCAGCAAGAAGGTGAAGATACTGCTGCCACCTCCGACAAATAGCGGGAACATGAGGGGGAAGCCAATGCCGCCGCCATAGCCGCCGTAATAGCCGCCGCCACCGTAGGAACGGGGTGTCCGTTGAGGCGCGCTGCGGGTGATGGGGGCGCGGAAGCTGCGGAAGCTGCCACCTCCTGCTCTACCGCCCGTTCTGGCCCAAACAGCGCTGGCGGGGGCAACCAGCAGGGCAATGGCGAGGGCGATCGCCAGCAACGGACGCCACCCCTGCCGTGCGATGCGCTGAAACGGCTTCCACATGGATTTCAACATAAGTACTTTCTTGCACAAACTCTGTACAATCACCATTTTACGGCGATCGCTGAGGGACCGGGGCAGGCCAACCTCACTTTGACCTGAGTTCGATGACTCTGCATGGCCCTCACCCCCGGCCCCTCTCCCACAATTTGGGAGAGGGGAGAAGCAGCCTCAAACCCGCAATCTACCGTTCTGTTCCCCTTCCCCCAAAATTACGGCTGACGCCACGCTTCGCGAGGGAAGGGGTTAGGGGATGGGGGCCAGACACCTGTCGAACTGACGCTCATAAAACTCTGGGGAACGCTCACGACATTTCAATGAATCCTATACGCATGCATTCTATGACTCCCATGACGCTCAGGACCTTAAAGGCGATCGTCTAGCTCGGCATTGGGTAAAGTCTCTCCCTCAGGGAGGCGATCGGTCAATCGATAAATCGTGGCCCGAGGATTGCTAAAAACTTCCTCATATATTGAATATTGATTTGTGTTTCGGAGCGTCGATTCTTGTCTAGAGACGAGATAAACTGTCCTATTGCTTTGATGTGTGCGATCGAGAGAGTTCAAGACCTCACGGTAGTTCTCCACCAGGTTTTCCCCAGCCAATAATGCTTCTGCAATCTGCTTCCTCCGATTGACCACAGCTTTAGGATGCCCCTCTTGAAAGATTAACAGAGAAGGAGGCGAACTCCATCCATCTCGCATCTTATCGATTTGATAAGGCTGCCAGCCCGAATTGAGGGCCACATACAGTTGTCTTTGACCAAATGTTGGAATCGTTAATTCTGAATCAATAAATAGGGCATCGCGCTCTGTACGCTCTCGAATCCAAGCAAAGAGTTCCTCTTGCATCGGATCCCCATGCTGTAAAACACTGCCTTGCAGCATATAGGGTTCTCTAACTTGCCAGTTCCTCGCATCCAGTTTCCCAATCCAATCTTGACTGATGGGCACTAAAAACAATGCGATCGCAATCGTAGCAAGTATACGATGATTGCGATACAACTGTGCAAGCGGGATGCCCGCGATCGAGCCAAAGGTAAAACAACTCACGATAAAGTATTTATACTCTGCTCCAGTTGAACCTAGGCTCGAGAACAAGTACATTATGCCAGAAGTAACAGCTGCAATCGCAACGATTGATAAGGGTTCGGAATCGGTTTTAATGACATCCCATAGTGCTTTTCGATTTAGGGCGGCAACGATCGCAATCGGCAGTAAAGTCAGAGCATAACGAATGCACTTAATTGCAAAGAATTTAATATCTGGCTCTAGGAATAGAGCTGATGTTTGTTTCGATGAGCCGATCTGGTAAATGTATGGCAAGACAATCAAAATGCTAATGGCAATGACTGCAGCCGCAGGGATGAGGACTGCCAGAAAGTTGCGCCTCCTTCGAAACAGTAGGATGGCGCTAATCGTGCCAAAGCAAGCTATTAATGCCAGCCAGACGATTGGATATAAGAATCCGGCACCAACTGCAGCAATTAGCAATAGGACATAGTTTTGCTTGGTTGCGTTATTTTTCGCATATATTTGCACAATTGAGAATAAGAATAAGGCGAAGCAAGTCACTCCCAGCGGCATACTATTAATATTGCTCAACTTAGGGGACAGTAGAGCTCTAAACTCTCCTCCGATACGACCCATTCCAGTTATGCTGAACACAATATCTTCAAAGATTCTAGCGATGGGGCCTGCGTTAAAGATAGTTAATCCAAATACAGACAACACAACCGAGAAGATAGCTGCAACGCGATCGGATGACAGTAGCTTAGCCACTTGAAATGTCAAAAACATCAGGAGCAGAATATTGAGCAGATTGACGATACAAAATGCCAGAGATGGAGAAATATTCAATAGCCTGACCATCCCCGCGATCGCCGCATGATGGCCCCAGGGATAGAGTAGGGAGCGAGCACCCAACAGCGGGCTTTCAGGGGGAAACGTTCCGTTGGCAATTTGGTAGACAAAACTTGTGTGCATCAAGCCGTGGAACGAAAACACTCGAGCATTGGGACTGCCGATATAAACCACCAGAAAGGGCAAAATGCCTAAGAGCAAGAATGTTCCAGCTTTCGCTTGGCGATCGAGCAGTGCAATTAGCGCCCAACTCATTGCAAAGCCCAGCAAAAGAGAGCTCATCGTTTCAATGAGAATGTTCATCCTTCCACTCCCAGCTCAAACAGTCTGCAGCCGTCTCGTGTTTCCTACTGTCTCAGTCGACTCGTAGGTAATGCAAAGCTTTACAGTAGCTTTTAAAGACGGCGATATAGTGCTCGATTGAATACATTTATATGAATATTTATACTTTTACCTCCCGAGCTTGTGGTTTGAGAAGCTCGATCGTTGTGTAGTATTTTGCACTTCTATTGGATCGTCTATTCCAACCCCTCGGGAAGCAAGTGCTCGCTGGAGCCTGTTGCTAATCCTTAACCACTTTGAGGGTCTGGAGGCGAACGTCTTCGGGTCCGTTGATGAACCCCCCCGCCTGGTGAACGAGTAACAAATATTCAACGGCTTCAGAGGTGACCTCTTCGCCAGGGACGAGGATGGGAATGCCGGGGGGATAGGGGGAAATAATTTCAGCACAGACTTTGCCGATCGCCTCCTGCAGTGGCAGGCGATGGATAGGGGAGAAAAAGGCTGCTCGGGGACTCAATCGTTGGGGGGGTAACTGCGGCAATTGAATGCAGGCTAAACGCTGCATCCGATCGCTCAATTCCACTGTTGCTGCAGTCTCCCGTCGATCGCGCGATAGAGCTTCAAAACTGGCGACGAGGCGATCGATATCCTGCTGCGTGTTGCCGATGGACACAATGAACACCACATTGTGCAGCGTAGACATCTCCGGTTGCACGTTGCAATGGCGGTTGACCCAATCGTCCGCTTCAAAGCCAAATAAGCCCAAATCGGACACAGTCACGGTCAAGCGGGTGCGATCTAAATGGTGAAAGCCGGGGGTGGAGCCCAAGCGCTCGGTGCCAAAACACTGAATGCCCTCCACTCGATTCAGCCGTGCCCGCGCCTCATCCGCCAAGCGCAAGGTTTCCTCCAGCAATGCTTCTCCTTGCAAAGCCATCTGGCGGCGGGCCACATCCAACGACATCATCAAAACGTAATTGGGACTGGTGGACTGCAGCAGTTGTAGGATATTGCGCACGCGATTGCGATCGATGCGATCGCCCCGGACGTGCAGCAGCGAGGCTTGGGTCATTCCCGCCAGAACTTTGTGGGTGGACTGCACGACGAGATCGGCTCCAGCCTCTAAGGCCGAAATGGGTAATTCGGGGTGGAAGGCAAAATGAGGCCCCCAGGCTTCATCCACGAGAAAAGGGAGATTGTGGGCGCGAACCACAGCGGCGATCGCCTCCAGATCGCTGGCCACGCCATAATAGGTGGGGCTGACCGCCAACACTCCTTTAGCCGAGGGATACCGCTGAATTGCAGCTTCCACAGCAGCGGGGGTTAAACCGTGGGCAATGCCTAAATCGCGATCGTAATCGGGCTCGATGTAGGCCGGAATGGCCCCCGATAGCATGACCCCGGCGATCGCCGACTTGTGACAGTTGCGGGGCAGCAAGACCACATCCCCCGGATCGCAGACCGCCATCATTAGGGTTTCGACTCCGCAGGTGGAACCGTTGACCAAAAACCAACTGCGATCGGCTCCATAGGCGCTTGCTGCCAGCTCTTGAGCTTCGCGAATCACCCCGTCGGGATCGTGCAGGTTGTCCACTTCGGGCAACTCGGTCAGATCCGCCCGAAATACATTTTCGCCTAAAAACTCCAGTAACTCTGCAGGCGTACCCCGCCCTTGCTTGTGGCCTGGGGTGTGAAAGGCTGCTTTGGGGAGAGCGGCGTAGCTGCGGATGGCTTCGAAAAGGGGAGCGCGCGATTGCGCCGCTCGATCCTGACGGCGCAGGGTACGACGGAAAACTTTAGAAGACGCGATCAAGGGAAATTCTCACACACCGAATCTTCGCTATTATGCCCCCATTGCGGTCCTTTTTGGGGATACAAACCTACGACCGATGCCACCGTTTGACTGAAGTAGCATTTTTGAAGGTGGCGATCGCACCCTCCTGCAACCAGATCGGTCACTGAATCATCGCTCACTGAATCGGCATTGCACTCTGCCCGCGACTTTTACCGACAGTTCCGTTGGCGAAATCAGATAGCGCTAGGTCGTCACTTCCGCTAGATTTGATGGCAGATTGGGAGTCGCAGGGTACACTCTAGCCCCCCTCGCGCATAGTTCACCTTATGTGTAGGGGGCACAGGGGCAAAGTCTTGCAAGAGTCCGTTGCCGTCGAGACAAGTTGAAGCAGACTGCGATGGACTCAAAGACTGCGCGAAGTACTACCCCGCCATTTAGCAAATTTTTGCAATAGTCCGAACTACTTAGTTAGGAGATTGATGTGATGAATTCAATCGACAGTCTGTCACTCGCTTGGCGCACCCTACTGGCCACTTGCGGTGCCGCAGCGATCGCGCTGACGGGGGCCGCCACTCTGGCCTCGGGCGTAGAACCGGAAGTCCCAAATCTGGATGCTTCTGGCACGCCTGCCACTGTGGCCCCCTCGTCTCGAGCAGCAGCAAATGCCCGTTCCCTCTTTGACAAGCAAGAAGTCGATATCGAAGCCTTTATTGCGATGGCTGCTCCTCGGGGCCGATCCGGCGATTACTATCTGATGATTGTCGAACAAGAGACAGACGAAAGTCTGTGTTGGAGCGAGCAGGGTACTAGCCCCACCGAAGTCCAGCCGCTACTGCTGACCTTTGATTTCACTGGTATTTGCGGACGCAAAGCAGACAGCAATGCCTATTCGATTCGAATGGCCGATCGCGATTTGGGGTTGCACTACAGCCTCAGGGTCGTGCAGGAAGGGGACGAGCTGTTTTTGCGGGGCTACTCCAACCTCGATTTCAGCACTCCTCCCATCGAGATTGGTCGAACCCAAGGCATTAGCAGCACTGGCTTCACTCGCATTTCGCTCAATCCCGGCTGGCGTTTGACCCGCCGGATGTTTGAGGAAACAGAGTTGGGTCATATCTACTTGACGAGCGATCTGCCCTTAACGAGTACCGAGCCCATTAGCCAGAACTAGCACTGCCGCTACTCTGTAGTGGGGGCGGGGCATCAGACTTTAGAGGGAACGGGCCTGGGGACGGACAACTCCACCGGTTCGATGGGAGCTTCAAACTTATAGCCCACCCCGCGCACGGTGCGGATGATGGAGGGCTGATCCACCTGAGTTTCGATCTTCTTGCGGATTTGGCCGATGTGAACGTCCACCACCCGTTCGTCACCGTCATGCTCCTCCTCCCACACAGCTTCAATCAGCTCGCCGCGCCGCCAGACTCGGCCCGGCGTTTGAGCCATGGTGTAAAGCAAATCGAACTCAAGTGCCGTTAGAGGAATGAGATTCTGGCCTCGACTGACCTTGCGCTGCTCGGGGTCAATGCTCAAATCTTGGAAGTGCAGCGGCTGTTCTAGCGCTGCCGCGATCGGGCGCTGCCGCTTGAGAATGGCCGCAACCCTTGCCCCCACTTCAGGTAGGTTAAAAGGCTTCGTAATATAGTCATCTGCCCCTAAGTGAAACCCCTGCAGGCGATCGGCGGTATCGACGCGAGAGGTCAGCATGAGGACGTAAACCCCTGTTTCTTCTTGCATTCTGGGGCACAGTTCGTAGCCATTCATGTCCGGTAGGTTGAGATCGAGCACCACTAAATTGGGCTGAAAGGCATGAAAGTGCTCTAGCGCCACTGCTCCACTTTCAGCCACTTCAACGGTGTAGCCTTGTTGTTCGAGGTAGCGTTGCAGGAGGGTACGAATGCTGAGTTCGTCCTCAACGATCAAAATACGAGCTGTCATTGCAGGAAACGGTCTCAATGCAGGTGAACGGTCTGTTTGAAGGGATGGGGGTGCGTGCGGACACCGGCTTAAGGTGCGGAACTGCGAGATGGTGAAAGGGAGCGAACTAACAACACAGAGGGGCATAGAACTCTAGCCATCGGTGCAAGTCAATTGCGTGAAAGCAACGCTAGCAGGCGATCGAACACTCTCCGTTCCTCCCTCCTAGATTACCCATAGGTGGTAGAGATGACATCGATTGCGCGACAGAGCAGGCATCGCCTTCATTTTGGCCCGGAACATCCTCTCGGCAAGTCAGTCTTTACAGTAAGTCAGTCTTTACGGTAAGTCAGTCTGTAGGAATCCCGAGCGCGATCGCCTGCGGAGGGGATATCAGTGGTTCGATACTATATGAGAAGTGTCAATTAAGCATCATCAGTGTCAATTGAGGATAAGTCTCGATGAAAATCTGGCCCCAATTCAGTTTGCATTTCGGCCTGTCTCTGTGCCTGCCTTTATTGCTGGGGGTGGCAGTCGGTACGGGGGGTGGCAGTAGTCGTTGGATAGATTTGCGATCGCAAGCGGTAAGGGCTCAGGAGGAAGATGCGATCGCACCAGACATCGCGCCAGACACGGTAGAACTGTTTGCACGGGTGTTGCTGGAAATCGAGCCCTTCCGTTTAAAAGCGCTAGAAGAAACCAACAATACTGCTGACACAACCGCCCAAAATGAAATCCGGCGGCAATTTATCCGAGATGCTACGGCAGTGATTGAAAGCCATAACCTGTCGGTTCCCGACTATAACCGCCTCACGATTCAACTGCGGGAAGATCCCGAGCTGAAGGCCCAAATCGAGCAGGCGATTCGCTCCATTCAACTGGAGGAAATCAGCCGTTCGCAACCGTTCTAACGATTGCGAAGGGAGGCTCGACCCACCCCCGATGTCACCCGACCTTTCTCTGTGTCAATCGTGACAATGGCTCCATCTCGAATCAGACTGGTTGCCCCCTTGACTCCCACCATCACCGGCAGCCCCAAGCGCATAGCAATTACCGCAGCGTGGGATGCTGCTCCCTCTTCTTCAGCAATCACGCCGGCAGCGTGTTTCATCGCCTCCACATAGTTGGCATTAGTGGACGACACCACTAAGATCTCTCCTTTTGTCAGCTTGCTCGACTCCAGACCGGAGCGCACGATGCGGGCCGGACCGCTGACGCAGCCGCGACCGAATCCTTGGCCAGTAGCGACCACCGACTTCACCATTTCCACTTTGATCAGGTCTGTCGAGCCCGAAAACCCCTGAATGGTCCCGGCAGTCATCACCACCAGATCGCCATCTTGCAGCATGTTTTGCTCTTGGGCTGTGTTGAGGGCCACCTCAAAAGTCTGGCTAGTGGAGGCTAGATCTGCCAACACGAGGGGGTGAACCCCCCAGACTAGCTGGAGTTGTCGGGCCACCGTCACTTGGGGGGTAATGGCGAGAATTGGGGTACGGGGGCGAAACTTAGACACATTCCGGGCAGTGGCCCCCGATTTGGTCAGGCTCATAATCGCCGCCGCCTCTAATTGCTGAGCAATTTTACCCACCGACCGGCTAATGGCATCGGGAATATTGGTTTTGGGCAGATCGCGATCGCCGCTACCTGCACTGGCGTGGAGAGTGGGTAGTTGCGGCAGTTGGCGAATGGGGGAAACATATTCCTGCTCGATGCGGCAGGCAATCTGGGCCATAGTTTTCACCGCTTCGACAGGGTATTTCCCCACGGCAGTTTCGTTGGAGAGCATGACGGCATCGGTGCCATCCAAGATGGCATTGGCCACATCCGAAATCTCGGCACGGGTGGCGCGGGGGCTGTGGGCCATACTATCCAGCATTTGAGTCGCCGTGATCACCGGAATGCCGAGGCGATTGGCAGTGGCAATCAGACGCTTTTGCAAGACAGGTACATCCTCAGGCGGGACTTCGACCCCCAAATCTCCCCGCGCTACCATAACTCCGTCCGACAGACGGAGAATTTCCTCCAGTTGCTCCACCGCTTCGTGCTTTTCAAATTTGACAATAATCGGTACGCGACGACCGAGTGCCGACATGAGCTGGCGCAACTCAATCACATCTGAGGGCTCTCGCACAAAGCTGAGGGCAACCCAATCGATCCCTTGGCTGAGACCAAAGCGCAAGTCCTCGCGATCTTTCGGGGTAATCGCCCGAATCGAGAGGCGTATGCCGGGAAAGTTTACCCCTTTGCTATTGGAGAGCACTCCGCCGATGACGGTGCGGCAGTGCAGTTCTCCCGCTTCGGCATCCACCCGCTCCACCCGCATTTCCACGCGACCGTCATCGAGCAAAATGATGGCTCCTACGGGGACTTCGCGGGCCAGCCTGTCGTAGGTAATGCAACTGCGCTCCTGCGTCCCTGGCATGGGGGTGCTCGTCAACACGTAGGGATCGCCCGCTGCCAGCGAGATCGGCCCCTCTGCGAATTTGCCGAGGCGAATTTTAGGGCCTTGTAGGTCTTGCAAGATAGCCACTTGAATACCCAACTCGTAGGCCACCTGACGGATGAGTCGAATGCTGCGGCGGTGGTCGTCGTGGCTGCCGTGGGAAAAATTCAGCCGTAGCGTCGTCGCGCCACTGAGTACCAGTTGACGCAACATATCTGGCTTGGAAGTGGCAGGGCCAATCGTGGCAACGATTTTAGTTCGGCGGAAGGAATCGCTCCAGCGCATGCAATCGCCTCGGTTGGAGATAACGGTACACCCAAATCAAATCACACTGAGGTCCAGTTTCCGCAATAGACCTCTGCGGGTGCAATAGATTTTTGTTGTCCGTTAGGGCTGGGTCTGCCTAGCCCCAACGGACAGAGTGAGTCGCAGGTTGACTTGTACGGCTCAATCTTCGTCCACTTCTAATTCCAGGAGATGGACATAAGGAACCACCAATTCAGGCTGCTGGAAGGAGATTGCCTTGAGGGCATGCCAATCTTCCAGACAACCAAATACTGAAGTGTACTCGTCGCGCTCCAGCCGTTCGGCAAGTTCGGCAACTTCCGCTTCGGTATAGCGGCGGGGGGGGGCAGAGGATTCTGCCTGGGAAGGGGAAATGCTGTGACTAGTCATAGGAATTCAGAACACGGGGATTCGCGATCTTGTAGCTGTCAGTGTCCGGTTGGCGGCTGCATTGCACCTTCGGCCACGAATCTAGTGTAGCGGGCGAACCGGATACGATCGCCTCAGTCAACATGAAAAAACATGTCGCGATTGATGTATCGATAAGAGTGTCGGAGAAATGTCACAGTGCAAGTTCTAGTAAAACACCCACAGCAATGTCATTTTGATTGATGGTGTTGCGCCAGTTGACTTGACCGGCGATGCGGAGTTCTGGCGATAAGTGGTAGGCGGTGGTGACCGAGCCCAGGGTGGCTTCATCCGATGCCAATGGGTCGAGTAAGCCGTAGGTCACCACCAAATCGGCAGTTCCCGGTGCCAGTGCAATCGTCCCCACCAATCCCACCAATACCCCTTCTGTCAGGTTATCGGCTAGGTCGAGGTGGCGAAATCCCAGTTGCGGGGCGATGTTGAAGTACGACCCCCGACGCAATAGGTAATAGCGCAGGGAGGCACCGAATTCGATGTCTGATTGCTCGTCAAAGGCAGCTCGGTAATCGCCGCTGAGGGTGAGGCGATCGTAGAGGGGAATGTCTTCTGCACCGGCAGTCCATTCGCGGTTGCTGGCCAGCCCTCCGCGCAGGCGGAAGGGTACGGCGGGGGTGTTGCGAATTTCGTCGAGCAGGTTGGGGGTCTCTTCCAACCAGCGCTGCAGGACGGGGCTGCTGTCGACGAGCTCGGCATCGAGGCCATTGGCAGACTCCACATCCTCCAACTGTGCCGGTATATCGGTGACGGGTTCTGCCCGTCCGGCACCAGCAGCCAGCAGCAGTTGTCCGAGCGAAACCAGCCCAACCATTGCGATTTTCAAGCCAAGCACCCCTTCATCCTCAGTCTTTATAGTTAGCACGCGATCGCCCTCTCTCCCACTCGATTGAGGATCTCCACAAGCTCGATCGTAATCTGCTGCCCCATTCCTTCGGATTGTCTGGCAAGCAGTCAGCCAGTCCGGCACGAACTGAGGGGCGGGTCGAGGATGCCAATGTTGAGGAATGATATGGTTAGTGATGCTGTTGCACGAGCGCGGACAGAGGCATAGGAGAGCTCGCTAGACCGAGCGGAGTCGAAGCCTGTCAATGGCGAACGGAGTCGAAGGATCTGAGGCAGAATGGATAGCGCTGAAATTTTACGCAAAAGGAAATATCGCCACAGTCTCGTCCGCGACTTCGATTCAGATCGAGTCTTGAGTGCCTTCCTGTTGGGGGACGATCGCCCGACGTTAATCTTTATTTGTCAGAACAACTCAGACAGTTCCGGGACTTTGCCAGATTTGCGAGATCTCGAACGTATTGTGGGGATGTCCCTGACTGTCCGGGACGCTCGCAAGGTCGAGGATGGGCTGGCCGTTGTCCAGCAGGGTCAGGTGCAAAGGGTTGTGTTAGACGAGTCGGCGTTCGATCGCGAGAAGATTTATTTGCGATCGCCAGACAACACCTCCGCACTTGAAATCAGTGGGGAAGACTTTAAGGCATTGCTCGAAGACCTCGGTTTTGAGACAGAGTCGGAAACCGCAAGGCTGCGTATCTACGATTTTGGCTATGCAGCGGTGCGGCAATCGGCGCAGAATCGGGTTGTTTCTGGGATTCAGCCGTCAGGAGATATGACGCTGGGAAACTATTTGGGGGCCGTTGTTAATTGGCAAAAGCAAGTCGAGAACTATGACGAGAATTTTTTCTTTCTGGCTGACTTGCATAGCTTGACGACATTGCCCGACCCTGCCGATTTGCGCGATCGCATTTTCAAAACGGTCGCAACCTTGGTGGCCTGCGGCTTGGATTTAGACAAGGCCACCCTGTTTCGCCAAAGCGATCTGGGGGGCTATCACACCGAGCTGGCCTGGATTTTTAGCTGCTTGACACCAGAAGGGCGTCTGGAACAAATGACGCAGTTTAAGGAAAAGGCCAGAAAGCAGGAATTCGTTGGCTCCGGTTTAAAAACCTATCCAATCTTAATGGCCGCCGATATTGCCATCTACCAGGCCACCCTAGTCCCGGTGGGAGAAGACCAGAGACAACACCTCGAACTGGCTCGCGAAATTATCCGTCGCTTTAATGGTCGCTATGGCTATACGATGCCCGTGCCTAAAGCTGATATGCCGCAGGTGCTGGCTCGCGTCATGAGCTTGACGGATGGAACCAGCAAGATGTCTAAATCCAATCCCAATCGGGATAGCTGTATTTATTTGCTGGATAATCCCGACGATATTAAACGCAAAATCAAGCGGGCTAAAACGGATAGCAATCGCGATCTCTTTTTTGACGAGAACCGCCCCGAGATTTCCAATCTTTTAGGAATTTATCAGGTGCTATCGGGGCTCGCGCAAGCTGAGGTTGTAGAGCAGTTTAAGGGGCAAGGGGCGGCCAAGCTGAAAGCTCAACTGACAGAGGCTGTCATTGAGGCGTTACGGCCCATTCGAGAGCAGTACGATCGGCTGTCAGCCGATCGCGATCGCGTGCTGGAGATCTTGAGCCAGGGCAAAGCGCGAGTCGAGCCGATTGCGCAACAAACGCTGGCTGCCGTCAAGCAACGGGTGGGTCTTTAGCTATTGGAGTATCTTAGGGTCGAGCATCCTTGTCTGGGTTAGCCCTCTCACCGCAAGTCGCGGGCCATTTCGCCTCGATGCTCGTCGGCCCGCGCTCATCCGCCCGATTTTTGCGATAGGCTCGAACCGCAGTCTTTCCCCCGATTTATGCTGATCGAACTGACCCTCGAAGAGCTGGATGCAGTCCTTCCCCTCGCCCCCACCGGTTCGCAATACAGCGATTACATCAGTAATGTGTTTCTCAACTTAGAGCGGCTGATTGTGGCGATCGGGGCGGGGGCAGCCTTACTGGTGATTTCCACCCTGTTTAGCGAAACGGGGGTGGGGTTTATTTTCTTTGTGGTGGGGGTACTGTCTGTCCTCTATCCGTTTGTGTGGGGGCCGCTATTTGAGATTTCCCGCCGCAACAAGGCTTATCGGGAGCTGCCTTACGGCTGGTTTTTTTTCGGTCAGATCGAGCGGGTGGACAGCCGAGAGGTGCTGGTTGACGAGATCGAACAGATTGATGCGAATGGCGACCTCTATGTGGAAGAGGTGATCGAGCAGGAATTGCGGCTGGCGATCGCCGACGAGACGGGCATGTCGTTTGTGGTCAAAACTCGCGACGAACCGGCCTACGAGTCAATTGTGCCGCGCCAGTCGGCGATCGCTTTGATCAAGTCTTTTTCTCCCAATCTGCGCAGCCCAGTCATTAGCGAAGTATATATTGTCAAACTGGGCCAGTGGGTGGGAGATGTGTCTTACCTCAAACGCGATGAATTTCTCGATCTGGCGAACGATTTAGTCGAAATGGCCTGAGCTCTGCCACTTACCGAACGATCCCAATTACGATCGCCGTTTAGCCCTCTAGCAATCCAAAGTGTGCTCCAACTCCCAAGAGCTGAGATGGGCGGAGTAATCCGACCATGCCTTACGCTTGAGCTTGAGATAGGCAGAGATGATTTCTGGGCCGAGGCGATCGCCCATCACCGAATTCGCCTCCAAACCGCGCAGAGCATCGAGAAGGTTTTCGGGCAGTCGCTTGACATCTGGGGCAGGGGAATCGGTGTAGGTATTTGCCTCCGATCGCGGCCCAGGATCTCGCTTTTCCGCCATGCCATCTAACCCCGCCGCAATCACAGCCGCAGGCAGTAAATAGGGATTGGCAGACCCATCGGGAAGGCGGAACTCAAACCGACCGGCAGCGGGAATGCGAATTGCATGGGTGCGATTGTTGCCGCCGTAGGTGGCGGTGGTGGGGGACCAAGTTGCTCCAGACGTTGTGGTTGAGGCGTTCAGGCGCTTGTAGGAATTGACAGTGGGATTGCTGAAGGCGCAAATCGCCTCCGCGTGATGCAAGACGCCAGCGATAAACTGGTAGGCCAGGTCGGATAGCCCCAATTCCCCTTGGGGATCGTCAAACAAATTCGTGCTGCCAGCGGTATCCCACACGGAGAGGTGCAGGTGGCAGCCATTCCCCGTTAAGTGGGTGAAGGGTTTCGGCATAAAGGTGGCTCGGAAACCGTGCTTAGCCGCGATCGCCTTCACCATGTATTTGAAAAAGGCATGTCGATCGGCTGTGACCAAAGCATCTGCATACTTCCAATTCATCTCAAATTGGCCGTTGGCATCCTCGTGATCGTTTTGATACGATTCCCAACCCAGCTCTAGCATGGCATCGCAAATTTCCGAGATGACATCGTAGCGGCGCATCAACGCCTGCTGGTCGTAACAGGGCTTGGAGGCGCGATCGAGCCCGTCAGAAATACTCTCGCCATCGGCACTGAGGAGAAAATACTCGCACTCCACCCCCGTTTTCACCTGGTAGCTTTGGCCTTCAGCTTCAGCTAACACCCGTTTCAAGACCAGTCTGGGGGTTTGGGCGATCGCCTCTCCAGTCACGCTATACAGATCCGCTGGCATCCAAACCACATCGGGCTGCCAAGGCAGTTGTATGAGGCGATCGCGATCGGGAATGGCCAAAATATCTGGATCGGCTGGGGTCATATCCAACCAAGCTGCAAACCCAGCAAACCCCGCTCCAGCTTGGGCGATCGTATCGATCGCCACTGCGGGCACTAGCTTCGAGCGCTGCACCCCGAATAAATCTGTGAAGGAAATCAGAAAATAGCGAATGCCGCGATCGCGAGCTAACTCAGACAGCATTAATCACCACTCCTCAGCAAATGGTCTACAGCTTCTCGGATAAATCGTTCGTCTTCGGGATTTTGGTAAGGATTGCCAGCACGGTGTCCCCAAATCGACGGGATTGGTAAATACTGCCCCTTGGGAATGAGTTTGGCTTCTGCGGCACAGTCTTCCGGCGTAAAGTACAAATCTGTTTCAGCGGGCATCACCAATGTTTGAGCCTGGATGGCCCCCAAAGCCGCCTCGTAATTGCCGCAATAGAGGGGATTATCTCCGACATCGCAATGCAACCATGTATCGAGCATGGCAATTAAATTGCGCGGATCGCATTTGCGATAGCTAGCTTCCCAACCCCGCAGGAGGTAATCTTCCAATGAAGCGTAGCCCAGCGAGTAAAACAGTCCCTCGCGGTAATACGCCTGAGAGGCTGCCCAGCTAGCGTAGATTTGGGCAAAGGTCCGAAACCCCCGTTCGGGCACCCCCTCAAACCTGCTCCCCGTCCAGCTTGGATCGCTGGTTAAGGCCGAGCGCAGGCTTTGCAGAAAGATCCGATTGTGAGGAGTGGTGCGGGCAGTGCCGCAGAGAGCAGCCATTCGCGCGACGCGATCGGGATATAACGCTCCCCAGTGATAAGCCTGCTGAGCCCCCATCGACCAGCCGTAGACGAGTGCCAAGCGATCGATCTTCAGCACTTCGCGGACGAGATGGGCTTGCAGCCGCACGTTGTCCCAGTGGGTAAACCAAAACTGTTGCTCTGCCAAGCCGCACAGAGGCTGATTGCTAGGAGAGCTGGATAGTCCGTTTCCCAGGGCGTTAACGGCGATGATGAAATAAGCTGCGGGGTTGAGAATGCCCTCGACACGGATGAGCCACTCTAAATCGGTATGGTGGGCTCCGTAGGAGGTGGGATAGAGGATGGCATTGCTGCGATCGCCGTTGAGAGTCCCGTAGGTTTCATAGACCAGTTGAATCTCCGGCAGTGTCACCCCACATTGCAGCGGGAAGTCTGCGAGCGTCAAACATTCAGACATACGGCAACTCGGGGGAATTGACTCGTTCTCCACGACGCAGTTTTTGCAAGATTTTCAGGTTGACCGATAGGTAGCCGGGATCGACGCGATTGAGGTGGGGTCTGAGTTTCTGGTGGGCGCTGCCGAGGGCGTGAAACGGAATTGAGGGGCAGAAGTGATGTTCGGCATGGAAGGGCATATTCCAGAGCAGGAATCGCAAGGGTGCCCAAGTCAATGTGGTGCGGGTATTGGTGAGGGGGTTGGCGTCTAGGCTGCAGTCTGTGTGTTCGGCTAACAGAATCATCCGCAATATCGGCTGCCCGATCGCCAGAGGCAGCAACCATCCCAGCACAAACCAGGGTTGTTGCAAGTAGAGGGAAGCGGCGATCGCAAAAGCATAAACCAACAACTGCACTTGCACCGATCGCTGTACCTGCCTGCGGGCACTGTTGGGAATATAGGGCATGTCTGCCATCTGCCCCGTAGCACAGAGGAAGTGGGTTTTCAGTTTGCCGATCCACCAAGGAATGCCGCTGACTAGCCACAGGTATTCCCATACGTTGGTCGGAGTTAGGTCGGCCAGCTCTGGATCTTTGCCGGGAATGCGGGTGTAGCGGTGGTGCCACTGGTGGTAGCGCCAGTAAAAGGTGCTGTTATACAGGGAAAACAGCCCAGCGAACCAAGCCACGATGTCATTGGCACGATTGCTGGCGAATGCCGTCCGATGGACGCATTCGTGTAGGGGCATGAACAGAATCGCAATACTGAAGCCGTAGAACGCCAATGCAGGCAAGCCAATCCAAAGATTGTGGAGATGTGCGAGCCAGCAATAACCGCTCGCCCCGATCGCGATCGCGTGGCCAGCTAGCTGCAAAGTCCCTTTGCGATCGGAGCGCTGATTGAGCTGTTGCAATCCCTGTTTGGAAAACACTTGCTGGGGCGAAAGGTAGGCAGCCGCAGCTTTAGGCGAGCGATCGAAACTCAGCTCGGTTTCGAATGCTGCAGGTTCCGATGGATGGACCGCCTTGGGTTCGTCAGACATAGTTATCGAACCTACCAGTTGTGAGTATTGACCGGATTGAAACTAAGTTAGCCGATCGCCAGATGGCAGAGATTCTAGGGCTATCCCTTGGCAGTCCGATATGAGTTTACGAACGCGCAGCTCATACTAATCGAGAGCACCCGATTCTTTGCGGGGAAAACCCTATCCAGTGGCGATTCGGCTAGCCTACTCTGTTACTAAACGATAGCCATCTGTTGTGCAGCCATCCATGATGGCTGACTGATTCGGCTTTACTGGACTTGCTATGCTGGCCATACGCCCGCAGAGACTGAAGACCTGAACAAAATGGCTGGCGCGATCTCATCTCAACAGAGAAGGCCAGCATATGCCAGCTCCAGCAAAGCACTGAGAGGTTTGTGGGGTCGAGCAATCGCGCTGAGTCCGGTAAAGTCTTTTTGCGATCGAATAGAGCTTTGCAACGGGAGCCGAGTTGATATGTCTTGGAAATGTCGCGGTATCACAACAAACGGCAATACCGATCGCAAGCATGATGAGTACGAGGTGCATGGAAAATTTTGCCCGGAGTGCGGACTGCTTCAGGATGAAGTCGAACCCCTCTTAACTGAGAAGCGTCCCATTCGTTTTTCCCCAATTGCTGTAGCGGTCGGAGCGATCGCCTTACTTGTCAGCAGTGTCGGTTACCTGGCTTGGCAAAATCTCCGCCCCTGTGCTGAAGGGCAGCCGAAAGTCAACGGACAGTGCTCGGATACTGCCGCCAGCCCTCCAACTCTTAGCAATCCACGCTCGCCAACCTCTTCGAACACAATCAGTATTCATAGGAATACAAACTATGGAATCAGTGTTGAATATCCTAACTCGTGGGAGTTGAGGCGTCCCATCGAGAACTTTCCACCCAATGTTTTAACCGGCACCAAGGATTTATTTCAGCTTCTGGCCCCCGATCGAAATGAATTCTCCTATCGGGCAAATATTCTAGTTAAGATCGAACAGATTGTCCCCCCTGTGTACTTTGATGAGTATGCAGAGACACAGATCGCTAGGATTAAGCAGCTTGGGACCTTTAGCCTTGAAAGTGATGAAAGAATTCAACTGGGAGATCGACCGGCTCGCGAGATTGTCTACTCTGGAAATGATGGAGAGTATAGCCTTAGAAGGAGAAGAATTATTATAGAGCCAATAACGCCAAGAGATTACTTTATTTTGATTACCTACACTTCCGAGCTGGATGATTATGAGAATAATTTGCCCGATGCCGAGAAGGTGTTTGCATCAATTACACTCCTAGAATAAGAGTGAGATAGGCTATTATTTTGGCGAAATAACTTTGAGTTGTAGTGCATTTAGGGAGATCGAGACATGAGCAGCACAATCAGTCATTTTTTGCCTCGCTTGATTCTAATATCTCTGGCTTCAATCGGTTTTAATTGCTTAAGTTCTGCCAGCATAAATGCCAGTAGCCAAACTGATACAGACACTCTAGAGAAACATAGTGAAACATACTATTGTGATAGTGAGAACTTCGGTCGTCCGACATTGGTCTTCCGCTCTGATTTAGGAAATTCCCGATTGATTGAGTTTCAATATGAAGGATTTAACGGATGGCCACCTCTAAAGCGTTGTCAAGAGATTGCGGAAAGAGCGCAAAACTTTCATGAATTAGGTATAATCAGCTATCTTACAATTGAGCAGATGCCAAATGGCACCAATGTTGTTTGTATCTCAAAAGTGGATTGGGATCACCTTCAGGCTCTGGAGCTTGGCTTCGACGATCTGGTTCGGCTATTGATTACACTCAAGCCAGATGACGATCCGCAGGAAATTTTAGCAGGAATTAAGGGTGTCACCTCTTTGTCTAGCGATGGCAATCCACTCATACATTAGCCATTTAAATCTGTAAAGCCACTTGCAATATTGGAGGTTAATAAAGTTGGGGTTGACAGGAAGTTGAAGAACGCTAAATCTAGCCTCTTGACAACCTTGTCAGTACTGATGGTGACTGGCTGTGTTAGCAGTTTCAGCTCTCTGTTTTGGGCTGATGCGATGGCTGAGCCAATGCCTACTTCCTCAAGCCTTCAGATACGTTACCAAAATACTTTCTTTTTCTGTGATGGGGGCGATCCCTCAACATTGGTTACCCGGACAGATTTAGGCAATGCAGATGTCATCGTATTCGAAAGCAGCTTTGGCGAATGGACTCCATTGCTGCGATGTCAGGAGATTGCTAGGCGGTTGACGGAGTTCTACAACGATCGCAATCTGGCTTACTTGACCTGGGCGCGATCGCCTGGAGGCGGAAGAGTCATTAACGTCGCCAAATACGAAGGTGACATCTTGAGATCTGAAGAATTTGTCACGCTATTGCTGACGCTAAAACTAGACGATCTTCCTCATGAAATTATTGCGGAACTTACAGGTATTATATCTACATTTGGCGATCTACCCATTAGGAATTAACTAGATATTGGAGAATAGCTAAGGAGCAGATTCCACAAGAGAAAATCCTGGCTTAAAAGGACGTTGAGGAGTAGATTGGACTGCAAAAGTGACTCGATCGCGTAACTCTCCACTCGCCACTTCTAAAGTCCAAACCCCCGGCTGTAGTTCCCAAAATAAGCTGTTACTGTCAGGCTCGGGCAATAGCCGATCGTTCAGACGCCATTCCACAGATCCCCCAGCAAATTCCGCCAAGCGAAATTCCAATTGCTGGGTAGCCTCGGGAGCGATCGCCGGATCGGGATAGAAAACAAAGCGATCGCCCTCTCGGGGAGACAGGATTTTGAGCTCGCGATCGGACAGCAGCGTACTCCCCTGCAACGCCAGCCATTCGTCGTACTCTGGCGGCAATTGCAACCGAACTTCGCCATCCACGAGCTGATACAAGGAATCGAGATGGCGATCGTACTCGTCGAGATCTCGCTCGAAAATGTATTCCTGCACCACCGTGGGACAGGCATCAGTGGGTTTGAGCCCCGACAGCGCACAGATGGGACGCAGCACCATGTTCTCTGGCTCCGGTAAGGCTGTAGGCTCGCGATCTTCGTGCAAGTGCAACATAATCCGATGCCACAACGGAGCCGCCCCATCCACCCCCGACACCTCCTGCATCGGTTCCCCATCAAAATTTCCCATCCAGGTGGCGACGGTGTAATCAGCTGAAAAGCCGATGGTCCAGGTATCGCGAAAATTCGATGACGTGCCGGTTTTCACTGCCGCTGGAAAAGATAGATTCAGCACCGAATCGACCCCAAACGCCTCCGATCGCGCATAGCGATCGCCCAACATATCCGTCACCAAAGCCCAGCTATTGGCAGTCCCTAGCCGAGTTTCTCCCCGCTCGCCTGGAGACCGATCCCCAGCGGCGATCGCCCTCAACTCAATCCCCTCCCCTTGCCGTGCCAGCGTCGCATAGGCTCGCGCCAGTTCCCACAGACTCGCTTCCCCTCCCCCTAACGACAGCCCCAATCCGTAATGCTCTGCCGACTCGTTCAAGTGCTCGAACCCCAATTGCTGCAGGCGATCTAGAAAGGCTTGCACCCCCAACCGCTCCAACACGCGCACTGCCGGAACGTTGAGGGAATTGGCCAGCGCCAACCGCACTCGGACGGGACCGAGAAAGGTGCGATCGAAATCGACGGGACGGTAGATGCGGGCGTCGGGGAGGGCGTAGTAGGTGGGAATGTCGGCCAGGACAGTGTTGGGGCGGAGGGTACGGTTCTCGAAGGCGAGTTGGTAGAGGAAAGGTTTGAGGGTGGAGCCCGGTTGACGTAAGGCTTGTACGCCATCGAATTGGGCGGCGTCCTGTCCGGCGAAGTAGTTGGGGGAGCCGACGTAGGCCAGAATTTCCCCCGTGCGATTGTCGATCGCGATCGCCGCTGCTTGCCGTACGTTGCGATCGGCCAGGGCGCGGACCACCTCTCGCACTTGGGTTTCGACAAACTGTTGCAGGGGGCGATCGAGGGTGGTGACGACTTCGGTGCCGTGTTTTGCGGGGAGCTGTGCGGCAGCCCAAAAGAGGAAATGGGGGGCGGCAACGATGCCGTGCTGGCGGTCTTGCAGAGAGAGGGTTTCGGTATAGGCGCGGTTGGCCTCTGCACGGGTAATGAGCCCTTCCTCCAGCATGCGTTCGATCGTGTAGGTTTGGCGACGCAGCAGTGCATCCCAGTGGTAATAGGGATTGAGTCCGTTGGGGTTGTTGGGGATGGCCGCCAGCAGGCTGGCTTGAGCGAGGCTGAGATCGGCGGCGGGGGTGCCGAAGTAAATGCGGGCGGCGGCTTCGATGCCGTAGATGTTGCCCCCCATTGGCAAGCGATTGACATAGGCCGTCAGGATTTCGTCTTTGGTCATGCCCGCAGCCAGTTGCCACGATCGCCAAATTTCCCGCACTTTATGGGGAATTGTGCGGGGGGCAGGCTGCAACAGGCGGGCCAGTTGCATTGTGACGGTTGACGCCCCACTGACAATGCGACGGTGGCGGATGGCTTGGTAGCTGGCGCGAGCAATCGCGGGCAGATCGACGGGGCCGCGATCGTAAAAGTCGGCGTCTTCGGCGGCCAATATGGCTTGAATGAAGTGGGGAGAGATCTCGTCTAGAGGGACGACGGCAGTGTGGTTGCGATCGCGGGTTAGCAAAGTTCCGAGTAGGAGGCGATTGCGATCGCGGAAGGTGATGGCGCGATCGTCTTGGGCAATATCGGCGGTGCGAATGGGGGCGAGATAGGGGAGCAAGCGAACGATCGCTCCAACGCCCAACAGGACGAGGCCGATCGCGATCGCGTTTCGGGTGCGACTGTGCATCGTTTTGCCAAAGCTCGCTTTAGAGATTCGCAGATTAATCACAGACCGATCGGGCCACTCAATGCTTTGGAAATCGTTCGGTCGAGCGTTGTTCTATTTGAACGCAAGGCCGAGGCGATCGTCTTCACGAATCACATTCATCCAACCAACTATCCAGTTCCGCCCCACTCTGGAAATCCAATAGCGCTTCCCCCAGTGCTTCCAACTGAGGCAGTGCCAGTGCTGCTATGCGAGCTTGGCGCTGCGCAGACATTTCCCCGAATCGTCGCGCGAGCAGGCGCAAAATCAATGCCCGCTCTCCCTGTTCGCGACCTTGTTCGAGTCCTTCTTCGCGACCTTCTTTGCGGCCTTCTTGGTGTGCCATGCGCTCGATCGTACTGAGATAAGGCATCCGACCCTCCTGCTCCCATTGCTCCAACTCTGTCCGAAATTCTAGCTCCAATTCCTCGGGTAACTGCATGACCCAATCGATAAACCGATACAGACTCAAGATCGCCTGACGCTCGTAACCACGCTCGTACAATCGCCGAGTCAAACTCCATTTCCAACCCTTACGCTCGTTTGGCTGACCCCGCGTTGCCTGAGCCTTCAAATGCGCCATCACTACCGTGGAAAACACATTCTGGCTGGTTTCCAGTTCTTTCCAGCGTTGCCCGTAATCTAACAGCTTCACCGTGGGAAAGCGAAAGCTCAGCTCGCAGCCCCACAGATTCGTTGCAAATTCATTGGGTCGCCAATTGGCCTGCTCGTCACTCAAGATCGCCAAACTGACCACTGGGACATCGAATTTGTCCCGCAGGCGATAGTTGTAGATAAACCAGAATACAGGATCGAGTCTCGAATGGCGATCGCTATTCGGCGTTGGCCGGGATGCCGGTCGATAAGGTTTGGGGAGACGGCTCCGAATCGCTCAAACCAGCCACTCGATGCATCTGTTCCACAGAAGCGTGCATGGACGCTTTGATGCCCTCAACGGTTTCCCCGTCGGCGCCGTCAACTGCGGCTCTGTTGAGCTGCCGAGTCAGCTTGATGAAGTGTTCGACCTCAGCACGCAAGACAACGTAATGCCGCTCATTCGACAAAAATGGGCTGGAGTCATACCAAATACCGGCAGCTAACAGCAGTAAGCCAATGGTGATGGCGGCGAGTTTAAATAGATCGCTCTCGAACAGCAGAAAGCAACTGTAAACGAGGAATAAACCCGTCATCATCAATGCGATCGGAGCTCGCTGAGTCATCAGACGACGCCAAGACAGTCGAACGGGGTCACTCACAATTGAACTCCTGGGGAACGTGAATTTGCAATATTGCTATTCAAGATACCCAGATCGAGGCGCTAATCTATCTCGGCCAAACCCGATCGCCCCACTCCATTAACTCTGAGGCGATCGCACCGCAGACTGAACCAAGGCGCTCAAATTATTGGTGTCTGGCGCGTAGATTTGCAGGTAATTCCAATAATTGCCCAACACCGCTTTGACATAATGACGGGTCTCGTTAAACGGAATTTGCTCCACAAACAGATCGGGGTCAGCTAAACTGCGTTCCCGCATCCACTTGGCAACATTCCCAGGACCGGCATTGTAGCTGGCGATCGCCAACATGGAGTTGTTTTGGTAGGTGCGATGGGTGTAGTCGAGATACCAAGCGCCAAAGTGTAAGTTGTCTTCTGGATTGCGCAAATCGAAGCGGGGTCGACCAATTTGTCCGGCAATCCAGGCCCCCGTACTGGGCAACACCTGAGTTAACCCCAATGCCCCCGAACGAGATACGATCTCGGGTTCGAAGCGCGATTCCTGGCGAATCAACCCCGCCATCACCAGCGGATTGAGGTTGAATGCTGCCGTCTCGGCCACGAGCGTTTCGTAGTGGTGCAGGGGATAAACCGTTTGCCAAAAGTCTGGTCGCTGTTGCAGTTGACGGGCGACGGGGTCCCCTTGTTTGGCCAATGTCAGTAGGCTGGCCACTTGATTGATGCCGCTGAGGCGATCGAAATAACTGCTGCCGCGATTGCGCAGTACACCGCCGGTAAATAAAGCAGCTGCGGTTTCGTTCTGCCGCCCCGCTGCTTCCCAACTCCATTGCTGCCAAGCCGCATCTGCTGCCCCCATCTGGTGCAACTGCTGCACTGCCGCAGAAGCTTGGGGGAGTGGCAGAAGCGCGGGATTGTAGTTCGGCGAAACCGCAGTGCGGCCAACGCGAAAATCTCCGGTAGGAAGCCCGAGCAGAGCCGCCGCCCGCCAAGCGTAGTAACTCGATCGGGCATCTTGCAACACCAACCGGTAGGCTTCTGCCGCGCCCGCGTGATTGCCTGCCCGCGCCATCCATTTCCCCGCCCAAAAGCGTAACTGCGCCCCCCAATCGGTACTGGGCTGTTCCGACGCAATTTGCTGGGCCAGCGTCGCTGCCCCGGAGAAATTCCCCGCTGCGGCCCGCTGCAGCGCCACCTCCCAAGCCACTGCTGCTGCTGCCGAGTGCTGGGGAAAGCGCTGCCACAATTCCTGTCGGGCTGCTGCTGCCGAGACGGGGCTGCGGGACTGCGCGTAAGTGCGCGCGAGGCGTTGCAGCGCCCGAGGGGACGTGTCGCGATCGAACTCGGCTTCCTGCTGCAGGAGAGAGATGGCGGTGGCGGTATTGACGACTTCGGCCCAGCGCAAGCGAGCCTCTCCCGTTTCTGCCGCGTTGGGGAATTGGGCGAGCAGTCTACCATAGGCAGCGGCAGCAGCAATCGGTTCGCGACTAATGTGGTGGGCGCGTCCGAGGCGATAGAGATTTTGGGATGTGACGCGGGTGCGTTGATAGGCGCGAGAGGCCCGACCGTATTCCCGTTGTGCCCAATAGGCATCGGCAACCAACTGCCAGTCATCGGGGCCGAAGCTGGCGCGGCTGAGCTCCACCCAACGGTTGATGTGGGGGGAGAGCCCTTCGCTGTCGGGGGCGATCTGGGCCAGGTGGCGAATCAACTCGACATTGTGGGGCTGTTGCTCGATCGCCGCCTGCAAATACTCCACTGTGACGGAGTGATTGGGGAAGCGCGATCGCAACTCATCGGTGCGCCTCAGCCCCAAGAGTGCGCGGGGAACGAGGGGGCTGCGGGGATGGCTGTCGATCAGCTCGGTCCAGGTACGTTCGGCAGAGACGGGACTGGCTGCGGTTTCATAGGCGATCGCCCGCATCATCAAGACCCGATCGGCCAAGTTGGGTAAGCCGACCTCGAGGTTTTCGAGCAGCGAGAGGGCGAGGGCTGCCCGACTGTGCTCTAATGCCTCGGCGGCTTGTAAGAAAGACCGTTCGGCCTCTCGTTCGGAGCTAAAAATCTGTTGGGCTCGGGCTGAGGGAGAGACGACTGCCTGCGGTATTCGGTTCGCCAATCCCATTGCGGCCCCGAGGGCGATCGCCCCTCCGCCAATCCAGCCAGCTAGCCACAGTCTTGATTTGCCGTTGAGATCGCCTCTCATCGCTATCTCCCAAGCTTAAAAAGCATTGCTAAAATCGCTTCAAACGAGCGATGGCACTCGCCTTCCGGTTCGGCTGGAGGGCAGTCCGGGTTTAACTCCACACGTTCCATAACCATACCCAACAGAAGCAGGTAATGGAGTGACAATCGCGTCAAATTTTACAGTTAGAGGCGATCGTGACCGATCTCTTCAAGATCGTGCGCCGCCTGTCTTGCAGGCGGCGCACACCAGACCGTTCTCAGCTTTCCCCAGCAAGATAGGATGGAAATCGGTCCCTGAAGCATTTGAGGTATTTTGATGGCTTCCAGCTATTCATTTGACGTGGTGAGCGACTTCGATCGCCAAGACTTGGTGAATGCTGTCGATCGAGCCATGCGAGAAGTCAAAACCCGTTACGATCTCAAATCCAGCAAAAGTACCCTCGATCTCGACGACGCTTCCCTCACCATCAACACCGACAGCGATCTCTCCCTCAAGGCGATCCAAGATATTTTGCGCATCCAAGCCTCCAAAAGCAATCTTTCCCAAAAGATCTTCGAGTTCGGTACGCCCGAGAGCGCCAGTGGCAATCGCATCCGCCAAGTGGTTACCCTCAAAAAGGGGATTGAAAAAGAGCTGGCCAAGAAAATGGTCAAGCAAATTCGCGATGCCTTCAAAAAAGTCCAAGCATCGATTCAAGGAGACTCGCTGCGGGTATCGGCTAAAGACAAAGATGTGCTGCAAGCGGCTATCCAACTTTTAAAGGAAAGTGACTATCCCGTGCCCCTGCAATTTACAAACTATCGATAGCGGTATACCGCTCGACATCCCTTTCGAGCCCTTCGATATACCCGTTCGATACCCCCGAGCAGTGGAACTGTCTCGTAGGGGATTGGAAAAGTTGACAATCAATCAAACTTCTTACTAAAGATACAAGCTAATTCCACAAAGATAATTTAATCTGTCAATAGCAACCTAAATTAAAACGTGTAATTCGCGACCCGCCATCGCTAGTTTTCCGTTGAGCGGAAGTGCTGGGCGCGATTCCTCAATTTTTGTTAGCAGTGCATCGTTGTTAGTAACTTAAGTGGATCTGTCTGCTTAACTTGTTAGTGGCGATCCACTGCCCTGCTGCTGTGGTGCTGTAGCTACCGTCCTACTTTATGATTGATAGTTAGGAACGATACGGCAGCTACAGCACATGAGCGATACTAACGAAGACTTGCCCACTAGCGGACAACTCGAACGAACGCTATCGCAGCGCATGTCTAGTCTGTTTGCCGAGCGTCTCGGCCATCGCCCGAGTCAGGTGACCTGTCAACTCTCGCAGCAGCAAGTGGCGATCGTGGTTGAAGGCTCTATCACTCCAGCCGAGCAGCTTTTGTCAACTGAGAGCGACTCCGAACTGGCTGAAGACGTGCGCGATAGCTTGGACGAAGCCCTCCGCCCCGACATTAAACAGATTGTGGAAGATAGTCTGCAAGTGGGCGTTCAGGACATGATGAGTGATGCGACCCTCGAAACTGGACGCACGGGCATTATCGTCATGTTGGAGGAAGTTCCGCAGACACGACCAGCGCGCTCGACCCAGAAATAGTATCTCGAAGCTCGCAAGCTTGTCTATCGCTCTCATGCGGTAGCACCGTAACCGTCAAGAAGGAAGTTGCTCTGGTTTGACGAGAAATGCTGATGGGCTCGCGATCGCTAGTCGGTTTCAGCTCGACTTTAGGAGAGACACGTTCAGTAAAAACCGAGAGTAACGGCACTTTTGTGCATCAGTCTGAACTCTCGCAGATGAATCTCTCTATCAAAAGTTTAATAGAGACACGAAAAGACTACAGTCAAGTCTAGCTTTAGAGCGATGTATGTCAGCGCACAATTGCCGCACAATAAAGGCTGTACTGATTGGATAAACAAGATGATTTTAGGATTGCGCTTAGCTCGATTTCTGACTGCATTGCGTCGGATGGCCGCGACAATAGCCTGTATAACTTTAGCTCTGATTGTTATTGGCTTCAATCGCGAGGCAACGGCTTCGTTACTGCATGACTCCAGTATATTTGCCATTAGTCAGTCGAGCGCACGTAACCAAGTTGAAGGGAAAGTGGAAGAAGTTACCGGTAAAGTTGAGCGCTCTGTCGGTCAAGTGACTGGTCAGGCAAAGGGAGCAGCTCGCCAAGTGAAAGGTCAAACAAAGCAAGCCATTGGAAAAACTCAAAGTAACCTCGAAAAATTTCAATCAAACGTCCAAGATACTGCTGAAGATATAGCCGACAGAGTAGAAGATATGTTTGGCAATTAAATTCATTAAGGACTCGCAGGCTTCGAGCCAATGATGTAATGGTATTGGGAGCAATATACCGATCGAACAATCGATCGATCTTGATGGGCTTTGTTGATGAGAGAAATTAAGGCTGTAGATCTTATTCGGTTGGCTTGTGCAATTCTGCTACCACCACTGGGGGTTTTTCTCCAAGTGGGGCTTACAGGTCAGTTTTGGCTGAATGTTTTGTTGACGTTGTTCGGATATATTCCCGGTATCGTTCATGCAGTCTGGATTATTGCAAGGCGATAGGGCGATCGCACTTGCGATAGAGATAGAAATTCTAATAAATCACCTTCTAGGTAGATTTTAATTTATTTGGAATTTTATTGAATAGAGGTGTGTAGATTTGACGGGGCTTTTCATGAGAAGCATTAATATTGGTCTGAGTGACGAGCAGCGGCAAGGGGTCATTGATTTACTCAACCAAGATTTATCGGATGCATACTTATTACTTGTCAAGACTAAAAAGTATCACTGGGATGTGGTTGGGCCTCAGTTTCGTTCGCTGCACGAACTGTGGGACGAGCATTACGAAGCTTTAAGCACCAATATCGACGCCTATGCCGAGCGCGTGCGTGCCCTAGGCGGATACCCAGTCGGCACTGTAGCGGGATTTTTGCAGCACGCCACGATTGGCGAGCATCCCGGCGATATTCCCAACACGACTCAGATGGTGTCTCGCTTAATGGAAAACCACGAGACGATTATTCGCAATCTGCGCCAGCACCTCGATGCCTGTAGCAAACAGTTTCACGATGAAGGAACGGCAGATTTCTTAACAGGAATGATGGAGCAGCACGAGGAGATGGCTTGGATGTTGCGCTCGTTCATTGAAGGTCAGAGTTTAGAACCGAGCAACATTCGGTTTGGGATTGAAGATCGTCAACCTGCTGGCACGAACTAGCCCTCAGGTATTGCAGTGAGCTTGTATCGCGAAACCGCACTGACTGTCGTCCGACAGCACGATCGCTCCCACAGGCAATCGCTAACACACAAGAGTTAAGGAGTTTCAACATGACTGAGAAGGCTGAAAACTATACTGCCGAGCGGACAATATCTGCTGTTTTTAAAGAGCAAGAACAGATTGATGGCTTGATGCGCCGCTTACTCGATCGCGGCGTTCCTAACGATTACATTTCTGTGATGGGTCGCAACTTTAAGTCCGAGACGAAAATTACAGGCTTTATCTCCAAGAAAGACGTTATCTTAGGCGGGCTGAGAACAGGCGCCATTTTCGGCTCGCTGTTCGGTTCGCTACTGAGCTTGTTAACCGGTGTGGGTTTATTGTTTGTGCCGTTCGTCGGTACGGTGGTGGCCGCTGGCCCCATCAGCGCGGTGTTACTCGGGGCTGCCAGTGGCGCGATCGCGGGCAGTGCGGGCATTGGCCTAGTATCGGCACTAACAGCGCTGGGCATGCCCGAAGACAAGGCAACAATTTATCAAACGCGGCTGCAAGCGGGCGAGTTTATCGTGATGGCTGAGGTGCCTGCCGATCGCACGGGCGAGTTTCAACTCTTGATGGAAAGCGCTGGCGGTGAAGAAGTTCATATCAGCCAGAGCACTTTACCGCGTCAGCGTTCCGGTCATTGCGATGGTGCTGAAGACTTATCGCCCGAAATCCGCTCTCATCTTTCTGAAGATGCACAGGTGGCTTTTATCGAGTCTTACAACGCTGTTTTGGACGCAACTGACGATGAAACAAAAGCCGAACAAACTGCTTGGGAAATGATTCGCGAGCAGTACGATGAAGATGAAAATGGTGTTTGGTCAAAGGCTAAGGTTGTGGCATAGTGGCTGAGTATTCCCACAAATCAAGTCTGAACCCGAGTATGTTTATCCTCTCTTCTCTCTCGATAAAGTCGAGACACTGAATGTGCCAAACAATGTTGCTGGACGCGATTGAAGCGCGGGCCAACTGGGGCCTGTTGGGCTTGGGAGGTCGCAAGCAGAAGGTCGCACGCCAACAACCCAACTCTGCTGTGCGCGAGACCACATATCATCGCTAGATTAACGACAGCACCGATCGCAGCGCACTAGGAAAACCGATGCCCTCAGTTTCCTCCGATCGCATTGATATTGCCTAGCGAAGTCTCGGCAGGCGATCGCACTGCCGCCACGGCTAACCTCAATTGCTCGCTAATATCGATCGCCAACCACTGCCCACTAGCCCGAGTCCAAAACTCAAAATGCAAGTGCGGTCCCGTCGATCGCCCCGTCGAGCCCACATAGCCAATCAACTGCCCTTGCTCCACCCAGGTGTTGGGCTGGGCGACAATGCTAGACATGTGACCATAGCGGGTGCGGCGACTGTTGTCGTGGGCTAACACCACGGCATTGCCCAAATTGCCTGCAGGGCCAGCTGCAATGACTTGACCGGAGTAAGCGGCTAGAACGGGGGTACCGGCAGGGGCAGCTAAATCGATGCCCTGATGGAAACTCTCCAGGCCGGTAATGGGGTGAACTCGAATGCCGTAGCCGGAAGAGACAGGAGCGATATAGGGTAGCGGATAGAGCAATCCCTGATAGAGACCGCCCCTCACTTTATCGAGGGGCAAGATTAGCGCAATATCCTGGCCGGGATTGAGAATAAATTGCTGGCCGCTAGACCGCTCCATCAGAATCACCCGCGAGGGAGGGGCAGAGCGGCGAGCAGCGGCAGGCTCGTCGTTGAGGCGATCGACTAAAACCTCTTGACCCAGCTCGACGGTAATAGAATCGGACGCGTCACTGCGGCGGCTGCCCGAGGTACTCAACCAACTGGGGCGATCGCTGCTGAGGTCTTTCTGCAAACCTGCTTCAGAGTCTTGGGCAGATACACCGACAGCTAAACCCAATAGAACTAAAAACCCAATCAATCCAGCCTGAGATAGCTTGGATAGGGACACTCGATTTGCGGCTGATGTCACCGGTTCACTCCCTGTTTGAGTCGAGCTCTCGTAGCTCAAAGCATCTATGTAACACTTATACAGGATAATTCCCACAAAAAAATTGCCAAAGTGTCATTCTCCAAAAACCAGCCTATCTTATCATTGAAGGCTGGCTTCAGTCTTTATCGGATTTTTTTACAATAGAATCTGAAATCAAGGAACAAGAGATTTATCTTTATTAGAAATAGAGTATTCACGAATCAACTTATAAAGCTTTGTCTCAAAATTATTCATACAATTAGGCCAATCATATTTAAGCACAAAAGAACGATCGTTCTTAGACATATTTGCCTTAAGTAAGGGATTTTCAAGAATAGAGATTACCTTGTTGGCAAAGTCTAATGGATTATTCGGTTCGGCCAGAAAACCATTCTGACCGTGGTTAACCTGCTCAGAAGTTGAGGAAGATATGCAAGCAACAACAGGCGTGCCAGAGGCAAGCGCTTCATTAGTCGTTGTACAGAAGTTTTCAGTAATAGAAGGATTTACGAATACATCAGCTCGGGAAAACCAACCCAATAATTCAGTTCCAGTTGAAATACCCCATATGTATATGTTTAATCTCAACCTTTGGACAAGCTCTCGAAGTTCCTCTTCTTGGGGACCAGTGCCCACTATAATTAGTTGAATATCAGGAATTTTAGCAGAAACTATTGGAAAAATATGTAAGAGTTGAGTGATATTCTTCTCTCGCGCAAGACGGCCAACGAATAGAAGAGTTGGGCGGGTATCACCAGGTATAGGATTATAAAGGATATTTTGAGGTTTAAATTTTTGACAATCAACCCCCTGATAAGCAAGATACTCAGTACGGGTATCTATCATAGGTTTATACTTGTCAAGTTGCTCGCGAGAAGAAAAGAAAACTACATCATATAATTTGCTGGCTCGTTTAAAAAAATAGGGAAAGATTGGGCTAACAACTTTAAATAAAAAGCCTCCTAAATAATATCGGCAGTAAGCAAGTATATCTGTATGAAAAAGTACTATCCCTCTTCTGTCGTATTGGGATAAGCTCGATAAATTGATAGATAACTTTTTTAGGATTGAGCTACTTGAAAAAAGAATGCTTCTCGCCTGTAATAGCTGTTCTGTAAGGATTTGAGGATTTCATCTCTGCATTTGCCGTCAGTTTGACGATCGGATTTAAAGTTGTGGAAAGCTTTTGCTCTTGAATATAGAGCTCTCTTATGAATAAGAATAAACCCTCTAGTCTTTGCCCCGTATACATCTGGAGCTTATATTTATATTTTCTCCATGCCATCTGTATAGCGGATATTGGCTCCATCATGACTGACTTGACAGAAGAGGGATAGTCGAACAGTTAAACTAGACGATGCGATATATGAGCATTGCAGTGAAGTTGTGTCAGTTCTGGATAGTATTTACCGGAAATCAATTGGAACAATTTTCAGGGGACAAGACAAGAAAATTGAGGAATTTCAAACAAAGCTTGAAGATTTAAGATTTGAGCGAGATGGTAATATTATCATCAACGCTAAAACAGAGGAAGGTGAGTCTGAAATTCGCTTGGTATTTGTAAAAGCCCATAACAATGCTAATGCAGCCGACGCAAAAAGCCGCGCGGCTGATTAGCGACGTTAGGTTGACCGGGACAGCCCCCCTGAAATAGCATGGCTGCGGAGGTAAAAGGCGATGGAACTGCAAATCATCTTGGAACCCAGTGACGAAGGTGGGTACACGGCTCTTGCCCTGGGGCTGCCGGGTTGCATCAGTGAGGGCGATACCAAAGATGAAGCGCTGGCCAACATCCGCGAGGCGATTGAGTTGTATCTGGAACCTATCGAGGATGACTGGGACTTCAGACCTGATTCAGAAGTTGTCCAGATCGCTATATGACCAAAGTTCCCAGCGTAAATTACAACGCTGTAATCAAAGCGCTTAAGCGTGATGGCTGGGTTGTTGTGCGCCAAAAAGGCAGCCACATCCGGCTCCAAAAACACACTGTCGACGAGACCCTCAAGCTCACCGTACCGGCTCACAAGCCGATCAAACGGTCTACTCTTTCACACATCCTCAAACAGGCCCGGATCCCAGTTGAAGATTTCATCAACCTTCTTTGACTGGAAATCTAACAAACGCATGGACCGGGGCGAACCCCATGCATTCGATACTATCTTCGGTTATGTGTCGAACATTAGGTTTCTGCTTTCCTTAAGTTTTGTTGGTAAAATTGGGAGGTGCTAACCTGCGATCGCCATAATTGGCTTATCTGTTGCAAGTGGGCCATCAAACCTAATCGGGATAGGGAGAAGTGTTTAACTCCCCCCTCCCACACCACCCTGCAAGCGGGTCCGCACAGGGCGGTTCAATATCGCGGAGCAAATATGAATTGAGGCTATTTCGCATACCCTTGGGCTTTCATCCAAAGGTCGCGAATTGATAGCAATCCCTGCTCTTTTAGCCACTCATTAGTCATCCCACTGTGCGTCGCCAGCGTTCTTGACAAGCGCCAATAACCTTTACGGCTAAGGCCGGTCAAAATTGCCTGACGCTTAGACGTACCCAACTCCAGAAGATATTGACGGGTTATTTTCCAGATCGCCAAAAGTTGGCAAGAGCCCGAAGTCGGATGAATATGCAGGGACTTGGCCACAGGTTTGTCGAGTATGCTCTTTACCGGCAAGGAGCGCATGGGACAGCATTGATTATGGATTAACTGCAGATCTCGCGCGAGTACCTTAAGCCAAAGAATTGGAGGATAGTTTGACCGATGCCGATTTTCAGATTGACTACCAATGGCAACCAGGCAAGGGCAAAGCAGTGTTTATTGTGGCGAAGAAGGCTGAATAGACGCAGTTTAAGGAATCTGTTGGGATCGATCTCGGCTTAGAGTACAGTCGCTCAATACGGAATCAACTCTCTCCCGTCGATGGAGCAATTGAACTCGATATCGCCACTGTATTGCCAGCGAGTTCCTCCATTTGGGACGAAGCTGGCGATTCAGCTTTGAGATCTAACAACAGGTCTTCGATCGCCTCTGGC
The DNA here is from genome assembly GCF_000332275.1 of Synechococcus sp. PCC 7336. Lineage (NCBI taxonomy): Bacteria > Bacillati > Cyanobacteriota > Cyanophyceae > Synechococcales > Synechococcaceae > Synechococcus > Synechococcus sp. PCC 7336. The sequence continues at coordinate 4,528,716 of NZ_CM001776.1, forward strand.
TCAGGCTTGCCCGTAGCCGAGTCATCTGGCAGCCAGCGCAGGAGAGGGAGGGGCAGGAGGGTGGTGAGATTGGTGATAACCACGAGCGCCGTCATGGCGGAAAACTCCGTTTCAGTCACCCCCAACCCTTGCATGAGCAATGCCCCCAGCTCTTTAGAGAGCAGGCCGGATAAGTTGAGGAGGGACATTAGCAAAGCAAACAGGGTGGCTTCGATGCCTGCAGGACACAGTCGCGCGGCCAAGACCAAAATGGGCATAAAGGCAATTTGTCCGGCAGCGGTCAGGACGACACTATCTCCGAGGCTGAACCATTCGTCTGGAATGCCCCACAAGCGGTTGGTGTGGGTCACGAGAATGAGGCTGGTCATGCCCAAACCAAATGAAATCAGGGTTATCCAGAACAGGATGGAGCGGAGTGGGACGGCACGCAGCCAGCGTTGAAAAATGCCAATTCCGATGAGGGAGGCAATGCTAGTGGCTAAGCGCACTCGACCGAGAAACTCGGGGCCGAACCCCAAATCGTTGGTGACGAAGTAGAAAAAGGCAGATTCGGCACTGGGGGTGGCTTGCCAGACCACGATGAAAGCGGTGGGCAGGAGAATGCTGGGCAGCTTGATGGCTCGCCAGACTTGTTGGACTTGGGTCCAGCTAGTAGAGGCTCGATCGATAGAGGCTCGATCGCTTTGAGGGAGAGGTGTTTCGGCGATCGCCAGAGCGGCGATGGCGACGAGCAATGGCAAGGTTGCCGTCAGACCAAAGACGGCTTGGGGGGAGAGGCGATCGAGTAGGGCTCCGCCCCAATAGGCGGTCGCAATCGAGCCTACGGCGGTGGAGCCCCAAGCCAAAGACTGCAAGGTTCCCGCCCCAGCGCGATCTTCGAGACGAGTGCGTTCCACCACGATCGCATCCACAATCACATCGGCGATCGCGATCGACAGCGAGCTGACCGTCATTGCGACTGTGGCGGCCCAAGCGGAATGCACGATGGTGGCGAGGGCAGACCAGGCGAGACAGCCCAATGTTCCCGAGAGCAGGAGATAGGGTCGGCGGCGATAGCGGGCGATGGGGTAGCGATCGGACATCCAACCGTAGAGAGGTTTGATGGTCCAAGGGATGGAAGTGATGCCCAGCAGGGCTGCCATTTGGGCCGGACTGACGCCCAATTCGTCTTTGAAGTAAAAGCTCATGGCCAGTTGAGCCAGACCGAGAGCCCCTTGGACGAAGTAGACCAAGAGGATAGCGGCGAGCTCGGGGCTCCAGCGAAGGCGATTGAGTCCGAGGGAAGACAGCGTCATGCAAGCTTTAAATGTAAAGAAAGATAAACCTCCCCCATTCTAGAGCGGAGTCCGCTACAAACCAATTACGAAGGGCTGACGGCGAAAGACCGAATGCAGAGATAATGCTGAGTTGAGATAACGAAACCCAACCTACCGAAATCGGGGATCGCCCTACAAACCGATCTACAGACGTAGAGAACGTACGAAAAAGTGGAGAGCATCCCTATTATTGGCGCTCTTGTAACAAGGTTTCCAGCATTTGGGATTGACGTTCCACGACATTCACAAGCCGAGAAATATTACCCTCTTGCCTAATCGCTGTTTCTTTAATCTCTGTAAAATCCATTCGGATTTCTGTAAAACCCATTCGAATTTCCGTCAATCCCTCAGTGAGTTTGCCAACTTGCCCGGTCAAGACTTCGAGTTTACCCGACAACCTTTCTCCTTGCTCTTCAGTGGCTTGTCTGAGCTCGTCAATTCCAGTCATGACGTCGGCAAGGGTGATAGCGTTTTTGTTTTCGCTTGCATGACTCATGCGAGATCGCCCTTCGATCGCTTACCGATAGCCTAGTGTAGCAATTTTTTGTTAGGAATCTAGCTTTGGCTCGCTCAGCCAGCAGGAGTCGCGATACGGTTACCCCAACTATTTGTCGCGAAACTCGCGCTTGCTTATGTAGGCAAGAGGTCCATTCCAGTTGCCCGACCCATAGCAGGAGTGCAGATCGCTTCCATCAGCTCAATTTCTCGCTGCTCCAAATCCTGGATGGCGTCGCGATAAACCTGCTGCACGCTCCGGCCAGCATTCACCTGGCGCAACCAGCGCTGAGTCTCGTTCCCCTCCCTCAAGATCTTTTGCAGCGGCGATAAAAAACAACTAAAGCCCAATGGGTGAACGGTCAGCCACGCCTCGGCATACTGCTGTTCGATCCACTCAGCCGCCACAATTTCTTGCCCCGTTTTCCAGTGAATTAAGCGGGCATCGAGCGAATCTTTTGCTGCCGCCGCTTCATTGCGATCGCAAATCTCAGCCATCTCTGACGGCGCAAACGCCCCATTCAGCGGATCGAAGCGCTCGGGATCGCGCAACATCTGCAACAGCCGCGCCTCCATCAATGCCGTCATCGCCAATAAAGAGATCGGATCTCCCACCATCTCCGAAATCCGTACCTCCACCCGATTGAGTTGCTCGGGTCGCTGGGGACCGTTGGGGCGCACCGATAGCCACAGATGGCGCACATTTTGCATCGTGCCTGCTGCCAACTGCTCGTAGGTCCAATCGATATAATGCTGTTGGTTTAAAAACAGCGGCACCCGAGCTGGCGTTCTGGGAAACATGCTCCAGCGGCTGGAATGAAAACCCGTCACCTGGCCATCGAGAAAGGGGGACGCCGCACTGATGGCTAAGTACAAAGCTGCCTCAGCCCGCAGTAACCGGGTGGCTTGTATCAAACGCTCGGGATCGTCAATACCGAGGTTGATATGCACGCTAGCCGTCACCACATCGGTGCCATAGGTTTTCTCGATATAGCTGTGATAGGGATTGTCGGGATCGGAACGGTGGAAGCGATCGCTTCCACCCAAGGCCAGCGTGCTACCGGGCAGAAGTGTATAGTTACCCTGCCGCCTTAAGAACTGACGCAGCTGAGCGCGAGGCGCGAGCAGAGTGCAGGGCAGACGATCGTAGCTGAAGATCGGATCGGTTATGTACTCCACATTGCGGTTGTCGGGCTCGCGCGCGAAACCGGGCAGAGCAGCGGCAATGCGATCGGAAAAGCCAACACTCACCCCCTCTGGAGTACCCGTGTACATTTCCACCTCGAATCCTTTCGATAGCAGCACGATCCGGCTCTCCGTTAGGGTGTATCTTTATTGTCGTCTTTTACAAGTTTAGCCCTGAGGCGCGATCGCTCCTCCAGCTCGGGACTCGCACCGCTGTCAGTTCAGTACCATTGCTAGACCGCAGCCAACTGGGCTTGGGAAGTGATGGTTTCGTAAATGGCCCGCAGCTTGAGGCCCACAATCACTTGGAATAAACCGGAACCATTGCGGGAACCGGGGTATTCGGGATGTTTGCGCAGCAATTCGGTCAGTTCGCCATACTGCTTAGTAGACAGGCTGCTGAGGTGATTTTCGAGGTAGATCACTTCTTCGAGATTATCGATTTGGCCGTCAATTTCCAAGAGAGAAACGGGCTTGCCGTGGAAAGTGCTGGGTCCGTAGTGCAGCTTGATACCGGGATACGAGCAGGTCAGCTTGGTCCCGCAGGGGATCCAGTCAATGGTGGAGCCTTCGTCAAATAGATAGGCTGGCTCGAAGTTATCTACTCCTTCAGTTTGAATCAAACGCACCTTTAAGATCTTGTGCTCTTTGTCGAGCTCGGGCAGAAGATCGGTGGGCAGCACTTCGATAACCACATCGGCATATTGCTTTTGCACGTCAATATAGGCTTCGAAGTCGGGGCGGCGGGCTTCAATGGAACGCAGAACGTCATCGTAGGTATGGCCGCGCTCTGCCATGTCCCGCTGCACTTTCCAGGCCACTTTAATTTCGGAGCTGATGTCGAGATAGACGCTGAAGTCGAGCAGATTGCGCACCCGCTCGTCGTACATCGGATGCAAGCCCTCGATCACGATAATGTGGTTGGGGTCAATTTTTTCGGGAGGATCGATCAGACCCGTTTCATGGTTATAAATGGGCTTCATGATACTGCGACCGGACTTGAGCGCCGCCACCTGCTCGTACATGAGGTCGAAGTTATTGGCGGCAGGATCGAGGGCCGTGACGCCTTTTTCTTTGCGCTGATAGCGATCGAGGGAGTGGTAGTCGTCCAGGCAGATGGTAGTAATCAGGTCTTCGCCAAATAAGTCGCTCAACCGCCGCAGAAAGGTGGATTTGCCGCAACCTGAATCTCCTGCAACGCCGATCAGTACTACGCGGTCGATATTCTGGGCCATGTTCTCTCCTTCGGGTCAGACTTAGGTCTTCAAACGGTTTTTCAAACAGATCGGGACGTGAATCGATCGCAGCAGATGGGCTCCCTCTGGGGGCGAAGGGGGCGCGATCGCCCTGAAGGGCATGGTAACGCATGTAACGGACCCTTAAAAAAGATGCAGTCCGTATTGGCGATCGCAACGTATCGAGGGAGGTGGCAGGCAATAAGCACGGGCCGAATGGTCTGCAGGGAAATTCCTTATTATCTTAAGGTGATTTTGAACTTGTTATGCCCGAAATTTGCTGGGGAGCGAGCGCAACGCTGTTGCCATGCGCTCCAGCGCGGATGGTATGTTGAAAAATGAATCGTTCTGGCAGTCTGGCCCGATAAATAAGGCTTTGAGCGGGTTTGGGGCGATCGCAGTAATGGCGAATTTGAGGTCGGTTGTGAGTGACGTGCGTGCCCTGCTAGCAGAATCGATGGCTCCTGCGGAGTGGGGCTGGCTGCGATCGCATGCTTTGGCCGGTCGCATGGTGGTGGTCAGCCGCAGCTTAGATCTGCTCGATGTCGGAGAAGCGATCGCCACTGACAATACCGAGCAGGTGAAGAATTGGCTAGATGCTGGATTGGCGATGGTGGCAGACCAAGCCGAAATTGACAGGCGCGATCGCCAATCGGGCAAAGCAGAAACGATCGCGGCAATCGTGCAGCCGTTTGTGTTGGTGCCGGAATTGGAGGGCGATCGCTAGACCCGACGCTTGACTAAAACGATGGATTGAAATTGACCCCTTCTTCCGATAGCGGAGCGGCGATCGCTGTATCGACATCTGTCTTATCGAGGGATTGGGTTGCAGAGAACGTAAATGGCGCTGCTGCAATCGATCGCAGATAACTATTGCTCAAATAGGGTTGCCGCTCGGGGCGATCGGCCAAATGGATCTCGAAAAAGGCGGTGGCAAACGCTTGTATGACAGGGTGAGTCAAGCTGGGATCGGGGCCTAATATTTCGGCTGGTAGGTCAAAAGCGATGCCACTGGTGGCGGTGGTGTCCCCTAGAAAGGAAAAATGGGTGCCTTCTTCCACCAAAATCAGGTGTTTGTCGGTGCTGCCTGCCCAGACAAACGGATAGATCTGCTCGGGAATGGCTGGGGCAAAAAAGTCATTTTTAGAGGCAAAGATGGCGAGGGGGAGCTCCAGTTGACTCATGCCGAGGGGGCCGAACATGGAACTCGTAATTGGATTGAGGGCCAAGACCGCAGCAACGCGATCGTCTTTGAGTGTGTAGGTGTCGGCAGGAATTTCCAGCAGGCGGCACTGCAATAGAACGGAGAGGTTGAAAGGTAGCGATTGCAGCGAGGCATCGCACCGTCGTCTGGCAAATTCGAAGTCGAGGCTTGCTCCTCCCACAGCTAGGGCTGTGTAGCCCCCCAGCGATTGACCGATAACCCCAACGCGATCGACAGCAATCCGGTTGTACAACACTCCGTCCGAAGCCGTCAGGGATTCTAATTCGTCCAACACCACCGAAATGTCTTTGGGTCGCTCGATAAATACTTCGGAGGCAACTGGCTCTACGTCCCCTTGCAAAAACCGCTGCACGGTCACAGTACTGCTGGTGGGATGTTCGATCGCCGCCACGGCAAAGCCATGAGAGGCCAAGTGTTCGGCCAGATAGGCAAACGTGTCGCGGCTGGAGGCAAAACCGTGGGAGATGACTAAGAGGGGAGCGGGCTCGGGGAGGTCGCTAGGGACGTAGAGATCGACAAAGATCCCCTTGAGGCGCTGGCGATCGGGGTTGCTCAGGCGCAGGGTCCTGACACGCCAGGCATAAGGCCCTGCTTGGCTGAGATCGGGTAAGGGGGGTAGGTCGGTCGCGGCCAGCTCTCGCACCGCCTTCTGTCGCAGCTCGCGCCCAATCAGCTCGGCTTCAACAAACAGTTGCTTGGCATTGTCGATTGCCTTGAGGGCGACATTGAAGTCCAGCCGCACCTGCCGCAGCGGCCACTTTTCAATCACATTGAGGATAGATAGGCCGTCCTCCTCAAACGCAGCCAAGACTAAAGCAGCCCGCAACGCCTTAAATGTCGTGTCGCGATTGTTGGTTTTAAACAGCACGAGCAGCCGTTTGAGCAGTGCTTCGCCCAATTGCGATTTGACAAAACTCGACACCGTTATGGGGTCTATTTCGAAAGGCGTGACGAGTAATTCTCGAAATTCTTCCACCTGTCCGTCATTAAATTGTCTGGCATACCAGCGCAAGCCGTCAGGGATTTCGTCGGAGGTCACAAACACGGTCAGATCGTCCACATCGATCGATCGTTGGGCCCCCCCGAGATGGAGAGACACTTCTTCAGCTGCACGGGCGGCAGTTAGGGTGAATAGGCTGGCAGCGAGCGCCCCACTGAGGGAGCGGAGCAGACAAGAACGCAGTTGAGTACCCCAACTAGGCATGGAAAAACAAAATCTCATAGAACAAGACTTGGGCTATGAATGTGAGAAGACCCTGCAGGAGCACTCCCGCCGAGTCGCGCTGTAGCTTTCATTACTGTATCGCGTGACTTTAAAGCAGGAGTGAGAACAGCAAAAGGCAGTTACGAAAATTCGCCTGCTGCTGCACGCTCGAAGCATCTCGAAAATTGTTATTTATGCCAACATGCTCTCTGTAACGTTCTTTTTGGGTTTGTTGTTGTATTCAAGCGGGGTAGGCCGAGATTGATAGCTATTCGGTATAAGCTTCAATCAGGTTGGCCTCAAGGGCGTAACCGACATCAATACTTGCGGCTCCATCCACAAACGAAAGGTCTTGTTCCGTTTGCTGAGTGGTCAGCCTGCCAGAAACCCAAACCGGTTCGAACAAGCTATTGATTTCTATCCCTCGTTCCGATTGGACGTGGACGATCTGATTGGGAGGGGGGGGCGGTACGTGGATACAGGCTCCTACGTAGGGAACCAAGAGAAACTCAGTTACCCGATTATCGTCTGAATACTCTAGCGGCAGAGCATAACCGGGTATCTTGACATTCAGAGTATTGAGCTCTGCAACTACGCTCCTATCTGCAAGCCGCTGTCTCTCGTTAATCTCATCTTGTTTGGCGATCGCGCTGTCAATGTCGAAGCCCGAAGCCTCCAATGCGCTGACGGATTCCCGATATTGTGCTTCCAACGGTATCCGCTCGGCCTCACTCATTTCCGGGCCGACTTGCTGTCGCTGAATCATCCAATAAACGAGGCTAAAGTCGGCCACTTGCTCGGGAGTCAAGCCTCGGTAGGGATCTTCAAACTCAATCTGGGGGGCCAAGTCTTCCCAAGACAGTTCGCGGGCGTTCTCGCTGCGCGCGGGCAGCACCATCAAAGTGGCTAGTATGACTAAGGCTGCAGACAACTTTTTCATCAAGGGCCTCCGAGCGATCTCTCTAATGATGTTCTACAAGTCAGCTGATGCAAAAAACTTGTTCAGATCCGAACTGACATGCCATCCGCGAGAGAGTAACGATAACTGAGATAACCAGGAATTATCCCTATTAAGGTACCTGCTCCGCACACGATCGCAATCAGGATGAGCTCGTAACCTGTCAGCCCGCCGATCGCGACGAACAAACCGAATCTTGCTAGGATAACGGGTCGAGCCACCCATAACAAGCCGTAGAGTAGCGCTATCCCTGTCGCCACTCCTGCAACGGTTAAGACCCCCGCCTCCCCCACAATCAGCGCAAAAATATGCAGCGGGCGAGCTCCCACCGATCGCAAGATCGCCATCTCCCGACGACGCTCGTTGAGGCTGGTCAAGAGGGCGACGAGCATTCCAGACAGCCCCACAGCCGCGACAAATCCCGACACCACCGCCAGCGCTCGTTCGGCCACCCCGATCGCCTCCCACAGTTCTTGCAGAGTGACGCCAGGGAGGATAGCCAACAGCGGCTCGGCAGGATAGTTGTTGGCGAAGCGTTGAAATTCGAATGCCGCAATGCGGGAGTTCAGCCTCACCAGCACGGCAGTCACAGCTTGGGGAGAGAGGGCGAGCCTTGCTGCCACCTCGGGGGGAATGGCTTGACCCGGACGGGGCGGAGCACCATCCTGCCAGTCAATATGAATCGCTTCGAGCCCTTCCAGGCTGATGTGAACGGTTTGGTCTACCGGCGTGCCCGTCCGGTTTAAAATTCCCACCACGCGAAAGGGCTTGTCGTCATGTTCGAGCAAGCTAATTTGGCCGGCACCGTGGGCAATGACAATCGCATCGCCGAGAGCGTACCCTAGCTTTTCAGCCACTTCAGCTCCCAGCACAGCATCGTAGACTGCTTCAAACCTTTGACCTCGGGAGAAGGTCAAGCCGCGATCGCGAGCGAAGCGAAAGTGCTCGAAGTAATCGGTTGTGGTGCCCATCACGCGGTAACCCTGGTGCGAATCTCCCAAGGAGATGGGAATCGTCCATTTGACCGCCGGATGGGCTTCGATCTCCCGAGCTGTTTCCCAAGAGATATTGTGGGTGGCATAGCCAATGCGAAAGACGGAATAGAGCAGCAATTGCACTGCGCCAGTGCGAGCTCCGACAATTAAATCCGTTCCCGATAGGGTGTTGGTAAAGCTAGCCCGCGCTTCGGTGTGAATGCGTTCCACCCCCAATAGCATCGCGACGCTGAGGCCGATGGACAAAGTGGTTAACCCCGCTGTAACCTTGCGGTTCCACAGACTTTTGAGGGCCAAGCTGAAGATGGACATTGGCATCGCTCCTTCTGACAAATGGCCTTATGACAAATGACCGGCTCGGTTAATCTCGGCGAGATGAATGGTGCGATCGAACAGTCTGGCCAGCGTGCGATCGTGGCTCACGAAGACTAGGGTGCTTCGTTCCCGATCGCATTCTGCAAACAGGAGTCGAATGAAGGCTTCGCGGCGATCGCGATCGAGAGAAGATGTGGGCTCGTCAGCGACGATCAGTTCGGGGGCTCCCATCAGGGCTCTGGCCGCCGCCACCCGCTGTTGCTGGCCGACGCTGAGATAGCTAACCGGCTGCTTCAGCAACTCTGGTTTTGCCATGTCCAGATGCTCCAGCAAGCGAAGTGCTTCTGCCTTCAGATCGGCAGACTGATGCTGCGCCTGCTGTCGTCGCCGTCGAGAAAACCGACAGGGTAGCGTCACATTGTCCACCACAGATAGATAGGGAATGAGATTGAACATCTGGAAGATGAAGCCAATGCGATCGGCACGGAACTGGTCTCGATGGGGACCACTCATGCGGTCTATCCGCCGATCGAGCACTGCGACCGTCCCCTGCTGGGGGGTAATCACACCGGCCAACAGACTGAGGAGGGTACTCTTGCCACTGCCACTGGGGCCTTCAACGAAGATTGTCTTGCCTGACTCGATCCGCAAGCTTGGGATATCGAGGAGGGGCTTGGAGTTTTTACGCCAACTGTATTTCAAGTCAGTCAGTGCGATCGCGCCATTCTCCACAGCGCGATCGCTAGCCCGATCGTCCCGATTGTTGGGTGTCACAAGCACAGGCCCTCAATCCTTTACCAAGATAGTGTCGTATTCGTTGGTGTCAGCTCAGCCGCTATCTGCCCCGTTGCAGTCAGGGCCTGCACCTCTATTTCCTCTATGCCTGAGAATCGAGAGAAAAGCTCGACATCGATTTGTTGAAGTCTGTCCGGTCTTGCGCAGGTGAAGCGGTAGCTTGCCTCGAACTCACTGTGGATGGCGCGATCGTTAGAATGACCTCCATCAGTAGAATGACCTCCATCAGTAGAATGACCTCCATCAGTAGAATGACCTCCATCAATAGAATGACCTCCATCAATAGAATGACTTCCTTCAGCAGAATGACTTCCTTCAGCAGAATGACTTCCTTCAGCGTGGCGTGCTTCTTTCTGCTCGTGGGAGTCGCTATGTTCGCCCACGATATCGGTGTCAACATCGACATCGGACAGATTGCAGTTCGCCTCAGCAGGAAATTCAAACAGGTCGGCACCGTTCTCCAGCGCTTCTAATGCCTCGTGGATGGCTTCCTCCTGCGCTTCAGTATTGGGGCTGTGCTCGAAGCCGACAATGTTAACAGCGGGGCTCGAGAGTTCGATGTAGAGTGAGTCATCCTCAATGGCTACATTCATCTGAACGCTCCCGTGGACGTGGGCGTCATGCTGGCGAAAGGTACTCGCTTCTTCTGCAGGGCCGCTTGCGGCCGAGGGCAGGACTGACACACAGGCAACGGCCCCAAACACTAGGGCTGCACAGCGGCGGGACGAGCTGAAGAGTTTCATAGTCAAGAATGGCAAGGGGTAACAAGCGATTGAGTCAAGTCATGATAATGATACTCGTTCTCATTCTTGTAGACCAGGGACAGGCTATTGAAAGTCTTGCGTGACTTCAGCGTGAATGGCGTAAATTCCACGCGATTGGTGCTGAGGTTGAGCAAAGTCAGGAGTTAATGTTAGGTTTTTGCCGGACGCCGCCGATAGGCATGCATCCTGGAACTTCGTGCCTGCCGCTCAGTTGGGCAATATGAACTACAAAACCTCTGCGATCGGGAATTGAAACTATGGTGGCTAATCTGCGTCGTTGGTGTCTGCTTGTGGCAATCTGCAGCCTGTGCCTAGCCGGTTGCGGTCCTTCGCCCGAGCAGTTACAAAGCCAAGTAATCGAAATTATTCGCTCCAATCCTCAGGTCATTATTGAATCCGTCCAAACCTACCAAGCCGAACAGCAGGCCGCCGCTACCGTCGCACGGGAAGAACAACAAGCTAGAGCGCTGCAGCCGTTCGCCAACGATCCTGCCGGACAGATTGGCACATCGCCAACCCGAGGGGCAGAAGACTTGGCATACGTCCTCTACGAGTTTTCAGATTTTCAGTGCCCCTTCTGTGCGCGATCGCAAGCGACGGTCGAAGCATTTGTCAACGCCCACAGCAAGGTCGCGTTGGTCTTCAAACATTTCCCGCTCCAGCAAATTCACCCCGAAGCGCTCCCCGCAGCACAGGCAGCCTGGGCAGCCCACCAGCAAGGGAAATTTTGGCAATACCACGATGCTCTGTTTAGCCACCAAGATCGACTCGGTGAAGATTACTATCTCGAATTGGCGAGCACTCTGAGATTAGACCTCGACCGCTTCAATAGCGATCGCCCCAAGGCCAACGCCGCCATTCGGACAGACCTCGAGATGGCCCAACAGCTCGGACTGCAAGGAACTCCCTTCTTCACCCTCAACGGCATTCCTTTGAGCGGAGCGGTACCGCTAGAACAGTTTGAAGCTGCTTTAGCTGCAGCGATCGAGAGTGCAGCTTAGTCGGCTTGCCTGACTCCCCAGCCAATCATCGCGGCCTCGCAAACTTCTCAAACGCTTGAATCGCCAGTTCTCCACCTAGAGAGAAAAAGCTTATTCATTGACACTTAAATCACAGATAGAGGTATAATTTCAACGGAAAAAGTTTGCAAACAAGATGAATTATCAAGAATATAAAGATAAAAAGTCAATTTTTGGAGTTAGTTTTAATACCTAAAGTGAGATTCCGATCTCGAGAGTCGAGTTCTCGCTGTAAGGGTGGGTAACTTGTAGGAGTGAAAGTGGGGTTGGCTTAGGACAGTCTGGCGAGATTGCCCTAAATGGAGCTAATCCTTGCGTCCCCATTGAGTCGCGAGCCATCTAACTTTTATGAGACTTTAATAGATCTTAAGTTATTATTAAAAATAGATAATAGATAAAATTGATGACATTCATGTGCGGTTTAAGGCAGGTTTTGGATAAAGCGCATAAGGCATATTCCGAGCCGTTGAGACTGTCTGTGGGATATCGAGCGGGAGGAGAGAAATTGTGAAGCATTGCCCGCCTAAGTTGCGAAGATCCCATCTCTCTGCGAGTCGCTCGCGACATGCCCCCTGCTGGCAAGCCCGCAAGGCCCTAGCGCGAGTTTCAGTCAGTCAAGGTGTTATTCGTAGTTTTCAAGCGCTCTATCGCGACTTACCTGCATTCTGTGTAGCGATAGATACTCGATCCAGAATTGTGCAGATCGGGGCGCTGGCTGCGCAGGTGCTGGAGATTGAGCCAGAAGCAGCCATCGGGCGGTCTGCGATCGAGTGGATCGCGCCTGGAGATCGGGCTGAGTTCAAACAGGCCCTAATTGCATCCGCAGCCGAATTGTGGCAGGGGACATTGCAGACAATCTTTCGGCAGAAAGAATGGATGTCGATGCAGGCAGTCATCCGGGCGGCTCCCGAGCTGGGGACAGGCTTGTTATTGCTGTGCGCAACGGAAAGCGTGCCTCTAGGCCGAGACCGGCTCGGCACAAACGGCGATAAACCCCTGAGATCGCAGTCTGTTTTAGAACCTCGGCAACCCGTTGACGCGGCACAGTCGCAAGAGAATCCTCAGTGTTCTCTCAATCGCACCGCCCGTGCCCTGCACCATTCGCTGCACCTCAAAACCATCTTTGCCACCGCCACTAAATTACTCGCCTCAGATTTCAATCTTCCTCACTCATCTATTTGGCATTACAACCACAGCCACCATCACTGGCAGGTGGTAAGTCTCTACTCCGGCGGACGAGCACTCGAGGCTCCCCTGGCGTTAGAAATATCGGCCCCCGGCCTCGATTGGCGGCTAGTGGAAAAACGCCAACTGCTGGCAACTCTGACGGTAGAGGAAGCGCTGGCGGGCGAGGTGCCTGCGGAACTCGTTCGAAACCTGCCCGATCCCTGGCTGGCAATCCCGTTACAAGCACAAGGGCAGTTATGGGGGTGCGCGATCGTGGCTGCTTACAGCGATACCGATTTAGCTTCGGCAGCCCCTCTGATGGCGTTTGTCGAGCAATTGGAAACGGCGATCGAACAAGCCGAACAATACAAGCAGGCACAGCGACTCAACTTCGACCTAGAACGACAAATTCGGTCTCGGACCTTTCAATTGCAACAGGCATTGGAGTTAGAAGAGTTGCTCAAGTCGATCGCCGATAAAGTGAGAGACAGTCTGGATGAAGATCGAGTGTTGCAGACCGTTGTGGAGGAATTAAGCTTCGGTTTGGGGGTCGATTGTTGCGAAACTGCTCTCTATAGCGAAAGTCACACCGATTACACCATTCGTTACGAGCACACCACCACTTTTCCATCGTTGCGAGGCTACCGCGCCCGCATCAATCCGAACGATCGCATCCAACACCAGCTGATTGGCGGCAATCACCTGCAGTTTTGCCCCCTCGATGGCGAGTTTGTGCGGGCTGATGCCCAGCAATGTGCCGTTCTGGCCTGTCCAATTTTGGACGATCGCGGCGTCTTGGGAAATTTATGGCTGTATCGGCCTCGCGCTTGCTCCTTTGGAGACTTAGAAGTGCGAATTGTGCAGCAGATCGCCAACCAATGTGCGATCGCCATTCGTCAGGCCCGCCTCTATCAAGCGTCCCAGCGCCAGGTGCAGGAGTTAGAGCGCATCAATCAGCTCAAAGATGATTTTCTCGACACGGTTTCCCACGAACTGCGCACCCCGATTACCACGATGCGCATGGCGATCCAGATGTTGGAGTTGCGGCTCAAGCGGCAGCTCAACCTAGAGGAAGAGTTGCAAAAACCACTGGCCCAGCAGGATTCGACAGTCAGATATTTCCACATTCTCAAACAGGAATGCGATCGCGAAATCAAATTGATCGATGATTTACTCAAGCTGCAGCGGCTGGACGGGCGCGGATACACCCCCCAGCTCCAGACGATTCGTCTCGAGGCGTGGCTGCCCGAACGGGCCGCCACCTTCCGCGAGCGAGCTCGCGATCGCCAGCAAGATTTTCAGCTCGATCTGCCTTCCGCACTCCCGGCCTTTTCCACCGATCCCTCTAGTTTGGAACGCATTGTCACCGAACTGCTGCACAATGCCAATAAGTACACCCCTCCAGGCGGACAAATCGCCCTCTCCGCCAAAACCGAACCGGACCGCATTCAACTGGTTGTCACCAACACGGGCGTTGAGATTCCTGACTCTGCCTTGCCCCACGTCTTCGACAAGTTTTATCGGGTGCCTTCCATCGATCGCTGGAAGCAGGGGGGCACGGGTCTCGGATTGGCTCTCGTCAAACAATTGGTCGAGCAACTGAACGGTTCCATTTGCGCCTGCAGTGGCGACGATCGGACGACGTTTGTGGTGGAGTTGCCCCAATTAATGCCATCGCATTTGGCTGAGACTCCATTGGCACGTTAGGTTTTTAGGGAATAGATGTCACTCGATCTCAATTCCTCGCTCCTCAATTCCCTCACCCTCAATCCCCAGTCCTTGCATGAGCCAAATTTCTACGATCGCCAACGAAATCGAACGACGACGGACGTTTGCCATTATTTCTCACCCAGATGCGGGCAAGACCACGCTGACCGAAAAACTGTTGCTGTATGGCGGGGCCGTGAATCAAGCGGGAGCGGTGAAGGCTAAGCGGGCACAGCGGCATGCCACCTCCGATTGGATGAAGATGGAGCAGCAGCGGGGAATTTCGATTACCTCGACGGTGCTGCAATTTGCCTATCGGGACAAACAGCTCAACCTGTTAGATACCCCCGGTCACCAAGACTTTAGTGAAGACACCTACCGGACGCTATCAGCGGCTGATAATGCGGTCATGTTGCTGGACGGTGCGAAGGGATTGGAGGCCCAGACCCTCAAATTATTTGAGGTGTGCAAAATGCGTCAGTTGCCTATCTTCACCTTCATCAACAAAATGGATCGCCCCACGATGGAGCCGTTCGAGTTGATTGACGAGATCGAATCGACGCTAAAATTGACCCCCTATCCGATGAATTGGCCGATTGGATCGGGCGATCGGTTTAGCGGGGTTTACGATCGCCAGCGCCAAGAAGTTCATCTATTCGAGCGATCGGAGCGCGGCCAAAAGGCAACAGCGATAGAAGTGGCGGGTTTGGACGATCCCAAATTAGCCGAGCTGCTCGATCGGGACAGTTACGAGCAGGCGATCGAAGAGCTGGAAATTTTAGATGAAGTGGCGGCCGAATTGGATCGGGCGGCGGTTCGCGAGGGTCGCATGACGCCTGTATTTTTCGGCAGTGCCACGACCAGTTTTGGCCTGCAGTTATTTCTGGATGACTTCCTAGACCTCTCGCTGCATCCGATGCCGCGCCAGAGCACGGCGGGCACCGTCGAACCCGAGACTGAAGAGTTTTCGGGCTTTGTGTTCAAGCTGCAGGCAAATATGGACCCGCGACACCGCGATCGGATTGCCTTCATTCGCGTTTGTTCCGGTCGCTTCGATAAGGATATGACGGTTCGGCACGTCCGCACGGGTAAAGAGGTACGCCTGTCTCGCCCCCAGAAGTTATTTGCCCAGCAGCGGGAAACGGTGGAATCGGCTTTTCCCGGCGACATTGTGGGCTTGGTCAACCCCGGTACCTTCCAAATTGGCGATACGGTGTGTACGGGCCAACCGCTGCAATACGGAGGTATTCCCAGCTTTTCACCCGAGCTATTTAACTGGTTGCGCAACCCCAATCCTTCCAAGTTCAAGCAGTTTAACAAGGGGATCGACCAACTCAAAGAGGAGGGGGCGGTGCAAGTGATGTATTCGCTGGACGAAGCCAAGCGAGATCCGATTTTGGCAGCCGTAGGCCAGCTTCAGTTTGAAGTGGTGCAATATCGCCTGCAGAGCGAATACAACGTCGAAAGCCGTCTGGAACCCCTGATTTACACAGTTGCCCGTTGGATTGAGGGGGGTTGGGATGTGGCCGGTGACTTCACGGGGCTCTACGGGGCAGAGCTCGTGCGGGATAGCTGGGATCGGCCGGTGCTACTGTGCAAGAACATTTGGAGCTTGGAGCAAATTCGAGAAAAGTTTCCCGATGTCGCGCTATTGGAGATTGCGCCGGTCTTGTCGGTGGGTTAGAAATTGATGTCTGTTTTGTATCGCCAATCATATTAGTTATGGCATTTTCCAGTTCGAGCCAACCAACAGCTCCTGCCGATCTTCTAGCAGCGATCGCCAACCTGTCTTTAGAAAACGAAGCCTCCTCTCAGGACAAAACTACGACAACATTCTCTAGCCGAACTCCAAAGATTGCCCGTGGCTTTTGTGGATACTGGAGCCTGGAATCTCAGATGAGCTAAGATACACTTGTACAAGTAAGCGGTCAGGTTGTCGAGATGGAAATAGTTACCTTTAGTGAAGCTAGAAATAAATTGAAAACGGTTTTAGATAGGGTAATCGATGATGCTGACTATACCATCATCGCCAGACGAGATGCTGATGATGCAGTAGTGATGTCACTCGAGTACTTCAATAGTTTGCTTGAAACGGTTCATTTATTACAGTCTCCGGCTAATGCTGCTCACTTAGAACGTTCAATTGCCCAATACAAACGGGGACAGGTAACCGAGAAAGACTTATTAGATGAGTAATCGGAAACTAGCCTGGACTGATGAAGCTTGGAACGACTATATCTATTGGCAAAGTCAGGACAAAAAGACTCTTAAAAGAATTAATAAACTTATCAAAGCAACTAAAAGTCTTCCCTTTGAAGGGATTGGCAAGCCTGAACCTTTGAAAGAAAACCTGTCGGGTTTTTGGTCGCGTCGTATTGATGATACCAATCGTCTTGTCTATGCCTTAGATGACAATTATCTAACAATTATTTCTTGTCGATATCATTACTAGGAGACGTGTATATCTTCGCATTTGCTCGACTAAGTAATACTTTAGAAATTGCTGCTAAAACTCCAGTCCCAACCCCAGCTCTTCGTACTTCGCCTTAACAGCCTGAATATCCTGCCACATCAACCATTTGGGACTGCCCGGTTTGCGAGATTGATTGCGCAGCAGATAAGCGGGGTGAAAAATCGGCATGGCCAGACGGCCTTCCCACTCAAACCACTGGCCGCGAATTTTCGTAATCCCCCGTTTTTCCTTCAGAATTGCACGCACGGCGGTTGCTCCCGTCAGCAAGATAATTTTGGGATCGATGATGCGAATTTGTTCCATTAAGTAAGGCTTGCAGGCTTCCATTTCAGCGGGGGTGGGGGCGCGATTGCCGGGGGGACGACATTTCACCACATTACAGATGTAGACATCTTCGGCAGGATCGAATGCGACAGACTGCAAAATTTTGTCTAATAACTGCCCCGATTTCCCCACAAAAGGCTTGCCCTGTTCGTCTTCGTTTTGGCCCGGACCCTCTCCAACAATCATCACAGCAGCGCTGGGGTTGCCCCGCTGTACGACAATATTGGTGCGACCGGTATGCAACTCGCACCGCTGGCACTGAGCGCAATGGGTGGCGAGCAGTTCCAAGCTGCTGTAGGTGCCGGGGGGGATCGGGATGCTGGCATCGTAGGGAATGCGATCGCGATCGACCTCGGGGGTCGGAGGTTGGGGATCGGACTCTAAATTGAATAGAGAGGGTTGCAGGTCTTCAGACATGATGGGGCGGCCAGGGGGGCAGGCAGATTGTAACCATTATTGCGTTTGAACTGGACGCCAAGCATCTCCTCCCATCCCTATCTTCATCGATCTCGAGCTCTTAGTTGCGTTCCCAGCATCGATTTGGGCGTTAGCAATTCCAGCAATACCCCTGCACCGAGTCGAATGCGCCCCCCCGGAAACTCGACACAAGCCAGACCTGCTTTTTTGAGCTGAATACTGCCACTGGCCTGCCCCCAAACAGCAAGTTCAATCCAGTTGGACAAATTGGGCTGGTGTCCCACCACTCCGATCGCTGTTGTCTCGGCATGCGATCGCCCCCAAGCCGCCAAGTCCGAAAACTCTCCCCCTGGAGCCAGCGCCTCGAACCGTTCCACATCGGCAGCTAACTGTGCTTCTACCAAGATCTGCGCTGTCTGTTTGGCCCGCAGCAACGGACTGGAGAGCAGGGCATCCCACCGATCTCCTCGGTCGTAGAGCCAGCGGGCGATTTGGGCAGTGCGATCGCGTCCCTTCGGCGTCAACTCGCGCTCGAATTCTTTGCGGTCTGGAGAGCGATCGACGGCAATCCCGTGACGGAAAAAATTAACTTTCAATGGCTCCATGGTCCGACTCCCACTGGGTATCATTACCCTACCCCCGCGCAAAGTTTCTTAAGATAGAGGAGAACTGCTGCGACCGAACCCTCCACCCCCATCCCATTCCACTGTGCTCGTCTCTGTCCTGCAACCCTCTCCCCTGCAATTAGCGGAAACCAGTTTGGCCCTCAGCCAAACCCAACTGACTGTCAGCGGACGCGATCGCATTCCGTCGGGGGCGATCGTTGCCATTAGCAATCACCGCAGCTTTATGGACCCCCTTGTGGTGATGGCTGCCCTGCAGCAGGACGTTCACTTTGCCTGTCATTACTTCATGACCCAAGTGCCCGGACTGCGGCAGGCGATCGATCGCATGGGCTGCATTCCCCTAGAGCAAGGGCGCAGCTGCCAAACTCGATTTTTCCGTCAAGCGGCTCGCCACCTCCATAGCGGCAGTGCCGTGGGGCTGTTCCCCGAAGGGGGCGAACATATGACCCGCCGCAGTCAGCCCCATCAAATGGCTCCGTTTCAGCGGGGGTTTGCCCATCTCGCCCTGCGATCGCGAGCTACCCCCCTGGCCATTCTGCCCCTGGCCATCCGCGTCCGCCGCGAAATCTCCGCCCCCGACTTACCCATGTTCCTGTTTCGCTGGTTCGACCCTGAAGAACCCATCTTTCAAACCCGCCAGGGTCACCCAGTCGTGCTATACCGAGAAGTCGATGTAGCCATTGCTCCTCCCATCTGGATCGATGCTGCCGATCGCCAGCAGGCTCGCGGTCCTCAGGCCAACGACGCGATCGATTGCCTCGTCGGCCGCGCTCAAACCTCTATCCAACAACTTCTCGACCCATAACCTGCATGATTCAATCCCCTACTGCCCTACCCGATCGCCGCCGCGATCGCCCTCCACTGGTGTACTTACCCGGCATGGACGGCACTGGGGATCTGTTTTATCGGCAAGCTCGACAGTTGGCCTCCCAGTTTGAGATTCGCAATTTCAGTTTTAATGCCTCCCCCGTTCGCAGTTGGTTCCATCTCGCCGAATCAGTGCGCGATCGCCATCTCGCCGACGGTCCCGCGATTCTCTGCGGCGAATCGTTTGGGGGCTGTCTGGCGTTACAAGTGGCGGCTCAATACCCCGATCGCGTGGCTGGTTTGATTGCGATCAATTCGGCCTCTGCCTTTCGTCACAACGCCCTGATGTGGACTGCTTGCCACCTGCTGCGAACGGTCCCCGAAACGATCTTGAACGCCCTGATGGAAAAGGGACTCCACTGGTTGGCTGAAATTCCTCGCTTGCAACAGGAAGACCGCCAGCGCTTTTTACAGGCCATGCGATCGGTTAATAAGAAAGCAGTGCTGGAACGATTGCACCTCTTGCAACAGTTCGATGCGCAGACATTGCCGCTAGAGCAGTTTGAGTGTCCCACCCTGCTGCTGGCCAGTCAGCGCGATCGCATTTTGCCCTCAGTCAAAGAGGCTCGCAAACTCGCCCGACGCCTGCCCAACGCCACGCTGGAAGTGCTGCCAAAGAGCGGCCACGCCTGTTTGTTAGAGCGGGAGCTCGACTTGGCGGCGATCGCCCACACCTCGAACTGGATTGCTCCCGCGCTCGCCAACTGTGCCAATTTTGGCTAAGTTCGGGCTCAGGTGAACCCCCTGTGATGAATGCCCTCCGGTCGCACCCACGATCGCATTACCCTCTGGAGCCTGCCTGCCGTCACCCTGGTGGCAGGATTGCTTTCTGGCAGCGCGGCGATCGCCTTAGCCGTGGGGGCAGCCTTTCTCTTCTCCGGCTTGATGTTCAGTGGCGATCTGGATACGCGATCGCATCAATACCAGCGTTGGCTGTGGCTCCGCTGGATTTGGCTGCCCTACCGCCGCCTGTGCAAACACCGCTCGGTTTGGTCCCACGGCCCCATTCTCGGTACCGGGATTCGGATTGTTTACCTAGCCCTCTGGCTCGCTCTGCCCGTCCTCGGCATTCTGTATTTAGGACATCGCTTGCACGGGTGGCCCTGGCAACCCCTAAATTGGCTGCAGCAGGGCTGGGCTTGGGCACAATCTCCTGCAGGAGACTCGGGATATCCTAACAGCTGTGTGCTCGCGGGGGTAGCGATCGGCCTCGAAATTGGGGCCATGAGTCATTCCCTCAGCGATTGGACGGGCTCTAGCTGGAAGCGCTGGCGATCGCCCGTGCGACACACTCCAGACTGGTCGTCCGCGAAGTCTCGAGACCGACGGAGGTGAGAGTCTGCCTCCATTTGTCATCAATCGCAAGAAAATGAAATTATTTCAGGTATTGATAACTACAGAATCGAGAAAACCTGTTAGACTAAGAGCTCAATAAATTCTTGCTGAGTTCGATCGCGGTATTTAGACAGTGTTTTCTCAGACACTGGTTTGTTCTCTAAGATACTGGTTCTGAATGGAACACTGACTGAGGCGATCGACCCCCTCGCTAACATTTGCATCAACGCTGGAGACTACTCGTGGCAACAGGTGGATACGCGCTGGTCGATAGTCTGCGCCGCCAGGGAGTAAAGCATATTTTCGGCTACCCCGGTGGGGCTATTCTGCCCATCTACGACGAACTCTATAAGGCTGAAGCCGAGGGAGATATCCAACATTTCCTCGTCCGCCACGAGCAAGGGGCCAGTCACGCTGCCGACGGCTACGCCCGCGCTACTGGCAAAGTGGGAGTGTGTTTTGCAACCTCCGGTCCCGGAGCCACCAACCTCGTCACCGGGCTCGCTACGGCCTACATGGACTCGATCCCGATGGTGGCCATTACCGGCCAAGTGCCTCGCCACGCCATCGGCACCGACGCTTTCCAAGAGACCGATACCTTTGGCATTACCCTGCCTGCGGTCAAGCATTCCTATGTCATCCGCGATCTAAACGACATCAGCCGCATCGTTGCCGAAGCGTTCCACATCGCCCAAACCGGACGACCCGGTCCCGTTCTGATCGACGTGCCTAAAGATGTCGGTCTGGAAGAATTTGACTACACCCCTGTCAGTGGCATCCGCCTGCCGGGTTACAAGCCCAATGTCCGAGGCAATCCTCGCCAGATCCACGCTGCCGCCAAAGCTCTATTGGCCGCTCAGCAGCCGTTACTCTACGCCGGTGGCGGTGCCATCACCTCGGGCGCTCACCAGGAATTGCACCAACTGGCAGAACTGCTCCAAATTCCCGTCACCACCACCCTGATGGGCAAAGGGGCCTTCGATGAGAACCATCCTCTGTCGGTGGGTATGTTGGGCATGCACGGCACTGCCTACGCCAACTACACGGTCGCCGAATGCGATCTCCTGGTGGCCGTAGGAGCGCGGTTTGACGATCGCGTCACTGGCAAGTTGGAGGAATTTGCCTCCCGCGCCAAGGTGATTCACATCGACATCGATCCCGCTGAAGTGGGCAAAAATCGCGGCCCGGAGATTCCCATTGTCGGAGATGTGCGGACGGTCTTAATTGACCTGCTGGCTCAACTCAATAAGATGACTGTGCCCCAGCAGAAAACTCGTGCTTGGCTCGATCGAATCGATCGCTGGAAAGCCGACTATCCTCTGGTGGTTCCCACCTACGAAGGAATGCTTTCCCCCCAACAAGTCATCGACGCCTTCCGCCGCCATGCCCCCACTGCTTACTACACCACCGATGTGGGCCAACACCAAATGTGGGCCGCTCAATTTTTGCGCAACGGGCCGCGTCAGTGGATCTCGAGTGCGGGATTGGGCACGATGGGCTACGGCTACCCTGCAGCGCTGGGGGTGAAGGTGGCACTGCCGGAGGAAGAGGTAATTTGCATCAGTGGCGATGCCAGCTTCCAGATGAACCTACAGGAGTTGGGGACAGCAGCTCAATACGGCATTGGCGCCAAGGTTGCCATTATCAACAACCAGTGGCAGGGGATGGTGCGCCAGTGGCAGGAGAGTTTCTACGGCCAGCGCTATTCCCACTCCAACATGGCCGCTGGAATGCCCGATTTTGTCAAGCTGGCCGAGGCCTTTGGGGTGAAGGGCATTATGGCCGACCATCCCGACCAGTTGGAAGATGCGATGCAGGAGTTTGTGCGGGCAGAAGGCCCGGTTTTGGCAGATTTTCGCGTACATCGCGAGGAAAATTGCTATCCGATGGTGGCTCCGGGTCGGTCCAATGCCAACATGCTGGGCATTCCCGATCGCAAGCTAGAACGGGCAGCAGAGCTGATCTACTGCCCCAGTTGCAATGCCAAGAACCCCGCCAGCCACAACTTTTGTGTCGATTGCGGGACCAAGCTGTAGCGATTTCCAGCAGGCGCGATCGCTTAGCTGACAGCCTGCTGCAATAGTGAATCCAGTTGTTTCTGGGCATTCAGGCTGTGCAGGTCGTCGCAGCCGCCAATGTGTCGATTGTTGATGAAGATTTGGGGGACGGTGCGGCGTCCGTTGGCGCGCTCGGCCATCTTCGTGCGGGCGGCTTCGTCGCCATCAATTTTGTATTCGGTGTAGTCAACCCCTTTGAGCCACAGCAGCAGCTTGGCTCGGATGCAGTAGGGACAGGTTTGCCACGTGTAGATTTCGACGTTGGCGTGGATATTGTCGGGTTTCTGACCCATGAGGCGTTGGATGAGATTCATGCTGCGGTTTTCCTATCTACTCTGAACGATGCTGTTTTAACCTGAAATTGCAGCATTCGCCCATCGATTAGATTCAGCTCATTTTTTGCTTCAGAAACGAAATCAGCTGACTGGCCAATCCTCTCGTCAGGCGGCGGCTGGCAATATTGGCGGGAATCTCCACCCCCTGAGCGTCGTAAAACTCCCGTAAAGCTTCAGCCGATTCAATGTGTTGGAGCTGTTCCATCACCTGCCGATACAACTCTGGTTCGTCGGGTTCGATGCGACGCAGGAGGCTGCGAATATAGCTTTGTTGCATTTCGGTAGCAGGACGATCGCGCCAATCTGCAGCTCGGTCTAGCAATATTGTCGCAAATCGCAAATGGCGATCGATCCAGGCATCGGCAATTTCAACCAGATGTTGCAAGGCGGGGGCTGCTGCCAGTTCTTTCAGCTTGTATTTGCTGACGTGAACTAGACTCGCTCCCGTATCGGCAGTGTAATGAATTTGCAGCAGGTCGCCACCATATTTGGGTTCCTGCTCGGGAATTTTGAGAAACCAACTGCCTTTCGCCAGAGGCGTCCACTCGAACCGACCGGGCAATGTGGCCTCCGCCGACAGGAGCAAATCTACAATCTCCACATCCATCCGATGCAGCAAATTTGCTTCTCGCTGCAAGCGCTCGATCTCCGCTCGCTCTTTTTCTTTCACCCGCTGACAGACGCCCACCTGCGATAAATCGGTTCGGGCTGCCAAGCCAAATAGTTTGTGAACCGTTTGGATGTTGTGCCGCCTCGTGTTGTCCGCAATATCGATAATCAGACAGTCAGTTTTGCCGTCAGCTTTGCGAGTCCCGCGCCCCAGTGTTTGGGTAAACAGCAGGGAAGACTGGGTGGGACGGGCCATAATTAAACACTGCAGATGTGGATAATCCCACCCTTCTGTCAGGACGAGACAATTGGTCAGAATTGGCAATTGCCCCGCTTGAAACTGCGCGATCGCCGCCTGTCGATCGCCCCTCGACTGCCGCCCGCTCACCGTTGCCGCCGCAATCCCAAATTGCCGAAAGGTTTCTGCCACCTGCAGCGCATGTTGCACCGAGACGCAATACACCACCGCCTGCCGCCCCTCTCCATAGCGCATCCACCCTTCCACGATCGACTGGTTGCGAGCGCTAGTGTTAACCGCTTTCTCCAACTCCCCCACCACAAAATCCCCCTGTCGCGATCGCACTCCATCTAAGTCCAGCTCCGTCTGCAAGCGCACGGCCCGCAAATCGCAGAGATAGTCGGGAATCAAGTCGGGCAGCGATCGCGTAAAACACAATTCCTCAAACACTTCCCCCAATCCCACCCGTTTATCCCGCTCGGGCGTGGCGGTCACCCCCAGGCATTTCGCGCCCGCAGAGGTGAGGCGATCGATCGTCAGTTGCCAACTGCGGGCAGGGGCATGATGGGCTTCGTCCACCACTACTAAGCCGATCGCAGCGGGATCGATGCGATCGAGTCGGCGATACAGCGATGGAATACTGGCCACCACCACTTGCTTATCCAACTCCTCCCGCTGCCGCTGCACGATGCCAATCTCGACTTGAGGCCACACCTGCTGAATTTTGGCAACAGCCTGTTGCAATAATTCTTGACGGTGAACCAGGACAAACCCCTGCCTGCTCTGACCCCGCAAGCGCTGCTTTAGCAGATGGGCGAAGACAATCGTCTTACCGGACCCCGTCGCCATTTGAACGAGGGTGCGATCGCAGTGCTCCCAACTGGACTCGATCGCGGCGATCGCTAACGTTTGGTAAGGTCTGAGCTGCATTCCATCAGAAAAAATCCCCCCCAAAATGTAACTCGACTGGGTTTCGGTCCGCTATCAGACATCGCTGGCGCACGGGCAGCTCCGATCTGTTGAAAGTTAGGCAGTAAAGTAGGGCATTACCCTGTCAGTTGCTCAATTTCAATCGTTTGCAATCCGCTGTATTTGCCAAGAGGATTTCGATCGTGCCAATACAAACCTGCATGGGGGCAACCCTGCAATGCATTCCCTTTGGCTCGGCCCCCAGCAGCCTAGTCGTGATTCCCAAGGGTCCGCCAGTGGTCACCCCCACCCCACCAGCAGCCACCATCATGGACTTTGTCCCGCTCGTAAATATTCTTCCCTTCGGAACCTGTACGTCCCTAGCCAATCCGACGGTGGCATCGGCAACCGCTGCAGCCTTAGGGGTGCTGACCCCCATGCCCTGCATTCCCGTGCCGACCGGTCCCTGGAAGCCAGGAGCGGTCAAAGTAACGGTCAACAACTTCCCCGCTTTACCCAATACCGCCGTCTGCAATTGTGCTTGGGGAGGGGTCATCAAGATCTCCAGCCCCGGCCAAACTAAGGTTATGGTGACTTAGGGTTGGCTCGAAACAAGAGATTTTTGCCGTCGAGCGCGCTTTCGGCAGCGAGGTTCGCAGGGAAAGAAACAGGATCGGCTGAGGCAAAAACCTAACTGGGTTTCTCGGCCCGGGTTTGACCGAACAGGATCTTCTTCGCCTCTGCGCTCATCCCTTTAGAGCTGTTGATTTCCTTTGCCTTAGCATAAGCGCGCTGCACTGCCGGTCGGGCGGCGATCGCCTCAAACCAGCGCTCGAGGTTGGGAACATCTGCCAAATCTTGCCCCTGACTTCGGTAGGGCACAATCCACGGATAGGCAGCCATATCGGCGATCGAGTACTCGCCTGCGACAAACTCGCGCTCGGCCAGCCGGGTATTCAGGACGTTGTAGAGACGAGTGGTTTCTTGGACGTAGCGATCGATCGCGTAGGGAATCTTCTCCGGTGCATACTGGCTGAAATGGTGGTTTTGTCCCAGCATTGGTCCCAAGCCACCCACTTGCCAAAAGAGCCACTGCATCACCTCGTAGCGCTGGCGCAGATCGGCAGGCAGGAACTGGCCCGTTTTCTCAGCTAGGTAGGTCAAGATTGCGCCTGACTCGAACAGGGCAATGGGATCGCCGCCATCGCTGGGGGAGCGATCGACGATCGCCGGAATTCGGTTGTTGGGGGAAATCGCGAGAAATTCGGGTGCGAACTGATCCCCCCGACCGATATTGACGGGGACGATCTCGTAGGGAACTTCGGCCTCCTCCAGAAAAATCGTAATTTTGTGGCCGTTTGGAGTCGTCCAATAATACAGTTCGACGGTCATGCAGCGCTCCCTCTCCTGACAGATGTCCGGCTATCTCTTCTTCCATCTGAGCAACTGAGTCGTCAGTCCAAAAATAACAGCAGCTACTCCAAAACCGCAGGCAATCCAGCCAATCGTGAGGCCGAGCTCGTTATTGCCATCGTAAATAAACACCACCACACCCCCCAACAACAGACAGAGTAAGGTGCAAATCACTGCGCCAAATTTGATGGCTCGCATCACGCTCGGTTTCCTCTCACTCTGACAGTCAATCCTCTTCAGATGGGCATGCCAACGGTAGGCAATAGGCCGAGTTCGCATTCGAGTTGAGACAAGGGCGGACGATGGGAATCGAACCCACGAATGTCGGAACCACAATCCGATGCCTTAACCACTTGGCTACGCCCGCCGTACCGATTAGGCTTTAGTAGTTTAGCATCGGCTGTTTCCTCGTGTCACCGACTCCTAAAGCGTTGTGCTGAGGTCGTCGATATCGGCGAGGGTAAAGGGACGGTTTTCGGCGGCGATCGCCGCTCGCAAATATTTCGGCACCTGCAACGTACCCAGGAGGGTCTCTCCATCCATCAACCGGAAACCGCCGTGGCTGTTTTGAGCTAACAGGCGATCGATCGCGGCGGGGTCGGGACGAGAGTCAAATGGTTTGGCTGAGGCTAGGACGAACCCCCAGGGGACGGTGAAGCTGGGAATGTAGGCGATCGCCGTTTGGGTGTAGGGAAAGACGCTGCGGAGGGTGGCGAGGGTGCGAGCAAACAATTCAATTTGGACGGGGGAGGCGGACCCCGCTTGCATCGCAAAGACACCATCGGGGGCGAGGATGGCTTGAACTTGTGCGTAGAATTCCCGCACGAACAGTTTGACGGCCGGACCAGATTCCACCGGTTCGGACAGATCGTCCACAATCAAATCCCAACGCTCGTCGGTTGTGGCGACGTATTGGAGGGCGTCGCCAATGATGACTTCCACCCGAGGATCGTCCCAAGCATTGGCGTGCATTTCTGGCAGATACGTCCGGCAGGCGTCCACCACTTCGCCATCGATATCCACCATCGCCACTCGTTCGACGGACTGCCAGCGCAACACCTCCCGCACGGTGGCCCCTTCGCCGCCCCCCAAGATCAGTACGTTGCGGAGGGTTTGGCAAGCAACAGCGGCAGGATGCACGAGGGTTTCGTGATAGATAAACTCGTCGGCGGCGGTCGATTGCAGCTTCCCATCCAGAATCAGGGTTTTACCATAGGTGCCGTGCTCGACAATTTGCAGGTCTTGAACGGCGGTGGTGCGGTGCAGCAACAGCCGCTTGATGCCGTGCAGGTGAACCTCCCACTCGTTCGCGATGTCGTTGAGCCAGAAGGTTGCGGGGGCAAGCTTAACGGACATGAGAGGTCCTCCGATCGCTGGCAGCTGCGGTGGCGGCCGTCGGCGTAGCGCGGATGTGGCGGGCGATGCTTTGGTAGGAGTGACTGCTGGCTTTAAAGGCGCAGATCAGGTATTGGCAAGCGGCGTCCGGTTGAGCGCTGGTGCCGCAGGTAAAGGCATCAATCGCCACATACCCCTCTTCCGGCCAAGTGTGAACGGAGAGGTGAGATTCGGCCAGTAAGGCGATCGCCGTAATGCCGCAGGGCTCGAATTGATGGTTGATGTCTCGGATGAGGGTGGCTTGCGATCGCGCGACGGCTTCTTTGAGGGTTTGTTTCACAAAGGCCAAATCATTGAGTAGATCGGGCGGACAGCCATATAAATCTAAGATGCAGTGAATGCCAGCGATCGCCAACGAAGTATCCCCATCACACAGCGAAGGTCGTTCGGAGTTCTCCCCAACGTTTTCCTATAGTAATTTTTTTTGTCCTCAAACCTCTCCCCACCCCGGCTGCAAGCGACGCATCAGGGGGGTATAGATCTTAAAGTAGGCGATCGATGCCAACTGCCGAGCCACCGCCTTCTGCCGCGTATCCGCCCCAATGCATCTCTGACAGGCTGGATTTGTCACCTGCAGGCGATCGAACCCCTGCCGCAAGGCACAAGCAGGGCGATCGTTCAACACTTCCGCCAGAGGCCGATCTACCACCGTTCCCAGCGGAATTATCCCCTCATAATCCTTACAACAGGGCACCACCGTTCCGTCATACAGCACTCCCGCCTGACTCGACGCCCCATTACAGGTGCCAAACTTCGCCGGAATCACGGCAGCCCCCAACTCCACATTCCCCCAACTATCCAGCGGGAACGTTTCCAAGCCTAACTTGGGGTGTAACTCCACCACCTGCCAGCGTCCCGGTTTGTGCTGGCGAATCTGCTGCTCCATCCACTGGCGATCGGGCGGATCGGGATAGCCCTCAAACAGGATGTCAGCCCATCGATTCAATTCCACCTGCATGTGTTCTCGCCCTTCCACAATTTTGAGCGGCTTGTGGGGAACTAAAAACGGATGGGGGGTGGAATCCAAAAACTTGATATTGACTCGCGTTTTAGAATGCTGGTCCGCAAGGTTGGTTTGGACGTACTGAGTGATGCCGTCAAAGTAGCGATCGGGCTGGAGGCGGGGGGGCGCACCGCGAATGGTAAAGGTCTCGGTATCGGGGGTTTGCAGCGAGATGGTGACCTTAGGAATGCCGGAGGCGACGAGGCGCTCCACATGGTCGGGACGGATGGCAAAGGTGCTGCCGTTGGTGGTGAGGTGTAATTCCAGCTCGCGTTCTACGGCTAAGGCAATCGCCTCAAAGATATGGGGATAAATGAGGGGCTCCCCCATCAGGTGAAAGGTGACGATCTTCGCCAGTTGCCCCTCGGCAATTTCGTCCAACAGCCGTTCTAACAACCCCAAGTCCATGTGCCCCCGCTTGCGCTCCATAATCGCATCGGGGCAAAATTCACATTTGAAATTACAGACATTGGTGACTTCAATGTGGAGGCGATCGAGACGGGGAAGGGTAGCGGGCATGGGCTGGATTCCTCAATCTGCGCGTGCGGGCAAACCCCAGTGAAAACTGCGATCGCGCTGTATCAGACCCTTGTATCTTACAAGCGCCTAAAAAGCTATGATTCCAATCCGCCTAATAGCTGCAGGCATGGGACTTCACCGCGACGCGATCGCTGGCTGGCAACGATTGATTCGCCCATTCGAGTAACTGCTGCACTTCTCGATCGCAGGTTTGATCGAAGTGGTCGTACCACAGGCCGATAGCATAAAATGGTTCGGGGGTTCTCAAGCAAATTAATCGATCCACCTCTCGCTGCAGTTCCCGACAGGTGTCTAGCGGTGCCACCGGCACGGCAGCGATGATTTCGCGAGGATGGTACTGACGCAATGTGGCAATGGCCGCCTGGAACGTTGCCCCCGTAGCAATGCCGTCATCGACTAACAGGACTGTCTTGCCCGTCAGGTTGGGAAAGGGTCGATTGCCCCGATACAGTTGCTCGCGGCGAGCGAGTTCTTGCTGCTCCCGCTCCAACACGGGCTCAATTGCCGCTGCAGAAATGCCCAGTTGACTGACTAAGTCCCAATTAATCCACTGGATGCCGCCAGGGGCGATCGCCCCCATCGCCAATTCTTCCTGCCCCGGCACCCCCAGCTTGCGCGCCAAACAGATATCTAAAGGCAGGTGTAAGGCTGTTGCAATCTCAAACGCCACTGGCACGCCCCCCCGAGGCAAGCCCAACACAATTGCATTGGGATGGTTGGCATAAGCTTGCAGCCGCACCGCTAGCAATTGGCCTGCTTCAATGCGATCGACAAATTTCGCGGTAGTCATTTAGGCGTTCTCCCTGCTCGATATCTGAATGCCACTTCTCCTTGCAATGCAAAAGGTCGAATTTCAATCGTTTTGAACCGGACTCAACTCAACAGTGACTCAGCACACTCTCTTGGCTGAAGGGGGCAGCGGTCAGCTCTCGAAACAACGGTGGCACGCTCTCGGTAGGGCCATCTGCCAAATTGGCGATCGCATCTCAGTTCGCCACCGTTGTGGTGCTATCCAGCAGTGCGGACTGTTCGATCGCGTCCGACCACAACAGCAGTGCAAACGCTACTTTCAGTAACTCCGCCAGTGGTTCGCGGACAAAGGCTCGCGATCGCAGCCCCAGACCCAGCAAACTGTCCATCGGTGTTGACAGAGTACTGGGCAAAAACAACACTTCCGGTAATGTTGTTAACAGCCGCATAAATAGAGGTCTCGACTCGGTAAGATAGGGCTCGCGAGGTTTCTCAACCGAAGCCGCAGCGGGGCTATCCCACCAATAGCTGGCCACATCGCGATTGTTGTCCCCTTCCCCTTGCCTTGCAAGCGAAGATTTACCAACCACGATCTCCGTTCCCTCCCTGTGAGTGGTTCCAATCGGGGGATGGGAGGCTCGTTTGAAGGCAATGCCGAGTCTGCTGCCCCCCTTCATGCTAACGAACTTCTCAGGGATCGATAAGCTCCATTTCATGCCCTCTTCTGATGCGTATCTTGACATACGCCTAGAGTCGAGAACTGGTATCATATCCTCACTAATCACCTAAATTGGACTGCCGTTCGATGGGTCGCTTCCGTCTCTGCCCCGCGTTAGTCTGCCAGTCGGTCTTTACGTGCCCAACATGCCCGTCCCCTTACCGCCACCTACTCTCCTGAATTCCCTCATCCACAACTGGCTGTGCGAAGACTGGGGACGGGGCGATCGCACTACCCTCAGCCTGTTCCCCGACCCCGCTCGATCCCCCCACTGGACCGCCCGCATTTGTCTGAAGCGATCGGGCCTTGTCGCCGGACTCCCCATTACTCGCAAGGTCTGGCAACAGGTAGCCAAAGAATACGAAGTCCCCGCCATTGAATGGGAAGCGTTGGTGGAGGAAGGGACTGCCTGCGAAGCGGGAACCGTCTTAGCCCGAGTCAGTGCGCCCGCCGCAATTTTGCTAATGGGGGAGCGGGTGGCGCTCAATCAATTGGGACACTTGAGCGGGATTGCCACGCTGACACGGCAGTATGTAGAGGCGATCGCCGATCTACCCGCACAACTGGTGGATACCCGCAAAACTCGACCGGGGCTGCGGGACTTAGAAAAATATGCCGTTGCTGTCGGAGGGGGTACCAATCATCGCTTCGGCTTAGATGACGCCGTCATGCTCAAAGACAATCACATCCTGGCCGCTGGAGGCATCGCTGCCGCAGTCCGAGCCGTGCGGGCACGCGCCCCCTACCCCCTCGCGATCGAAGTCGAGACTGAAACGTTAGAGCAAGTGGAAGCAGCGATCGCCGCTGGAGCCGATATCGTCATGCTCGACAATATGCCGCTGGAGCCGATGGCCCGAGCCCTGGAGATTGTGGCAGGTCGAGCCAAAACCGAAGCCTCGGGCAACATCACTCTCGAACGCATTCGCAGCGTCGCCGAATTGGGGGTCGATTATGTCTCCACCAGCGCCACCATCATGCAAGCCACTTGGCTGGATGTGGGGCTAGATTTTGTTGTCTAATCTGCCAAGCCCGCAAACGCGAGGATAGACTCGGCGGTTTCCTGCGACTTTTCCAAGTGGGGGACGTGGCCGCAGTCAGGAATCCACTGCAGGTTGCTGTTGGCGATCGCCTGTTCGAACTTGGCCGCATCTTGCCTGCCCAAAATGCGATCGTTTTCCCCCCAGATAATTAACGTTTCGGGTTCGAGTTGAGCAATGCGGTCTGCTAAAAACGTATAGCCGCGACTCTTGGCAAAGGCGATCGTTGCCCGCCGCCAGCCTTCGCATTCTAGATGCAAGGCCGCACAGATGGCTGCATCGCGAGAAGCAAAGGCGCGATCGTGGTAGGCCAGTTTGCTAATGCGATCGCGCACCCAACCATTCCGCAACACTTCCGAAGCGAGCCAGTCGAGCGGCGGCACCATTAACTTCGCTTCGCTGCCCCCCTTGGCAAACCCAGCACTATCCAGCAACACGAGCTGTTGGACTGAGTCGGGATAGGTCAGGGCAAAGTCGATTGCCGCTGCCCCACCCATCGACGCGCCCACCAATACCATCGGCTGGCCGATCGCCTCTTGCCAAAAGTGATAGAGGTGCGTCAGGATCTCTTGCGGTGTAAAGGCCAGGGATTGGGGGCGATCGGTGAAGCCAAACCCCAGTAAATCTACAGCCCACACTTGAGTGCGATCGGCCAACAGGGGCAACAGTCGCCGAAATTCAAACACAGAACTATCGAAGCCGTGCAGCAGCAGGATCGGCAGCGGGCCTCGACCGCGTCGCACAAACGTTGTGGGAATGGGCTCGGGCAGTAGCGCGGTTGGCAGTTCCAGTTGTTCGATGCTGCGGGCTAATGCTAGGGAGGTTGTCTCGGTTAGGTGTTGGGCGAGAGCGGGAAGCTGAAATGATGAAATCTGCTGTCGAACCTGAGGCATTGCGTCATTCTGGAGCGGTACGGCTTCAGCTCATGGTAAGCCAATTCCGGTAAGCCTCTGCGGCTCAGTATAACCGATAGATCGGTACGGAACTGCAGCTAGACCCCAGTCATTAACGGCTGGGGGTCTTTATAATGGGTGTGATTCAGGGCACAATAGTTTCGGGAGGCTTACTAACAACAGATAATTTCACATCGATCTGTTGTGGAGTGATACGCGAATATAATGCAATTAGATTGCCATTTTAGATATGAATGATATTAGCGACAGCAAGGAATTATTTGATTACTGGCACAAGAGGGTCAGGCTAAAGAATGCCCCTCTTATATCTGCACCCGATCATATCCCTACACAAGAACTTCGACATGAATGCACCAACTATGACTCGTTACGAGTTAGTAATGAAGTGCAGATTTTAGAAGAACCTGAAAGAAGTCAGGTCATTGCTGTAATTAAATATCAATGTACTGCGCAAGTATTGCAGCGTAGATCGGGACTCCTAAGAGAAAAAGCAAATCAACTCGAAGATGCCTGCTATGAACTTGAAAGAGAAAGGTCCAGGCTTGGAAGACTAATTAGACAGCTACAGGAGAAACTCTTCGGAAAGGACAGCGAGATACGAAGGCTCGAAAATCGTATTCTAGCTCTAGAGGCAGAAAATGAAGCTTTGAGATCGGACAGTGCAAAAGATGGCGCATATAAAGAGCTAGAGAAAGAATTTGATAAACTACAGAAGAAATACGAGAGTGAGGTAAAAAGAAGGGAAGAGCTAGGCAGGAACAATCAGAGATTAGGTGGAAGAGTTTCCCATGCAAAAAGAAATAAGGAGAAACTTGAAAGAGCTAGAGTTGAGAACAAGGAGCTTCGTAATAAGTTAGATCGTTCGATCGAGCAGAAAGAGTCTCTTGAGGAAGAATTAGCTCGACTTCGCAAACAGTTAAAGTTAGGCATAATCGAGGTCAAGCCAAAATGAAAATGGCTGAGCTAAAGCAAAAAGTCTATAAACTAGCAAAAGTTGAAAGCACGAATCAGCTAAAATCAAAGTATCAGGATTTCAGAAAATTAGATATGCGTCGTAAGCAATCGTGGAAAGATGCCTTCGTAATTTTAGTTGAGAGAAACAAAGAATTTGATTCATGGGTCAAGAATCCGCCTGATGAATATAAAGAAATTTTTGTCGATATTGAATCAACACTCCAGGATTTTGACTTAAAGCTAGACAAGGCAAATAAACTAAGAAAAATCGTCTCACAGTCAGCTGACGACCTAGAAAGACTTGCTGAGGAATATGATGATGAAGCCTTAGATTTACTTAAAGAAATAAAGTCTAGAGGAATCATTGAAAGGAAGGCTAATTTGAATTGAAAGATGTAGTAAATCTCCAGTTGATCGAAGATGCTTGAAGGACACTGAGGGTAGAGCAAGTCGCGCTAAAATTGCAATGAGGATTGTCAAGAGAGCAACTGTTAGCAGGTATCCTGGAATAGATTTTCAGGCAAGAAAGATAAACCGAATCTAGCTTGAAACCCGTAGTTTTGAGTTCCTCCCACGGGTGCAGTTAATCGCTGCATTCGCCCCCTAAATCCCCCATTCTGGGGGACTTGAGTACAGTGCTCGTTGGAGTTGAGAGGCTGGGAAGGCGATCGCAGTGACGAACAGTTGGAGAACAAAGCCAATGGACCCTCGGAAGTCCCCCACTGGTGGGGGATTTAGGGGGCCGAGTGCAATGCCTGAAAACTCCAGGTCTCAACATGGATGAGGTTTAGTTTATTTCAACTGTCTGCAGCATTATAGATAACTTCTCGGGAAATCCTGAATTTTAAGCTGTTATTGCCAAATAAGGCTAGCTCGGTAACCTGCCATTTTTGACAAAAACAATCGACTTTTCCAGTGGGTAGTTTGATGTTTCCTAGTTGCATTGGTGTTTCTCATCCTACAGGTTTAAATACTGATTGTCCTAGAACTGCTTGACCTCGTATACACAGGGTTTTGCAGTAGATTCTTTGCACTACTCCCACAAGCGGCGGATCGTCCGAATGTTGAGGCGATCGTGGGTGTCGAACAGTAATTTGGGGATATCGAGCTGTTCGGGGCAGCGGGGCAAACAGTCGCCACATTCCGTACAGCGATCGCCTTTCTGTCCCCAAAACCAATGACCGGCTTTTTCAAACATGTTGTAGCGATATTGGGCGTATTCGGTCATATCGAAGGCAACGTCTAGATTGCGCAGGCGCAGGGCTGCGGGGATGTTGATGTCCGCCGGACAGGGAAGGCATTCGTGACATTGGGCGCAGCGATCGGTGCTCAACTTCTGCTGTAGGGTTTCTTCTAACGTTTGCGCGATCGCCGTTCCCCGCTGCTCCCATGCCTCTGACGGTTCGAGAGATGCCAGTGCCGCATCCAGATCTCCTGGGTCTGCGGCCCCCAAACTGAGGGTATGAATGGCGGGATCGTCGAGTAAAAAGCGATAGCCAAATTCCAACGGGCTGAAAGGCTGACAGAGCTGTTCTAGCACTTGGGGCGGACGGTACAGCATTCCCCCCTTGTCCGCCGGGGAAATGATAAACACTCCCATATCGTTTTGGCGAGCTAACTCGATGGCGGCTTGGTTGTGTTGGTTGAAGTAGTAATAATGCAAATTGACAAACTCGAATGACTGGGTGGCGATCGCCGCCAAAATCAGCTCTAACGAACCGTGGGTCGAAAACCCCACATGCCGCACCAGTCCCTCACGGATTGCCTGTTGAATCACCTCTAAGCCCCCCTCCATAACAGCTTGGAGATGGTCTGGCAGATTAATCCCGTGAAATGCAAAGTTATCAATCGAGTCCAGTTGCAGGCGTTCTAGCGATCGCTCCAAGCCCTCCCGCAATTTTTGGGGCGACAGAGTGGGGGCGAGTTTGGTGGTGATGGTGAGGCGATCGCGCTGGCTGGCGAGTTCTGTGGCGAGGATTTTGCCAAGCCGCGCTTCGCTGATGCCATAGGCTTGTGCCGTTTCGATATGATTGATGCCCCTCTCCACCGCCCGCACGACCGTCTCGGTCGCAACAGCTTCAGGACAATCGACCAGTCGCATCGTCCCTAACGAAAACGGAGAGAGCTGTTGTTCGGTTTTGCCAAAACGACGGTAGATCATTTGAGATTCCAAACTGCAGCAGGTGAAATTAGCTTGCTCCTCAGCCCCGAATCACGATCGCCTGGCGATCGCTAGGCGTCAATGCCTGCTCAGTCATCGTGCGTTCCGCAATCGGAGGCAGTCCTTCACGTCGGTCAAAAATCACCAGCCAGCCCGTATCGAGTCCCAACCCAGCCAGGTAGCGATCCAACTGCCTCAACCCCGCCTTGAGGGGATCGGGACGACCCTCTCGCCACACCTTCAACTCCATCCCCAGCGTGACATCTCCATAGCGCAGACACAGATCCATTCGATCGGTCCCAATGGCATATTCCCGCTCTAGCGTGCCGCCGCCATTCACCACCCGATGCAAAAACGCCATCAGCACCAGATGGGGCGCAATCTCGTGGTAAGGCGCACTTTTGAGTAGCGGTTCCCCATGCTGCCGCCAAAAGCTCAGAAACGCCTGCAACAGTTGCTGCGGGTCGAGTGTTCCTGCGGGGGTTAACCAACTGGGAGAAATTTGCGGTAAGGACGCTTGCGCAGTCCGGCTGAGTACCCGAGGTAATACCTCTTGGTAGATGGGATTAGCGATCTCCAGCCCTCCCTGTGGACTGATGCGACACAAGCCCAAGTCAATTAGGAATTGCACGTCATCACTGGGGATGTCCCCCAATTCCCGACCGGCTAGCATGG
Source organism: Synechococcus sp. PCC 7336 (assembly GCF_000332275.1). Lineage (NCBI taxonomy): Bacteria > Bacillati > Cyanobacteriota > Cyanophyceae > Synechococcales > Synechococcaceae > Synechococcus > Synechococcus sp. PCC 7336. The sequence goes on from NZ_CM001776.1 coordinate 4,564,846, forward strand.
GTTCGATAATGGCTCTGACCCGGTCTTCGAGCAGAATACTGGCCAAACTATCCAGGTGAGTATCCTGTCGTTGAATCAAAATTTCCTTGGCTTGCTCCACCTGTTCGGGGGCGATCGCCTGTTGCGGCTCCGGCACCAGAACTTCTACCATCTGTCGGGCCAGGGCATTCACCAACCAGGGTTGCCCCTGGGTCAACTCAAAGGCCCGTTGGATGGCTTCGGCTGCAAAAACTTGTCCGGTCTCGGCAGTGTGTTGCCCGTATAGCTCGGCCACTTCTGCCTGGGTAAAGTTGCGCAGGGTCAAGGATTCCACCTTGATATTGAAAGGGCTAGCGGTGTTGAGGCGATTGCTGCCCCCAGAGGCCACTTTGTAATCCCGCACATCTCGCACCCCAATCAGTGCCAGAGCATGGGGGAATCCTTGAGGTCGCTTCGGATAGCCATTGCGTAGCTGCCGCAATACGGAAATTAAGCTTTCATCCTGCAGTGAGTCAATTTCATCAATGAATACAACCAGCGGACGCGAGGACTGTTGCGCCCAAGTACTCAGCGCTGCTCCAATCTGTCGCCCCGGCTCAGACGCAGGCCAATCGGGCGGATGGAGATCGGAGGGCAGCCAAAAGGCGATGTCATCTTTCCAGGCGTCGAGGATGGCTTTTTCAGCCGCCCCTGGATCGTGGGGGAAAGCGGCTCCGACTTCTGCCGATACCATGACGGCGGTATACTGCCCGCTAGCCGTCAACTGTTGAGCTAGCGCCAACATTGCAGTAGTTTTGCCAGTTTGCCGGGGGGCATGGATGACAAAGTAACCCTGCTGCGCGATCGTCCGATTGACTTGGGGGAGCCTAGCCAGAGGCGAGAGCATGTAGTGAATATCTGCTTTGCAAGGGCCAGCAGTGTTAAACCATTTGGGCATCGGCAGACAGCCAGCAGGAAATCTTCTCCATCTTACGAGCAACGGCAGATCCCTGGTTCTGGGCGATCGCCCCTCAGCCCCGAATCACGATCGCCAGGCGATCGCCTGGCGTCAATGCCTGCTCAGTCATCGTGCGTTCCGCAATCGGAGGCAGTCCTTCACGTCGGTCAAAAATCACCAGCCAGCCCGTATCGAGTCCCAACCCAGCCAGGTAGCGATCCAACTGCCTCAACCCCGCCTTGAGGGGATCGGGACGACCCTCTCGCCACACCTTCAACTCCATCCCCAGCGTGACATCTCCATAGCGCAGACACAGATCCATTCGATCGGTCCCAATGGCATATTCCCGCTCCAGCGTACCGCCGCCATTCACCACCCGATGCAAAAACGCCATCAGCACCAGATGGGGCGCAATCTCGTGGTAAGGCGCACTTTTGAGTAGCGGTTCCCCATGCTGCCGCCAAAAGCTCAGAAACGCCTGTAACAGTTGCTGCGGGTCGAGTGTTCCTGCGGGGGTTAACCAACTGGGGTGAATCGCAGGCAAGCTATCCTGCGAGCCGCTGGCTAATACCCTGGGTAACACTTCTCGGTAAATCGGATTTGCTGGGGTCAGCCCTCCAGCGGGATTTCGTACGACTAGGCCCAAATCAATCAAAAACTGTCGGTCATCACTGGGAACATCCCCCAATTCTTGCCCAGCTAGCATCGGTTCCATAACCGCGCGCACGCGCTCCTCTCGCAACACACTGGCCAAACTATCCAGGTGAGTATCCTGTCGTTGAATCAAAATTTCCTTGGCTTGCTCCACCTGTTCGGGGGCGATCGCCTGTTGCGGCTCCGGCACAAGAACTTCTACCATCTGTCGGGCCAGGGCATTCACCAACCAGGGTTGCCCCTGAGTCAACTCAAAGGCCCGTTGGATCGCTTCGGCTGCAAAAACTTGTCCGGTCTCGGCAGTGTGTTGCCCGTATAGCTCGGCCACCTCCGCCTGGGTAAAGTTGCGCAGGGTCAAGGATTCCACCTTGATATTGAAAGGGCTGGCGGTGTTGAGGCGGTTGCTGCCCCCAGAGGCCACTTTGTAATCCCGCACATCTCGCACCCCAATCAGTGCCAGAGCATGGGGGAATCCTTGAGGTCGCTTCGGATAGCCATTGCGTAGCTGCCGCAATACGGAAATTAAGCTTTCATCCTGCAGTGAGTCAATTTCATCAATGAATACAACCAGCGGACGCGAGGACTGTTGCGCCCAAGTACTCAGCGCTGCTCCAATCTGTCGCCCCGGCTCAGACGCAGGCCAATCGGGCGGATGGAGATCGGAGGGCAGCCAAAAGGCGATGTCATCTTTCCAGGCGTCGAGGATGGCTTTTTCAGCCGCCCCTGGATCGTGGGGGAAAGCGGCTCCGACTTCTGCCGATACCATGACGGCGGTATACTGCCCGCTAGCCGTCAACTGTTGAGCTAGCGCCAACATTGCAGTAGTTTTGCCAGTTTGCCGGGGGGCATGGATAACAAAGTAACCCTGCTGCGCGATCGTCCGATTGACTTGGGGGAGCCTAGCCAGAGGCGAGAGCATGTAGTGAATATCTGCTTTGCAAGGGCCAGCAGTGTTAAACCATTTGGGCATCGGCAGACAGCCAGCAGGAAATCTTCTCCATCTTACGAGCAACGGCAGATCCCTGGTTCTGGGCGATCGCCCCTCAGCCCCGAATCACGATCGCCTGGCGATCGCCTGGCGTCAATGCCTGCTCAGTCATCGTGCGTTCCGCAATCGGAGGCAGTCCTTCACGTCGGTCAAAAATCACCAGCCAGCCCGTATCGAGTCCCAACCCAGCCAGGTAGCGATCCAACTGCCTCAACCCCGCCTTGAGGGGATCGGGACGACCCTCTCGCCACACCTTCAACTCCATCCCCAGCGTGACATCTCCATAGCGCAGACACAGATCCATTCGATCGGTCCCAATGGCATATTCCCGCTCCAGCGTACCGCCGCCATTCACCACCCGATGCAAAAACGCCATCAGCACCAGATGGGGCGCAATCTCGTGGTAAGGCGCACTTTTGAGTAGCGGTTCCCCATGCTGCCGCCAAAAGCTCAGAAACGCCTGCAACAGTTGCTGCGGGTCGAGTGTTCCTGCGGGGGTTAACCAACTGGGAGGAATTTGCGGTAAGGACGCTTGCGCAGTCCGGCTGAGTACCCGAGGTAATACCTCTTGGTAGATGGAATTAGCGATCTCCAGCCCTCCCTGTGGACTGATGCGACACAAGCCCAAGTCAATCAGGAATTGCACGTCATCACTGGGGATGTCCCCCAATTCCCGACCGGCTAGCATGGGTTCGATAATGGCTCTGACCCGGTCTTCGAGCAGAATACTGGCCAAACTATCCAGGTGAGTATCCTGTCGTTGAATCAAAATTTCCTTGGCTTGCTCCACCTGTTCGGGGGCGATCGCCTGTTGCGGCTCCGGCACAAGAACTTCCACCATTTGTCGGGCCAGGGCATTCACCAACCAAGGCTGCCCCTGAGTCAACTCAAAGGCCCGTTGGATGGCTTCGGCTGCAAAAACTTGTCCGGTCTCAGCAGTGTGTTGCCCGTATAGCTCGGCCACTTCCGCCTGGGTAAAGTTGCGCAGGGTCAAGGATTCCACCTTGATATTAAAAGGGCTGGCGGTGTTGAGGCGGTTGCTGCCCCCAGAGGCCACTTTGTAATCCCGCACATCTCGTACCCCAATCAGTGCCAGAGCATGGGGAAATCCTTGAGGGCGGTTGGGATAGCCCGAGCGCAATTGCCGCAAGACGGCAATCAGGGTTTCGTCCCGTAAGGAATCAATTTCATCAATGAAGACTATGAGGGGACGGGGAGAATGCTGTGCCCATTCACTCAATGCCTGACCTAGGCGCTGTCCTGCAGCAGCTGGAGGCCACGGTGGAGGCTGGAGATCGGGGGGAAGCCGAAATTTTGCTGCATTAGTCCAAGCATCGAGAATGGCCGCTTCAGCTGCTCCCGGATCGTGGGGAAAAGCGGCTCCGACTTCTGCTGAGACCATCACGGCAGTGTATTGCCCGCTGGCAGTCAACTGTTGTGCCAGCGCCAGCATCGCAGTAGTTTTGCCAGTTTGCCGGGGGGCATGGATGACAAAGTAGCCCTGCTGCGCGATCGTCCGATGGACTTGGGGAAGCCTAGCCAGGGGGGAGAGCATGTAGTGAATATCTGCTTTGCAAGGACCAGCAGTGTTAAACCATTTGGGCATCGGCAGACAGCAAGCAGGCGAGCCTCCCCATCTTACGAGCAGCAGCTCTACCCTAGAGGGCACCAAGGCCGAATTGTCCTGCCAATGTGGGGGCAATCGGCAACAAAGTCATGGCCATCAGAAATAATGCCAAGAGGGCGAGGGCATCGCGCTGGCCGTCAGTTTCAGTGATTTCATCTTGGGGAGGACGTTCGCCATCGCGAGCCACCAGAATCACCAGCAGCCCCCAGTAGAGCGCAATTTGGTTGCTAAAGGCCGCCAGACACAACAGGGCGATCGTCACAAATGTGGCCCGTCGAGCCATCTTCCGTCCGTACACCGCTTGCACGATGCGACCGCCATCTAATTGCCCCGCTGGCAACAGACTGAGCGCGTTAATGACTAAACCCATCCAACCCACCAATACCAGCGGATGCAGGCCCACCACTTCCGCCTGTAGTTGACTGCCCAAGATCGCTTTAGAGAGTGCCCCCATCAAGATCGAATACTTCAAGATCGAACTGGGTAGGAAAATATCGCCGGGATGTCCCGATAGCCACAAGCCAACGATCGCAAACAGCAAAGAGAGCACAAATCCCAGGGCCGGACCGGCGATCGCAATATCGAAGAGTCCTTGGCGACTGGGAACGGGAGATTCGATCCGATTCAAACTACCGAGGGTACCTAACCCCAATGTCGGCACCAAAAACGCCGGACTCAACCGCACCCCGTATTGTGCCGCCATCCAGCGGTGCCCCCACTCGTGCAAGACCACAATACCGATAATGGCTGAAGCAAATGGCAGGGTTTCGAGCCAGCGCTGAGGAGCCGAGCCCAAGCTAAAACCCGACACGTTGGCCGCCAACTCCATCACTGCCAAGCTGGAGGCGACAAACAACACTCCAGCCAGTGCCGCGACCGACGGGGGAGTCGCTGAGTTGACGGTTGCATCCGGCAGCACCACCACCGCAGGTCGATCGGTTGGGTCGTAGACCAGATAGAGCCAGTAGCGATCGCCCACCGCCTGTCGCAAGTTCTCTTGCAACCTTGCCACTGCCAAGGCCGCCTCCTGACGCAAATTTCCTTGAAAAATTGCCCCATCCCCATAGGGCAAGGTTTCAGTGACGTAGAACGTATCGATGCCAAAAATGGATTGGATTGCAGCCAAGTCCTCGGCCGAAATGCGCGATCGCCTCCGTTCTAGCGAGGCATCCCCCGCTTCCGAAACTGCTGCACCCTCTGCCGCAACAGGGGTATCCGCCTCTACATCAGCCTTCGCCGTCGGCGGCACGGCTTCGGATTTGAATTGAGCTTCGAACGATTTCCGGGCGTCCTGCTCCTCTCGGGCCACTTCCCGCGCCAGACGACCCACCCCAATGTAGATCCCGGTGGAGATCGCCAACAGCAGCACAAATCCAGCCGCCCCCAAATAGATATTGGTGGCAAACAATCCCAAAAAAATCAACCACGGCAATAGTAACGCCAGACTTTGCAACCAGGCCAAAAGGCCAGCCTTGCCCTGTCGGCGGGCTCGAATGAGCCCCCAAGCCAACATGGCGATCGCGGCTAAAACCAGTGCTGGAGTGAGATTGGCTGTCGGATTCATACTCCTCTCAACTCGTCAAATGCGTGTTTGTCAGCATAACAAACCTAAAGCAGCCCTAAAGGCAGGGCTGCTCGAAATGCCATCTCGAATGTTCAATGGATGGGCTTCGACAGAAGACTTCCCGCAAGACATCTTCCGAGAAGCCGAGCTTAGGATGCCGTTGCCGGTCGAACTCCAGATTGACGGTTGGTCTGGTACTTTTTACCCACTGGACTTTCGATTGGCTTCATGGCGAAAAGACGCATAAACTGCCAAGCACTACTCGCGTACAGAGGCAGCTTCCGCAGTCCTTTCACGACCTCGGGCGCGTTAGACCCATCCACTTCCCGCATGCGATGGACGTTTGCCACGCAGCGATCCAAGCAGGCTTCAAACTCGGGATGCTCCACGTTCAACACTACTGGAAACACCTTAGAGGAATCGTGGTTGGTCCACTGGATGACATCCAAGTCGTATTCCTTCGGATCGAGCCCCAAAATTTGATAGAACTCGGGACGCATGGCGACATCGTTGAGATACATCGTGGCGTAGACCGACAGCAGGAAGAAGCGGCACCACAATTTTGCCAGCCAATTGTTGAGGTAACGGGGCTGGCTCTGCATCACCAACGAGAAGAAATCGCCGTGACGGCTCTCGTCTTGACACCAGTTCTGGAAGAAATTGAAAATTGGGTAAATGCGATTCTCGGGATGCTGCTCTAAGTGGCGGAAGATTTTGATGTAGCGCCAGTAGCCGATCTTCTCCGATAGGTATGTGGCATAGAAGATAAAGCGGGGGGCGAACTTGGTGTATTGCTTATTTTTGGTCAAAAAGCTCAAGTCTAGAGCCAAATCGAAGTCGGCCATCGCCTTATTCAAAAAGCCAGCGTGGCGGGCTTCATCGCGGCTCATGAGCAGAAAACATTCTGCCAGCACGGGGCTGGTGTGCTTGAGCTTGCGAGACAGCTCTTTATAAAGTAGGAAACCCGAAAACTCAGCCGTGCAAGAGCGCTCTAAGAATTCCACAAACAGCTTTTTAGTGCGATCGTCTAGCTCGTCCCAAGACCGATCGAACTCTTCACCTCGCACGAAGTGGTGGCGATTGTAGTCCGTCCGAAACTCTTCCAATAGAGCCTCAAACTCCTCTGCGCGATCGGAAATATCTAGATTCGCCATCGCCTCGAAGTCAGTGGTATAGAAGCGAGGCGTCAGAATCGTTTCCGTGGGAACCCGAGCTTGTGTATCGGATTGTTGAGGGGAAGTGGCAACCATAATGTTTTGTTTTGCAAACCTAGAAAACTGGGTTGGCGGCAGATGCTGAAAAGCAGAATCTGCATTGCTCTTTCAGCAGTCTACCAGCGTCTTCGAGTGTCTCTCAGATCCCAGCCATTAAGAAGTATTGCTGCGCAGCCTGCCGCCAAGTTTGGATCTCGGGCGATCGGCCAGTCGCTCCTTGTTGGCCCGAGTATCGCAAGCCGCGAACCGCAATTCCGCAGGAAGATCTCAGCGACTTCTCTTGTTTAAAGCCATATCTAGAGCCATTACTCAGTCATTCATGCATCCGAGCACCAGGTATATGGCCTCTGCCCTCAGCAGAAGGTTTAATAGATCCTGGCAAATGTCAGTAAACCCCCACTGTCATGTGCTCGAGCCAGCTTGGAGTCGTCTAAGATAAGGCTTAAACTTGCATAAGTAAATTAATGTGAACCACTTGGTAAAGACTTACACCAATTGAGTCAGAATTTACTCTCGGCAAGACCGTGTGAGGATTGAGGAAACAATCAATGTCCGTATTTACTTGGAAAACCCTACTGGCAGGTACTGCTGCCGTAGGCGCTGCCTTTGTTACAAGTGGCGAAGTTCGTGCTCAAACGACCCAGCCCCAGCAATTTGCTCAGGTAACGTCTGTCTCTCAACTGTCTGACGTGCAACCCACCGACTGGTGGTTCTCTGCGCTGCAGTCTTTGGTGGAGCGCTATGGCTGTATTGCAGGTTACCCCGACGGTACCTATCGCGGCAACCGCGCCTTAACTCGCGGCGAGTTTGCCGCTGGCTTGAATGCTTGCTTGGACCGTATCAACGAGCTGATCGCCGCTGGCTTAGCCGACAAAGTATCGCGTGAAGACTTGGCTACCGTTCAGCGCTTGCAAGAGGAGTTTGCGGCTGAGTTAGCTGCTCTTTCCGGTCGCGTTGATGCTCTAGAAGCCAAGACTGCCGAACTAGAAGCGAACCCTCTAGGCTTGAACGCGGCGACTAGCAAGCTCAGCTTCGAGGTGGTTACCGGTATCTTTGCGGCTAGCGAGCCCGATGGTGCCACCAACAATGCCATCATCCCCTACCGGCTGCGGATCAATTTCGATGCCTCCTTTACTGGCGAGGATCGCTTCCGTATTCGTTTAGAAGCTGCTGAAGCGCCTACGTTTGATGGCGATCCGGTTGGTTTTGTGTTCGGGACCGGTTCCGGTGCTCCTTCTGACGATCTCAACGACGATGTCAATTTAGACGATGTTTTCTACGAGTTCCCTCTGTTTAACGGTCGCGTCAATGCCACCTTTGCCTTAACCGACGTTACACCTGGCGACACCTTTGTCTTCGGCGTTCCCTTCGATGCTCTGTCGGACTTTGTTGACTTACCCGACATCACTTACGATGGCATGGGCGATACCACCCTCGCCTTCACCTGGGAAGTCATTGAAGATCTCTTCTTCCTGTCCTACGGTTACGGCACCGATGAAGCGTCTGACTCGACATTTGGTTCCGGTTTCTTTGCTGGGCCGAGCGTTCACGCTGCTGAAGTTGCCTTTGTCCCGACTGACAATTTGTTGCTAGCGGTAGCTGGTTCTGCCTCTGCTGGCGGTCAAGCGGACGATGAAAATGGTGAAGACTTCGCCGCAGTTTCCTTCGGCGTGACCTGGGAAATTACACCTGCTGCGATCTTCTCTGCTTGGTATGCTCGCCAATTTTCTGAAGAGGGTGACGACTTCGATGAATTCTTAGCTGGGTTTGCCTTCCCAGATCTATTTATCGAAGGCTCCAACGGTGGTTTTGCGGTTGGTAGCCCCGACACGTTTATTGGCGTGGATGGCGGTGACTTTCCCTTCTTAGCCGAGATCTATTACACCTTCCCCGTGACTGATAACATCAGTATTACCCCAGGGGTTTATTACATCACCAGTGTAGACGGTGACGATGAAGACATTATCGTTGGCGGCGTTCGGACCACCTTCAGCTTCTAAACCTGACTTCAGTTAGTAGAAGCCCAAAGGGAGCCATTGGCTCTGATGGCCCTCACCCCCGGCCCCTCTCCCAAGTTTGGGAGAGGGGAGCAACAGCATAAAACCCGCAATCTACCGTCCGGTTCCCCTTCCCCCAAAATTACGGCTGACGCCACGCTTCGCGAGGGGGGAAGGGGTTAGGGGATGGGGGCCAGACACCTGTCGAACTGATGTTGCTCAGGATTGTGCTGAAGCGTCGAAGGCAGCAGGCAAATAGGTTTCCAGCTCGTACTGCTGGCTCGATCGCCGTTTGACCAGAGCCACGTCAAATTGGCAGGCCAGCTCGGCATACTGAGGGTGTTTTTGCAGAAAGGCGCGGGCTGCCCGCACGAGTTTTTGCTGTTTGCGAGGCGCGATCGCCAAGCGACCGTCGCTATCCCAATTGCGGGGGCTGCGGGTTTTAACCTCCACAAATGCCAGCCGATCGCCTCGGCGAGCCACAATATCTAACTCTCCCCAGCGGCAGCGCCACTGCTGTGCCACAATGACCCACTGACGTTGCTGCAGTGCTCGGCAGACCAGTTGCTCGCCTGTATTGCCAATATCGGTATTGTTGGATGTCGGATTGTTAGCAGATGGTTTCGGCATGTTGCTAGCTGTGACGAGCGGTCGTCCAAACTGCTTAGAATTGATAACAATGAGTATAGATCCTGCGGTGAGGAGACTTGGTTGTGCGAGCTTGTGTGGGAATATTGCCGAGATTGCGATCCCTCGATGCCTACTGGCGTGACGGTACCCGGTGTCGGAGCCAATTTTGGCGCGTTGGGGCGATCGCCGCGATCGCGCTGGCGATCTGGATTGGCGTTGCGGGACCGGTTCTGGCTGAGAAGTACGACAAAGAAGACTTGCAAGGGCGTAATTTTGCCGGGATGGATATTTCGCGCGATTCGTTTGTGAAAGCCAATCTGCGGGGAGCTGACTTTAGCAATGCTTACAGTGTGGGCACGAATATGTTTGGGGTCAATTTGCGTCAAGCGAACTTGAAGGGGGCCGACTTCACAGCGGCGACATTAGATACCTCCGATTTGAGAGATGCAGATTTGAGGGGAACGATCTTTGAGGAGAGCCTCATGTGGCTGACTCAGTTTGAGGGCGCCCGGATTGAGGGAGCAGATTTTACCGATGCGTTGTTGCGCAGCGATACCCAAGCCGAGCTGTGCGAAATGGCTAGCGGACAAAACCCCGTCACGGGTAACGCCACGCGAGCATCATTGGATTGCGATTGATGAAATCGTTACGGCGATCGCGCTTGGCTCTGACCCTAGGAGACCCTGCCGGAATTGGTCCAGAAATTATCTTAAAAGCTTTGGCAGAGCCCTCTGTGCGGGCCGTGGCCGACATTGTGGTGGTGGGCGATCGCGACATCCTACAAGCAGCTTACCAACGGCTCCAGACTGCAGTCGAAAATCCGCTGGCCCATCCCGACGACCTCGCGATTCTGGATTGCCAGACCGGCGTATCCATCAGCCTCGGGATTGGCGATCGCGCTAGCGGTGCCGCTAGTTTTACCTATCTCTCAACCGCGATCGATCGCACATTGGCTGGAGAGTTTGATGGCATTGTCACCGCTCCCATCGCCAAGTTTGCCTGGGCGGCAGCGGGCCATCGCTATCCCGGACAAACGGAAGTCTTAGCTGGTGCCGCCCAAACCGATCGATTTGGCATGCTGTTTGTGGCCCGCTCGCCCCTGACCCAATGGCGGGCGATCGTATTGCTAGCCACCACCCATATCCCCCTCTGCCAAGTGCCCCAAGCCCTAACCCCCGCATTGGTGGGCTGGAAACTGGATCTGCTGGCAGAAACATTGCAGCAGGATTTTGGCATTTCAGATCCCACAATCGCCGTTGCCGGTCTCAACCCCCACAGCGGCGAAGGGGGCCAGTTGGGGCGCGAAGAAGTGGATTGGCTGACAGAAGCGATCGCGGCTCATCCCCAGGCGCGCGGCCCGATACCGCCCGATACGATCTGGGTAGAGCCCGGACGGGCTTGGTACGAGACAGGACGGGCTAGCGCCGATGCCTACTTAGCGCTGTATCACGATCAAGGACTCATTCCCGTTAAGCTGATGGCCTTCGATCGAGCCGTGAACGTCACCATTGGCTTGCCCTTCGTCCGTACCTCCCCCGATCACGGCACCGCCTTCGATATCGCGGCACGGGGCTGTGCTGACGATCGCAGTTTGCGGGCAGCCATTCTGTTGGCAGCAGAGTTATCCCAAAGGCGATCGGTGCTGCGGGCCTAGTTGAACTGGGGGGCTTGCTCCCCACAAGGGTTTTGCTAGCCCGCGACCGGACTCCCTGCGCAACAGGGTCATTGTTGTGTAAGCTTGCCTTCAGGCACAGCCCCCACAGGCATAAGTAAGCATTTGTACTGGTGTTGTGTCATCGAGGATTGTAAGTTCAGTGACATTAGTTTGTGTGAGGAGAAAGGAATGGATGCGCGTAAGAGTGCGTTAGACATTCTTGAAAAGACTAGCAGAACGTTTTTTATCCCCATTAGTCGATTGCCCGACGGCCTCTTAGAAGCGGTTTCGTCTGCCTATTTATGCATGCGAGCGATCGATGAAATTGAAGATCGTCCCGATCTGGGAAATGACGTTAAAGCCAGACTTTTACGCCAAGTCAGCCTCAATTTGCAAGCAGCGGCAGAGGGGACTACTGCGAGCGATTTCGAGCTGGGGTTGGCCAGTTATGGAGAAGTATTGCCGGAGGTCAGCTTGCGATTGGGAGAATGGGCTTTGTTGGCACCGGCAGACGTGGCCCCCCGCATTTGGGATGCGACGGCTGCGATGGCCGATCGCATGGCCCACTGGGCAGATGTGAATTGGACGATCCATACCAAGGCCGATCTCGATAGCTATACCTTTAGCGTGGCGGGGGCGGTGGGATTGCTGCTGTCGGATCTGTGGCAGTGGCACGACGGCACCAAAACCGATCGCAGCTTGGCCTTAGGCTTCGGTCGCGGACTGCAATCGGTGAATATTCTGCGCAACTATAAAGAAGATAGCGGTCGAGGCGTTGACTTCTTCCCCGACAACTGGTCGGTGAAACACATGCAGGACTACGCCCGCCATAACCTCTCCCTTGCCGATCGCTACACCGAAGCCCTGCCCATCGGTCCGACCCTGAATTTCTGCCGCATCCCCCTCGCCCTGGCTCACGCCACCCTAGATGCGCTAGAGCGGGGGGAAGAAAAGCTCACCCGCAGTGCTGTGATGGCGTTGGTGAAAGAAGTGACGTTGGGGGCATTTCGTCGCCGAACGGTCGGTTGAGGTTGGCCTGTGTCGAGCGGCTCGGGGTGCCAGAGCAGACGGGAAGTGAGGTGAGCAGTCACGACCCGAACAAATACGGCAGGCGATCGAGGGGATCCTCTCAGCATCGTGCTCGTATCGACTACTTGGCTAAGCCCAAGACGCTGCCTAAAGAGCGCACCATATTTTTAGGTGCCATTGCATCTTCAGCCGCAGTGGGCTCGTAGCCGCAGTGAACCATGCAATCGGCACACTTGGGATTGCCGCTGGCGCGACCGTAGTTTTCCCACTCGGTGTCCTCCATCAGCTCTTGGAAGGTCTCGTAATGGCCTTCATTGAGCAGATAGCAGGGCTTTTGCCAGCCCAACACGCTGTAGCTGGGACTGCCCCAAGGGGTGCATTCGTAATCTTTCTCGCCCGTCAGGAAGTCGAGGAAGAGGGGATTGTGGTTGAAACTCCACTGTTTCTCCCCCGCTTTGAAGGGGGACAAGATCTCGCGGAAGAGGGCTTTGGTCTGTTCCCGCTGCAGGAAGTGCTCCTGGTCGGGAGCCCATTCGTAACTGTAGCCGGGGGAGATCATCATGCCGTCGACCCCCAATTCGGTGACGTAGTCGAAGAACGCTTGCACGTCTTTGGGGTCGGCACCATCGAAGATCGTGGTGTTGGTGGTGACACGGAAGCCTTTAGCTTTAGCGGCTTTGATGGCCTTGACAGCAACTTCGAAGACGCCATCGCGATCGACAGCTTTATCGTGATGCTCGCCCAAGCCATCTAGGTGAATGCTGAAGGTGAGGTAGTCGGAGGGCTCGAACTTGTGCAGGCTCTTCTCTAACAGGATCGCATTGGTACACAGGTAGACAAATTTTTTGCGTTCCACTAAGCCCGCCACAATTTCCTCAATTTGAGGGTGGAGGAGGGGTTCGCCGCCGGGAATGGAAACGACGGGAGCACCGCATTCTTCTACTGCAGCGAAGCATTCTTCGGGACTGAGATTCTGGCGCAGAATCTCGTTGGGGTGCTGGATCTTGCCGCAGCCAGGACAGGCCAAGTTGCAGCGAAATAGGGGCTCTAACATGAGCACCAGCGGATATTTTTTGCGCCCTTTCAGACGTTGGCTAACCAGGTACTTACCGACAGAGACTGCCTGTTGAATGTTAACGGCCATAAAGCTTCACTCCTTCACAAACTTGCCGAGCTCGATCCGCAATAGCGGCTCGATTGCATGAGACTGCCCACAATTACGATCGCCTCACTCTTGCATATCCGCGTTCGGAAAACCAAGTAATTGCCTCAGTTAAGGCGCGATCGAGCGGCGATTGGGGTAATTTTAATTCTCGCACCGCTTTGGCAGAACTGTAATACATTGGCTCGGCAGACATGCGGACGCCGTCGATGGGAATGGATGGGACCTTGCCCAGAGGGGCCAAAACAGTCTCTTCAAACCAGGCTACCCCTAAAGGCAGCCAGATAGGTACTTGGTATTGGGGGGCTGGCAAGCCAGTTAATTTGGAGAGGCGATCGAGCAGTTCTTTGAGGCTGAGGTTTTGATGGCCCAAAATATAGCGATCGCCACTCTGTCCCTTCGCTAATGCCAGCCAATGCCCCATTGCCACATCCCGCACGTCGATGCAGTTGAGGCCGGTATTGACATAAGCGGGCATCTGGCAGCGCAGGAAGCGCAGAATAATGTCTCCGGTGGGGGTGGGCTTGATATCCCAAGGACCGATGGGGGTGGAGGGGTTGACGATAACAACATCCTGGCCCGTCCGCGCGGCTGCCAGTGCTTCCTGCTCAGCCCAATACTTGGATTGTTTGTAATGCCCGATGAGGGTTTCCACAGGCGACTGATGGGTTTCGTCCGCCACGGCGCCGTGGGGTTTAACGCCGATCGCCGCCACCGAGCTAGTGTAAACCACTCGCTCCACTCCCGCCGTGCGAGCTGCTGCGAGGACGTTGCGCGTGCCGAGCACGTTATCGCGGTAGAGGGCTTCGCGATCGCGCTGCAGTAGCGAATAGCGGGCTGCTACGTGAAATAGCACCTGACAGCCGCGCATATGCTGACTCAAATGCTCGTCGTTGAGATCGCTACGGACGATCTCGACATCGAGATCGCCGAGGTTATCCAATCGGCTCCGCTCGCGGGCCAGAGCTCGAACCTCTACCCCTTTCTCCAGCAACAAACGAACGACATTCGCGCCCACAAAGCCGGTGCCGCCCGTCACAAATGCTCGCATAGGTTCTTTATCCCCGAGCGTCTTGCTTGCGCCCGACCCGAGTCCAATCATCGAGCACAGCATACAGGACCGGCACCACAATCAAACTCAAAGCCGTTGAGGTCAACAAACCGCCAATAATGGCCACCGCCATCGGCGATCGCAATTCTGCCCCTGCCCCCAACCCCAAAGCGATCGGCAGCATTCCCAAGACTGTAGAAGCCGTGGTCATCAAAATGGGCCGCAACCGCACGGGACCGGCAGTTAGGAGGGCTTCCGTGCGGGAGAGTCCCCGCTGTCGCAACTGATTGGTATAGTCCACAATCAAAATTGCATTTTTATCCAGCAGCCCCAGCAAGAAAATCGCCCCAATGACTGAAATGATGCCGAAATCGCTGCGGGCCACGAGCAGGCCGATCGCGGCCCCCACCACCGCCAGCGGCAGCGACAGCAGCACCACCATTGGATCGGTCCAGCGTCGGAATAGAATCAGCAGAACCAGAAACATGCAGGCGATGGAAAGGGCGAGGGTGCGGCTAAAACTGCCCAGTACCGTGGCGATCGCAGCCGAGTCTCCCGTCAAATCAAGCGTTACTCCCTCCGGCAAAAGGGGTTTGGCAATGGCTAAGGCTGTCTCCGTTGCATTGCCTAAGGCCCGACCGGGCCGCAGGTTCGCCCGCACGAACGCGGCTCGCTTGGCATCGCGGTGTTCGATTTCTGAAATCGTCGAACGATTGCTGCCCATACCCGTGATGGCAATATCGGCAAACTCCGGCTGTTGGGCCATTTTCTGGCGAATTGCAGCGGCAGTAGCATAGAGTTTTTCTAAATCGTCACCGAATAACGCTAACTGCAGGGGCTTTTCATCCCCCGTCTCCACAAATTGAATATCTTCTACCCCCACCTCCACATTGGGCAACTGGGGCAGCGTTTGTCGCAGTCGATCCTGAATGGCCGCAGTGTGCAAGCGGCGATCGCCGCCCAATTTGACCCGCAGTTTGCCGCCGTTAATCTCGCCCCGATAGCCCACCAGCGTCAGCACCGAATCCACATCGGGGAACGGTACCACCGTCGCTTCTAGCTCGCTGGCCACTTTCTGCGATTCGCGCAGCAACAGTTCTGGCGGTACGGGGAGCAGCACGGGGTCTCCCGATTTCGATGCCTCCAAACTGGCGAGGTACTGCTCGACGAGGCCATTCTCAGTTAGGTATTGGGCAATGTCTTCGGGCAAATCTTCAAATTCGGGCAGGCGATCGCTGCCAATCCCCTCGGTCCCATCTGCAGCCAGCTCGTTCGATAGGCGCAGGCCATTGATGCTGTAGGCCACATTGAACTCGCCCCGATCGAGAGCAGGAATGAATCCTTGCGGGACAAAGGGAAGCAACGCTAACCCCACCGCCAAACTGGCGACGGCTAAACTCAGCACCCCACCGCGATGGTTGAGGGACCATTGCAACAAGCAGCGATACTGCCGCAGTATTTGCTCCCAGAGTCCAAAGCGCCGGGAGAGGAGAGCTGGGGTTTGACGGGGTTCTTTACGGCTAGGGCCCAACCACCACACCGCCAGCACGGGTACCAAGGTCCGAGCGGCCAAAAGGGAGGTCAGAACCGCAGTGGAAACCACCAGGCCGAAGGGCTTGAAAAATTGGCCCAAAATCCCCCCCATTAAGGCAATGGGCAGGAACACCGCCACAATCGTGAGCGTGGTGGCAGAAACGGTCAAACCAATCTCGGCGGTGGCCGCGATCGCCGCTTTGGCTGGAGAGTAGCCTTTCTCCAAATAGCGGCTGATATTCTCCACTTCCACAATGGCATCGTCTACCACAATACCGATGGCTAGCGCTAAGGCCAGTAGGGTGATGGTCTCTAGGTTGAATCCAAATGCTGCCATCGCCACAAACGCCCCCATCAGAGACAGGGGAATGGTGAGAGCGGCGATCGCCGTGGCGCGCCAGTTGCGCAAAAACACAATGATGGCAGCAACCGCTAAAATGACCGCCAACCCGAGGGAGTCGATGGTGGACTGGGTCGCTTCTCGAATGAAATCAGCCTGACTGGCGGCCAAATTGATGCTGACATCGGGTAACCGCTGCTGCAGGATTGCAATCTGCTTCTGCACCCGCTCCACGATGTCGAGGGTGTTGGCCCGACCTTGCTTAATGACCTGAATCGCTAAGGCATCGTCACCGTTAAACCGAACCAGGGTGGGAGTTGTCGCAGCCTGTGTGGGGAGAACGTTGGGCGTCCCATCTGGTAGCTGTCCCCCTAATAACTCAACCCGCAATACGCCAGGGATCGATTCTAGAGCAGGAACGATCTCCTGCCGGACTGTTGCAGACAGTTCTACTAAAGAATTGGTTTTGCTGTGGAGAGCATAGCTGATCGCAGAAGACTCGTTCAGGTTAAAAGGAATCACCTGTACGTCCGCTTCATCCGGCAGGTAGGTATCCTCCAACAGCGTTTCCACCGTCTGCTTCGCCTCATCCAAATCGGTTCCCAGCACAAACTCAGCGCTAATGACCGTTTGACGGGGATAGACAAACGAATGCAGATTTTCGAGCCGATCGAGGGAGATCAGTTGCTGTTCGATCGGGTCGGTCAGCAGCGCCTCTATTTGTAACGCCGTATCGTAGGGGGCTGAGGCGGTAATGACCGTGACGGGAAAAGTGATGTCGGGGAACAGGGCGTATCGTAGAGAGCTGAAGGACAGTAGTCCAGCTAGGGCTATAGCAATCCAGGTGCCGACTGTGAGCCAGGGATGAGCGATCGCCCACCGCGAAATATTGAATTGCCGTTGCAGTTTGGCCAAATTAGATCTTCCCATCGTGCAAACGCGCAGCTGCTGCCCGCAAGTACCGTTGATTGTATCGTTTCCCGCAAGGCAAGTAACGCCTTCTTTCAGTACAAATCGGAAGGCATTCCGGCAGTCTGTTTGACGTAATTGCGCCATCCCAGCCTGCCGTGCAGAGACCCGAGCGCTTCAATTGCAGCAACGGCAACAGCTACACAAATGCTCCTCACCTTGCCATACTGTTCCCGAGTTCAAACTGTTACTTGCACGAGGACAGAGCGCTAGCATCTGCAGTGATATAGCGAACTGCAATAATCGCCTTCAGGCAAGAGGGAGACAAGTGGAACTAGATGCCATCCTGGTGCCCCAAGGGGCTGAATATACTGCCGTCGTGCAGGGATTGAAGCGAGCTAAAGCTGACCTGCCCGCGATCTCCATCCCCGTCGGCCCCAGCCCCGTCAAGCAATACCTGCAAACCGCTTCTTTGCCGCTCCCCCGCTCGCCCGATCGCCGCTTGCGAGTGCTATTGGTGGGTCTGTGCGGCAGCCTCACCCCTCAGTTACGGGCGGGCGATCGCGTCCTGTGCCACACCAGCATCCCGGTGTTTGCCAATCCTTCTGAATCGAGTCCAGCTCCACTCGCCTTCGATCGCCAGCTCTCGCAGGAGATTCGTCAAACGCTACAGCGTCAGGGGGACGAGAATCCGCTCGCGCAGGTGACTAGTTTGAGTGGCGATCGTATTATTTGTCGGGCCAGTGAAAAACAGCGATTGGGCGATCGCTACGGCGGCGAGATTATTGAAATGGAAGGATTTGCCACCCTCGATGTCCTCTCCCGCCGACAGGTGGACGTGGCCATGTTGCGGGTGGTGAGCGATGGTTGCGATCGCGATTTGCCCGATCTCAATAGGGCTGTGGATACTGCTGGCAACTTAGCTCCACTCCCGCTCGCCTTCAGTATGATGCGTCGCCCATTCGGGGCGATCGCGCTGATTCGCGGATCTTTGACGGGGTTGAAGGCGATCGAAAGCACGATATTCAGTCTGTTAAAGGGCTATCCACTTAAGCCGCGACACTTTGTGCAGCAAGGAGCTCAGCCTGACGTTAGAGCCTGAAGCGATCGGTGCTCTAGCCATTATGGGTCGGGGAAAGGATGCTCTGGCTGTCCTGCCTTCAGTTGGCATCTGGTGTGGCATAAGCGACAGCTTGGCCCCAATCTGGCTAATTACCTGTTCGGGCATGTTAGGCGGACAAAATGCCACTTTCGGATCTGAAATCCACTGAAAGTTTCCGCCTAAACACCTATCTAAGGGGTATTATGCGGATAGCTTGTCGCGCTAATCACTCAAATTGGGATGTTATGCAGAATATTTCTCGCTAATCACCTATCTAAGGGGTATTATGCGGAATGAGTCCGTCTATTAAATAGTTATGTGGCTTCTAGTATTAGTGAGGTGAATGTTCTGAATTGGACTCTGCAGTGATACTCTCCCATCAACAGTAGCTAGAATGGGGGGTAAATCCCTACAACCTCAATGATGAGTCTGCAACTCTCTATCCCTGAAAGGGAAGCAACAACACAAAAAGAAACTGAAAAAAAAGCAGAGGAAAAAGAGGAAAAGATCGTGAAATTAACAAGAGATTTCAAAGAAACAGTTAATGCACGAGTCCAACGAGATCCTAAATTTGCAGCAGCTCTACTTGATGAAGCTGTTTCCCTTTTTCTCAACGGTGAACCAGAAACTTCAAGACTCATATTAAGAGATCTTGTCAATGCAACTGTAGGTTTTGAAGAATTGGCAATTGAAACATCTAAGCCAAGTAAAAGTCTTCACCGAATGTTATCTGCAAAAGGTAATCCTACGATGGATAATCTAACTACTATTCTCAATATCCTTCGTAAAAAATTGCGTGTAGATATCAAAGTTCAGACTGTTTCTCGCGCCTGAAACCGATCTTATGGTGAAGATCTAAGTTGGTGCTGAGACAGTACCTAACCAGCGCTTGTACAGGACGGTTGATACATACTAAACCCCATCCAGATTGAGATCTAGAGTTTTCAGGCATTGCACTCGGCCCCCTAAATCCCCCACCAGTGGGGGACTTCCGAGAGTCTATTGGCTTCGTTCTATAACTTTAATCATCACGATCTCCATCACCTTCCCCGCCTCCCAACCCTCAACTGGAACTGTACTCAAGTCCCCCAGAATGGGGGATTTAGGGGGCTAATGCAGCGAACCACAGTGCTAGTGAGAAGGTCTAATAGACACATTCTCAAAACTACGGGTCTCTGTTTAGACGGAGTTTGATACTGAATCAGACCTTATTTGTCGCCTGCGAAGCGCAAACCGTTAGGCTGCAAAATCATCCGACATCTCTCTTCCCAAAGAACGAAGAATATTGAGGTATTAACAGACTTGCTATAATAGCATTATGCAATTTGAGTGGGATGACAACAAAGCAGCCAGCAATCTTTCAAAACATGGAGTATCATTGGACGAAGCAAAAACAGTCTTCAACGATACACTTTATGCCGATTTCTACGATCCAGACCACTCAGATGATGAAGAACGCTACCTAATCGTTGGTGAATCCGATCGAGGACGGTTGTTAATTGTCTCGTATACAGAGAGAAAAAATTCAATTCGCATCATTAGTTCTAGAGAAGGTACTAGATTGGAGCGTGAAGCATATGAAGAAGACTGACTTAGAGATGGAAGACGATCTTCGAGCTGAATACGATCTGAAGAATTTGCGCGTGAGAAGACTAGGTCCGGAACGTAAGAGCTTTGGTGGAACAATAGTTCGTCTAGAACCAGATGTAGCAGAGATATTTCCTAGCGCAGAGTCAGTCAATGAAGCTCTAAGATTTCTTATCAAAGTGGCACAAAAAAATCAGTCACCTGCGCTCACAGTGCTGCCTAACACTTCGCTGGAGCGGACGGATGATGGTCCCTAAACACGTACACAATTTTCTATCACCGCTCAACTCCGAGTCCTCTGAATAATCCTTCATTCATACCTCCATTGTGTCGGCGAACCTGGGGATAATTTAACTATTCTGGGGTGGCCTCGGACTGCTAACAACAGCTAGGTTGGCGGTAGCGCGATCGCCTCTCGGCAGGATTCTATAATCGAATCTAACGGCCTGAGTTCGATGGCTCTGCATGCCCTCACCCCCGGCCCCTCTCCCAATTTTGGGAGAGGAGAGAAACAGCCTCCAACCCACAATCTGCCGTTCTGTTCCCCTTCCCCCAATTTTGAGGGAAGGGGCTAGGGGATGGGGGCCAGACACTTGTCGAATTGACGTTAACGGAATGCGCCTTTGTAAGCCGAGCAAGCGAAGGCTGAACGGAAACTCTGACTGCTGGGGAGATCGCTGGGATGCCGACAGATGCACAACAACACACTTTGGCAGTCGGACAGCGGGCCTTCGAGCACTTTACCCGAGCTCTAGCCACAGGGGAATGGCAGCCGTTTGAAGACATGCTCGCCGACGATTTCAGCTTCTGGTTCCCCATTGGCAAATTCCACGGTTTAAACGTGGGTAAAGCACGAGCGGCAGAGTTTTTCGAATACGTCACAGAAGTCTTCAGCCCCGGTCTGTCTTTGACACTGGATCGCGTTACTAGCAATGAAACAACGGTGGTCTTCGAGTTTCGGGATGAGGGACAGATGTGGGGCGAGCCCTACAAAAATCGTATCGCGGTTTCTTTCGATATCCGAGATGACAAAATTGTGGCGTATCGAGAATACCTGGGCAGCGATGGCAAGTCGAATTAGAAGGGCGATCGCCCCAATAGACTGTCGTTCCTTCAATTGTTAGTCCTGCTAACCTTCACGAGGCGATCGCGATGACCCAAACGCAAACTCCTTCCATTTCAGGCATCTACGAAGTCTGTATTGGCGTGCGGGAGCCCGTCCCGCAGATTCAGTATTGGGAGCAGTTTGGCTATCGCATCGGCCAGGTGGGCAGTCTTGCTAACGGTGCAGCCAAAGAACTGTATGGTTCGAACTCAGCCTTGCGGTCGATTCGACTCTTCCATCAAGATGCCGATTGCGGACTCATCCGTCTGATGGTTTGGGATAAGCCGATGAATGACGGGCTGGGGATGGACTCAATGAAAGTGAAGGGAAACCGCTGGGCAACCAGCTTAACGGATGATGTTCTGAACCTATTGAATCACGCTGAAGAGGCCGAAGCTGCGGGCTATCCCATCAAGTACACTCAGTCTTTCTGGGAAGTGATTTACCAACGGGAGGGAAAAGCGATTCCATTTGTGAGCCCCGCAGTTGGCGTGCGGGAGATGATGCTCCTGCAACCCCTGACGCGCCAAGTCTTATTCGAGCGCTTCAACTACACGATGCCTTTCTACGGCAAAATCAATCCGAATTCCCTGCTGAAGGCGAGTCAGATTACCCATATGGGGGCGATCGTTCGAGATGACAGTAAGGAAACGTTGCTCTTTTACGATCGCGTCTTAGGGCTACTTCGAGTTCGTGACGATGCCGTAACGACCTACGACAGTTCCGCAGCCGCCCGACAATTTTTCGATCTTCAACCCGGCGAACAGATCGTTGTGACCGCCTTTGACGAACCCCGCTCCTCCACGTCTGACATTTGGGCCGCACGCCCCGGCAGGCTTTACATTGTCCGGTTTCCCGATTCCACCCCATTGGCCGATCGCCACGGCAGCTCTCGACCGGGATGTTTGGGGCTATCGCTGTATACCTATCGCGTTCCCAATCTAGAGACCTATTTCGAGCGGGTCAAGGCCAGTGCTGCGCGGGATGTGACCGAGATTGCGCTCAACGAGTTTGACGAGCGGAGTTTCTCCTTCGTTGCCCCCGACGGCTATTTCTGGACATTGATAGAAGGGTAGCAATCGGCCTCAATCGAATTCTGGAATTGGAAAGCGATCGCCAGCCAAGTAGGCTTCAAAGTGCTTTTTAAAATACTTCCAAGAGGTGATGTCTTCCCGATCCTCTAAAAATGATTTCGGAGCTTCTTTAAACAAGGGGATGCGATGGTTGACTTCGTCTTGGAGTAGCTGTGGCCAGTCAGAAAAGTTATGGACTTTAGACCCACTGGCACTATAGATCAGTTGTCCGACCCTATTGCCCATCTTCATCCAAGGAACCCAAGGGCCAATTCGATCCCAACTCAGGATGACACTAGACACCGAGACTCGATCTGGATCTAGTAATTCTTGGGTTGGTACAGTCAATTTGAACAGTTCGACAGCTTGGTAAGTGGGATTGGGACTATAATCTGCAAATCTTTCATCCTCACCTAAGGGATTGGGATATTGGGAAAACAAGTCAAACGCAAAAGTGGTTATCTCTCCATCGACCTTGGCCGGAATTTTGCCTTTAAAACAGCCCTGTACGGGATTGTTGGCGACATGCATAACCGTCAAAGTCTCGTCTGTCCAGGGATTCTGCCATTGATGCAGGATCTCGTCTGTATCGGGATCTAAATAGTAAGTGAGTTCTCTTGAAGTGAAGTCCCAACTATTATTCTCGCGGGCAATACATCGACTGGCACTCATGCCCACAATATTAAACAGTTTCTTTTTCTTTTCCTCTGGAATCAACGCATAGATTGCCCCCGTCCAAATCAGTACAGCTTGCTGGCCGTCGAGGGAATTGCGCACTTTAACCCAATCTTTTGCCTCAAATTCTCGAATTACAGCAACCATCCCAGATAACCCCGAAGCATCAGAAACAACAAAAAAGAGGGCTTCAAGTCAGCCTCAGCCGACTTTACCCAACCGAGCGGTGAAGGCGATTCAACCTCGGGCGTACGTCATGCAAACTGCCGAGATCTGTTAGTATATGGTGCTACAAAACCCCATTAAGCCGCTAATCTGCCATGAGTCAAGGGACATTGTTCGACAAAGTGTGGAATGCCCACGCGGTTGGCACCTTACCTTCCGGTCAAACGCAGCTGCTGATTGGCCTTCACCTGATTCACGAAGTCACTAGCCCGCAGGCGTTTGCCATGTTGCGAGAGCGAGGTCTCGCAGTGATGATGCCCGAACGCACGCTGGCAACAGTCGATCACATTGTGCCCACTGAAGATGTCTCCCGCCCGCTGCAGGATGTGTTGGCTGAAGAAATGATGCAGGCTCTGGAGCAGAACTGTCGAGAGTTTGGCATTCGTTTTTATAACGTGGGCTCGGGCCGGCAGGGCATCGTCCACGTGATTGCCCCCGAGCAGGGGCTGACGCAGCCAGGAATGACGATCGCCTGTGGCGACAGCCACACCTCCACCCACGGGGCCTTGGGGGCGATCGCCTTTGGCATTGGCACCAGTCAGGTGCGGGACGTGCTGGCCTCTCAAACTCTCGCCCTCGACAAGTTGAAAGTGCGTCGCATTGAAGTCAGCGGTCAGTTGCGTCTGGGGGTCTATGCCAAGGATGTCATTCTGCACATTATTCGCACACTTGGCGTTAAAGGGGGGGTGGGATATGCCTACGAATATGCGGGCAGCACCATCGAGGCCATGTCGATGGAAGAACGAATGACGATTTGCAATATGTCCATTGAGGGGGGAGCGCGCTGCGGCTACGTCAATCCCGACGCGGTTACCTATGCCTACCTCAAAGGTCGCGAGTTTGCGCCCGAGGGGGCTGATTGGGAGCAGGCGGTGGCCTGGTGGAATCGTTTGCGCAGCGATGCAGATGCCGAATACGACGATATTGTCACCTTCAAAGCCCAGGACATTGCGCCCACCGTGACTTGGGGCATTACCCCCGGCCAGGGGATCGGGGTGAATGAGTCGATTCCAGCCCCCGAGGCATTTGCAACAGAAGAGCGCGCCACCGTCGAGGAAGCCTATCGCTACATGCACCTCACCCCCGGTCAACCGATTCGAGGCACAAAGGTGGATGTCTGTTTTGTGGGTAGCTGTACCAATGGGCGCTTGAGCGATCTGCGGGAGGCAGCCCGATTGGCACGGGGCCGTCATGTGGCTGCAGGGGTCAAAGCCTTTATCGTGCCCGGATCGGAGCAGGTCAAGCAGGAAGCGGAAGCGGAAGGGTTAGATAAAATCTTTCTGGAGGCGGGATTTGAATGGCGCAATCCGGGATGCTCGATGTGTTTGGCCATGAACCCCGACAAGTTGGTGGGGGATCAGATCGGCGCTTCATCTTCTAACCGCAACTTTAAAGGTCGTCAGGGATCGGCCACTGGTCGCACCCTACTGATGAGTCCGGCCATGGTGGTAGCGGCAGCAGTCAAAGGGGAAGTGGCGGACGTGCGCGAGTTAATAGCTGAAGGGGTGACGGTATGAATCATCGAGTGACGGCGATCGCCGGACGGGGCATTCCCCTGGCGGGCAACGATATCGATACCGATCGCATTATTCCGGCCCGTTTTTTGCGCTGCATCACGTTTGACGGCTTGGGCCAGCAGGTGTTTTTAGACGATCGTCAGGCAATGGGGGGCGAGCATCCCTTCGATCGCCCCGAGTACCGAGGTGCCAAGATTCTGGCGGTCAATGCCAACTTTGGTTGTGGTTCCAGTCGAGAGCACGCGCCTCAGGCGATCGCCCGCTGGGGGATTGAAGCGATTGTGGGGGAAAGCTTTGCCGAGATCTTTTTCGGGAATTGTTTGGCCATGGGGATTCCCTGCGTCGCGGCTTCCCATGCTGAGGTCGAGACTTTGCAGGCGGCGATCGTCGCTAACCCTCAATTGGAGCTCGTCGTGGATGTGGAGCAGTTGCAGGTCAGCTATGGCGATCGCACAATCGGCGTAGAGATGAAGGCAGGACCGCAGCAAATGCTGGTTGAGGGGACTTGGGATACTTGTGCCCAACTCGCAGACAACGCAACTGCGATTCGAGCGACTGCCGCACAACTGGCTTACACCTCGTGGTAGATAGCGTCAGTTCGGAGTTGACGTCCGTTGGAGGAGAGCGTGCCTGGAGATGACCGACAGCGCGAGCATCAAGCCAACGAACGGACGTTTTTAGCCTGGGTGAGAACTTCTCTCTCTCTGATTGGGATTGGCTTGGCCCTAGCACGGTTTTCCTTGTTTATCCGAGAACTCAGTCTTGCTGCTGAGGGCGTCAATGGCCGCGTTGCTGGTACTGCTACTACCCTATTGGGGGCGGTTATGGTGGCGATCGGGATTGGCATTATTGGGCTGGGATTGTGGGAATACAATCGTGCCTATCGTCAAATTGAGTCGGGTCTCTATCGGCCCAATCGAACGATGGTGTGGATTGTGGCGATCGCGGTTGCATTGTTGGGACTTCTGAGCCTGCCCCTAACGATCTGGCGCTCGGCAGGGCTCGAACGCGATCGCCCCCTAGCCTTGCCCGCCGCCGAGCAGAAGTCTCCATCTGACCTAGATTGAATGACTTTTAACATAGCGATATTGCCATTTTGGCAAGTGATTGAGACCGCATTGTATTACGACTTGAGAGCTCGAAAAGAAGGATTGGATCTGAGATTTCAGTAAACTCAAAACATACCCTCGCCCTCAGGATCGAAAAATCCTAAAGAAATGTCTTGAATTACTCGAAGGATCGATAAAATCAAGTTATTCTTACTCCACATACTGAGAGCGTCTAAACACGGTCTATTCCAGCCATTCGCTGTCTGTCCGTGACCTCTAGATCCAGTGGGGACAACGCTACCGCATTTCTCGACTAGCAATATCGGGGGTGCATTGTGCGAGAGATTTCAGTAGGGTTTCAGTAGATTTTTTAGCCAATAGGCACAACTATGGCGAAGGTATCGATTTTATCTCGGCAACCGTGGCTATTGGCGGCGATCGCCCAGACCTGTATTGGGGTTGCTAGCGCCAGTGCCGGAGAGCTCATCCCAGCGGCATCAGCTTCATTCAGCCCCGAGAGCGATCGCCCCCTCACTCTGTTCGATCTGGTTGAAGACTCTAACGTCAATCGGGAACGCCCCCTCACCCTGTTCGATTTGGTCGAGGAACAATCCACGCAGGAAGTGGCTGATGTCGAGGAGCCGGCCAGCGATCGAGAGATAGGGGCGCTCGCCTCTTCGCTCCGCACTTCAAAATCCGCTGCCGACCTAGCCGCCGAGCCAGCAGATCCCGAGCTCGGCTTCACCCCCATACCGCCCTTATTAGATACAGCAGTGGTGTCGGGCGAAATCGACTCGCTAGGGGGCTTCAGTCTGCGCTTTCCAGTACTTCAAGACGGGTCCTCGTTCCTGTTTGCCGATGCTCAGGCGACGGTTGGCAGCGGTGCAGACTTCGATTTCAGCTTGGGCATGGGATATCGGCGAGTCGTCAGTGCTCTCGATGCCCTCGACCCTTGGGTGTGGGGCATCTACGGCTACTTCGACCACACCCTCACCGAAAACGACAACTCTTTCACGCAATTTTCGCTGGGGACCGAGGTCCTCAACCGCCGCTTCGAATTTCGGGTCAATGGGTTTTTGCCGCTGGATGACGAAGAGGAAATTGCCTCCCAATCCGCGTTTGTTTTGCAGGGCACTCAGCTCAATCCAGTGCTCCTGAGCGTCAGCGAACGGGCGCTAACGGGGGTGGATTTTGAGGTGGGTTACCGCCAGCCTGTGACCGGCGATATGAGCCTTGGCTTTTATGGCGGCTACTTCAATTTTTGGGCGGACGATGCCCCCACGATTGAGGGTCCGAAGGGACGGCTGCAGTATGAATGGGAGAATGCCTTCGGTCAGAATGGCTATCGGTTTTACGCTGGAGCCACGGTGCTGTCCGACAATGAGCGGGGCACCAATACGACCGGGTTTGTGGGGTTGACGATTCCGTTGGGGGAGTTTCCCTCGGATGCTGGGGATGAGACTCAACTGCTGACTGAAACGGAGGAGAATAGCGGGAATCTGAATCTTGCTGCCCTGTCGCCGAAGGTCAGCCCAATCGCCCAAACTGGGGAAAACTCTGGCGAAAGCGATCGCAACCAACGGGCGCTGACGTTGTCTCGCTTGTTTAGCCGACCGACGCGATCGAGTATTTTCATCTCCCCCAATACCGCCATTACCACCCTCGTGACGAGCGATGTTGAACCGATCGTTCCAGTCCCTGGTGACCCTGGTGGTCCTGGCGATCCTGGTGGCCCTGGCGGTCCTGCCCAGCCCCTCAATCTCTTTTTTGTCAATGGAGATGGTACAGACGGTGCGGGCACCCCAACCGATCCCCTTACCGTTGCCCAAGCCACCGACACCAGCGGTCCTGCTAGCGAGGGCGATGTGTTGTTCTTGGTTGGCACGATCGACACGGTAGGGGGCACGGGCAGTTCGTTCACACTGCGCGACGATCAGCAGCTATTGGGCATTGGCGACGCCAGTGGCATTACCATCCTCAATTTCCCGATCGCCGATTTAGGCCGTCCGGTGCTGTTTAACAGCAGTGCCAATCCGGTGGTGACGCTAGCCGATAACAATACTCTGAGTGGCTTTGCCATTAATGACAGCTTGGGGGGGAGCGACAGTGTCGGGATTTTTGGCGATGGCGGACTGGGGGGCACGATTGACGATGTGGCGATCGCCAATGTCACCAACGGCATCGAGTTGCTCAATTGGGATGGCGTCGGCGTCACAGTGACGAGCACGACGCTCGATAATTCTTCTAGCAACGGTATTTTGTTAGAGAACCCCACCGGCAACTTCGATATTACTGCCGACATTTCGAACGCTGGTGGCGAGGCTTTCCGCGTCACGATGGGGGATGCGGCCATTACGTTTAACGGCGCGATCGCCCAAAACAATCCGGCCAGTGCGGTGGCGATCTCGGACTTTGCCGGTACGGCAGACTTTAATGGGGCCATTATTGCCAATACCAGCACGGCGACTGGCATTAACTTGACGAACAATCCGGGTGCCACCATCAACTTCAATGGCGGCCTCGACATCGATACCACAACAGGCACGGGCTTCTCTGCGACGGGCGGCGGCACGGTCAATGTGGCGGGCACCAACTCCATTACTGTGGCGGGTGCAGCAGCCAATGCACTGCGACTGGACGGCATCGAAATTGGCGGGAGTGGAATAAACTTCGACTCCATTCAGGCAACGGGCACGGGCGCGAATGCCCTCGCGGCTGACGGGATCGATCTTGATAATGTGACCGGCGGTACGTTCAATGGTGGCGCAGCCACGATCGCCCAAACGACCGGAACCGGTGACGGGATTAACATTGCCAATTCATCGGCAAGCTTCACTTTTGCCAGTGCCACGATCGACAACACGGGTGATGATGGGATTGACCTATCTGGAGCCAACGGCAATATTACCTTCGCCACAGTTGATATCGATGGGACAAATGATAGAGGCATTTCTATTCTCGATCCAACCAACAACGTCACCGTCAACGGCGGCACGATTGGCGGAGCAGCCCCCATCTCTAATGGTTTCGGTTTCTTAGTTCAAAATCAGGCGGCCAGCAGTACGGTTGCAACGAACAATCTATCGGTCTCGACAAGTGTTTCCGACGCATATGCGCTGACCGATAATGCGGGCACGATCGACGTCTCGGGGGGAAGTGCCACGCATTCAGGGGGCTCAGATGCTCTAGACATTACGAATGGCTCTGCAACGATCGATTTTGGGGCGGATATTGTCCATACCTTTAATGGCTCGCAAGCGGTTGAAATTGACGGCACATCTGGGAATATCGCAATTTCAGGATCTGTCACAGCAACCGGTAGCAGTCCTGCGGTCAATATTGGCGGTAATAGTGCGATCTCGGGCGGCCAAATTCAGTTCACCGGCCCGTCTGTCTCCTCAACAGGAAGTACGGGTACAGCCATTTCTATCCAGAATGTGGGTGCTGGGGCCAGTGTGGATTTCTCTGCCGGAACGGCTGTTTCTGTGACCAATCCAATGGGCACGGGCATTGACATTCAAAATAATGCTGGCGCGATCGCCTTTAACGGCCCGACAACCGTCAACGGTTCGGGTGGAGTTGGAATTAATATTGCCAATAATACGGGTGCGATCTCCTTGACGGGTGGTATGGGAGCCGTCGATGTTTCCAATACTCAAGACGATGCTATTCGCATTACCGATAACTCTGCCGGAACGATCGCATTTGGCGACACCACGATTTCGGGTTTGGCAAACAACGTCGGGGTGGCTGGAATTGATATTGAGGGAAATAACACTGGCAGCACGATCGCCTTTGGCGCGATCGGTATCACGGGGTTAAGCAGTAACAATACCGGCATTGATTTCAACGGTTCCCAGTCCGACTTTAGTGCTACTACCGCCAGCATTAGCGGCACCGGCGCGGGCATCGGCATCGACCTGGACGGCACCAGCAATAGCTCGATCGATATTGGTGAAAACGCCTCGACAGGGTTAATGGATTTCACCAGCGATACGGGCAGTTCGATCGACAACGTTGGCACCGGCATTCGTATCGATAATGCTAATGCCACGTTTACGTTTGGCGATGGCGAAGGGGCAGTCGATACGGCCAGCAGTATTACCAATGCCACCGTCGCGGCGAGTGTGACGGGGCTCAACCCTGCCAACGGCACTTACAACCTGCTCGACATCGGCGACTTTACCGGGTCCGATGTCTCGGCCATTGAGGGGATTTCGGTGTTTTACGTCGATGCCGATGGCGATGGCGACGGCAGCCTCGCCAATCCTGGCAGCGTCGCGGGCGCAGAAGCTGCCACTGCCGATGTGATTGCACTGGTCAACCGCAGCACAAGCATGACGGAGGATACCATCGATGCCACTTCCGCTGCCCAAGGGATGGAGCTCGCGCTGAATCTGGATAGCGGTCAGGCTTTAGTCAGCTTTGCCGTCATTGACGCGATCGACTTGACGGCACTAGGGTTGACCAGTTCTGCCCCAACCAATGTCCTCACCAATCTGGGCGCAACGACGATCTCCAACCCCACCCCCGGTTTGGCTCCTACGCTCAGCAGCAATTCTGCCAGCACTGTGGCGCTGGGTGGCGATGCCATTCTGGAAGGGGTGCAAATTTCCAATGTCACTGGCGATGCTGTGAACGGCAGCTTTACGAGTAATGCAGAAGTGGCGATCGCCAACAGTACATTGACGGGTGGCAGTACGGGAGATGGCGTCGAGCTTGACGGATCGGGTGGCGGCACCACCACTGTGACTCGTTTCTTGGGCAATACGGCCAGTGCTGGCGGGGGAGATGCGATCGCCTTCGACACCGTTACATTCGATTCCGACACTGCTACGGTAGGCATTCAGCAGGTGAACGCGGGCACTACAACGGTAACCTCGGCAGGGAATAACGGAATTCGTTTGACCGATGTGACTGGCGATTTATTAGTGGGTACTGGCAGCAGTATCGCCAGCACCACGGGCGATGCGGTCAATATCAACGGCGGTTCGGGCAATGTCACCATTGCAGCAACCATTACCAACAGCTCGCAAAACGCGGTGGATATCCGCAATCGCACGGGCGGTACAGTCACCGTCAGTGGGGCGATCGACGAGGACGGTACGGGCATCCTGCTGGACAACAATACGGGCAGTACGATTACCTTTTCGGGTGGCCTGGATCTCGACACGATCGCCACGAATGCAGGGTTTACGGCCAGCAACGGCGGTACGGTTAACGTTACGGGCACCAATACTGTCAATACGGCCGACGCGACCGCTGTGGAGTTGAACGGAATTACGATTGGTGGCAGCGGCATTAGCTTCGACACGATCGTGGCCAACAATGCAGGGGTAGGGGTCGAAGGGATCGACATCGACTCTGTGGCGGGGGGCACGTTTAGCGGCGGCAACGCGAGCGTCAATGGTACGGGCGGTGCCAATATTAACGGCATCGACATTGCCTCCTCAAGTGCTACCTTCACCTTTGCCAGCGCTACAGTGGACAACACCTCGGGCGCAGGGATTAACTTAAACGGAGCCAACGGCCCAATTACCTTCACCACAGTTGATATCGACGGCACCACGGGCGCAGGGATTCAGATCGCAGGCAATACCAATGCTGTGAATATCAATGGCGGTACGATCGGCGCAACCACTACGACTACAGGCGATGCGGTCAACATCAACGGCGGTTCGGGCAATGTCAACATTGCCGCCGCCATTACCAACAGTTCGCAAAACTCGGTGGATGTCAGCAATCGCACGGGCGGTACGGTGACGTTCAGTGGGGCGATCGCCGATAGCAATGACAGCGATGGCATCGATCTGATCGGCAACACGGGCGGTGCTGTCAACTTCACCAATACCGTCGATTTGGGCACGGGTGTGGGCGATCGCCTCGACAACGACGCCCTCGCCTTCACCGGTAACGGTGCAGGCTTCAGCGCCAGCTTCTCCAACCTCGATTTCTTTACCAATGGCGGGCGGGGCATTGTGGGGAGCGGAGCTGGAACCCTTGCCATTACGACTGGCACAGTGGATGCGATCGGGGCCTTGGGAATTGATGTGAACGGCCCCACGTTTAATGCCACGCTGACAGATGTCAATGTCACCAACTCGGCCGGTGGTGGCGTGAGTCTTCAGAACACTGCAGGCACGAAGACTTTTGGCAGTGTCAACATCACCAATACAGGCGGCACAGGCTTCTTGACCAACAACGCAGGCACCCTCAACATCACAGGACCGGGCAATACCATTAGCACAACCACCGGCACCGGCCTCAACATTACCAACACCACATTGGGGACTAGTGGCGTCACCTTCCAGAGCCTCTCCGCCAGCGGTGCCAGCGAAGGCATCGTCATCAATAACGGCGGCACCACTGGTTTCTTCACCGTCACTGGCACCGGCACCACCAATGGCTCTGGCGGTACCATTCAAAACACCACCATCAATGGCATCCGCATTGAGAACACGGACAACATTACCCTCAACAACATGACGCTGGTAAACGCCAACACAACAGACGGTGGCGGGATAGGCACATGCGACGGCACCACCTTTACCGGTTGCAATGCAGCGGTCGAATTCTCGAACGTGTCCGATATCGATATCGACAACTTAAGTATCAGTGGCACCACCGCCGACCACGGCATCTTTGCCACCAACGTGACAGACTTCGACCTGGCCAACAGCACGATTCAAAGCGCAGGCGATGGGCAGAACGAACATGGCATCTTCTTAGTCGAGCTGCGAGGGACCACTGCTGCCGGGACGGCGAACACGATCGCCAATACTGATGTGCTGGAGTCGGGAACTCACAATATTTTTGTGAATAACAGCGGTGCCACCGCCCCAGGGAATCTGGCGAACCCCGACCAGCTCACCATCACGGGGGGTCGAATCTTAGGCTTTGGTCTCGATCCGCTCCAAACAACTCAGACGAGTGGCCTGCTAGTCCAAACCTCTGGGACTGCCAATCTCGACATACAGGTTTCTGGCACCACCTTCGAGCGCAATGCAGCGAATGCCATCAATTATGCCGTCAGCGGCAACAGCGATGTGCAAACCACTGTTGCGAATAGTATGTTCCTGCAGGGGGCCGATCAACAGTTTGCGGGCATTGTCGGCGGTGTCACGGGCACCGCTAACATGGTGTTCTCATTCACCAATAACACCATCACGGTGGGAGAAATCGGTGGCGCAGAGCCCTCTGGGGTGAATATCTCGGCGGGTGACACCGCCACTCTCTCGGGCACCGTCTCGGGCAACACCATCACGGGCGGTTCTTCAGTGGGCATCCAGTTTGTCGAGGATGGAGATGGCTCTGTGACAGTGGTCATCGACAACAACAACATCACGCTGTCTGGTTCGACCAACGGCAGCGGCATTGAGCTGGAGGCAGAGAGTGGCAGCGGTACGCTGTCGGCCACGGTTACGAACAACACGATCGTGAACTCGAACACGGGCTTTTTAACCAACGGTATCTTCCTGCAGGCTGGGAATGGCGACGCTGGCGAGAGCAGTACCTTGTGCGTCAATCTAACTGGCAACGATGTCTCAATACCCAATGTGCCTGCGAATGGCGAGTATGCACTGCAGCAGTTTGTCAATAATACCTTCCAGCTCCAGGGCTTTATGGGTGCTGCCAATGATGCGGCAGCAGTGCTCTCCTTTGTCGAGCTGAATAACGTCGCCGGAGACGCTGTTTTGGACCCGACTTTTGTTAACTATACGAATGCTACTTGTGCAACACCATAACCGTTGGTCAATTTCATCGGGTTGATGTTTCGAGCCGACCGGTTCCCAAATAGCCTCCCAAGTGTTGCGAAAAGCGATCGATCTAACGATTTCTTGCCTGAGTTTGCTCCCAATTTGCCGCCAATCTAGGTCTGGCTCAGTATTTCCCGCATTTGCGAATCTTTTTTACGTAAAAACACGGATTGACCGTTTTTGCAGTATTCTAAGCCTATGTGTGATTTTTTCAGTATCGATGTCTTTTCGATACCCTCCACATGTACTTTGACATCAGTGCTTTGCTCCTCACTGGCCAGTATTTGAATCCTATTTCTAGATCTGTTACCCGTGCCAGCTCGTGCTGCTGACTGCTCGGGAATTTCACTCAGCTATTGCGTTTCAACTCTGCTGCAATCCCTTCAGCACCGGCTGCTGACATTCGATGCTGGTCTTTTGTTTGCTTCGCTTTTGCTAACCGCTGTCTTTCATCTTCGATATTATGAATCGCTCAATCAGTCAGTTGGCGATCGCCACTTCTGGTGTCGTCTTTGCCTTAGCCGTAGTCGATATTTCACCCACTCGCGCCGCATCTCTATGGAGTTTTGACTTCCAAGGAGATTTTGGCGGCGGCGGAACCATTGAACTGGACTTGGGGCAATCCAACTCTAATGGCAATGGCTTTCTCGTCACCGCCTTGGATTTCGAGTTGGATTTTGGGGGAGGTATTCTTCAGGCGATTGTTTTAGAGGATTTTACAGAGCTATTTGGATTTCCGGTCCAAGACATCTTTTTCGATCCCACCAATCCCGCAGCAGAGCTGACAAACGAATCAGTTGGGCTGGTGGCTCCTGGTTGGTCGGGTTTCACAGCTCTAGGGGCATCCATATCGTTGGACGGAAATAGTGGACCCGCTGCGCCCACATTGGGCGGAACCATTGTGTTCGGTGACTTGACGGGGAGCTCCAGCTCCACCTGGACTGCGGCTAAGATTCCCGAGCCTCTCACAATCCTGGGAAGCCTGCTCGCGGTTGGAATGGGCTGCGGTTTGAAGAAGAGGCGATCGGCCAAAACAAACTAGGCATTTCCCCCTTCCTTTTCACTCGCAAAGGGTCTGGCTTTTCCCTAAAGTCTTGCCAACGTTTAGAGAGACTTGGGCCAATTGGCCAAACAAGCTCCCGAAATATTTTTACGCAAATATTGCTAAACCTCCGCTGCAAGGAACATCATGCCTGCTCTTCCTACCACTTCCTATCCACTCGCGATGAATCTCGATCGCTCAGTCAACGGCACCTCAAACATCCCCGCAGGGCCATTCGATCTCGATAACTCGTCGATAGATCTCGCCGGGGGTCATTCCTCGGGATCGTCCTTACAACTCTC
Source organism: Synechococcus sp. PCC 7336 (assembly GCF_000332275.1). NCBI lineage: Bacteria > Bacillati > Cyanobacteriota > Cyanophyceae > Synechococcales > Synechococcaceae > Synechococcus > Synechococcus sp. PCC 7336. Next base: position 4,599,548 of record NZ_CM001776.1, read on the forward strand.
AACTGAAACGTTAACCTTATCCTCTTTTTCAGTATTGAGTAGTCCTAACATTATTGACGGTACAGCCGGAGTGGATGTCTTGGGCGGTTTCTCCGAAGCCGATGTCATGGCTGGAACAGTTGCCACTGCCGACGATATCATTACGGGCTTTGGCTCGGGCGATCTTCTAACAGGCAATGGCGGTAACGATACGTTTGTGTATACCTCACTCTCCGATCGCATCGACACCATTACAGACTTCACCACCGCATCTGCCGGGTTGCCCGATGAAGCCGATCTGATTGACTTAACAGACCTGCTGAGTAGTTTAGGCGTGACGGGACAAGGGGCGCTCGGTTCGGGTTTTGTGAACTTCTTCGAAGTATCCTTCGGTACCTACATCACCATCGATCCCACAGGCGCAAATGGAGCGGGTGGAATCATCCCGCTCGCGTTGGTTCGGGGCGTATCTGAAGCCGATCTCAACGATCCCAACAACTTCTTGCCGTTAGTCGCAGCCCCCGATGCTGTTGCAGATGCCTTTGATGTCACCGGTAACATCGGCATTGATGTTGACTTTAGCGGCAGCCTGCTCGGCAACGACACTGGCGATGCCTTTACCCTGACTAGCTTTGGCGCGACTGCGGGCACTGCTGGCGGTACAGTAGCTAACGGCGCAAACACTGTCTCAACCAGCAACGGCGGCTCTGTTGTCCTCAATAGCGATGGCACGTTCACCTACGATCCGGGGGCAGGGTTCACAGGCACCGACTCTTTCTTCTACACCCTTGAAAACGGCGGGGGCTTTGACGTTGCAGAAGTGACCCTCGCGGTGAGCGACTTAATCTGGTTTATTGACAGCGGCACAGGCGGCTCTAGCGATGGCACATTAGCCAACCCCTTCACATCGATCGCCGATTTCAATGCAGTGAATAATGGCGCGGGCAATAACCCTGGTGTCGGTGACAACATCTTCCTGGCAACTGGAGCGGGCACCTACACCGACGGCATTATCCTGCAAGACAACCAAACCTTGCTCGGGCAAGGAGTCGCGGGCACAACCCTCGATGCGGAGTTTGGCATTACGTTGGCTGCGTTTAGCAATTCTTTACCCTCCATCAACGGCATCCGACCCACCATTAGTAATGGCAGTGGCGACGGCATTTCCCTGGCTGCAGGCAATACGATTCGCGGCCTGGATATCGGCGATGCAGCCGGCTTTGGGATTAGCGGTGCTGCAGTCGGCAACCTGACGATCGGCGAGGTCAGCCTGAACAACACCCTGGGTGGCGGCTTCAATGTGGGCACCTCGGGCAATCTGGGGGTAACCTTCGACAGTCTCTCTTCTGGCGGCGGTACCAACGGTGTGAACTTGGTTGGAACGACGGGCAGCTTCGCGGCGAATGGCGGCAGCATCGGCGGTTCGAGCGGCACCGCCTTTAATGTCAACGGCGGCACGGCGAATGTGACCTATGAAGGCACCCTCAGTCAAACCAATGCAGCGAGCACAGTCGCTGTCAGTAACAAGACTGGCGGTACCGTGGACTTCAATGGAGCCATTATTGCAAATACCGGCACGGCAACCGCGATTAATCTGACGAACAATACGAGTACAGCGGTTAATTTTGACGGCGGTCTAGATATTGATACCGCCAGCGGCACGGGCTTCAATGCTATAGGTGGCGGTACGGTCAATGTAACGGGTGCTAGCAACACGATTAACACCACCAATGGGATTGGCCTGAACCTGGCCGGCACCACATTGGGTGCCAGCGGCGTCACCTTCCAGAGCATTTCAGCCAGCGGCGGCAGCGAAGGCATTCTCATTCGTAACGGCGGCACTACCGGTTTCTTCACCGTCACGGGCAGCGGCAGTATTGATGGTTCGGGCGGCACCATTCAAAACACCACCACCAATGGCATCCGCATTGAGAATACGAACAATGTCACCCTCAACAACATGACGCTGCTGAACGCCAATACAACCGATACAGCAGCCAACACCAACGCGGCATTAGAGCTGACCGACATCATCGATGTTGACATTGATAACTTAAGCATTAGCGGAACCACTGAAGACCACGGCATCTTTGCCACCAACGTGACGGACTTCGACCTGTCCAACAGCACGATTCAAAGCGCGGGCAATGGGCTGAACGAGCACGGTATCTTCTTGGTCGACCTGCGAGGGACTGCTGCTGCCGGGACGGCAAACACGATCGCCAATACCGACGTTCTGGAATCGGGCACCCACAATATCTTTGTGAACAACACCGGAGCCACCGACCCTGGCAATCTGGCGAATCCCGACCAACTGACCATCATAGGTGGCAGAATCTTGGGCCTCGGTCTCACTCCAGGAACAACTCAGACCAGCGGTCTACTGATCCAGACCTCCGGTAACGCCAATCTCGACGCACGGATTTCGGGCACCACCTTCGAGCGCAATGCAGCCAATGCCATCAACTATGCCGTCAGTGGCAACAGCGATGTGCAAACCAGAGTTGAGAATAGTCAATTCCTGCAAGGGGTAGATCAACAGTTCTCAGGCATTGTCGGTGGCATCACAGACACCGCTAGCTTCCAATTTGTGTTCGACAACAACAACATCACGGTGGGCGAAACAGGAGGTGCGGAACCCTCCGGCATCAATATCTCCGCAGGAGACACTGCCACAGTTTCAGGCACGTCCTCCAATAACACCATCACTGGCGGCTCTATTGTGGGTATCCAGTTTGTCCAGCAAGGAGACGGTTTAATGGTGGTTGCGATCGACAACAACAATATCACGCTGTCTGGTTCGACCAACGGCAGCGGCATTGAGCTGGAGGCAGAGAGTGGCAGCGGTACGCTGTCGGCCACGGTTACGAACAACACGATCGTGAACTCAAACACGGGCTTTTTAACCAACGGCATCTTCCTGCAGGCTGGGAATGGCGACGCTGGCGAGAGCAGTACCTTGTGCGTCAATATAACTGGCAACGATGTCTCAATACCCAATGTGCCTGCGAATGGCGAGTATGCACTGCAGCAGTTTGTCAACAATACCTTCCAGCTCCAGGGTTTTATGGGTGCCGCCAATGATGCGGCAGCAGTGCTCTCCTTTGTCGAGCTGAATAACGTCGCCGGAGACGCTGTTTTGGACCCGACTTTTGTTAACTATACGAATGCTACTTGTGCAACTCCGTAGGTTGCCCTGCGATCCAGGTGGCTTATACCAATTCTGATTAATACCGCTACAGATCTGGCCCTCACCCCCAGCCCCTCTCCCAAATTTGGGAGAGGGGAGCAATGGAAAGTAAATCTAGTTCAAAAGGCAATGCCCCCCTCGCTTGAGGATAAAATCCTCAACTCCGCGATGGGTACAGACCCTGCAAGGCAATAATAAAGTTTATCGCCAGAAAAGGCTGCAGATTGTTGTGGGCTTGACTGCCGCCAGCGTTTGGCAAAATGTCAGGATCCATAGCGACAAAATTACTATTTGAATTACTCTGGTAGGCTTGCCCCGAGCCAACGCCAGCAAACGCACGAGTTACAGGGTCGCGAGAATTAGCTGCGGTGAACTGACTGGGTGTCACCGCCATCATCGTGTGGCTGTGGGATGGCATTTGTGCCTCACTCAGGGTGACAGTTTCAACACCAGCTCTTTGGCCCAATCGACGTGCGGTGAGACCGGGACCTCGCCCCGGATGCATGGGCGCACGCCCCTGTAAATTGGGCAGAGCTGTTGTGGTGCGGCCATCGCCACCATAGGTCGTGCCGATCAGCGAAAACAGAGCCGTGTTCTGGGAAATAGGCAAAAGCTGTCCATTGCAGAAAGCCCAACTGCGAGGGGCAAAGTTGCCTGCAAAGATACGGATTTCAGCGATAAAGGGTTCTGACATAGGTTTTTCTCAACTACGGGATGGATAGATGCCAAAAAGAGCAATGATGAAGTTAATGCAGAGAGTCGGCATCAGGTTGGTGTGACTGCGGCTGCCACCCACATTCGTGACGATACTGCTTGCCATTGCTCCATCAGGTGTTGCTTGCCGGTAGATATCTCCACCAGACCGAGCCACGATATTGCCAGTCGGATTGCGTTCGGTACCTTGATTGTCGGTCGCGATAATGTTGTGGGTATGCGACGGCAACTGATTCACCGTGAGAGTCACCGTCTCAGACCCGGCTTTTGAACCTAGCCTGCGAGGGGATAAGCCGGGGCCGCTACCTGCATGGATAGGAATGCGACCCCGCAGATCGGGTAGACCGAAGGTCGTGCGCCCGTCGCCACCATAAATGGTACCGAGCAGGCTGAAGAGGGCATCGTTTTGCGAAACAGCTAATAATTGACCATCGCAAAAGGCCCAACCTCTGGGAGCAAAATTGCCTGCAAACATGCGGATTTCACCTACAAATGGTTCGCTCATACCAAGTTCTCCTGCTGATGTTTAATTGCGAGAGGGAAATAGACCTTGCAGGGCAATACAGAAGTTAACCGCGAGGTAGGGCTGCATATTTTCGTGCCCCTGCCCTCCACCCACGTTGGCAATGACGCCAGAAGCCATATTGGCAATGTTGGTCGATCTAGGTGCATAAGGGGTCGATAGATTGTCACCCAAGGTGTTACCGATGGGGGTCTGAGCGTTAACTAGAGTGCTAGATACTTCCACCGTGTGCCTGTGCTGTGGCATTTCAGCGGCGCTCAGTGTGTGTGTCTCCTCGCCCCCTTTTTGCCCCTGACGATGACTGGTCCCATTGCTCGCACCGACATGAATGGGGGTGCGCCCCCTCAAGTCGGGCAGGGCAAACGATGTGCGCCCGTCGCCCCCATAAGTGGTGCCTAACAACGAATAGAGCGACTGGTTCTGGTTGATAGGTAAGATCTGCCCGTCGCAAAAAGCCCAACCCCGAGGGGCAAAATTAAATCCCACCATTCGGACTTCTGCCAAAAAAGGTTCAGACATCAGTTAAGTTCTCCAAAAGGGATAGTGTTGGGGTCAATTGAAGTGGGAAACATGAATGGATGGCAACCACTCCATCAAGTAATAGACACCCGCGTCGCCGATTCGATCGAACCCCAGTCGGCGATAGAGGCGCATCGCCGGGTTAAACTGCTCGACGTGAATTCGAACCGCTAACCCTTCCTGCCGAGCCTGCGACAAAATTGTCGTCAGAATGGCCGAGCCCACGCCTCGGTTGCGCTCGGCACTCAGCAGTGCAATATCGATAATGCGAAACTCGTCCTCCCAGCGAGCAATATAGAGTCGTCCGATGGGGCGATCGCCTGCGCAAATAATCAGAAACTCGGCATCAGCATAATGTTCTTGATAATGACTGTGCTGAGCGTGGAACTGCATTTGCAGAAAATCAGCCTTTTGCTCGTCATTCCAATCCACCATCGCCATTTCTTCGGCGCGGGTACTGGCATAAACGCGGGCTAAAAAGGGCTCGTCATCCGGGCAGGCGATCGCCCTAAATCCAATCTCGCGATCGCCTAACTGCGAACTTTGCTGCAGCAGGGCAGTGGCAATGGGAAGCGATCGCCCCTCCTGCGATGTTTCGAGGCGATCGCCAGTGGCCAAACTGTCTCGATGTTGACTGGGCATTCAGGTCCTCACAATCACAACCGCTCGCTCGACTAGGTGAAAACCGCCTCGTATTCAACCCCCTCAGCATCGGCCCCAACCGGCACGAGAAAGATATCTGCTGCACCGATACGGTCGTGCTGGAGACGATAGATCTGCTGATCGAGCAAAGGTTCGCTCGGCCCCAAAAACAAGAGAGAGAAAGGCTGGCTGCGCAAGTTGGCACTCGACCCCCCAGACGTTGGACGAGAGGGCAAGTCGCTCACATCGATTAACTCGAATTCAAGCGGAGGGCGATCGTCTAGAGCCAATGAAAACTTTTCCTTCAGGCAATCCGAAAAGTCTTCTCTGGTTAACTCTTTCAGCATATTTGGCTAACTCCCAAACCATAGATAGATAAGATGCCCAACTCAGCCTTCACCATCGACCGCGAGAATCGGACCCCGATCGCAGGCGATCTCAGGCGATTGCTAAGTCATCCGACAAACAGTCTAGTCAAAAAAATACTCGAATTGGCCTATATTCAAAGTTCATACCCACTCATATAGGTATATCCCCAGACAAAGAGCAGTAAATATACAGACAAGATCGCCCCGTTAATAACAATCCTCAGCTTATACAACACCAACTCTAGGCAATTGGAGGAATAGATACTTGCACTACTGATACGGGCAAGCATAAAAGCCAACTACCTCTACTGAAAGCCCATGATACTAGATCGACTCTCTCTGTCGAGAAAATGCTTGTATTCTTTAGATTTACGTTTAATGTATTCATTTTTGTTCGTGCCTACTTCGACAAATGTTAAGAGGTTCGAGATAAATTGAGTTATCGTCGGGAGAGATTCGCCGAGCGCTACTGACAGGCGATCGAACCCCTGAATCGGGAATTCAGGTTGTTGCCCGACAGGTGGCAGCCTCCCTGCAGGCGTTGTTCCCAGCCGCCTGAGAGACAAATAGCTCGTGTAGGAAATAGAGCGGGCTTTTCGATTCGACCCACGCAAGGTCCTCGCTGCAGGAGAACAGAAAACAGGTCATCCGTTAAACAATCAATATTTTCTCTGTTCGAATGGAGTTCGATAGAGACCCATGCGCGATCGGCCCCATCTCTGCCGCCCGCCGTCCGAGTTCAGATGTCCGAATTCAGATGTCCGAATTCAGATGTCCGAATTCAGACCCGTACTGATAGGCTTGCGCTCTTATCGCTATTTACTTTCAATTAGCACCCGCGTGCCTGTTTTCTCTGTATATCCGGTAAGACCGAAGTTAAGGCACGATAAGTTTTACTCTTACCAAAAAAAAAGAATGCTACGATCCCATAACGGTAATAGCAGCACTACAATAGAAGCTACTCAGTTTTGAATTGAGTTTGTTTACTGTGAGGAGCACATAATGTTGTTTATCAATCAGCAACGAGCCTTACTGGCTGGATGTCTGAGCTTGGGGGCGATCGCCCTGAGCTTCGGTGGGTCTGCAGAAGCTCAAACGGTTCGGCCTCAACAGCTAGCCCAGGTTACTTCCGTCTCTCAACTGTCTGACGTGCAGCCCACCGATTGGTGGTTCTCGGCGTTGCAGTCTTTAGTCGAGCGTTACGGCTGTATTGCCGGTTATCCCGACGGTACCTATCGCGGCAACCGCGCCCTCACCCGTGGCGAGTTTGCGGCAGGTTTGAATGCTTGCTTGGACCGCATCAACGAGTTGATTGCCGCCGGCTTGGCTGACAAGGTCTCCCGCGAAGATCTCGCCACCGTTCAGCGCCTGCAAGAAGAGTTTGCGGCCGAGTTGGCTGCGCTGTCCGGTCGCGTCGATGCGTTGGAAGCCAAGACTGCTGAACTAGAAGCCAATCCTCTGGGGTTGAACGCTACCACTAGTAAGCTCGGATTCCAGGTGACCACCGGCATCTTCGCAGCTAGCGAACCCGGCGGTGCCACCAACAATGCCATCATCCCCTACGAAATCAACGTCGATTTCGACACCTCTTTTACGGGTGAAGATCTCTTCCGCATTCGCCTGCAAGCTCGGGAAGTCTCGCAGTTTGACGGCGACCCGGTTGGCTTCCTGTTCGGGCCGGCGGTATCTGGGGCTGGGTCTGATATCAACGATGATGTCAACCTAGAGAATGTCTTCTACAATTTCCCCCTCTTCAACGGTCGTGTCGATGCCACCTTTGGCTTGAACGACACCACCCCGGGAGACACCTTTGTCTTTGGCGTGCCCTTCCAGCCCCTGTCTGACTTTGCCGACTTACCCGATGTGGTCTATGACGGCGTTGGCGATACCTCCCTTGCCTTTACCTGGGAAGCGATCGAAGATTTATTCTTCGTCTCCTACGGCTTTGGTGCTGGCGATCCGAATGACTTCACTGATGGTCCAGCAAGCTCGGTGTTTGGCGGTGGCTTCTTTGCTGGACCGACCGTTCATGCTGCAGAACTAGCCTTCACTCCCACCGATACCTTGATAGTGGCACTGGCTGGAGCACTCACCGCTCGCGGTCAAGCAGGGGCTCCCACCGGTTTTCCTTTGTTTGCCGACACGGACTTTGCAGCGGCTTCCATCGGCGTGACGTGGGAAATCACCCCTGCAGTTATCTTCTCGGGTTGGTACGCACGTACCTTCGTTGAGAGTGGTGGCTTCGACGACTTCGATGACTTCTTGGCTGGCTTTGCCTTCCCCGATTTGTTCATCGAAGGGGCTGATGGTGGCGTCGTTGTCGGCAGTCCCGACAGTGCAACTGCTAATCTGATTGCAGATGACGATGGCGACTTCCCCTTCTATGCAGAGGTTTACTACAACTTCCCCATCACCGATAACATCACCATCACCCCCGGGGTTTACTACATCACCAATGTAGATGGCGATGACGATGACATCATTGTGGGTGGCGTTCAGACGACCTTCAGCTTCTGAAGCTAGCGCTTGTTAGAGTTCGGGAGATAGCCACTCTTTAGACAGCGCATTTGCCTGCCTCTGGAGAGACTTTCGAACCGGTTATAGAAACAGCCTGGGTGCCCGCCCGGGCTGTTTCTGTCTGAATTGCGCTTTTGAGTTCCTCCAACTAACGCTGTCAAGTCCTGCATTCGCCCCCTAAATCCCCCATTCTGGGGGACTTGAGCACAGTGCCAGTTAGGGTTGGGGGCCTGAGAAGACGATCGGCGATCGCGATGATTAGAGTTGTGGAACGAAACCAATAACCTTTCGGAAGTCCCCCACTGGTGGGGGATTTAGGGGGCCGAGTGCAATGTCTGAAAACTCCAGAGGTCGACCTCATCTCTAAAAGCCACACCAACCTCATGCGCATGTGGGTCGAGGTTTAACCCAATGACGCCAGAAGAAACTCAAAAACCTGCTTCTTCGTATTAGAATTTCGGGATTGAGGAACAAACCCCAATTCAAACTGGGGTCTGTCTGTTTTTTCTCCACGGGCTCTATAGGGTGCGCAGAAATCTGACGATCGCTTGACGATCGCCTTCTGGCATCTCTCGAAACGCTTGTTTTGCTTGTTCGGCCTCGCCACCGTGCCACAAAATTGCCTCTTCCAATGTATGTGCCCGACCGTCATGCAGGTACTTCGCGTAAGGCAAAACCGTTTGAGTCACTCCAATGCCCCAAAGGGGCGGAGTACGCCATTCGCTACCAGTCGCCTCAAAATCGGGACGGTTGTCTGCCAAGCCTGCGCCCATATCGTGCAACAACAGGTCGGTGTAGGGGTGAATGGTTTGGTTCGAGAGTTCTGTGTACTCGGGGTGGGTGCTGGTGCGCAGTGTAGGAATGTGGCAGGCCGTACATTGGGCGCGATCGAACAGTTGCTCGCCCCGTTGGACCACTGGATCGTTTAATAATGTACGCGCGGGAACCGCCAGCGATTGAACGTAGAAGGTAGCAGTTTTGAGAGTGTCTGCATCGATATCGCTGGAGCCATCGGCTGAAGGAAACATGGGGCTGGTTACACCCATATCGCCAAGATAGGCAGCGGCACTTTGCTGCAAGAGATTGGGTTGGTTGGCCTTAAGGCCAAACCGTCCTAGGGAAGTAGACTGCTTCCGAACATCCCAGACGGTGTTAGGGCGACCGGAAATACCATTGCCATCGAGGTCTTCAGGGTCTGCCATTGCCAAAATGTCTCCTTCGGAAACCGCCTCTAGCAACCCTAAGCCAAACACGGGCGGAGGCAAACGCAGAGAGGTTTTGACGGTATCGGGTAGCGGACTGCCATCAGCCAAGCGGATATGGGCTTTGGGCGATCGCAAGCTATAGCTAGTGCCGTCTTCGTACTGCCCCATACTCTCGATCCATTCGAGTTCGACCGTAGCTTCGGGGGGAGCACCATAGATGCCTCGGTCCTGAATTTGAGTGCCCAATCCAGGTACGGGGGGAGTGTTATCGCCTGGAGCTGTAGGCTCGGCCTGATAGTGAGTGGTGGTGGTTGGCGATCCGGCGATCGCTTCATCCTGACTGACGCGAACCAGAAGTTGACCTTGGGCGGGCAAGCCGCGACCATTGCGAATGTGACACCCCGCACAAGTCGTATTGTTGAAGTGCGGCCCCAAGCCGGGATTAACAGTGGCTGGGGCTGTGACGAAAACAGCTTCGAAAGCCACATCTCCTTCTGTATGGAGATCTATCAGTTCTTCACTGAGATTGGCTGAGGGTTGTTCGTAGGCATGGGAGCTGCGAATGAACGTAGTGGTCTCGCCACCCGCTAAGGGGATGTCAGCCAAGGCGACGATCGCCTCCTGCGAGTCGGGGACAGGATCGGAGGCGGAGACGGGGGAATCAATGAAGTGCGACAATACTATGCCTACCACAATTGGCAGAACAGTCAGAGAGACGAGCTTAAATAATTTCTGCTTTGTGCGACGCCAGACAACAGGGAGCATGATGATAAATCTCGCAATGGCTGCACTATTGTTCAAATACGCGCAGTTCCCTTGACGAACTGTGCAGTTCGCCAGAGTTAACTCTGGACAATGGGCAAGATGTCATCTTCAACCACTTCGAGGGCAGCCAGCACGGCTATCTGAGCCCTAGACAATTGGGCAAAGGCAGCGGGTTGAGACAGCTTAGCTTCAATGCCGATAGGAATCGCCTCGATCGCCTCAATGGCTGCATCCAGCTTGGCGCGGAACTCGGCATCCACATCGGGATCGACACTGGCGATTAGATCGCTCAGGCTGGTAGTGCCCTCGCCACCTTCGCCGCCTTCGATGGAGGCTTCATAGGCAAACTTGATGCCGAGCATGTTGTTTCTAAAGTCGTTCACCGAGGTATGGCTGAATCGACTTTCAAAGCCGATTGCTGCTTGAGTGGAGAGGGGATCGCCAATTTTCTCGTTGCCCACTTCGTCCAGTGCGCCCATTATGCCAGCGACAATTTCCACCACCGCTGCCCGAGCAGTCAGATAGGCAGGATTGTCATCATCGCCAGCGGTGACTAGGACTTCGCGGTAAGGTGGATTGCCTTCAACTCCATCCACCCAGCTTTGGAGCAGTTCGGTGGCGGTGGCGTTAAAGGCAGGTGCCAGCACAGCCAAAAATTCGAGGTCGCGATCGCTAAAGTCTGACAGCGATTTATCGTTGTCTAAACCGAAGAGTAAGAACTCGATGGTGTGAAATCCTTTCTCGGTGGTTTGTAGATTTTCTACGTACTCCAGAGTCAGCTCGTCGTCACTGGCGAGAATGGCTCGCACATCCGTTTCGTTAACGGGCCAGTCGTCGAGATCGCCGTCATAGCCGAGAGAGCTGGCTGGACCGAAGGCAAAGGATTCACTCTGTTCCCAAGGAAAGCGAGCTTCAATCCAGGTGCTGCGAGCAGTTTCCAGAGTGGCCTCAGTAGGATTGCGGGTGAATGTAGTGACAGCAGTTTCTAGCTTGCCAGCCTCTTCTACCAGCGCCTCATAGGTCGGGATGATGACTTTGTCGGTAAAGTCAGTGGCGATCGCAACGCCTAACTCGGGGTCAGCCATTTCGTTGGGGTTGGCAGAAATCTCCGCACCCTCTTCGCCACCTTCACCGCCTTGCGCTATCAGTAGCCCTGACAGTGCATCAGTCTTGTCTATCGTAATGTCGTGGCGATCGCCCAGTCCTATTTCGAGAGTCTCTTCAGTATCGATCTCAGCCGCGATCGAAGTGGGGGATATTGCGAGGCTGACACCCGCAAACACAAACGTACCGATACCAGTCCAAATCTCGATTCTCTGGCGCATGTCTCAATGCCCTCACATAGTGCAGCGGACCTGGATGCATTGAACTGCCCAGCCGCATCCAGCCAACGCATCCTTAATAATAGATATTCTCATCTAAGAGTAAACCACAGATTTGAGAATTAATCGCAATATTTTTTGGAAGCTCTTCTCCATATCCTCAACAGCCATCGCCTGATTCTCTCTACTGATAGGGAGTCTGAGAGAATTGATTGGTTGACGGATTAGATTCCTCGTGGAGCTATTGAGAACCATGTTGCTAACGGTACCTCTGGCTTTAAAGGAACGCAGAGGTTCTCGATGGAAAAATGGGCTTTGTATCCTCTATCTGAAAACCACCCTAGAGTGAACAGTTATCAATAAGCAGATTGATACCTTCCCCTCGCTCTTTGGCAATCTCTCCTTACCCCGGAAAAGGGGTAAGGAGTTGCGAGATGGGTAGCCAGTTAGCGATCGCAACAAAGTTACGCAATCTCTAGAAGCTGAAGGTCGTGCGTACGCCACCCACTATGATGTCGTCGTCGCCATCTGCATTGGTGATGTAGTAGACACCAGGGGTAATGCTGATGTTGTCGGTGACCGGGAAGGTGTAGTAGATCTCGGCCAAGAAGGGGAAATCAAAATCATCATCTTCGATAGAGGCAAATACGGCCGTGTCGGGGCTACCGACTAAAAAGCCGCCATTCGACCCTTCGATGAAAAAGTCCAGGAAGGCAAAGCCAACCAAGAAGTCATCGAAGTCATCAGTGCCATCATCCTCAGAAAACGTGCGAGCGTACCACGCTGAGAAGATGACTGTAGGGCTGATTTCCCACGTTGCACCGAAAGAAACGGCGGCGAAATCCTCCTCTGAATCTCCTACCCCTTGACCTCCAGCCTGAAAAGCACCGGCCACTGCCAGCAACAAACTATCAGCCGGACTGAAGGCCGCCTCAGCAGCGTGAACGCTCGGCCCAGCAAAGAAACCAGACCCAAAGGTCGAGTCAGATGCTGCATCGGTTCCATAACCGTAGGAAATGAAGAAGAGATCTTCAACGATTTCCCAGGTGAAGGCAAGAGTGGTGTCGCCGACTCCGTCATAGGTCGCGTCGGGCAGATCGGCGAAGTCAGACAGGGCATCAAACGGAACGCCGAAAACAAAGGTGTCTCCAGGAGTGATATCAGTCAATCCGAAGGTTGCGTTGACGCGACCGTTAAAGAGAGGGAAGTTATAAAAGGTGTCTTCCAAATTGACATCGTCATTGATATCGGAACCAGCGCCAGAACCATCGGGACCGAAGATCAAACCCACTGGATCGCCTTCAAAAAAGTCGATTTCCCGAGCTTGCAGGCGAATCTGAAAGACGTCCTCTCCCGTAAAGGAGGCTCTGAAGTCTATGTTGAGCTCGTAGGGAATGGTGGCATTGTTGGTGGCATCGCCGGGTTCGCTGGCAGCGAAAATACCGGTAGCCAGCCCAAACTCGATCTGACTAGTGGTCGCGTTCAACCCCAGAGGATTGGCTTCCAGCTCGGCAGTCTTGGCTTCCAGCGCGTCAACGCGACCGTTCAATGCCGCCAGTTCGGCCGCAAATTCTTCTTGCAGGCGCTGAACGGTGGCTAGATCTTCGCGGGAAACTTTATCGGCTAAGCCAGCGGCAATCAACTCGTTGATGCGATCCAAGCAAGCGTTCAAACCCGCAGCAAACTCGCCACGGGTGAGAGCTCGGTTGCCCCGATAGGTGCCGTCGGGATAACCGGCAATACAGCCGTAACGCTCCACCAGAGACTGTAGTGCCGAGAACCACCAATCGGTGGGCTGTACGTCAGAGAGTTGAGAGACAGAGGTAACCTGGGCAAATTGCTGGGTTTGAGCTCGTACAGGCTCAGTGAAGGTCAGGGCGATTGCTCCCAAGCTCAGACAGCCAGTGAGCAAAGCACGCTCTCGATTGAAAAACATCAATTTTTTCTCCTCACATAGAACAGCACACCCTAACGCATTGGGTTGCTAACCTGCGTTTAGTTCAATGCGCTGTTAATAAAAGTGATTTTCATCTAAGAGTAAATCACATGCTTGAGGATAGTCGCAATATTGTTTGATTTTCTTTCTGGCACAAACTATACATATTATTGGCTTTTCTTGACTGGCAAAGGAAGTCAGAGCTTTGAGCAGCTGGCGGAATTGTCTGCCGGCCAAAATCTAGAGTGAAATTTTTTGTTAATAAACAGCAGTCTTTGAGACTTGTTGCAAGCTGTTCCTATCTTGGTAAGATGCTGTGGCGCGATCGCGTCCTGAGGGAATCGCCAGATGATTTTGTGCATTGCAGGAGTTTTGAGTGCCAGTGAGTTAGACACCGCTAACAAGCTAGTCGATCGAGCCGAATTTATCGATGGCAAATTGACCGCAGGCTGGCACGCCCGCTTAGTTGCAGCACAGCACCAGCGAGCCGGTATGCGAGCCGGTGCTGACACAGCAAACTTGTTGCAAAGCACTTGCAACTCATGGGTGGGTCAACTTTGATGTGATAGACATCACATTTCAATTGCGATAAAAAAACTTTGCAACAAGCTGAGATACAGGCTTCGAAGGCAAAAGTCTCAAAATAGCCACAACAGAGTGCTGTGATGCCTACATCCCTTATGCCGCAAGCAGTAGAACGATCGCAGAGGAAAGACTGAGAGCGCGATCGCCGCAAGGATTTCACAGTAGCATGCATCCTTTCTCAGAAAGAGGGGAAGAATCTTAATGCAAACTATTGCTATTAAGTGATGTCTCTGATAGCCTGAAGTTCGACATGTTTAGAGCGCTTTTGCTATCAATGGCGTGTACGTCGCTGGGCATAGGTCAATCATGGCAAATAACACCGCTATCATTCACGCACTTGATATCGTTCGGGATAATCCCATCGGACTGGACAGGGAGATTACTACTCCCGTATGCGAAGGGCTCAATATCCTTCTGGCCAGTTTCGAAGCTCTGTACCTTCAGTATCAAAAACATCATTTTGTGGTGGAGGGGACGGAGTTTTACCAATTGCACCAGTATTTCGAAGAAAGCTACGACGAGGTGCGCGGCCACGTCCATTCGGTTGGAGAACGGCTGAATGGTTTGGGAGGTGTGCCGGTGGCCAGCTTTGCCAAGCTGGCTGAGTTGTGCTGCTTCGAGCCCGAGGTGGAGGGCGCTTTTGCCTGTCGCGCTATGGTCGAGCACGACCTCGGTGCAGAGCAAACAATCGTCTCAGTCTTGAGATCTCAGGCAGCTCAAGCAGAAAGCTTGGGCGATCGCGCCACGCGATACCTGTTGGAGGGCATCCTGCTCGAAACAGAAGATCGCGCCATTCATCTGGAGCACTTTTTGGCGCAAGATAGCCTCACTTTGGGGCTCAACCGCTAGTCAGCAAGTTTGCTTCGACTGAGGTTAGTGCATTTGATTCGAGCTCTTCCGTCGGTACTCCATGCCCCAGCCATACTGGTGAGATTTGATGTCGAACCCGTTTTGCAATAGGACCCTTTTGAAGTTAGTCGGAGAGTTCGAATGATGGAGTTAACTAGCTCCGAACCCGAGAATAAGCTGCAGGCGATCGAAGTGCCCAGGAGCGATCGCTGGCGGATTAGAAGACGGCTTTTGGAGCTTTCCATTCCCGCCGTGTGTTCTGCAGACGGTCACTTGCACGTCGAGGTGAATAACAGTGTGGCAGCTCTTCAAGTACGCAGCGTCCTTCGTCAGTTTGGAGCCGGTCGAGCCGAGTTGGTGGACTGGCTGGAAAACTGCTGGCGTCAGACTTCTCCCGACTGCGCGGCATAAGCCTGCCGATACCTTGCTAGTACGGCAGGAATATCGAGGCGATTGGACCGACATTTATTTGGGGGGCGTACGGGCGGGCGATCGAGATCGCTGCTGCATTGCTTGCCCCGATCTCAAATTGTGCGTTCACTACCGATGGGCAGACCGCCAGCTCATTCGCGCGGCCCGACGTCCTGCCGAGATTCCCGCCCGTACTTGGAAATATTTGACTCGCAAGCAAGTCCGCTGAGCGGGATTGAGCCCTCACCCCTTGAATTCCTGTCGATATGAGCAAGCACACCCCAACATCTCGATTTGCCATCACTGGTCGCTTCGCGCGATTTGCCATTGAAGATGGCTTCAAAATCAAAGGATTTTATCTAGCCGTCTCCGGCGAAGAAGTTTATATTAAGCTACCCAAACGCTTGCGTTATTACTGTGCCGATCTGTTGGTGCCCGGAGCGCTACTGCAGGTGAGGGGCAAGAAAAAGGTCGATCTCAAACGCGATCGCGTCAAATTGAAGGCAGAAGATATTCTCTCGGCGATCGCAACCCCCGGCCACGCCAACGGCCATTGGTCGCAGGCGATCGAGCCCGCACGTTCTCGAGAAGACGCCGAAGACGTTGCCAAGCCCCAATGCATCCGTGTGTGCCAAAAGTCTAGCTGTTGCAAACGGGGAGGCGCTGCCGTTTGGCAAGCACTGGAGCGCGGGATTGCCGAGGCTGGGTTAGGCGATCGCGTCAAACTGAAGGCCACCAGTTGCATGGGCAAATGCAAAGCCGGACCGAACTTGATTATGCCCGGCAAGATGCGTTACAGCCACGTCAAGGCCCAATCTGTCTCGGATTTACTCGAAGAGCACTTTACCTCGCCAGCTCCGAGGGCGTGAGCTTCAGGATTGCGAGCATTTATGGGAAAGCCCCGCCGATATCGTAAAAAGCCCGACCTCGCCGTAATTGCCATACCGCTCGATCTCGATACGGAAGGCTTTGTCTATCGCAAGTGGGGCGACCTACAGCACTGCAAGCGAGGGGACTGGATCGTCAACAATCGCGGCGAAATCTATACGGTCGATCGCGCAGTATTCGAGCGCACTTATCGGCAGTTGCAGCCAGGGCTTTATCTCAAGATAACCCCCGTCTGGGCCGAGGTTGCCAGCCAAGCGGGCAGCGTGACCACCAAAGAAGGTCGCTCCCACTATCGAGCAGGCGATTATGTGGTTTACAACGACGAGGGTTTTGCCGACGCCTATTGCATGACGGCTGCAGAGTTCGAGGCGATGTACGAACCGGATGACTAGAGCGGGCGCAAGCGATTGACCTCAAATGCGATAATAATAACTTGGTAGAACCGAGCCCTTGCAACCGCCTGAGAAATATATGCCCTCTGACCCCAACCCCAACGGAGATGCCGAACGCCATTCAACGGCGACTGACCTCCCCCAGCAAAAGCCATCTTCCAGTCGGTCCGAGTCTTCCCAAGGGCCGTCCAACACGCTGTGGAACAATGAAAATCTCACCACGATCTTGACGGCGGTCGTGCTGACGGTTGTGATTCGGTTCTTTGTGGCCGAAGCCCGCTGGATTCCATCCGAATCGATGGTACCGACGCTGGAGATCGGCGATCGCCTCGTGGTGGAAAAGATCAGCTATCGCTTTCGCGAGCCCCAACGGGGAGACATTGTGGTGTTTATTCCCCCCGAGCACGTGGGCACCCAGGATGCATTTATCAAACGGGTAGTGGGGATTCCGGGAGATCGGCTTGAAATTCGCTTGAATGAAGGGCTCTATGTCAATGGCGAGCTCTTGCCCGAAACCTACACTGCCGAGCCCCCCAAGCTGAACGGTAGCTATCCTGAAGATTTGACGGTGCTGGGAGATTTGCGCGGCTTTCCCCTCGGGAGGGGAGCAAACCGGAGCGATCCGATTGTGGTTCCCCCCGATCGCTTTTTCGTCATGGGCGACAACCGCAATAACAGCCAAGATTCTCACATCTGGGGCTTTTTGCCGAAGGAAAATATTATTGGCCGCACCTTCGTCCGGTTTTGGCCCCTCAACCGCCTGCACTATTTTCCCCGCGTAGACTACAACTCCTTCTCCGTATCTGCGCCATCGGATGTCGGAACCTCTGTTGCTGCGGGCCAATGGGTGCCGTTGGCGACGGCAGAGCCTTAAAGATTGGGGAGAGGAGTATCTGTTGACAAAGACGTCGAATATTGACGTTGTATGACAGAATTGCCCGATCCCCAAGGAAACCCCTCGAAAATGTATCTGTAGATACTGTTACTGTATTGAGGTTTCCGATGAATCCCCAAGAGCAAGCGCGCCAGCTCGCCGCTAAGCAGCGCCAGCACGATCGGCACCAGCAAGAGTCGATGCTCGGTCGCGCCGAGTCTGAATTAGAGAGTGAGAAGGGCGATCGCCAAGTGGATGCCAGTGCCCGCGAGCTGGGTGCCAAGCAACGGCAACAGGACGCACAACGGCAAGAATCGATGCTCAGCCGCGCCGAGTCTGAAGAGATCCACTAGCTCCACGATCCAATAGCCCCAAAATTTCTGACGCCGCCCGCTCCAAAACTCCGGTTTGCCCCAAAGCAGCGCGCAACTGAGCGTAGTCCTGTTGGAGGGTTTTGCGGCGGCGGGGGTCGCTCAGTAGCTCGATCGCCTCGGTGGCGATCGTTTCCGGTTGGGCTGCGTGCTGCAGTAGTTCCATCACAATCGGTCGCATCAACACTAAATTGGGAGGCGATACAAACGGGACAGAGAATTTGAGGATGTATTTGGCAATCCAGTAGGTGATGGGATTGACGCGGTAAATGACCACTTGGGGCAGCCCGCGAATAGCGGTTTCGAGGTTGACAGTACCGGATTTAGCCAGAACGAGATCGACAGCAGAGAGGACGGTAGGAGTATCTCGTTCGACAAATTTAATCTCCACCCCCAGTTTTTTGGCTTGTTTGGCGATCGTCCGGCGAAACTCGGGGCGCGACAGCGACACCCAAAACTCCACATCGGGCAGCTTGGCTTGTAGCAGTTGGGCCGCTTGCAATAAGGTGGGTAGCACCGTGCGCAGCTCCTGCGGGCGCGAAGCAGGAAAGATGGCAATGGCTCGAGCGTCGGGGGCCATCTCCAAACGGGCTCGGGCTTCAGCCCGAGAGGGGGGCGATTGCAAAATGTCAATTAAGGGATGCCCCACCCAACGAACATTGCCCCCCGCTTGCGCGTAATACTCTGCTTCAGCAGAAAAGATCGCCAGAATCAGGCGACTGAAGGCCACCAATCGATGGGTGAGCTTGGGGGTAAAGGTCCACACCCATTCCTGTGGCGCAATATAGTACACCACCGGGACGCCCAGTTTTTGCAGCCGATCCCCCATGCGGTGGTTGACCCCGACATAATCCACCAAAATGGCCAGGTCGGGGGGATTGCGGTGCAGATAGCGACTCACCTTCCACTCCAGCCAGAGGGTCGGGCCGATAAAGGGCAAAGCTTCTAAAATACCGACGGAGCTAATGCCGGTGGTGTTGTGCAGTAGCTGCGCTCCAGCCGCTGCCATCCGATCGCCTCCCACTGCCACCACCTCTAGCTCGGGGCGCAGGCGCAACAACGTACGAATCAGATGACTCGCCTGCAAATCGCCAGATACTTCGCCAGTACATACAAAGACTCGGGGCATCGGCTACGCTTCGCCCTTCTTGTCGGTATCGCGGCTGGGCAGCGGGCCGCGACGATCGCGATCGCCGATCGAGCTTTTCAGGAAGCGCAGCAGTTCGGCGACATACTCGCCCTCTGACGGCCAGGTGGCTAACTCCTGCAAGACATCCTCCAGTTTGCGACGGCTGCGATACAGCAGCCGGTAAGCTTCTTTTAATTGCTTAAACTCGGGATCGCTAGATCGGAGTCCCGCCCGTTTGAGACCCACCAAGTTCAGACCGCGAATGCGACCGGGATTGCCCTCCACCATCATGTAAGGGGGAACGTCGCGATCGATGCGAGCCATACCCCCCACCATCGCCAATTTGCCAATATGCGTAAATTGATGCACCCCTACTAAACCACTAATGCGCGCTTGAGACTCAATGCGAATGTGTCCGGCCAGTGCGACGGAATTGGCCATGATGACGCGATCGCCAATGTCGCAGTTATGGGCCACGTGAGTGTAGGCCATGAGCAAATTATCGTTCCCCAGGCGAGTCACCTCCCCCTCTTCAGTGGCCCGATTGATCGTCACGCATTCCCGCAAGCAGTTGCGATCGCCAATCTCCACTCGACTGGGAGCCCCCCGGTATTTCAAATCCTGCGGTTCCAGCCCGATCGCCACCCCCGGATAAATCAGATTCTCTGCCCCAATCTCCGTCCAGCCATCCACCACCACATTGGGATAGAGCTTGGTGCTTGCCCCAATGCGAACGTGTTCGCCGATCGCACAACCCGGCCCCACCTCGGCGGTGGGGTGAATCTCCGCTCGCGGGTGAACCGTTGCAGTGGCATGAATGCGTTGGGACGAAGACACAGATGTCATAGTTAGCTTAACGGTGCCACTCCACGGTACCTGCAGGTCTACAGTTCGGCTCTGGGGGGATCAATCCACCAGCGAGAACATCAGTTCCCCTTCTGTTACTAGCTTGCCATCCACCTCTGCTCTAGCAGCCATTTTGCCAATCCGCTGGCGACGAATGGTCAGCACTTCAACGGTCATGATCAGGCGATCGCCCGGTACCACCGGTCGGCGAAAGCGCACGCCGTCAATCCCGGCAAACAAAGCCAGTCGTCCTTCTGCACCGGGCATTTGGGTCAGGATAATTCCCCCCACCTGAGCCATCGCTTCGACGATCAGCACCCCCGGCATAATCGGACGGCCGGGAAAGTGGCCCTGGAAAAACTGTTCGTTGAAAGAAACGTTTTTGAGGCCGACTGCCCGCTGCCCCGGCACGAACTCGGTGATGCGATCGACGAGCAAGAAAGGATAGCGATGGGGCAAAATCTCCTGAATTTGCTCGGCTGTATACACAACCTCAGCGGGCTTGGAAGATGTTTCGGGCGCAGAAAAAGCAGCAGTCACGGCAAAGGGTTGAATTCGGATGGGGGACTCGAACCGGCAGCGGATATGGGGAAATGCAATTCGCTTGGCTGTCGTCCAAGCGCCCATCCAGCAATCGGGATCGAGCGGATGCAAAGATTCGAGATCGAGTCCAGTCTGGAGCGGTTGGCGCGGCGAAACGAATACCGACGTTAGCGATCGGTCTCAGCCATCAGCTGCGCGAGGTCAATCTGCTCGCGTCGGCCAGAAGCTGTTGGGCAAAGCGACCGTGCAGGGTGTGGCTTGCTTTGTAGGCAATAAAATGTCCCTGCCAACGCACACCCGCGAGGCTGAGATCTCCTAGTAAATCTATCAGTTTATGGCGCACTGGCTCGTCTGAAAATCGCAATGGTGTCAGCCATTCCCGCTCGTTACAGACGATCGCGCTCTCTAGGCTGCCCCCTTTAATTAAGCCCAATTCCAGAGCTTGGCGGGCTTGGACCTCGGTGGCAAACGTACGAGCGGGGGCGATCTCCTCCCGAAACTGCTCCGGCCCCTCCACCCAACTCAACCACTGCTCGCCAATAGGGCAATTGGCAAAATCAATGCCGTAGGTATAGCGGGTTTGAGGACTGGGCACCCCACTCACGAATGCATCTCCCTCCCAGACTGTCAGGGGTTGCGCGATCGCGATCTGCACCCGTTCGGCCTCTTGTGCGGCGATGCCCGCCTCGGCGATCGCCTCTATCCAAGGCAGCGCCGACCCATCTAAAATCGGTGCCTCCGGCCCGTTCAGTTCGATGCGACAATTATCGACACTGCACCCCGCCAACGCCGCCATCAAGTGTTCGATGGTGCGCACCTGCGCCTCTCCCTGTTGTAAGAGTGTGGACAGTTGAGCCGGGACAGCATTCGCGAGACTGGCTGCAATGGCGGGCTGTCCTTCTAGGTCTACCCGTACGAAGGTTCGTCCGGTCTTGGCTGGAGCCGGTTGGAGGTGGCAGGTCACTGCAGCTCCTGTGTGAAGCCCGGTGCCGCTGACCGCCACCGGGCGGGCTAGGGTGTGCTGTCGGTTGCTGGCGATCGCTGCTGACAGGGAGGATGGGTTGGGGGCAAAGGTGGGCATGGGGGAAAGTTGGGAGTCTGTGACGGTGGCTTGTTTCACTGTACTGCCAACCTCGGTTGCACCGCTCCGATCTCGACTCGAAGCAGTTGGGTTTTGGGACGGCGATCGGGTAATATAGGTTGCCGCTGGGCGAGTGGCGAAATGGTAGACGCACCGCACTCAAAATGCGGCGGGGAAACCCGTGAGAGTTCGAATCTCTCCTTGCCCATCTCGATCTCCTGCAGGGCTTTCTGGGGAGACTGGAGGATTTGTCTGTCTTGCGATCGCAGCTCTCAGACTGACCTGTGCGGGCGATCGCCTCAATTCAATTTGTTGCGGCTGTCGAGAATAGCTTGGCAGTTGTCTCCCTGCAAAAGCTGCAGCTAGGATGAAAGCCAAGCTCAAATAGTTCATCTTTAAGCTGACAGCACTGCGATCTCCCCCAGAGTCTTGGTATGAAAGACGTTAACTACCTACGCATCAGCCTGATCGATCGCTGTAATTTTCGCTGTCAGTACTGCATGCCCGGCGATGAGGAAATGGCATGGCTGGACAGGGATGTCCTACTCACCCGTGCAGAAATTGTCAGCTTGGTGCGGGATGTGTTTATGCCGTTGGGGTTCAATCGGTTTCGATTGACTGGGGGAGAACCACTGCTGCGTCAAGATGCGATCGCAATTGTCAGCGACCTCAGCCGTCTCGACGGCCTCGTCGACTTAGCCCTGACCACCAACGCCTTTATCTTGGCTGATAAAGCCCGCGCCCTCTACGATGCCGGACTGCGCCGCATCAACATCAGCCTCGACTCCCTCAACGCCGACACCTTCCGCCAGATTACCGGTCGGGACTTATGGCACAACGTCTGGGCAGGCATTCAAGCGGCTTACGATGTGGGGTTCGATCCCCTCAAGCTCAATGTAGTCGTGATCCCGGGCGTCAACGATCGGGAAGTAGAAGCGCTAGCCGCCCTCTCGATCGATCGCGCCTGGCACGTCCGCTTTATTGAATTCATGCCCATCGGTAACAGCACTCTCTTCTCTGATAAAGGCTGGATCGATTCCGCCGATTTACGCCAGCGCATCCGGGCCAAATACGGTTTGGAAAGCGCCAGCGTCCGGGGGAGCGGTCCCGCCGACATCTTTCGCATTCCCCAGGCCAAAGGTACCCTCGGCTTCATCAGCCAAATGTCTGACTGTTTCTGCGACAACTGCAATCGCATTCGCCTGTCTGCCGATGGCTGGCTGCGCCCCTGCCTGCTGAACGAGTCCGGCCAGATCGATCTCAAAGCTTCCCTGAGAAAGGGGTACCCCCCCGATCGCCTGCGCGAACGGGTACGCCAGTTGTTAAGCGAAAAAGCTGAGATTCACTTTAAAGATCGCGATCGAGGCACCCGCGATCGATACAGTCGTACGATGTCTCAGATCGGGGGGTAGACTCGGAAACTCTACATAAACGTACTCCGGTACACCTGCTGCAAAGTGCTGAATCTCTCATTTGCCCCTGTACGACGCAAGTCTCGCAGAGTCTCCTCAATAATTTGTCGCGCTTCAGAGCGGCTAATGGGCTCGAATATAGCCTGCTCGCGCGGGCTGGGATCGATTGTGGCGCGGAAAAATAGACGCTGAGCATACAGAGTCGTAAACAATCCTTGGGTCTCTCCAATCGAGCAAAGACTGTAGAGCAAACCAAATGTGGGGTGGTGAATGTAAGTTTCGTGCATATAAAAATAACTTTGCCGTAGTGCTTCGAGGAACTGCAGCACAACTAGCATCCAGGGGGAAAGGATTGACAACTTAGAGTCACGGTACCCAGAGAAAAACTACTTGACAACACAACTTTTCTCTCCCGCTCGTAAAAACGGATCTAAGCAACCTGCGAGAAATCTCGCAAGTCCGGCTTGCAGTAAAGCAAATTCAAAGGTTCGAAGAGGAGACTGACGAACTGAAAAGCAGGCTGACACGATTTGACGCCAAGCGATGTTAATACTTTCTTAATTATGTATCCGAGCAGTTGTTCGCATCCACTGCCGCGATCGCGGTTGCTCGGGATTGCAAGAGTGGCCTACACTGAAGCAGGTTTACAAATCTTTGTATCCAGTCTGGAACGCTTAATTTATGGATTGCGTTATCTATCGCCGCGCTCAATTTGCCGCCAGTCATCGCTATTGGCTGCCGGAGTTGTCGGAGGCAGACAACCGCGCTCGATTTGGTTTAGCTGCGAACTTTCCCGGCCACGGCCACAACTACGAACTCCATGTGGGCATGAAGGGGGAGGTGGATGAGTACGGCATGGTGCTCAACCTCTCGGATGTGAAACAGATCTTGCGATCGCGAGTCATCGAACCCCTCAATTTTTCTTATCTCAATCAAGTATGGCCGGAGTTCGAGCAAACCTTGCCGACAACGGAATGTCTGGCCCGATCCATTTGGAGGCGGTTAGCTGATGCCCTCCCCCTGACGAGCGTGCGAGTCAATGAAGATCCCGAATTGTGGGCAGAGTATCGAGGCAATGGAATGGAATCCTATCTCACCATCAAGACTCACTTTAGTGCCGCCCACCGACTGGCGCGTCCCGAACTGTCGCTCGAAGAAAATACTGACATTTACGGTCTCTGCGCCCGCCCCCACGGTCACGGCCACAATTACTTTCTAGAAGTTACGGTGGTCGGGGACATGGATCCTCGCACTGGCATGGTTGTGGATCTCGTCGCCCTGCAGAATGCCATCGAAACCCATGTCGTCAAGCCCTTCGACCATACCTTCCTCAATAAAGACATTCCCTATTTCGCCGAGGTGGTTCCCACAGCCGAAAATATTGCTCTCCACATTCGCCACCTACTCTCTGCCCCCATCCGCAAGCTAGGGGTCGAGTTGCATAAGGTTCTGCTGCAGGAAAGCCCCAATAATAGTGCTGAGGTCTATGGCGCTGCTCCGGCGATCGCCACCTCTGAGAAGCAGCTTGCCGAAGCAGTGCCAGTTTAGTGTTGCGACTGGATTGCCACACTGCGGTACTTCGATCGCGTCTAGCGACTGACGATGGCGCGGGCGAGGCGATCGCTGTCGATCCGGTAGACATATCCAAACGTCTCGGTCACGCGAGCCCGGATTCCAGCTAAGGGATACAGCCCCAATTGAGAGACGGCATATTCGTCAGCCGCCGCAATCAGTTCTCGAGCTTTGCCGTATGCCACCTCGCCAGCGACATGGGCGCGCAGCAGCGCATCCAGCAGATCGTTATATTCCAAGCTATTGCGGAATTCAAATCGGGGAGTTGGGGATGTGGGCACAGAGGTTGCCGACGTCTGGGGAGCCAGGGCTGAGGCCGCAGCGGGAATGCTGGTGGTCACTTGTAAGGTGAGTGTTTGGACGGAGCCCGGTTGAATGCGAACCAGGCGCAGCTTGTCGGGACTGCTCAAGCCCACCACTGTGCCGAAAGCCGAGCCTAAGAAACCAGACCGTTGGACGGTGGAGAGATTGGTACCGCTAGCTCCGGCAACAGCCACGCCGAGGTTGCCAAAGACGGTACGGTTGCGATGGGCCATTTGGTCGGCGGCAGCACGAGTAATGGTTTGACCGGGGAGGAAAGAACTGCGGGCTTGCAGGGGAACCACTCGGCCATTGACGATAATATGTTCCGCCACAATATAGGCTCCGCCATCCTCCGGTTGGATGCGAATGCTGACGGCAGAGTTGGCGGGCACTAGCTCTTGGCCGTAACGGTTGTAGAGGGGTTGCATCGAGGGGACTGTGAGGGGGTAGGCGTCCCCTTGGCCCACGTCCACAATCACTTCGGGCAGTGTGACCAGCACGGCAGTGGAGGCAGGCAGTAAGGCAGCGTCAGCAGCGATCGCCGCTGGGGAAGTTCGATTTTGACGAATGCTGGTTTCAAACGGCTGCGCTAGAACGGGCAGTGCGGATGCGCCAACTAAGGAAAGGGCAAGGGCGAGGCGGCATAGGCTGGAACGCAACATGGGGGACTCCAGGGGTAAGGATGGCGGGGTGAAAGAGGGCGAGAATTGGAGAGTGGGGGAGAGAGCTCGAAAAGGACCGGCTCGCGGCAGTAGGCTCTCCCCCCCACTGAGCCGGACTAGTTCAGTAGGTCGTGCAGTAGATTGTTGGTGTTGTTTTGCGTGCTGATTTCCACCATCGCTTCGGTTTGCATGCGAGTGGTTTCGATTTGGGCGGCCCCCAAGACGACGGCATCGCAATTGCTGCCGCTCACCAACTCAGCAGAAGTTTGCTCGAAGCCAAATTCCCGACCGTTAGCCCAAGTCGTGGTGGTGCTAGTGTCGCTAAAGCGGTCGTAGGTGTTATCCCAGTTATTTTCCCGCTCGTTAGAGGTACGAGTAGTTCTTTCGCTGCGGCCACTACCGCTGACGCCGATGCCCAAGAAGCTGACGCCGCCACCGCCGCCGCCTTCAGTGTGGCGATAGGAGGAGGATGCGGAAGCGTTAGCGCCGCTGACGTTAGTGTGAGATTCAAAGATGTTGTTTTGAGCGCGAGAACCTTCGTTGCTGTCGGCGTAATAACCGCTGCTGCTGTCGATGTTGTGGCCCAAGCCGACATCGCTGCAGAAGGAATGGGGATCTTCGGCGATCGCGTCGCTCCAGTCGCCTGCAAAGGCTGCAGGGGAGGTGGAGACTAGGGCAAAAGCAGTTAAGACAGAACCGAATAGTTTGATAGATTTCATCACAGACTCCTTTCAGGTGAGGGGTTTAAGCTGATGAGTCTAAGGTACGAATCTTTACCGAGCCCCACCGCGATCGCTATCTCCCTTTCACTGCGATCGCGATCGCATCCCTCCGATGCCCGCGCTCGGATGCTGATAACCCTTGTTTCACAAGAGCTTCGGCTGCTCGAAGGCAGGAGTGCCAATGCCCGCAATCCCCATCCAACTGCACTATCGCCAGTGGGGGAGTCCCGACGGGGACTCCCTACCAGTCCTGATGCTGCACGGCCATCCCGGCAATGGTGCGGCGATGGAAGTGTTTGGGGATTTTTTGGCCTCGCAAAGGTGGGCGATCGCCCCCGACCTACGCGGCTACGGTCGCAGTCAGGTGAAAGACAGCTACGAGCTGGAAACCCATCTAGACGATTCGATCGCTCTACTCGATCGCCTCAACATCCAGCAATGCCTCATCCTGGGGTGGTCGTTGGGGGGCATTTTGGCGCTGGAACTGGCGATTCGCTATCCCGATCGCATTCGGGGGCTCGTGCTCGTCGCGACTGCGGCCCGCCCCCGCAGCAACCACCCGCCCATCTCGATGGCAGATAACGTTTGGACGGCGATCGCCGGATTGCTGAATTGGGTGTTTCCGGGGCAAAAGTGGATTGTCGAAACGGCGGGGAAGCGATCGCTATTTCGCTATCTCATCCAACGACATACCCCCACGGCCTATCGCTATTTAGCTCGCGCTGCCGTTCCCGCCTATTTACAAACCTCTCGCCACGCCCATCGCGCCCTTTCCCGCGCTCTGCAAAATCGCTACAGTTGCCTCGATCGCCTGCCTCCATTACAGATGCCTGCATTAGTCCTGGCAGGGTCGGAAGATCGCCACATTACCTGCGAGGCGAGTGCAGAAACGGCTAGAGCTTTGGGGCGATCGCAGTGGATTGCCTATCCCAACACCGCCCATCTATTTCCGTGGGAAATTCCGCTGCAGGTGCAGGAGGATATTGGGAAATGGCTGCAACTGCAGCAGGAGCTGCTCGGATAGAGCTCGGATCGAGTCCACACGGGAGCATCGGCCCGAGGAGAATTTCACCCACTCACAAATCTTTCACAATCTCCTGGTCCAATGGAATCTAGAAATGAATGTCGCTCTCGTCCAGGTCTAACCCGCCTGGACTTTATTTTGGCGCGATCGGACCCATTGCCAAGGAAGTGAAAGACTCCACAAATCCTTCACAGTCTCCTGGTCAAATAGAAGCTGGAACATGAATGTCGCTCTCGTCCAGGTCTAACCCACCTGGGCTTTTTTTGGCGCGATCGGACCCATTGCCAAGGAAGTGAAAGACTCCACAAATCCTTCACAGTCTCCTGGTCAAATAGAAGCTGGAACATGAATGTCGCTTTTGCCCAGGTCTAACCCACCTGGGCTTTTTTTGGGGCATGCCGTTTGCTGCATTGTAGGAGGAAGGGAAGGCTCCACCCATTTGGACCCGCTCTCTGCCAGTCGTTCAGTATGATTGTTACTGGTATGCCAAGTTCTCATCCCGCGCGGTCCCAGCCAGTGTCTATTCCCGCGCTAGCCAACTACCAGCCCGAGCGCGGCCCTATCTACCAATTTTGCACGGGCCTCAGATTTGGCTGGGCTGGATTGTGCCTGTTTGTGCGATCGCCCCGCCTGCAGTTGCTCGGCTTAGTCCCCATTGCTCTGACTGGTGGAAGCTTTGCAGCACTCTTGTGGTTCGGCGTCACTTTGGTGGGGTCCTGGCTGGATCGATGGCTAGCGGCTCTGCCCCAATGGCTGACTGCTTTCGCAGAAGTGGTGGGTAGCTCGGTGGTGGCGATCGCCCTTCTGCTCGTGGCTTACCTCTTATTTCTGCCCCTGGTCGGGATTGTGGCCGGTCCCTTTCGAGATGCCATTGCGATGCACACCGAACGGCTGGTGCGGGGGACAGTGACTGATGAAGGGCTGGGGTTGTGGGCCACCGTCAGGGGATTGTTCGAGCTGATTGGGTTTCAAATGTCGGTCTTGGTGGCCTTAATTGCGATCGGTGTGGCTGCACCGGGAATTGGGACAGTACTGTCGGTGGCGATCGCTATTTTTCTGACCGCATTAGATATGGTGGACCCCGCCTTGGGGTTGCGAGGATATCTGTTGGCGCGAAAACTGCGCTTTGTCGGCCAAAATATTGCCTTACTAGCGGGTTTCGGGCTCGCGAGCTTTCTCGTGTTTTCGATTCCAGTCTTGAATCTCGCGATTTTGCCAGTGGCTACCACTGGAGGCACGCTCTTGGCGATCGCTGCCACAGAGGGCGATCGATCGCCCTCAGAACAACCAGTATCCGGGCAGAAAAAATATTGACTTGGTGGCTGAATAGTTCCTAAAGAGCCCAGCAGACCGCTGCAATAAATGGTTTGTCTGTAAGCGGGTGATGAGACTCGAACTCACGACATTCAGCTTGGGAAGCTGACGTTCTACCACTGAACTACACCCGCGCGGCTGGCTCCCATCTTATCAAACTGCACTACGCCCGAACCTTGCAATATTTAACAGGCGATCGCCAGATCTCGAACGGAGCCCATCAGCGATCGCCCTCCAAACCAAACTCGCGCCTAGCGGCCCCCAACCGTAATGCTGTCAACCTTAATATGGGGCTGGCCGACAGTGACGTAAATACTGCCGCTGACGGAACCGCAGAACCCAGCCGCCAGATCGACATCATTGGCACACATCGAAATTTTATTCATGATGTCGCTGGCATCGCCAATCAGCACAGCTCCCTTGAGGGGCTTGCCCAACTTGCCATTCTCGATGGTATAAGCTTCGTCGACGCCGAAGTTAAACTCTCCAGTTGCCCCCACACTGCCACCCCCCATCTTCTTGCAGTAGATGCCTCGATCAATTGAGGCAAACAGATCTTCGACGGAATGCTCGCCCGCACCGATATAAGTGTTGCGCATGCGGCTGGCGGCTGCGTAGGTATAGCCCTGACGGCGACCGCTACCGGTACGGGGGTGACCGGTGCGCATTTCGCCCGCGCGATCGCTAATGAAGTTTTTGAGAATGCCGTTTTCGATCAGCAACGTCCGCTGTACGGGCATCCCCTCGTCGTCCATATCGACAGTGCCGAAGGCTTCGGCAGAGATGCCTTCATCCCAGGCTGTCAGACTTTCGTGGGCAATTTTCTCGCCCTTCTTGTCGGCAAACGGCGTAGTTTCCCGTTCGATTTGGGTGGTCTCCAGCAGGTGGCCGCAGGCTTCGTGGAAGATGACGCCACCAAATTGATTGGCCATCACGATCGGGTAAGTGCCCGATTCGACGTAGTCGGCATAGAGCATATGGCCCGCCGATTCAGCAACATCTGCAGCGGCAGACGCATAATCCCAACTGCGCAGGAAGCTGGGATCGCTCGTGTTGCCGTCGCGGCGACCGATGGAGGAACGGTGTTCGCCGTCGGCACACAAGAGGCTGTAGCCCACCGATTGGGTCAGGCGGATATCGCGGGCAAAGGTGCCGTCACTGGCGGCCACCATGACTTCTTGCCAATCGCGAAAGTAAACGGCTCGACGGGATTGGGTGTGTTTTGCTTGTTTTTGCAATTCGTCGGTGCCGCACAGCAGAATATCTCCCATTTCCTGCATGGAACTGCAGGCGGGCAGCCAAGCCTCTTTCCCTTTAGCAACAGCGTAGTCCCGCAGCGGCTCTAGATTGACTTCGGGAACGAAGGCGTTGGGGCTGGGGATGTCGAGACCCATGATGGAGAGGGCTTTTTCGAGGGCAGCTTTGAGGCCGTTGAAGGAAAGATCGTTGGTGCTGACATAGCAATCAGCTCGACCTTTAAAAACGCGCACGCCCGCCCCTGTGGAGAGGCTAGGGGAAATGCTGGTGATGCGTTCCTCTTCAGCTAGGCAGCTAATGTAGTTGGTGCGTTCTAAGAAGAATTCGACGAAGGCTGCACCTGCAGCTCGTCCGAGACCGAGCAGAGTGGAGAGGGGAGCGGCCCAAGTGCTATCGAAGGATTGGGGAGTAAAGCGATATTGCAGTTGGGGCAGTTCTCGAGTTTGCAGCAGGGTTGGCGACATGGAGGCTTTCCTTCGGTCGGTGGTGCGATTGAGGGATTGGGGAGCTTTGTTGCTCTGTAAGGCTCAGTCTAACAAATCTCAACTTTCAGGAATTGGGCTTGGCCGCGATGCTGCTAAGAGTTTAGAGCTGCGAATAAGATTGTGGTGGCGAGGGTTGCTGCGCCTATGAATATTAAGGTGCGCCAAAAGGGGAAGGGTTTGGGGTCGTTAGCGGAAGGGCGCGGGGGCTCGGTGAACGATGGCGAGGGGGTTGTCGGAGCAGATGCTGCTTTACCGCGGACGAATTCTTGCCGATCGCCCAGTCGGTCGAGATTTTCGACTCTAGCGTTCCAGTTTTGGGGTCGTTCTAGCCTGGGGGCGCTCCAGATGCTCGCCAGATAGTTGGCTTGTTTGCGAATTTCGGCGTCCTGACTGTTGGTTAAGGGAAGGACGGTTTCGATCGCCGCTTCTGTGTTGCCAATGGCGTCGGTGGCGATCGCCTGCCACAGCCAGAGGGGTTCGGCATAAGGGTGCTGTTCGAGGGCGGTGGCGATCGCGTCGAGGGTTTGTCGGTAGAGACCTCCTTCAAACAAAAGTTGAATGCGATCGAGGTGGCGATCGACGGTTTGGGGAGGAGATGCATCAGCCAACGGAATCTCTCAGCGCAGTTGACTTTGTTGTACCACTCCTCGAAGAAGGTTCGAACAGCAGCCAGAAGCTCAGTCAGCAGCTACAGGTAGGTCATCATCGAACCGCCTTGCCTATCCCTGCAATCCCACTGTGCAAGCTGCAAGCGCCTACCTCGATCGCCAGTTGGGGGGAATTCTCCATCGACGGCAAAACAGTCTCATCGAGATCGAGACGAGCGCACCGCCTGCCCGCCCCAGCCTTCAATACTCCAACAGCCAATCTGACAACTCGCAAAATCCTGCCCCTTCAGCAGCAGCAGTCACGTAGGCGGGATAGCACGCCATCGCGCCCGTATAGTGCAAAATATTGGCTACACCCACTGAATGGGGAAACGCATTCGAGCAGAATAAGCTTTCGTCATTGGGACTATCTCCCACCGTCACGATTTGCTCGGCAGACAGCTCGCCGTATAACTCCTTCGCCACTTGCAGCACAGCTGCCCCTTTTTCCTGCGCTAGTGGCTTGATATGACATTGAATCGAGCTATAGGTAAACCCCCATCCCTCCCGATGGCACAAAACCCGCATTCGATCGAGCTCTTGAGGTTTGATGTGGCGATTCTCGAATGTCCAATCGGTCAACCGGAAAGCGTTATCGGACGATTCCACTAAATAGGGAAACTCCTGTTGCAGTAGTCGGAAAATGGCCCGAAGTTTGTCTCGATGGGCAGCTCGATTGGCGATCGGCGTCAGTAAGCGACCGGTATCCTCCTGACCGCCGTGATAGTAAATTCCGCCATTTTCAGCGATCGCCCCAGCCAGGGGAAGGTAAGTTTTTAACCCACTCACCCAACCCGCCGACCGACCGGTGACCAACAGCACTTGAATTCCCCTAGACACTAGAATTTCTAAGGCATTGATTAAAGATGAGTCCAAGCGCCCTGCCTGGGTGAGGGTACCGTCCATATCGGTCGCCAATAAGCGAATCGATCTCCGCCACGACGTCTCTGCCTGCGATAAAGGTAACAATTGAACCGATGCATCTGACTGATTGGGCACAGTAAATTCCCCATCCCTACACTTGTTCAAAATAATACATTTTTGCTCTAGAATTGTCCCGATCGTCCAAACAAAGGCGATCGCTCGCTAGCACAATTGCAAGATCAATTTGACTCCCTGGAATACAAATTAATAGATCTCGCTGCCTTCAGCACATCGATTTTGCGCTTGCCGTGAAAAAGTAGCTAACCCCGACAAAATATGACAAGTCTACCTGAGTTCGATGGCTCTGTATGGCCCTCACCCCCAGCCCCTCTCCCAAACTTGATACTGCTGGCCAATTTAACATTTAGAAATATTGGCATGGTGCAAGTCCTCTGCATGGCCCTCACCCCCGGCCCCTCTCCCAAGTTTGGGAGAGGGGAGAAACAGCCGAAAATCCTTACGGGGCCTTGTTCCCCTGCCCCCAAAGTTGGGGGTAGGGGTTAGGGGAAGGGGGCCACAGGCATCTAGACAAATGGCCAATGTTTCGGAATATGAATTTCGCCAGCAGCATCAAACTTGGGAGAGGGGAGAAGCAGCCTCAAACCCGCAATCTACCGTTCTGTTCCCCTTCCCCTAAACTTACGGCTGACGCCACGCTTCGCGAGGGGGGAAGGGGTTAAGGGATGGGGACCAGATACCTGTCGAACTGACGTAGGTCTAGATCGGGGCTTGTCAATTGCTTGACTCCCTCGCAGAAAGTGTACGTGCAAGCTGACTGAGGATCGCGAGAGTGCAGCAATCAAGTGGATGTGGCGGGAACGAACAATAAGAATCCGGCAGCGATCGCCACACCACCCGCTGCATAGAAGGTCCATTCCAAGCCGCCCACAGCCAGAACTGGCCCGAGCAGAATAGGGGATAGAAATTGGCCTAAAAAGCCCGCCCCCGTTCCTGCTGCCAACACACTCGAACGCAGTTTATCCGGCGCCAGATTGGCCAAGGTGTCATACAGATTGGGAAGCACCAAACCGAATCCAGCCCCAAACAATACTGCTGCCAATAAAATCCAGCGATATAAGCTCAGGATAGGGATAGTCCACAGCGTCACTGCCATCAGACCGAACCCTAAGGCAGTTGCTCGGGCTTTTCCCCACTTTTTAGCCAAACGCTTGGCCCCAAAGGCAGAGACTAAGGCGGCTCCGACGGCTCGCGAGGCCAGAGCCACCCCATTCAACGTCGTGCCGATCGCCAACGTCTCTCGGAGATAGAGGGGCGCGTAGATCACCACTGCATACATCGCCACGGAGGCAAGGCTGAGGGTGAGTAAGAGTTTCTGAATCTCGGCACGGCCCAATACCCCGCGCAGTCCTTCGTTCGAGCCCGCTTTGATTGCATGGGGGGGGACTTTTCGCTCGAACGTATAGAGGGCTAAGAGGGCTAACGGTAGCGCCAGCCCGTAAAGATAGAAGGCAAACTGCCAGTTGAACGAACCGACCCAGCCTCCCAATAGCGGAAAGACAATTCCTGTGATGGTTAAGATACTGGCTGCATAGGCGATCGCCTTCGATCGCGCTTCCCCCTCGTAGATCGACCCCAGTAACCCCAAGCTACCTGCCGCAATCCCGCCGCTGGCGACCCCAAGCAGAGCTCGCGTCGCCAATAACGGCCAAAAACTCGGCATCAAAGCTCCCGCCGCTCCAAATAGGGCATAGAAGACGAGAGCGGGGAGCAAGACGTTCAGCGGCCCGATTTTATCTGCCAAGATCCCCAATGGCGGACTGAGGACCGCGATTGTCAGGCAATGCATACTGACGAGATTGCCTGCCAGGACTGGATCGATGGCCAATTGCTGCACGACGTCTGGTATAACCGGTGCCACCACGCCCCCTGCCATCGTTGTGAGGGATCCTGCCGCCAAGACAACGGGGAGTTTGAGGGATTGTTGCTCGAAGGTTTTGCGATTTCTCGGCATCTAGATCCCCAGTTAGGACGTTTTCGATCGCACTTGGCATTGTACCGAGGCGTCGCCCTGGCGGAGGTGTCTTCACCTGCGGGCTGCCGAACAGAAAAGGGAGACCTCGCGATCTCCCTCAATGGATCTAAGCCCTGAGAACTCTCGATTCAAATTGCCCGAGTCGAGGGTTGCGTTCAACTCCAGTTCAAAGCCATCAAGCAGGATGGACTTGAGTTTGTCGAGATAAGAGCTGCTGGATCGATGTTTTTTCCAACAGTCCCAGTAAAATGCCGTCGCTAGATTCCACTAACAGTTCCGATCGCTGTTGCTGTTCCAAGCGCTGTACCACGTCGAGCAAAGGCTGCTCGGAGGGCACGATTGCCGCTCGGTCAATTGGCTGCACGATCTCTTTCACCTGCGTGTAGGGCCAGTCGCTACTGGGCAGAGCTTTGAGCTCGCTGACAGAAATCGTCCCGACTAATCGACCCATTGCATCTGTCGCCACGAACCGACGCCAGCGATTGCCCGTCAAAACCAGCTCGTCAGCCAACTCGCGTAACGTCGCCTCAGCCGAGATCGTCGGGCTGTCAGCCACCACTGCATCTGCCGCCGTAAACCCAGACAACTGCTCTTGCAGCGTGGCCGACTGCGCGGACTGGCTGGCATTCTGCAACAGGAACCAACCAATCAGTAGGGTCCACACACTGCCCACCGAACTCAGCCCCAGCACGGAGAGTAAGCCGAAAATCACGGCAGTCCAACCGATCAGCTGACCTACGCGGCTGGCAAATCGAATGCCGCGATAGGGATTGCCCGTCAGCTTCCAGACGGCTGCTTTAAGCACGTTACCGCCATCCAAGGGCAAGCCAGGAATCAGATTGAATGCGGCTAAAGCCAGGTTAATACTGGCTAGCAAGCCGACGATCGCAGCGGCCGGACCCGCGAGAGGCGCGATCGCCAAAATGACCGAGAGTAGGATAAACAGCAGCAAGCTCACCAGCGGTCCGGCGA
This sequence comes from Synechococcus sp. PCC 7336, assembly GCF_000332275.1. Lineage (NCBI taxonomy): Bacteria > Bacillati > Cyanobacteriota > Cyanophyceae > Synechococcales > Synechococcaceae > Synechococcus > Synechococcus sp. PCC 7336. The sequence goes on from NZ_CM001776.1 coordinate 4,634,484, forward strand.
TCGCCACATTAAAGGCCCCCAGAGGGGTATCGGACTCTTTTTCTAAATTCGCCAAGCCACCGAATAGGAACAGGGTAATGGACTTCACCCCAATGCCCTGTTGCAGAGCCACAGCGCTGTGGCCCAGCTCGTGAGCCAAGACTGAAGCAAACAGCAGCAATGCTGTCAGTAAACCCAACAGCCAGGGTAAAAGACCATTCAGACTGGGGAAGGCAGCTAAGCCGCTACCATAACTCCAAGTCACTAACCCCAGCACCAAAAACCAGGAGGGGTTAACGTAAAACGGGATGCCAAATAGGTTTCCCAGGCGAATATTGTTATTCATCAGACCACCTTAGGTCGCGTTAGTGAGAGATAAGGTATGGAACGCTCTTCTCTCGGATTGAATGTCAACGGCAAACCACTGGCTGAATCACTCGATTGGGGGACATTGGCAAAAGTACTGAAGATGTCGAGCTCAAGAGTAGGTTTCGAGAGAGTACTCGTGCTGGTCGGTCAGTGGCACCGTATGGCAGGCGGCGATCGGGAGCGATAGATTCGCATCGGTCGATTGAGCCGCTATATATAAATGTAACAGATTGTAAACATCCTGTCATATTTCTTCCAAAGACTGCTAATAAACGCAGATGGGTAGATAGCCATCTCGCTCTCGGGTAGCGCGAATTCAGCGTGGCGTCAGCCTTAATATTGGGAGAGGGAAGCAGCAGCCAGAGAGCGATCGCCCACCGAGTTTAGTTGACGGTCGAGACCGTCTCCCCGATCGCCGCTGACATCTTATCCAGCCACTGAATCAAGAATTCGAGCTGCTGACCGGCAGGCTGCGACCCCAAGCCCCGCACCGTGACCTTCCCCGGTTGAAACACAAATCGCGCTTGGAGGTGATTCGGTAAAACCTCTTTGAGCCTTTCCCAAGCGGGTTCTTCCATCGCGGTTTCTAGAATGACGTGAGCCTCCACTGCGTGTCGTCCACAGTGGGAATTTCTTGACCGCGAATTTTGGCGATCGCCTCGTTCCTGGAGTTTTAACTAACGAACCGGCAAAAAAATGTCGATGTGTTGCATCGACTGTCGTAGGGTCAAGGTTACAAATGCTCATGAACCTACCCCCTATGATTTGCGGCATGGTTCAACGCTGGGTAACACTTTCGGTTAATTATCAAAACCTCCAACCGCCACCAGGTAAGCTTTTGTTCGATCTGCCCCGTCCTTAAAGTGTTACCCAAAATTACCAGGTTTTGAACCAAGCCTAAAAACCTGAAAACACCTAAATTCCTCGCGTCCTCGCCACATTGCTAGCTGTTTTATGATTGGAGGATGCAAAAGCTCACCATAACCCGACCCGACGACTGGCATCTGCATCTACGCGACGGCGCAGCGCTGAAAGCGGTTTTACCACACACAGTGCGTCAGTTTGCCCGCGCCATCGTCATGCCGAATTTGAAGCCCCCAGTGCGCTCAGTAGTTGATGCTGCAGCCTATCGCGATCGCATCATCGCAGCAATTCCGGCTGGCAAACAGTTTGAGCCATTGATGACGCTCTACCTCACTGACAACACAAGTCCTGCAGACATTATCGCGGCCAAGGCATCCCAGTTTGTCAAAGCGGTCAAGTACTACCCAGCCGGTGCAACGACTAATTCAGACTTCGGTGTGACGGACATTCGCAAGTGCGATCCCGTCTTTAAAGCGATGGAGCAAGTAGACATGCCCTTATTGCTGCACGGGGAAGTGGCCGATCGAGATGTTGATATGTTCGATCGCGAGAAAGTCTTTATCGAGAAACAGTTGCTTCCCCTCAAGCAGCGATTTCCCAACCTACGCGTGGTGCTCGAGCACATTACCACCTCTGATGCTGTGCAGTTTGTCCTTGCTGCCCACAACATTGCTGCAACGATCACGCCACAACATCTATTGTTTAACCGCAACAGCCTATTCAAAGGTGGCATTCGCCCCCACTTTTATTGCCTGCCCATTTTGAAACGTGAGGAGCATCGCCAGGCACTTCTGCAGGCAGCAATATCTGGCAATCCTAAGTTTTTTCTTGGCACCGATAGTGCCCCCCATTCCCGCGACAGCAAAGAAAATTCCTGTGGCTGCGCGGGTTGCTATTCGGCTCTGCACGCGATGGAGTTGTACGCAGAGGTTTTTGAGCATGCTGATGCACTGGATAAACTTGAAGCTTTCGCCAGCTTCTATGGTCCAGATTTTTATCAACTCCCGCGCAATACCGAACAAATCACCTTGGCCAAAACAACCTGGCGTATTCCCGATGAAGTGCCATTTACTGAATCCGGGCTTGTGCCCTTACGGGCAGGTCAGGAGATGACGTGGCAAATGGCGTAACATTTGCAGTTGCTTGGCATGAAATTCGCCTTTATTTATCATTGGACCCGTTTTGGCAACGGTACTATTTTCGAAATTTTTTGGTCTATCCCTCTTCTGTCAAGTCAGTCATGATGGAGCCAATATCCGCTATACAGATGGTATGGAGAAAATATAAATATAAGCTCCAGATGTATACGGGGCAAAGACTAGAGGGTTTATTCTTATTCATAAGAGAGCTCTATATTCAAGGGTAAAAGCTTTCCACAACTTTAAATCCGATCGTCAAACTGACGGCAAATGCAGAGATGAAATCCTCAAATCCTTACAGAACAGCTATTACAGGCGAGTAGCATTCTTTTTTCAAGTAGCTCAATCCTAAAAAAGTTATCTATCAATTTATCGAGCTTATCCCAATATGACAGAAGAAGGATAGTCCTAATAAAGTACCTTTTAGTCCCTCTCACTAACGCTGCTAAGCACTGCATTCACCCCCTAAATCTCCCATTCTGGACGTTCGGCAAACTCAGTCGAGCCGGGGACTTGACGACAGTGCTAGCTGGGGTTTGGAGACGAGGAAGGCGAACTGGAGAATCGCGCTAGTTCTAACGGATTCTGTGGCGGCTGGATTGCCAGACTTCAAGCAGAAAATAAGATTCCGTATTTAATTGACAGTCAAGACCGTCTCCCCGATCGCCGCTAACATCTTATCCAGCCACTGAATTAAGAATTCGAGCTGCTGGTTTGCAGGCTGCGACCCCAAGCCACGGACGGCGACTTTACCCGGTTGATAGACAAATCGTGCTTGGAGGTGGTTCGGTAAAACCTCTTTGAGCCTTTCCCAAGCGGGTTCCTCCATCGCGGTTTCTAGAATGACATGAGCTTCCACCGGTTTAATGCGCGCGAAGCCGAGAGATTTAGCCACGTATTTGAGTTCCATCACCCGCAGCAGTTCCTGCACGGGTTTGGGTAGGGGACCGAAGCGATCGCCCCAGTCTGCCGCAATGCCTTTGAGTTCCGCCCGCGAGTTGGCAGCGGCCACCTCGCGATAGGCCGACATCTTCAGATCTGCATCGGCAATATAGCGTGTGGGAATCATGGCAGTCAGATTGAGATCCACCTGCGTGTCATCCACAGTGGGAATTTCTTGACCGCGAATTTTGGCGATCGCCTCGTTCAGCATGTCCATATATAAGTCGAAACCGATCGCATTCATCTGGCCGGATTGCTGGGCACCGAGCAGATTGCCCACACCGCAAATTTCCATATCTCGCATGGCCAGTTGATAGCCAGACCCCAATTGCGTGAACTCCTGAATGGCCCGCAGGCGCTTGCGGGCATCGTCGGTCAACTTGCTTTGCTGGCGATAAAACAACCAGGCATGGGCTTGGATGCCAGCTCGACCCATCCGGCCTCTCAATTGATAGAGCTTGAAGTTGGTAAGGGCGATCGCACCACTCAATCCTTGCTCAGCAGGTAATCCACGGCCCGCTTGAGCTGGCCCATTGATTCCGCCAGTATGTCAATTTGCGTTTGAGATCGCTCTTGCGCCTCAAGTAATCTGTCGATTTGCCTGTCTGTGCGCTGTTGTGCTTCCCTTAGTTGGCCGATTTGCTCACTCTGCTGAGAAATTTGCTCACCCTGCCGAGCGATTTGCTCACTCTGCTGAGAAATTTGCTCACCCTGCCGAGCGATTTGCTCACTCTGCTGAGAAATTTGCTCACTCTGTCGAGCGATTTGCCTGTCCTGTCGGGCGATCGCTTCGAGATTATTGGTGCTGGTCTGGAGATTGAGGGAGGCGATTCTTTCCAGCCTGTCCAGTTCTTCTCTGATCTCGGGGGTCATGTTGGGCGTACTCAGTTTTTTCGAGCTTAGCTGATGGAGGCTTCCCGATCGGTGGGTTGGGCGATGTTCTCTGAGCTGGCTGCCGCGATCGCGCTGGTGGAGATGGTTAGAAGGATCGCGAGAAGCAGGTTGCGGGATACAGTCATGGTCAGTAGCGAGGGGGCTTAATCTGGTCTGTCTAGAGCGCCATTCTTTAACCTTCACTCTCCCCAGTCGAACTCTTGCCAAAACTCGCTTTCCTGCAATTGCTCTCTTGCGCGTACTCGATCTAATGCTTGACTTGCCTGCGAATCTATAATTACCGGGTAAAAAAGCAACATCAGTGCTAGGGCTAGCTCGATCGTGATTCCAACATAAGAGGCAAGCTGAACCGTCTTAGCCCAGTTCCTACGCTTTGACTTGCTCATTTCTGGCTCGATCTCTAGGTCCATCGCCCAAGCTAGGGCTAGCATTCCAGCCAATGAAGGTACCGCAATAGCCAAACCAATTAATTGGATCACCAGTCTCGCCTCCACCTAAACAACCTTTGCGATTCGAGAGCAGATAGCAGTTACTCCGCTGCATAGACCACTCGCCAAGCTTCCACGGTATCGAGGCCAATGTCGTTATCAATTGATGCACCAGAGCCTTCAATGGAGATCCGGATCTTGGCCTCACCTGGAGGCGCATTGCGTAATGCTGCAGCTAACTCTTCACTGACAGGAAAGTTCCCGTTTACCCCCTCCAAGTTGTAGACGGTATCCCCAACCTTCACACGCAGACGACTGGTTTCTTGGACTGTTTCGTTGGTGTTGCAAGACCAAAAACCGCACTGTCTCTCTCGGGTGTAAGCGACGACTCTTATATAGTTGCGGCTCCAGTTGGAAATCACTCCAGCATCCTTGTTCCCCCACGTCAAGCTTCCGTCATAGTTGCGATCGAGCACTGCTAAATAATCGCCGTCGAAATCATCTCGAACCATCACTGGTTCGCTCCACGGAATCGACCTACCACTGCTAAAGGCGGTCCTCCAGTCTCCTTCATTGACAATGCGATAACCATCAGCAGTTACTTCACGACCATCCTCCTCAAAGGTTGGCTCGTAGCCTTCGCAACGGCTGTTGTGAGGAAAGCTAGTGCAAAGAGTGTCAAGATCTGGTTCAGCATTGACAGGTACAGCAGCGGCAGACATTCCGGCAAGCAGAAGGCCCGTTCCAATCATTCTCATCAACATAGTTATTGCTCAATAGCTAGTGACAGTGATAGGTATTATTGCTCCGCCGCCTGTGGCAGCCATCGCTATTAGTTCCGCCGGAATGAGCAAGGGCTACTGGCGCTATCAAAATGGCAATGCTCAAAGTAATGCCCGCGATCGGGTACAGCTTCTTTATTGGAGTTCTCACTATTATCACCTAGACAGAGATTTGATAATTACGTCAGAAGAAGCCTTACTGTAAAGAATAAACTATTGCGCACCGCGACATAGGGGCGATCGCATATCTTAAAGCCATCTATCAAACCCCGTCTAAGCAGAGACCCGTAGTTTTTCGACCTTGGGGTTGAGGTGTGTAGTGACCCAAAGACGGTCGGCAAGGACAAGGGGATCGGCATTGATGCGCTGCTCGAAGCACTGGACTTGCTCAATCAACTCGGATTTTTGGGATAATAAGCATGATAGGTGACATCCTCCCGCAGCCATTTTCACAGATGTTCCACTGGCATGAAATCAGGACTGTAGGGGGATAAGGGCAGCAACTCGATATGGAATAAGGTTTAACAGACAGCTACTCCCATCCCGGCGGAAGACTATCTAGTATCGATCTAATCACAGTAAGACTTTCAACCAGTTTTGGGTAGGCAGTCTTAGAGCGGAAAGGGAGTATCTTGTTCAAGTCGAACCGCTTGCCTCATTCGATGCGGTGATTGCGGTCTTTATTCACCGTAACTTTTGCGGTGAATTACTCGCCGTTGCCACTCTGATTCGCTATAATCGCCGCATTAGAAGCGGTGATTATGACTTGGATACATGAGCTAAAGGAATGGCCTGAGTTTACCTGGGATGATTCCCTTCTATCCGCCAAGCTGGCCGACATTCGCTATCAGCAAGGACGCTTGCTTGGGCGCATGGAAAATCTTGGATTCGACTTGCGGCGAGAAGCAAGCCTCAGTACCTTGACTAATGACGTAGTGAAGTCATCTGCCATCGAGGGTGAAGCCCTCAATTCGGAAGAAGTGCGCTCTTCGATTGCAAGAAGACTTGGGTTAGATATCGGGGGGCTAGTCCCCTCGAACCGAGATGTGGAAGGGATTGTAGAAGTAATGCTCGATGCAACCCAGCTCCACTCCAATCCCCTGACAGAGGAACGCTTGTTTGACTGGCATGCCGCCCTATTTCCAACCGGACGCAGTGGTATGCACCGAATTACAGTAGGAGCTTGGCGACCAGAAACTGCTGGACCTATGCAGATTGTCTCTGGTCCGATTGGTCAAGAGCAAATACATTTTGAAGCGCCGATGGCAACGCGCATCCCCAAAGAGATTTCCGCTTTCCTGGCTTGGTTTGAGAGCAGAACGGCTATCGATCCTGTACTGAAAGTAGGTCTGGCACATCTGTGGTTTGTGACTATCCATCCCTTTGAGGATGGAAATGGCCGGATTGCACGAGCGATCGTCGATATGGCCTTGGCTAGAGCAGATGGCACATCAGATCGCTTCTACAGTCTGTCAGCACAAATTGAAGCTGAACGAACAACCTACTATAAGTGGCTCGAGCGACAACAGCGCGGAACGCTCGATGTTACTGCGTGGCTCGATTGGTTTTTGGGCTGTCTTGGGCGAGCGATTGACAGTACTGAAGAGACGCTGGCAAGGGTTCTCTACAAAACGCAGGTTTGGTCATACGTCAATCTGCGTCCCGTCAATCTGCGACAACGTCTAATACTGAATCGGATGCTCGATGGCTTCAAAGGTTTTATGAGTACATCAAAGTACGCCAAGATTGCCAAGTGTTCGCAAGACACTGCCTTACGGGACATCCGCGACTTTCTCGAACGAGGTATTTTCGTTCGGAATGCCGGAAAGGGGCGCAGCACAACTTATCGGCTTGCAACAGCAGAAGAGCTGATATCGATTCAATAGATTCTGGGACCTGATTCAAACTCTAGTCTGAAGTTCCTCTTTGACAAAAGCTAGCTCTAACGGATTCTGTGGCGGCTGGATTGCCAGACTTAAAGCAGAAAATAAGATTCCGTATTTAATTGACAGTCGAGACCGTCTCCCCGATCGCCGCTGACATCTTATCCAGCCACTGAATTAAGAATTCGAGCTGCTGGTTTGCAGGCTGCGACCCCAAGCCACGGACGGCGACTTTACCCGGTTGATAGACAAATCGTGCTTGGAGGTGGTTCGGTAAAACCTCTTTGAGCCTTTCCCAAGCGGGTTCCTCCATCGCGGTTTCTAGAATGACATGAGCTTCCACCGGTTTAATGCGCGCGAAGCCGAGAGATTTAGCCACGTATTTGAGTTCCATCACCCGCAGCAGTTCCTGCACGGGTTTGGGTAGGGGACCGAAGCGATCGCCCCAGTCTGCCGCAATGCCTTTGAGTTCCGCCCGCGAGTTGGCAGCGGCCACCTCGCGATAGGCCGACATCTTCAGATCGGCATCGGCAATATAGCGGGTGGGAATCATGGCAGTCAGATTGAGATCCACCTGCGTGTCATCCACAGTGGGAATTTCTTGACCGCGAATTTTGGCGATCGCCTCGTTCAGCATGTCCATATATAAGTCGAAACCGATCGCATTCATCTGGCCGGATTGCTGGGCACCGAGCAGATTGCCCACACCGCGAATTTCCATATCTCGCATGGCCAGTTGATAGCCAGACCCCAATTGCGTGAACTCCTGAATGGCCCGCAGGCGCTTGCGGGCATCGTCGGTCAACTTGCTTTGCTGGCGATAAAACAACCAGGCATGGGCTTGGATGCCAGCCCGACCCACCCGACCTCTCAATTGATAGAGCTGCGCCAGACCAAAGAATTCGGCATTCTCCACCAGAATCGTATTCACCCTCGGGATATCCAGACCGGACTCGATGATGGTGGTACAGACAAGCAGGTCCGCCTCGCCGTTGTTGAAGGCGATCATGGTGGCTTCCAGTTCCCCTTCCGCCATTTGGCCGTGGGCGATCGCAATACGCAGACTGGGGATCATCAAGCGCAATCGGGCTGCAATTTCTTCGATCCCCTCCACGCGATTGACCACATAGAAGATCTGTCCGCCTCGGTCCAACTCTTGCCGAATCGCTGCGTGAACCTTCTCGGCATCGTAGGGGGATAAGTGGGTTTTAATCGGACGGCGGGAAGGGGGCGGCGTGGTAATTAGGCTCATTTCTCGCACGCCAGACAGAGACATGTAGAGGGTGCGCGGAATCGGCGTTGCCGACAGAGTAAGCACATCCACTTGGGTTTTGAGGGCTTTGATTTTCTCCTTTTGGTTCACCCCAAAGCGCTGTTCCTCGTCCACCACCAATAAACCCAAATCTTTGAACTTGACGGATTTTCCCAACAGTTGATGGGTACCCACCACAATATCCAGTTCGCCGGTTGCCAGCCGCTGTTGAATATCCTTGCGTTCGCCGGCAGTGCGAAAGCGGTTGAGCAGTCCCACTTCGATCGGGTAAGGGGCAAAGCGTTCCCGCAGGGTGTGGTAGTGCTGTTGAGCCAGGATGGTGGTGGGGGCGAGCAGGGCGGCTTGTTTGCCGGAGGTGACTGCTTTGAAGATGGCCCGCAGCGCCACCTCTGTTTTGCCGAAGCCGACATCGCCGCAGACGAGACGATCCATCGGGCGATCGCTCTCCATGTCCTGTTTCACATCCTGGGTTGCCTTGAGCTGATCGGGGGTGGGTTGATAGGGAAAAGAGTCTTCCATCTCCTGCTGCCAGGGGGAATCGCCTGGATAGGGAAATCCCCGTTGTTCCGCCCGTTTGGCGTAGAGTTCCAGCAAATCGCAGGCCACTTTTTGAATGGCTTTGCGAACTTTACCCTTGGTTTTCTCCCAAGTTTTCCCCTGCATTTTGTGCAGGACGGGCTGCTTGCTGCCAGTGGTGCGGAAGCGCGACAGCGTGTTGAGGCGATCGGCTGCCACCCGCAGCGTCCCGTCTGCATATTGAATGGCTAAATATTCGCGGGTTTCCTGATTGAGGGTCATGCTCTCCAACTTGAGGAACCGCCCGATGCCGTGGTTTTTATGTACGACAAAGTCCCCCGGCTTGAGTCGATCGGGGTCTACCTGTTTGGAGACGGCATGGCGGCGTTTGCGAACGTAGCTGGGGGTGGAGAGGGAATGTTGGCCGAAAAATTCGCGATCGGTCACCAGCAGGGTGCGGAAGGTGGGCAGGATGAAGCCTTGTACTTCAGCTAGGCCGGAATATTTGAGGGCGACGGGGGTGAGATCGGCTCCCAATTTATCGATCGCCGGAACGTCATTCGGATTGGGCACATATTGTGCGGGACAGTCGTGTTCTTGCAGCAGGGCAGCCGAGCGAGAGGGCTGGGCGGACACAATCCACACCCGCTGGTGGCGCTTCATTTCATCCCGCAAGGTTTTGGCCAGTTGACCGAATTGATGGGGGATGGAGGGTAGCGATCGGCTGGCTAGATCTAGGCCGGAGTCTTCTGTGACCAGTTCGGAGAGGTGGATCTGCTGGAATTTGTCTAGGGTTTTGGCGCAGGCGTCGAAGTCGCGATGCAGCCGAGAGAGATAGGGTTGTGCAGCTTGAATAGAGTCCCACTGTTCGTCGATGTGCTCGACCCACTGCTGGCTGTGGGCGCGACATTGATCCAGTTCGTCGATCGCCACCACCGCATTTTCCGGCAAATAATCCGCCAGACTGGCAGGCCGATCGAATGCTAGTCCCAAAAAGCGTCTCAGTCCCTGCGGTGATTCTTCCCCCTCTAGGATGGTCTGAATGTCTGGGTGGAGGTCGGCGCATTCCCTCAGGGCTGGCAGGATGGCGGCGCTGTAGCTGGTGGGGGTGAAGGTGATGGTGGGAATGCTGTCTTGCGATCGCTGTGTGGCCGGATCGAATTCGCGAATTTTTTCCAGTTCGTCGCCAAACAGCTCCAAGCGCACGGGCCATTCGGCGGAGACGGGATAGATGTCGATGATGTCCCCCCGACGGCTCCATTGGCCTTCTCGTTCTACTAAGGAGACGCGCTCGTAGCCGAGGCGGCTGAGGCGATCGCTCAGTTCTTTCACAGTTAAGGTATCTCCCGGTTGCAGCCGAAAGCAGAAGTTGCGGAAGACATCGGGTGGGGGCAGGTGGGGTTGGAGGGCGCGTTCGGTGGCGACGATCGCCAGCCGATCGGGGTGGGCGGCGAGGTCGGTCAGGGCTTGCAGTTGGCCCCAGACCAGTTCGTCTTCGGGATCGAAGGGTTCGTAGGGGGAGGTTTCGGTGGTGGGGTAGAAGTGGACGGTAGACCAGCCCATTGCTTCCAGTTGGGTGGACCAGCGACCGGCTTCTTCGAGGGTGGCGGTGATGACCAGCAGGGGGCGATCGCCCTTCTGTGCGAGGGCGGAAGCCACCAGTCCTTTAGGGATGCGGGCTAGACCGCTGAGGGGGAGGGTGCCGTGGGTGGCGAGTTTAGATTGCAGGTCGTCGGCAAGGGGCATTTGCCCCATTGCGCGCACGATGGGTAGGAAGGACATGGGCGATGAGTCGTGGGGTCTATCGATCCATTGTGGTCTCGATTGCGAGCTTAGTGAAGCATCAAGTCTGGGGGCTAGCTGGGCAAAAGTATCAGTTGCTGAGCGGCTCATCGCGATCGGGACTAAACTCACCTCTCGTCATGCAAGAGGTCGCTATATCTAGCTTTGGCCGCAAGGCACACGCGCGACTCAAATCAATGCGTATGATTGAGTAAAGCTGGATGACCCCTCCCCCGTATGGATGACCGCGAGCTAACCACACTTTTGCAAGATTTGGAATCTGACAGGATCGAGCGTAAGGCTTCGGCTTCAGATCCCGCCAAAATCCGGCAGGCAATTTGTGCTTTTGCCAATGACTTGCCAAATCATGGGCAGCCCGGAGTGATTTTCATTGGGGTTCACGATGACGGTGAGTGTGCTGATTTACCCATTACTGACGAACTGCTTCGGACTCTTGCCGATATGCGATCGGATGGCAATATCTTGCCATTGCCAGTCTTGACTATTGGCAAAAAAGTTATCAGTGGGTGCGAGCTGGCGATCGCGATCGTTGAGCCATCTGATGCTCCTCCCGTTAGATTTAAAGGTCGTACTTGGATTCGGGTTGGTCCTCGTCGTGCGATCGCAACTCCAGAGGAAGAGCGCCGCTTAAATGAGAGGCGGCGAGCAAAAGATTTACCATTTGACCTGCGGCCTTTTCCATCCGCCCGCATCGAAGATCTGAATTTAAAACTCTTTCAAAGAGAATATTTAACATCAGCGCTAGCACCAGATGTTTTGGAAGAAAACCAACGATCGGTCGAGCAACAGCTCACATCTCTAAGGTTTGTCACACCAGAGCCAGAAATGGACCCAACCATGCTGGGAATCTTGGTGGTGGGTAAAGAGCCCAGACAATTTATTCCTGGAGCGTACATTCAGTTTGTCAGATTTGCCGGAGTGGAATTAACCGATCCAATTCGCAATCAGAAGGAAATCAATGGCTCCTTGATAGGCTTACTTCGATTATTGGATGAAATTCTTCAAGCTAATATTTCAGTATCCTCAGATATTTCAACGCAACCCATCGAGCTTAGGCAACCCGACTATCCGATCGTAGCGTTACAACAATTGGTCCGAAATGCTGTTATGCACCGCTCTTACGAAGCAACGAATGCTCCTATACGGCTATATTGGTTTGAAAATCGCATCGAGATTCAGAACCCAGGCGGACCTTTTGGTCAAGTTAACGAACGGAATTTTGGCACGGGAATTACCGATTATCGCAATCCGCATCTAGCTGAGGCGATGAGGAATTTGGGGTACGTGCAGAGATTTGGAATAGGAATTCCAACTGCTCAAAAACAGTTAGAGAAGAATGGCAGTCCTCCTGTCGAATTTTTATTTGGTGATTCCTACATGTCGGCGATCGTGAAGAGGCATCCATGAATATCCCAGTTATTGCCTTCTTTAACAACAAAGGAGGAGTTGGAAAAACATCACTTGTCTATCATTTAGCGTGGATGTATCACGATTTAGAATTGCGAGTGGTGACAGCCGATTTCGATCCTCAAGCAAATCTTACGGCTGCATTCTTGGATGAGGATAGATTGGAAGAAATTTGGGAGAAAGAAGATGATTCATATAATACTGTCTATCGATGTATTCGACCTCTGATTAGAGGTGTTGGTGACATTGCAGGGCCACAATTAGAAAGGATCGAAGATGGATTGCACCTTCTGGTTGGAGATTTGCAACTGTCTGGATTTGAAGACGATCTATCTGCTGAATGGCCGGGATGTCTCGATCGAAAGGAGCGATCTTTTCGAATTATTTCTGCTTTCTGGCGACTATTGTCGAAAGCCAGAGAAAGCTGTAGTGCCGATGTTGTTTTGGTTGACCTAGGGCCTAATCTGGGAGCCATCAATCGTGCAGCCTTAATTGCGGCCGATTATGTTGTAGTTCCACTGTCGCCGGATCTATTTTCATTGCAGGGACTGAAGAATTTAGGACCGACCCTGCAACGATGGCGAGAGGAGTGGCAAGAGAGATATAGGAAAAATCCAGCACCAGATTTATATCTGCCACAAGGTAAAATGCAGCCTGTAGGATATGTTGTTCTACAACATGGGGTTCGCTTCGATCGGCCGGTCAAAGCGTTTCAACGCTGGATCGTGAGAATCCCCCAGATTTATAACGATAAAGTTGCTCTGAAACATGGAAAAGCAAATGTAGCTTTGGCTGACGATCCAAACTGCTTGGCATTACTCAAACATTACCAAAGCCTGATGCCAATGGCTCAAGAGGCTCGCAAGCCAATTTTTTATCTGAAGCCTGCAGACGGAGCGATCGGTGCCCACGTTTATGCAGTCAAGAATGTTTATGGAGACTTTAAGTGTTTAGCTCGAAAAATTGCCGAGCAGACTGGATTGCGGTTGCCTTCCGAACCATTACTTCCTGAATCTGAATCGGGTTGACGAGATCTTGTCTGCTATTCACTACCTACTGGAGCTATCCAGATCCAATCATGAATTTCATTGCGCTAGAGGACCTAGACCGTGAATCCTAAGACTGCTCTACAGGCGAGTATTTCTGGCACCGTCTTTGTGGCTTTGTGTTGTTTCACCCCAATCCTAGTGGTGGTGTTTGGAGCTGTGGGATTGAGTGCTTGGGTTGGATATCTCGATTTCGTTTTGCTGCCTGCGCTGGGAGTCATGGTCGGGCTCTCAATTGTTTCGTATTTTCGCTACCGCCGTTATTGTTACCAGGAGTCTGGCAAGCAAGGAGAAGATTTGAGATGAGTGAATGTTGTAGCGTGTCTCAACCGTCCCGGACTCAAAGGATTTGTCCGATTGATGGCAGTTTGGGGCAACCCGTGCAGCCGATTACCCTGAAAAGTCTACTCAGCCCTGCTGCTCTCATACATTTCGAGCCTCAACAATCCTATAGTTTTTGTTCTAGCCCCGCCTGCGAGGTGGTCTATTTTTCGCCACAGGGGCAGACCTTCACAACGGTTGATGTGAAAGTGCCGGTTTGCCAAAAAGAGGGGGGGGAAGATGTGCCGGTTTGCTATTGCTTTGGTTGGACGCGGCAGCGGATGCGGCAGGCGATCGCCCAGAGCGATCCCATTGATGTGTGTGAATTCATCTCCGAGCGCGTTAAAGCTCGTCAGTGCGGTTGTGAGGTGAATAACCCTCAGGGGCGCTGTTGTTTGGCCAATGTGCGAGCGGCGATCGCCTCTATGTCAGATCGATGAACACTGGTGTTGCAGGAAGCCCCAAAATAATTTCGCACTGCCCTGTGATGCTGTTCCGAGCCCACAAAAAAAGCAATTAAAGCAGACGTATCGACCAGAACCGCACGAGTCACAGGCGATCGTACAGAACATCATCAACCGATTCAGCATAGTTAGTCGTTCCTTCTTCCCGGCGATCGCCCACTTCGCCCTCTCTAGCAGGTACCTCAATTGCCCCACACAACTCCCAAGTACTGGTTTGACTAATGTCGAACGGCACAACGTCCCGATTCAAATGCTGTTTCAAAGCCCCCAGAACAATCGCCTGAAGCAACTCGCGATCTACTTGCTCCAGCGCCTCAATCCATTCATCGGGAACCGCAATCGTTAACTCAGCCATCGTCTTGAATCCTAACCAGCCACCCAGAAACTAACACACCCAACGCGATCGCCCCTCAGCCCCTACCGTCGCCAAACTGTCCCTCTCCGCTCGTACTCCAACTCCAACTCCACCGCAGCCATCTCCACCGCCGTCCTCAACACCTCGAAAGGGGCGATCGCATCCAACTCGTCAAACCCATCGAAAATAACCACTTGAACTTTCATGCCAAACGCCTAATTTAAAGACACCACCCCCAGCCAGAGATCCCCAGCCCAATATCCTGACGCGCCGCCAATAACCCAAAACTCCCCTCCAGCCCAGCCCGCGTGCTAGGATTTATGACTGTCCCAATCAGGCGCAGGGCATTGACCGTTCAACCCATTCAAAAGCTACTGATCGCCAATCGTGGCGAAATCGCCCTTCGCATCATTCGCACCTGCGCCGAACTGGGAATCGCCACCGTTGCCGTCTATTCCACTGCCGATCGCGACTCCCTTCCCGTCCAACTGGCCGACGAAGCCGTCTGCGTGGGCGAGCCCCCCAGCAACCGCAGCTACCTCAACATCCCTAACATTATCTCCGCCGCCCTCACCACCGGAGCTGACGCCATCCACCCCGGCTACGGCTTCTTAGCCGAAAACGCCCGCTTCGCCGAAATATGCGCCGATCACAACATCACCTTTGTGGGGCCGCGCCCGGAAAACATTCGCAACATGGGAGACAAAGCCACCGCCCGCGCCACCATGCAGGCCGCCAAAGTACCCACCGTCCCCGGCAGCCCCGGCCTGATTGAATCGGACAAAGCGGCGATCGCCACTGCAGAAGCGATTGGCTACCCCGTCATCATCAAAGCCACCGCAGGCGGCGGCGGTCGCGGTATGCGGGTGGCCTGGAGTGCCGACGACCTGCTGGGCATGATGCGCACTGCCCAAGGGGAAGCCGAAGCCGCCTTTGGCAATGGGGGCGTCTACATCGAAAAATTTGTCGAAAACCCCCGCCACATCGAATTTCAAATTTTGAGCGACAGCTACGGCAACGCCATTCACCTGCACGAGCGGGACTGCTCCATCCAACGCCGCCACCAAAAGCTGCTGGAAGAAGCCCCCAGCCCCGCCCTGACCGATCGCCTGCGACAGGCAATGGGAAAGGCTGCCGTGCGGGTGGCCAAGGCGATTAACTATGTCGGAGCGGGCACCGTCGAGTTCCTCGTGGATAAACACGGTAACTTTTACTTCATGGAGATGAATACCCGCATTCAGGTGGAACATCCCGTCACCGAAATGATTACTGGCCTTGACTTAATTGCCGAGCAATTGCGGGTGGCGCGGGGCGAGAAACTCCGCTGGAAGCAGGCAGATGTGCCGCTGATGGGTCACGCGATCGAGTGCCGCATCAACGCCGAAGAGCCCGATCGCGATTTTCGCCCCCACCCCGGCAAAATCAGCGCCTATCTCCCTCCCGGCGGCCCCGGCGTCCGGGTCGATTCCCATATCTATACCGACTACTCCATCCCCCCCAACTATGACTCCCTGATCGGCAAGCTGATCGTCTGGGGACCCGATCGCCAGTCGGCCATTCAACGCATGCGGCGGGCCTTGGGGGAATGTGCCATTACCGGCGTGCCCACGACGATTAATTTCCACCAAAAGATTCTGCACAACGAGGCCTTCTTGGCGGCGGAGGTCTACACCAATTTCATTCAGAAGCACATGTTGCCGGAGTCTAAATAGCGCGCAGATCGGGCAGGGGCAGGTCGCGATCGCTGGCACGATCCAGCCCCCACTGATGCATCGCATTCAACACTGGCTTCAACTGGCGACCCGCTTCTGTGAGGGAATATTCCACTTTGGGGGGCACTTGTTTGTACACCTCCCGATGGATGATGCCATCCGCTTCCAACTCGCGCAGTTGCTGGGTCAGCATTTTTTGCGTAATGCCGGTCAGGGCGCGGTGGAGTTGGTTAAACCGCCGCGTGCCCTCAAACAGTTCTCGCAAGATCAACACTTTCCAGCGCCCGCCGATCGCCTTGAGGGCAATCTCCACCGGGCAGGAGGCTTTTTCAGTTGGGCCTGACGAATTCGCCATCGGATGGGCCTCAATAGTTTTGTTTTGGCTCAATAGTTTCTTTTGGGTAAGTACCTTACTAAAAAGTGCATACTTACACTTTTCTCTGTGTCATTGTAGATTGAATGCATGGGAATTCGCCAACTGCAAACGCGATATCCCGATCTCGAATTTACCCCATCTTTCAGGACAGAAATTCATGAGCGAACCCGTTATTGCCGATCGCAAGCCCAGCGTGACAACTCTAGAATCCGGCACCTATTATTGGTGTGCTTGCGGTCAGTCCGGCAGTCAGCCCTTCTGTGACGGCTCCCATTCCGGCACTGAGTTTGCACCCCAGGAATTTGCCCTAGAAGAGACTGCCAAAGTGGCATTGTGCAATTGCAAGCACACTGACAATGCCCCCTATTGCGACGGCAGCCACGCTAAACTCTAAAATCTTGACTGCATTCCCCTCACCCACGGATACACGGATATCTGCCAGGAGGTGACCGTGATTACTCTGCGTAAATCTGGCGATCGCGGCCATGCCAACCACGGCTGGCTCGACTCCTATCACACCTTCTCTTTTGCCAACTACTACGATCCCGAGCACATGGGCTTTCGGGCTCTACGGGTCATCAACCAAGATCGAGTCGATGGGGGGGCGGGGTTTGGTACCCACGGCCACCGCGATATGGAAATTGTTTCCTACGTGCTCGAAGGCGGTCTCGATCACAGAGACAGTATGGGTAACGGCTCCACCATTCTCCCGGGCGACGTGCAGCGCATGACTGCGGGTACGGGGGTGTTGCACAGCGAGTTCAACCACTCGAAAACCGATCCCGTGCGGTTTCTACAAATTTGGATCGAGCCGGGTCGGCGGGGGCTCCAGCCGGGGTACGAGCAGAAGCTGTTTTCGCGAGCGGAGAAGCTCAATCAGTTGCGAGAGATCGTCTCTCCAGACGGTCGGGATGGGTCTGTCACCATTCATCAAGATGCTCGCATCTTTGCTGCGATTTTAGAGGCAGGACAAAAGGTCGCGCACCAGTTGAATGAGAATCGCTACGCTTGGCTGCAGGTGGTTCGCGGCGCGATCGCGCTGAATGGATTGCCGTTAGTTGAGGGGGATGGTGCGGCGATCGCGGCGGCTGGAACGCTGACGGTGCAGGCTAGTGAGGAGTCTGAGTTGCTGTTGTTCGATCTAGCTTAGGGACAATTCGATCGATCGCTTTGCTGCGAGGGCTCGCGAGGCTTGGAAGGTATGGGTTTGCTAGCTTTTCAGGGTTGACCGATGCCTGCATGCCCTCACCCCCGGCCCCTCTCCCTTGGGAGAGGGGAGGAAGAAGCGGACGTAATTTTTTGCTTTTCTGCTCCTGCAGTTATGGTTGACGCTGCGGGGAGGAAGCAATGGCTGTGTGAGGGACTGGCACTTGTCAGGTCGTTTTGGGTGTAAAGCTTTGAGGGCGATCGCCGGTTGGGGTGGTTTTTGAGGCTTTGCCTGCTATTTTGGAGGCATTCGCGGCGGATAAATTGTGACGGTATGAGTGGGTTAGCCGATCGCCCGTTTGGCAAAGTTTTTATTAGCTATGCGCGTGAGGATGAGTGTTGGGCTAAAGAGCGCACTCGCGTGTTGCGGGGGGTTGGGGCGACGGTATTTTTCGATCGCGACAGTATTCTGGCGGGTTCGGCTTGGCCGGAGCAATTGCGGCGGGAGGTGGAAGGGGCCGATCTGGTTTGGCTGATGTGGTCGAAGTCTGCGGCGCAGTCGGATTGGGTGCGGCAGGAATATACGGCGGCGTTGGCGGCGGTGTTGGGGGAGAGAATTGGCGATCGCGAGCAGTTGTTAGATTTTGCGATTGCCCGAGAGAAGCAGTATTGGCAGCGCAAGGCAAGAGATTTGGGCTTGCCAGAGGAAGAGGATGAAGCTCTCAGTGGAGGCGCGACTGCTGTTGTGTTGGCAGGGGGCTCCACCGCAGCGAGATATCACTCCAACGCACTGAGATATCACTGCACTGCAGCGAGATATGACTCATCCGCAGCAACGATCCATTGATTACGTCAGTTCGACAGATGTCTGGTCCCCATCCCCTAAACCTTTCCCCTCTCGCGAAGCGTGGCGTCAGCCGTAAGTTTGAGGAAAAGGGAATAAAACGATAAATTGCGGATTTGAGGCTGTTGCTCCCCTCTCCCTGGGGAGCTATCCATTAGGCACAAGTCGATGGAGAGCTTACTGTGACTGGATTATAAACTGCAGTAGAGACTGAAGCAGTTGTAGCCGGAGGGAGAGAAACCATGCAAGATTGGGTCAGCCAAGAAATCAACCCGATCCACTTCGCCGATTTGCGACATGCAAAGCGGTTGGGGCAGATCGTCACAGACTTGAGTGAGCAGCCCACAGCGAGCGTGCCTCAGGCGAGTGGGAATGCCTCAGTGGCCCAAGGAACCTATCGATTTTGGGCCAACCCGAAGGTGAGCACGAGCAGCATTCTGGACAGTCATCGTGATGGAGTGGTCAGGCGGGCCCTCACGGGCAAGACGGTGCTGGCCATTCAAGACACAACGGATTTCGACTTCACCACTCACCCCCAGACCGAAGGGCTGGGCTTCATCAATCAAAGCCATCAACAGGGAATCAAAGTCCACAGTTGTTTTGCGGTGAGCGGCGAGGGAGAACCCTTAGGTCTGTTGAGTCAATTCATCTGGAATCGCAAACAGCGGCGCGGGAAGAAAGAAAAACGCTCAGTGACTCCCATCGAGCAAAAGGAAAGCTATCGCTGGATAGCAACTCTCGCAGCCGTAGAGCGAGAGCTCGCGGGCCAAGAGCAAGTGGTTCATATTGGCGATCGAGAAGCAGACATCTTCGAACTGTTTGCCCATCCCCGTGCGGACAACAGGGAGTTACTCATCCGCGCAAGGCACAATCGCAAACTTAGCCACGAGCTGGGCAAGTTCATCCCCACCCTCGAACAAGCCCCAGTCTTGGGAGCGATGAGCCTGCAAGTGCAGCGTAATCCCAAGCGAGCGGCCCGCATTGCCCAGTTGCAGGTGCGGGCGATGGCGGTGACGCTGGAGGTGCCATCGCATCACCTCAAAGCCGCGAGCTTAGAGCCCGTGCGCCTCAATGCCATCTTCGTGGAAGAAACCGTCCCCCCTGATGATGGCGCTCAGCCGATTCGCTGGTTTCTGCTGACCAGCTTGCCAGTTGAGAGCTTCGAGCAGGTCTGTCAGTGCATCCGCTGGTATAGCTACCGCTGGCTGATTGAGCGGTTTCACTTCACCCTCAAAAGTGGCTGTGGCATCGAACAGCTCCAACTGCAAAGCTATGAGCGCTTGCTCAAGGCTCTGGCAACCTACAACGTTGTAGCTTGGCGATTGATGTGGCTGACCTACCGCGCTCGACTCACCCCGCAAGCCTCCTGTGAGCTCGTTTTACAGCCTGCTGAATGGCGGCTGTTACGACGCAAGTTTGTGCCGAAAAGTCGCTCTCAAAAGCCACCCACTCTGCAACAGGCAATGCTGTGGATTGCTCGATTGGGAGGCTTCTTGGCTCGCAAGGGCGATGGCAACCCTGGATTGAAGACGCTTTGGCGAGGGCTGACCAAACTCCACCATTTGCTTGAAGGGGCTCAACTGGCTTCTCAAAGCTAGTGCCTGTCTATGGTTCAGCTACTTTTGCCTAATGGATAGCCCTGGGGAGAGGGGCCGGGGGTGAGGGCCAGAGCCATCCAACTCAGGTATTTATTCGAGCGAGCGATCCTCCTGCACCTGCAAGATTGAGTTATCGACAAGCAGCCCGAACTTGCTAGGCTGAGCGCAAAGACCGATCGCTCCCAGCCGATCGGTAACCGGTGGCCTCAGTGAACGATCGCATAACCGTCCTTTTTGCAGATATCTGCAACAGCACGACCCTCTACGAAACACTGGGCGATCGCGACGCCCAGCGCACCATTGGAGCATCGTTAATGCAAATGAGCGCGATCGTGCGAGATTGCAATGGCAAACCCCTCAAACTCTTGGGAGATGGCATTATGGCCGCCTTCGATCGCCCCGAAGACGCCTGTCGAGCCGCCTGCGAAATGCAAGCCCAACTGACCGACTACTTCCGAGCGGGGTCGATTCGCTCGGGATTGCGGGTGGGTTTAAACTGCGGCTCCGCGATCGCCCAAGACGAAGATCTGTTTGGGGATGCCGTCAACATCGCCGCCCGCCTAGCCGAAGATGCCAATGTCAATCAAATTTTGACCACCCGAGAGACGATTGAGACATTGCCGCCTCAATGGCAAGAGATGACCCGCCCCGTAGGGCAGTTGTTCGTCAAAGGCAAGCGGGAACAAGTGGAAGCGTGGCAACTGATTTGGCAAAAAGAAGGACTCACCATTGCTCGATTCGAGGTGGGCACAGCCAAGCAAACCTGTGCCGCCATAGAAGTGCGCTTGGGCGATCGCACCGAACGGGTGGATCGAGATCGCCCCAGTTTAACCATCGGTCGGGTGGAAGAGAACGATCTCAGGGTCAACCGCGATCTGGTCTCCCGCCAACACGTTCGGATTGAATTTCGCCGCAACAAAATCGTCCTGATCGATCGCAGCACCAACGGTACCTTCGTCTATCTCGACTCCGAGCAACCCACCTTCGTCCGTTGGGAAGAATTGGTATTGAAAGGCAGTGGTTGGTTGGGACTGGGACAGGAAATGTCACCCGAAGAACCGGGAGCAATTCAGTTTCTCTGCAGCCGTTCCCCCGAAGTCAGCGATCGCAGTCACTGAGCCATCGATGCCTACCATGCTTGAATCTCCTTATCAAGGCTGCCCCTCCCCTCTCCCTTGGGAGAGGGGCCGGGGGTGAGGGCCACACACTGCGCAACACAAAGGGGACATCGTGAGCCACATTACCTTTGCTTGGACAGAAGCCGATCTCCGGGTGACCCGCACCGTCGATCTCGATCGAGCCACACAACCCCAAGGCAGCATTCGCATCGGTCGCGACCCCGAGCAATGCCATCTCGTCCTGCCTTCGGTCACCGATCGCGATCGCACTGTCTCCCGCTGCCACGCCGAGATCGCCCTCGACACCAGTCAATATGGCTTTTATCTGCGCAATCTCAAACCCAATAACCCCGTCTATGTGGACGGTCAGTTAGTCGGCGATCGCCTGCGGCTCCGGCAGGGCAGTCTCATTCGTCTGGGTCGAGTCGAGATCGTCGTCGAAGCGATCGCCGCCGTTCCAGAAACCATCATTGAGCCCTCCCCCGGCCAACAACCCACCCTGATTTCCCCCCCTGCAGATCCCTCTCCCCCTTCAGGCAATCTGGCATCGCCTCAGTTCGACAGTCCCATGCCCCCCACCAATCCGCATCAAGCCCCGCCGAGCCCGGATGCCGAGCCCCCAGCCGTTATCCCCCAGCCAACCCCAGCAACCCCTATCGAGGCTGCCGAGTCCATCCTCGATCGCGTTAAAGATCGCCTGTTCTCCTGCCCCAACGGCCACAAATACGAGCTAGAAGAAGCCAAACAATTGGGCTGGATTTGCAAATTTGATGGCTATCTCATCACCAGCACCTTTGTCGCCGATTAGACTGCTAAATTTGCTTTTTTACGAGGATTTACAGAATGTAGCAGGTTTTTCTGTCAACGTTTAAGAAATGCAATCCATGATTGCCGCATTCAGTCAAGCTCGTTCATGATTGCAGTTGAGATAGGCAGGTAAAATATGTCCGGCACGATCGCCATTACACTCAGTTGGACCGAGCCCGATACGGGGCTGGCGCGCCAAGCAACCTGTCGGGCGCCGATCGTCTTGGGCAGAGTGGCGAGTGCTTTGCCTGCCACCCTTGGAGACCGCTCCACCCACCCCATTGTTCTGGACTACACCAATATTTCTCGCTACCACCTGCTGATTGACTGGCAGGGCGATCGCCTGATGGCGATCGATCGCAACAGCCGTAACGGCACCTACCTCAACGGACAGCGGATTCAGCAAACGCAATTATCCAGTGGAGCCGTCGTGCAGCTAGGCCCCTATGCCATTCAGGTCAGCTACGCGAGCGCCGCTGGTACGGCAGAGGTTCCCCCCATCGCCGCCTCGACAGGCCAACCCAGGCCCCTCGTCCGCCGCCTGCGCAGCTCTCGGGAATTGCTAGAAGATCGACAGATCGACCCAGCAGAGCTCGCGGCTAGCGGCTTACCGGTTGCCGAAATTGACTTCGCCACCGTCGGAGGGGGGTTGGGCAGTTATATTTGGGCCGATTATTTGCGCATTTTTGGTGCCGCTGTCGATCGCATCGCAGCCTTGGGCATGCGCGGGCAAGCTCCCTACGACAACTACAAACGCCTCTGTCTCAATTCCCAAATTCCCTTACACGAACGCCTGCGTTCCAACTCGGATTCCTGCCCCGACAACATCTGGGGTTGGCCCAGTTATGCCCTGCGCGAAGCTTGTCACGACTTGACCCACGGCAGTATTGCCACTGCAGCGCGCTATCTGTGGCAGGTGTTTGCCGAACCCACATTTGTCGAAACCTACACCCCCCGCGCGGGCAATGTGTTCGACTCGATCGATCGCGAAGCGAACCGAATTGGTTGGGATCGCATCTGGCGCTACGGTCGCGTCAAATCCATTCGTCAGACCACCGATGGCCGCTACGCGATCGCCTACGCCCAATCGGAAGATCGCAGCGATCCGGCCTTCCTTTTGGCCCGTTACGTACTCGTCGCCACCGGCTATCCCAAAATCCAGTTTTTGCCCGACCTGCAAACCTACCGCGAAACCTACGGCGACTTTAAGTCAGTGGTGAATGCCTACGAAGATTGCAGCCACGTCTACCAACAACTGGCCCAATCGGGCGGTACGGTGCTGTTGCGGGGGCGAGGCATCGTGGCCTCTCGCATCATTCAGCGACTCTCTGAAATCCGCCAGCAGACGGGGGCTGACGTACGGGTGTTGCACTTAATGCGATCGCCCAAACCCAAAGGCAATCGCTATCGCTGGGCGCAACGCAGCGTCGCCCACCACTTCGAATTTCAACCTTTTAACTGGCCCAAAGCATGCTGGGGCGGAGATTTGCGGGATGTCTTGGAGCAAACCGACGAGCGGACGCGAGACGACCTGATTAAAGTCTGGGGAGGCACCACCACCGCCGATCGACGCGACTGGCGAGAACTGACCGAACGCTCTCTGTCGCAGGGATGGTACTCGATTCGTTTTGCCACTGTCACTGCAGTGCAACCCAATCCTGCTGGGGGCACGATGACCCGAGTCAAAGAAGAGGCGGGGGAGCGGGAGATCGAGGCCGACTTCATCATCGACGCCACCGGACTCGACGCGGAGGTGAAATTCAATCCCATGCTGGCAGATCTGGTCGATCGCTATCAGCTCCCCCTCAACCCCCGCAAGCGGATTGCCGTGGCCAATGATTTTGAAATTACGCCCCTGCGCCAAGCGCGCGGACGCATCTATGCGATCGGGGCGATCGCCTTCGGCGGCCCTTATGCTGCCGTCGATAGCTTTCTAGGCTTGCAATATGCCTGCCAGCGGGTGCTCGATAACATGGTCGAGTCGGGTGCCCCTAGCATTACCCGCCTGAACGGCTGGGGTTCCCTCTGCCAGTGGCTGGCATGGGCGGCCAACCAAGCGCCCGATCGTCGGAGGATTAGCCCGTGACCCCCACTCTGCTAGGCCGCTGGCAAACCCGCAGCCTCCTATTTTGGACGTTTGGCCTGATTGTCTCCATTCCCTTCGGGATTAACGCCATTGCGATTCTGATGGCGGCCTTTATCTTCGGCTTGGGCTGGGATGCTCTCTATACCCTCATGCAAAAATTTCGCTGGGACCGCGACTGGCCTGCCGCCCTCCAGCTCTTCGCCGGTATTTGGGAAGGATTGGTACTGTGGGTCGTCTTTCCGTTTCAGTTTAGTTGGCTGCATTACAGCCTGGTGTGGCTGTCGGTGTTTGTCGCTTCCCAAAGCCTGATGCGGATCCTGTTTCCCCGCTGGCGATTTTTTGGCGGTCGCTGGTTGTAAGGTGGATGCGATCGCTGCCATTGCCGCCATTGTTGTATCGAGTATCTCTAGTGACCGAGTTTGGGGATAGGCCATGCTATTGAGCAATCGCTACCGCGTCATTCAAAACCTAGGGGAGGGGGGCTTTGGCAAAACCTATCTCGGCGAAGATACGCAGTTGCCCTCCAAACCCCGCTGCGTGATTAAAGAACTCAAACCGCTCCCAAACGTCGATGTGGAGCAGGTGCTCAAGCGCTTCGAACAGGAAGCGGCTACCCTCGACAAGCTGGGCCAGCACCATCCCCAAATTCCCCAACTCTATGCCTACTTTGCCGAAAGGGATAAATTCTATCTAGTTCAGGAATATATTGAGGGCCAAACCCTCGCCGCTAAAATCGCCACCTCCGGCCCCTCGAGCGAGATGGAAGCCTACCGCCTGCTGGTGCAAACCCTGCCGGTTCTCTGCTATATCCACCGAGAAGGGGTCATTCACCGCGACATCAAACCCGACAATATTATCTTGCGGGCGAGTGACGGCGTCCCGGTCTTGATCGACTTTGGGGCTGTTAAAGAAACGCTGGGTCAGCCACTGACTGGCGATGGCACGGCTGCCTCTCGCTCCATCACGATCGGCACCCTCGGGTTTATGTCTGCCGAACAGGCGATCGGCCGCCCGGTTTTCTCCAGCGATCTGTTCAGTTTGGGCATGACCGCCATCTATACCCTCACCGCCCGAGGACCGCAAAGCCTGCCCACCAATCCCAGCACTGGAGCGGTGGAATGGCGCAGCCCCAAAACCAATATCAACGTCAGCCCGCAGCTCTCCGCTGTGCTCAATAAAGCGATTCAACCCCTGCAAAGCGATCGCTACAGCAGCGCTGACGAGATGCTCGGCGACCTGCAACAGAGCTTGGGTACTGCGACCGTACCCCCAACCACCTTCGAGAGCGATCGCAGCACCATCCCCCCCACCATCGCCGAAACCAGCGGCATTCCCGCAACCACACTAGACAGCGATTATCCTGCAGCGGGGGTGGCCAGTGCTCCTGCCCCACCAGCGAATAGCGGCGAGTCCAACAACAGTTCCCCCATCGCCCCCGGCAACATTCCCTACCGTCCGCCAGCCGCCAGTCCGAGCGGCAGCCAGCCCCACAGCAGCTCCCCATCAACCCCCAAACTGCCCCGGATTCTGGCCATTTTTGTGGGGACACCTGTCTTGCTGGCGCTGGCACTCATTGCGATCGTGCGCGTATTCGACCGCGATAACGGGGATGTCGTCGATAATTTCGACCCAATTAAAGACAACCCCGACAACAACAACCCATCGCTCGTCGATCCCTTTGCCCCAGAGGCTTCTGCCTGCGGCTTTGATTATTGCGACATTTCAGTCAATCCGGGGTTTCAGCCCGATCCGCAGGTGGGCACTGGCGTTGTGGGCGGTCCAATGGCTGCAAATCAGATTGTTGGAGTCGTAACAACGCCGACAGGAAAATGCACTGGATTTGTGGATACCACCCCCGATCACGCCGTCAATTTGCAGAGTCCGTTCACCTATTTGGCCATCGGTGTGGAAAGCTCTGAAGAAACCTCGATCGCGATCGTCGCCCCCGACGGCAGCGCCCTGTGTTTTTCCGGCCTCAATCCCTATATTGAAGGCCCGTGGGCGGCAGGTCGCTACGAAGTTTATGTCGGCAATCTGCTTGGCTCGGGCACGGGACCGCGCTACCGTTTGCTCGTGACCGAAATCAATCCTGGAGGCTAGTCCGCTCGATTGAGATCGTTCCTGGTTAGCGGCGATCGCCTCACCCGCTCGGAGCATGTTGCAGACTCTCGCCATCTTCTTTTTCGCCACCCTAATTCGTGCCACCTTTGGATTCGGCGATGCACTAATTGCCATGCCATTGTTATCGCTGAGCTTAGGGGTCAAAATGGCGACCCCTTTATTCGCACTCGTGGCGACGAGTTCGGCACTGGCAATCTTTGTTTCGACCTGGAGCGCGATCGATTTTAAAGCTGCTCGCCAACTGTTTATCGCGAGCCTCATCGGCATACCGATTGGACTCCTGCTGCTCAAAATTGTCCCCGAATCGTTAGTGTTGAGAATCTTAGGCGGATTCTTAGTGTTGTTTGGACTGTATCGGTTAATAGGAGCAAAGTTGCCCGATTTAAAGAGTCCTCTTTGGGGCTATCTGTTTGGCTTCATCGCCGGGGTTTTGGGCGGTGCTTACAATACCAACGGTCCACCCATCATCACTTATGCAACATTGCGTCGCTGGCCTCCAGAGCAGTTTCGAGCGACTCTGCAAGGCTATTTTTTCCCGACCGGTTTGGCGATCGCCGCCAGTCACGGTCTCAGTGGCTTGTGGACGTTACAGATCTTTCAGCTCTATCTCGCTGCATTGCCAGCCGTACTCTCGGCCACATTCATCGGCAGTAAAATCCACCAAAAGCTCTCCCCAAAACGGTTCGAGCGACTCTTGTTTCTACTGCTGATTGTCTTGGGAGTCAGACTCGCAGTTTAACGGGCGGGGCCGCTCCATCACTGAAAGGGATACAGCCCGAAAAGGGTAGCTTAGGAGCATCCTCTAATGCCACGAGCAGCGCATCGGATATCTATACTCAAAAACGTGAGTTTAATCGCGGACTACCCCCATCCCCCAATCCCCTCCCCCCAATGCCGAGAGCAGAGAAACCAGACGAAAAATAGAGTTTCCTGTTTCCTGGCTGTTGCCCCCCTCTCCCTAGGGAGAGGGGCCGGGGGTGAGGGCGCTTCGGCGTCCTTGAATAACCGTTAAAAACTAAACTTTATCGCTCAATCGAGCCGCGCTCCATCTCAAACAAACCGAGAAGACGACATGCAAGTATCTTCTTATGCCAGTTATGGCTACGAACTTCTGAGAGATCGCTATAAATAAGTTTTAGATATCGCTCGAAAAATCAATGTTATGGCTGAATGCGGCGATCGGTATCGAGTATCACAAAGTCATCGAGTGAATGCCGATTCAATGGGCTCAACTCTAACGGCTTTGAGAGAAGAAAATGATTGCGACAAGGTGCTTGAAAGGGGCTCGCGGTCTTGCTATATCGCTATTGATTGTTGGTGCTACAGCATTCAGTGTCAGTGCTGAAACAATCCGTATTTCAATTGGAACGCAAGACCAAGTTATTAACACAGCCGTGGGGGGGGCAACCGTTCGCGAATTAGAACTCTTAGAAAAGTACCTACCCACCACCGGTCAGTATGAAGGAGTCGACTACAACATCGAGTGGTCGAGTTATACTTCTGGCCCGCCCATCACCAATAAGATGCTGGCCAATCAGATCGATATTGGCTTGATGGGGGATTTCCCTGCTGTAATTAATATGATTACTTTTCGCCAGGAAAGTGACATCGAATCAATCTACATCGGTACGTTAGCCTACAGCCCAAATGGTGCGGGGAACGCAGTTGTCGTGCCCAAGGCTAGCGATGTAACGTCGTTAGAAGATTTAGAGGGTGCGACGATTTCTGTTCCATTTGGTTCAGCTGCCCACGGGATGGTGCTCAAGGCTCTTCAAGATGCTGGAATCGATCCAGAAAATGATGTCAGACTGATCAGTCAAGCCCCAGAGGTGGGTGGCACCAGTCTGCGCACGGGACAAATTGACGCTCATGCAGATTTTGTGCCGTTTGGGGAACTATTCCCCTTCCGAGGGTTTGCCAGAAAGATCTTTGATGGCGCTCAAACCGGCGTCCCGACCCTACACGGCATTGTAGTGCGTAGCGATTTTGCCCGAGAGCATCCCGAAATTGTGGTTGCTTTCCTCAAAGCAATGCTTGAGGCTAATCAGACATTTCGCGACAGTCCCGAAGCCATTTCAGCCCAGATTGAAGATTGGTCTGGCATCGATAAAGAAGTGGTCTATATGTTTTTAGGGCCTTCTGGTTTACAGCCTTTAGATCCCACCATTCGTCCCGTTCATTTAGAAGCGCTGCAAAGTAGCATTGCCACCTTGATTTCTTTAGGCAAAGTTGACGAAGGTATCAATCCCGAAGATGTCAATGGCTGGGTGGACGAGAGCTTCCTCACGCAGGCGATGGCAGAGATGGGGCTCGGCTACGACGAAGTGGTTGCTGCCGGTCAAAACTATCAGATTGAAGGTAGTGATGCCTTGACCAGCGAACCGATTGAAGATCCGAAGATGGCGGCACAGTTTTGGGTTCAAGGAGAAGAAACGGTCACTCACTTCGCTTCGATTCAAAACATGATCGGTGGCTTGGCACAGTTGCTGGATGAGGGCAAAGCAGCGGATGTCATGTTCGTCCACGATCGCGAGAATGGCTGGAAGCTCTTTGCTGAAAACTCCTACTACGTCCGCGATGGCGAGGAAATTTCTGCGTTCCTGCTGAAAGAGGATGCCGACAGCTATGCGGCTTCAGTGGGGGCTGAAGTGACTGACTTCAGAGCTCTGCAGGAGGCTGTCACTGCCAGTCAGGAAATCGCCAACCGGGATCTGGCTGAGTAGGTGTTCTCCATTACACTTTGGCCGATTGAACTCGATTACCTTGCTAGAGTCAGTGGCTCCCTCAAAGCGATTGGCTCTGTGAGGTTCTTCAATTTCTGACCTTGGCTCTGCTTATGACGCTGTCCAAAACCTCCCCTGCCACTGCCGAATTGCTTGAGAGTATGCATCAGGCTCTCGTGAGCTTGAGATTCAAGCTTGCTAAAAATAAGCTGGCGCGTCGAACTCTGTCGCTGATTCTCTTTTTTGGGATTTGGCAAATTCTTTGCATCGCCAACTTTAATCTGCTGATTAATTTTCAATTTGTCCCATCACCGACCGAGGTATTTTCAGCCACAATTGAATTCCTCTCTGACGATCCGTTCGTCCATTTTAGATCGAGTATTACTAGAGTCCTGATTGGCTACGCGATCGCCGCCACGTTAGCGGTCACCTTAGGAATTGCGATCGGTTCCTTCCAAACCGTGGAAGACTTATTGCTCCCCCCTCTAGAAATCTTGCGCCCCATACCCGCTGTAGCCTGGATTCCGCTAGCCATATTGATGTTCCCGTCTGCCGAATCTGGCATGATTTATATCACGTTTATTGGGGGGTTTTTCCCGATTCTAATCGCGACCATTCGGGGGGTAGAGAGTATGCTCGGCGATACAGTGCTGCTGAGGGTGGGGCAATGCTTGGGGGCTAAACCCTGGGATGTGTTTAAAGACATCGTGATTCCGGGAGCTTTGCCGAGCATTGCCAGTGGCTTGACGATTGGCATGGGTAATGCCTGGTTTTGTTTAGTGACTGCCGAGATCTTGGCCGGTCGCTATGGCGTTGGCTATATCACCTGGGAATCCTACGTTACTTCTAATTTCCCGCCGATTGTCATGGGTATGCTGGCGATTGGTTTAATGGGGGCCTTGAGTTCTTGGGTCGTGGATCGCGTCATGGCTAGCCTGATGCCCTGGAGAACTTTGGAGAAGAAAGGGGTATAGGTGTTTGTGGGGTCGATCGATGTCTGCCATTGCATGTCTGAGATAGAGAATGATTACTCAAAACGTTTTACAAACTATTCCAGCTTCTTCCTTAAATCTGACGAAAGGGTTAGTAGAAGTTCGGGCCTTATCTATTTCGTTTAAGCATCGAGGCGGACTGAATGAAGTCCTCAGATCGGTCCAGTTTCGAGTCCGACCGGGAGAGTTTGCTTGTTTGCTCGGCCCTTCGGGCTGCGGGAAATCTACATTGCTGAACGCGATCGCCGGTTTTGTGGCCCCCACCCAAGGCTCGGTGGCGGTAGATGGCCGTCAGGTCACTAAGCCTGGGGCCGATCGTGGTTTTGTGTTTCAGCAATATTCCCTTTTGCCCTGGAAAACAACCTTTCAAAATGTCGAACTGGGCTTGAAGTTTCGGCGCGTTCCCAGAGCAGAGCGACGAGAAATCGTCAATAACTATCTCAACCGCGTGGGATTATACCATTACCGCAATGCCTATCCCCACCAGCTTTCGGGAGGGATGCAGCAGCGGGCCAGCATTATTCGGGCTCTGGTCAACTCTCCCTCCGTTCTGCTCATGGACGAGCCCTTTGCCGCCCTGGATGCCCAAACTCGACACATGATGCAAGAGTTGTTGCTCGACATTTGGGATGAGTGCAAGACCACGATTGTGTTTGTGACTCACGATATTGAGGAAGCGGTCTTTTTGGGCGATCGTATTTTAGTCATGGGCGTGAAACCCGGCCGCATTAAGGCTGAAGTCGAGATTCCCCTGCAGCGTCCCCGCCATATCGACGACATGCTGACCCCCGAATTTACCCATTTAAACCGTCAGGTATTCGAACTGATCCGCGAAGAAACCCTCAAGAGTATGAATGGGACTGACCTAGCCTGATGTCTGGCTGCCACTCGAAACCCTATTGATTGGTCCCCTCTGCCAAAATGATGGCTGATGCCATGCTTCGCGAGGGCTTTGAGTGAAACTCAGCTCGAACTATCCTTCAGCGATCGATTGTTCGAGCTGCAGAACTTCTTCCCTCGACAATTTCGTCAATTGGCTTACTCGATCGACAGACATGCCATTCGCCAACATCTCCCTCGCTACCTGCAGCAATCCTTGATGAATTCCTTCCTCGCGGCCTTCTTCGCGACCTTCTGCTAAGGCTTCTTGGTAGACTTTAGTCTGCTTCAAATCGCTCAAACCCAACATAGCTTCAATCTCCTCTCGACTCAGACGAGGGAACTTATACACCAGCACAATCTCAATCAATTCTACGATCTCTCGCCGCAGGACCGCATCAGTCACCTGCTGGGCTCTCGCCAATAATTGGCGGGCACGGTCGCCTGCAGCCTCTTCCGACTCGATCGCCAATCGCACTCTTCCTACCCCCAGAGTTTCTTCTTTTTCCTCCAGCTCATCCAAATACAGTCGCTGCACGTAAGGACTGTCCAATAGGGGCTGGTAATTAATCCTGTTACTGGGTTCGATACTGCGGCGGGCAAACAACACCACCGCTCGCCAAGTGACGGTAGAGCTTTCGTGGCGAAGGTAGAGGAAGATCTCTGAGAACAGTCGCTTGTAGAGATTGGGGTCCGATTGGAACTGAACCTCACAGAACAATATGGGGTGCTGGGGGCCGAGGGGGAGAAAGACACCATCGATGCGAAAGGCTGTCTGCTTCACCTCCACAGAATCAAACCGGTAGGATTGGGTCTCTTCAGCCGGTAAGCCGACCAGCTCGAAGAAGCTGGCGGGATAGACTGCGAACAGCCGGTAAAAGATAGAATCTGTCTTCACGAGTTCAACAATCTCACCTCAAAGCCCCACAGGCTATTGATGTTAAACCAAGCCTAGTCAGAAACCTGTAGTTTTAATGAGGCACCTTTTAGTCCCCCTCACTAACGCTGTTAACCACTGCATTAGCCCCCTTGTATCTTGGAAGAGAGCAGTAGACCGCTAGCCCCCTAGGTGTAGAACGCCGTGATTTAGTCAAGGTCGCTGCTTGACTCATGCATCGACAACTCGAAAAATCGCCAGGGTCAAGAACCCGAATTGTCCAAGGTCGAGTGATGGATGGGATGACAAACAATGCGTTCAATCACGGAGTAGGAGCGTCTGGATCATGAAAGTCACAACAGAGGGCCAATGGGTCGGAATCGATGTCAGTAAAGCCAGCCTAGATATCGCCATGCGTCCAGCCGATGAGAGCTGGCAAGTGGGCAATCACGTCTTGGGCTGGGGCGAGTTAGTCGAGCAACTGAGTCGGCATCAGATTGAGCGAGTGGTGCTCGAATCAACCGGTGGAATGGAAAGGGGAGTGGTCAAACAGTGACAACAAGCTGGCTTCTCAGTGGCTGTGATTAATCCCAAACGGGCGCGTGATTTTGCCAAAGCTTGTGGCCGTCTAGCCAAGACCGATCGCATTGATGCTCAGGTGCTGGCGCACTTTGCTCAAGCCTTGCAACCGACCCCTCAGGCATTAGCCCCAGACTTAGAGCAAGCTCTATCTGACTTGGTCCATCGCCGCCAGCAGGTGGTGCAGATGACGAATGATGAGCGCCGACGTCTTCACAGTGTCCACAATCTATCAGCCCAAGCCGACATCAAGGCTCATATCGAGTAGCTCAAGCAGCGGCTCGAAGCGCTCGATAAGGAGATTGACCAACTGCGTCAAGAGTGCGAGCCTTCCAGGCAAGCTATGAGTTACTCATGAGTGTGCCTGGAGTGGGGCGGGTGGTGGCCACGGTGTCGGTCTCGACGCTGCCGGAATTAGGTCAACTGAGCAGCAAGAAGCTATCCAGCTTGGTGGGTCTAGCTCCGTTCAACCGGGATAGTGGCAAACTGCGAGGCAAGCGGCGGATGGTTGGAGGACGGGCGATTGTGCGCTCGGCGCTGTATATGTCAGCTTTGGTTGCCGTGCAGCATAATCCGGTGATTGCAGCGTTTTACCAAAAACTATTGAAAGCGGGGAAGGCGAAGAAAGTGGCTCTGATTGCTTGTGCGCACAAACTGTTGAACAGTCTTAACGCCATGGTTAAAC
Organism: Synechococcus sp. PCC 7336; assembly: GCF_000332275.1. Taxonomy (NCBI): domain Bacteria; kingdom Bacillati; phylum Cyanobacteriota; class Cyanophyceae; order Synechococcales; family Synechococcaceae; genus Synechococcus; species Synechococcus sp. PCC 7336. The sequence continues at coordinate 4,667,492 of NZ_CM001776.1, forward strand.
ATCAACAGCCCTGGCGCGAACTTGCCTCCTAAACACTCGCCCCCTAAATCCCCCATTCTGGGGGACTTGCGAGAGATTTTCTTCGGCTTATTTAGTATTTGTAGATCGGGCTCATCGGTTCTGGCTATGCTGTCCGTCGTCCTAAAGAGTCCAAAAGCCTTGTTAGGTAAGGCTTTCATGAGATCTTGACCATAAAGAGGTATGTTTTACCGTCTAATCCATTGCTGGCAAGGCTTTGAGCAGCTTTGGCATGGAACTAGCATACTGGGTCCGGTAGAGCCGTAGATCGTTTGGTTTCGTGCGCAGCTATGTCAACTGTCTAAGTGGCTAGAGAAGACTTCAAAAAAGTATACGAGCAATGCAGATCGCGATCGCCCTTCAATCTCTCATTCCTTCTTCAGGAACTCTCAACGACAACCCAAAATTGTGGCCAAGTCCCCCACTAGTGGGGGATTTAGGGGGCCATAGTGCAAAGCTAATCGGGCAATATAAACACAAAACACGGTGAATTCTGATGCCTCGAAAAGGCGATCGCATTCGAGGCAACTCTCCAGAAATCATCCAAGCTGCCCGAGAACTTCGTCAGCGTCTCACTCCTGCTGAAGTCCGTTTGTGGAATGCGCTTAAAAATAGACAGATAAACGGTTTCCGTTTTCGATGCCAGCATCCCGTTCAAGGATTTGTCGTTGACTTTTATTGTCCTGCTTGCTGTTTGGTTATTGAGGTTGATGGCAGTGTTCATGACAGCCGTGGGGAATATGATACGGCTAGGACAGAGAAACTGGAGACATTTGGGTATCGGGTGTTGAGGTTTGGGAATGAGGAGGTGATGGAGAATTTGGATAAGGTTGTAGAGAGGATTGTGGAGGGATTGGGATTTGGAGGGATCGGCTAGGTGTTTTGATGCTTTGCACTCGCCCCCTAAATCCCCCATTCTGGGGGACTTGCGAGAGATTTTCTTCGGCTTGTTTAGTATTTGTGGATCGTTTTGTTTCGCGCGTAGCTATGCTAACTATCTAAGTGGCTAGAGGAGACTTCAAGAAAGTACACGAGCAATGCAGATCGCGATCGCCCTTCAATCTCTCATTCCTTCTTCAAGAACTCTCAACGACAACCCAAAATTGTGGCCAAGTCCCCCACTAGTGGGGGATTTAGGGGGCCATAGTGCAAAGCTAATCGGGCAATATAAACACAAAACACGGTGAATTCTGATGCCTCGAAAAGGCGATCGCATTCGAGGCAACTCTCCAGAAATCATCCAAGCTGCCCGAGAACTTCGTCAGCGTCTCACTCCTGCTGAAGTCCGTTTGTGGAATGCGCTTAAAAATAGACAGATAAACGGCTTGCGTTTTCGATGCCAGCATCCCGTTCAAGGATTTATCGTTGACTTTTATTGTCCTGCTTGCCGTTTGGTTATTGAGGTTGATGGCAGTGTTCATGACAGCCGTGGGGAATATGATACGGCTAGGACAGAGAAACTGGAGACATTTGGGTATCGGGTGTTGAGGTTTGGGAATGAGGAGGTGATGGAGAATTTGGATAAGGTTGTAGAGAGGATTGTGGAGGGATTGGGATTTGGAGGGATCGGCTAGGTGTTTTGATGCTTTGCACTCGCCCCCTAAATCCCCCATTCTGGGGGACTTGCGAGAGATTTTCTTCGGCTTGTTTAGTGTTTGTGGATCGTTTTGTTTCGCGCGTAGCTATGCTAACTATCTAAGTGGCTAGAGGAGACTTCAAGAAAGTACACGAGCAGTGCAGATCGCGATCGCCTTTCAAGCCCCGCTCCCTTCCCCAAAACCTCTCAACGATAACCCAAAATCGTGGCCAAGTCCCCCACTGGTGGGGGATTTAGGGGGCAGATGCAGCGATTGACAGCGCTAGTGAGACGTGCGAAATCGCCAACTCTTCAGCTAGAGATCTCTATCGATCTATCCTCAAGACTAAAGCTTTCAATTTGGACATGTTTAGTTTTGCTTATTTATTATATAGGTGGAATTCATACTCATTACAACCTAATTGTGCAGATCGAAAAATCATATCATTAATTCTCAAATAGCTTTCGATCAGCAAATATAGAGTTGAGATCGCTATAAAACCAAAGCTTATAGAGAGTACAACAGACTTAAGGTTACTGTACTCCAGCCAGTTTTGAATTCGCTCTTCTATAAGATAAGGCTGAATGCTGTTTGAAAAAATATATACCAGCCCAGTCCAGAATATCGCCAGAAATGTTCTTAAGGCGATTGAAAGAGGCTTGAATATTCGTCTCTCGATCTCCTCAATATTTGCTCTAACTTGCTTTAATTGATCGACAGAAGTGTTTTCTCTGTTTAAGATATGGACAACACAATCGACACACTTTTTCTGTCTTTTTGAGAAAATTCGAGATGTAAGTGTAGAGAAAACAGATACCAGAAAAGGTAAAATTAAACCAAATAAAATCAAAAGGGGCTGAATCACAAAGCCTGTATATATATCTTTCGATGCCGTAGGCTCATATCTGGAAAACACAAGCG